>JAYUEE010000063.1:0-32231 GCA_043739405.1 Mucilaginibacter sp. | reverse complement strand
GCTTTGTAAAACCACTCGACGAACACCTGCTGCATGAAGTTTTTAAGAAATTCAGCAAGGTGATTACTATCGAGGATGGCTGTATTGAAGGAGGAATGGGGAGTGCTATACTCGAATTTATGGCCGATAATAATTACCACGCTGAAGTAATACGTTTAGGTATCCCCGATCAGTTTATTGAGCATGGCGAACAGCCCGAACTTTGGGCCGAATGCGGCTATGATGCAAACTCAATAGCAGAACAGGTTCGTAAAATGGGCATCAAAAGGAATACACATACCATCGCATCCTGATTTTTTTCCACAAGGGCAATTTCAGATACACCTGACCCTGCAAATAGGCGATCATTGCAAATTTTTAATATTTCTTCACAAATGCCGACAATTTTATCAACAAATCGCATGTTCTTATAAGAAATGTGGAAAAATGGTTAGCTAAGATCAGTCGATTACTTTTTAATTTTTCTTAAAAAGTCCGATATTTATACCATCCTAAGTTATGCGAAGTATGTTGAGGTTTTAAATTTCAAATACTGTATCATGACTACCATTGAAAAACAATACTTTGAAATAAAGGTGACACCAACCCCGGCGTCAACCGTTAATACAGCAGGATATATTCGTATATCCTTTGCCTTTCACAGCACCATTTACCTTTTTAATGTTTACCTGAAAACATCTACCTATGGAAACACATACACAAATTAAGCAGATAGTTCAGTCCCGCAAGTGCCCGGTGCATAATTTGCGGCCCGTGGTTTATTTATATCCCGGATTTGCTGATGTTAACTGCTGCTGCGACTTCTTTAAAAGCACATGCTTTTCAGAGATCAGGAATTTATTGGGTCAGAAGGACACTATCAGAGCATTTGCGACAAGATAGAATGCCTTGTTGAATTTTGATAAATAACATAAGCTTGCAATAAGAAAACTCTTTGCCCCGTCGGGGCTACCTGTTTGTAGAATTATGCCGTCGCATGATTAAAAGGAGCCAGAAAACTTCATTCTTAATAGATCATATACAAACGCGGGACCGTAGTATAAGTATCTTTTTGACATACGTTTAGGTTCTTTTACCAGGCGGACAAACCATTCTAAATGCAAATCTATCCAAAATTGGGATGGGCGGCTGATGGTTTCTGCGTAGAAATCAAAAACCGCACCTATGGTACAAATGACACTAGCTTTTAGCTCACCTTTGTGCAGGTACGACCATTTTTCCTGTTTCGGAGCGGTCATGCCTACAAATAAAACGTCAGGGTTAAATTCGTTTACGGCATTTATCATTTCGGCATTTTCCTTTTCGCTGAATTGCGCCTTAAACGGCGGCGAATAAACACCAACCTTGATATTTGGATATTCTTTGTTTAAACGGGTTTTAATAGCCTCAAGAGTGCTGTCTTTCGAACCCAAATAAAAACATTTACCGCCACTTGCATTCAATTTCTCGAGCAGGTATTGATGGAGATCAGCACCGGCTATTTTCTTTACATTTTCGCCTTTTAGCATTTTAAGAGCTGCCGTTATACCAACGCCGTCTGGCAATAACACATCAGAGCCCATCAACGCTTTCTTGAACTCAGCATCTTTTTGGGCGATGATATAAGAATACTGATTGATCGTATTGATCAGACATTTAGAACTGAAATTTATCTTATCAAGACCACCATTCAGAATGGAATAATCCAGCAGTCCAACAGTAGGAATTTTAGCAGCGTCAAGATTAAAAGTAGCCATAAGTATTTGTATGTGACTTTCTATATACAAAAACCAGGCCTTAATCGTTTTAACTATTATTTTATAAGTTTTCGAAGCCTATTAAACGAGCTTTATGGGATTTTACAAGAAAAAGAGGGGAAAAGCCGGGAAAAAAATTTCCCAAATGGGCACTTTTTTGTACCGCAAAATTAAGCACCGGTTAAAAAATCAACCGGGAGTCACGCTACTTAATGCGTCTTATAACTGGCAATATCCGAGTAAAGTTCACGGAACGAACTGCGCAGGCCTATAGTGAGCATGGTGGTTTTATCGGTAAACTGGCTATTTTGTTCCTGCCGCACAATGCCGCCGATTTCTATTCGAAGGTTATATTTAGGGTTCAGAATATAGGCCACCTTGCCTTGTACATAGTACATATTTGTAGTTAATCCCTGCCCGGTATAATTGCCAAAAAGCTTTGCCGGGGTAGTATAAACCTGGAAAATGTCCTTACCGTAATTAAGCCCGTTCATATCCAGCCCATATCGGCCATAGTCACCTTCGGCCGAAAAGTCAAACCGCTTGTAGCTATAGTTCAATAGCCCTACAAATTCGCGAAAGTTAGCACCCCAGGGATGCGCAAGTGGCTCTCCGTTTTCAGAGTAATTCTCTATGGCCGACCTTGCAGTATAAGTGTATGGCTTAGCGGTATTGGTTTCAACCAGGTAGTTCAGGTTTTTGACGCCAAACAGGTCAGCACCGCGGAATCCTAACTGCCAGGCATACTTATTAACCGATGCCCCATTGCTTGAAAAGAAATCTTTGGCAACAAATTCATCCAGCGCAAATTGGCCATACACAGTAATACCATCGGTAATTTTGTATTTGCCTGTAAGACCGATCAATGATTTTTCAGGGTCATCACTCGAGTTGTTTATCGGTTTCAGGAATATGATCGGGTTGATATAGTTAAAGTCAAACGGGCGTTTCGCACCATTATCATCCGTGAAAAATCCCATCACATTTTCAAAAAAGCCAAAGGATAGCCTATTGGTTACGTTCCAATCCAGGTAATGGAAAACGCCGAATTTTTTGCGGCTGATGTCATATTGCGAAGTTGATGCGGGATCATTCATATAGGTCCACATCACCATATACGTAACATTCCCCAGCGTACCTGTCAGTTTAAAATAAGGATATGGCGAGGCATAATCGGATAACAACATCGACCGGTAACCGTCACCAATAAATGTCTTATCGCGCCCGGCCGAGATATTCAAATATTTTATCGGCGTATAGGATACCGATGCCGTTATGTACGACCAATCGTAACCATTAGCACCGTACGTTTTAGCATAGGCCTGGCCCGGAATAATACCTGTTTGATTGATATAAGTGGCAATATAATCCGGCACAACGGCGCTGCTCTCGTAACCCGTTACGTTGTAATAAAACTTGTTCCCGATAGTGCCACCCAATTGCAAACCTAATGAAGTGGTGCTTGTGGTCAGTTTACCCGAAAAGTCCCTGCCAATACCAAAATCTGGCAGTAAGTCGGCATAGAAAGTCGAACTGGAGCCTTTGTAATCAATTAAATGCTCGTTGAATAATTTGTTGTACAAAAGGCTATGTTTTTTATTATCCGGACCATAATTCATCAATGAATCATAATGCCCCTTCAGTGCCGAATCGATAGCAAAAGGCTTTATAGCCGTGTGTTCATTTGTATTTGTTGAATACAGGTCTGAACTCAATTTCTGGTAAAACTGGAATGAATAGGGCTGATACGCCGACTGCGCTGATGCGGATATCGTCGCAAAAGAAACCACTACTACGATTAGTAATAATATTTTATAGGTCCAATACAGGCACTTTTGCTTCATGAGGTAAAAATTATGATCCTTAAAAATCATGATATAGATTTCTGAAAGTGCTTCTTAATCCGAATGTTATCATAGCCGTTTTTGTATTCGATTGTGTATTCGTTTCCTGCCGGATCAAACCGCCAATTTCAATGCGCAAATTGTATTTTGGATTGAGCAAGTAGGAGACTGTCCCTTCTGCATATTTTAAAGTCGTTGCCAAACCCTGGCCTGTGCTACCTATCCCCGTAGGTAAATTTACATTGTCAGGAAGCATAATATCCTTACCGAAGTTGGTTCCGGCTATGTTAATGCCATATTGCGCATAGTTGATCTGCCCCTGCAAATCAAATTTTCCGATAGAATAATTGAGTATGCCCACCATTTCTTTAAAGTTAGCGCCCAACGGGTCGGCAAGTGGCTCATTCAACTCAGTATAATTCACGATAGGGTACTGACTGGAGTAAGTATATGGTGTTGAGGTATTATACTCGAATAAGTAATTGAACCCGGCGATCTTAAACAGGTCAGAACCCCGGAAGCCCAATTGCCACGAATTACGGCTGTTGTTGTTCCCTGGTGTTGATGCCTGGTCAATAAGGTATTGCCCGTAAACGGTAGTTTTATCCAGTACTTTATATTTACCATTAAAGCCAAGCAAAGTATGATCCGGTGCCGGGTTTGACGGCCCTAATGACGATGCAAAAAACAACGGGTTTATATAGTTCACATCAAACCCATGCGCCTGCCCAATGTCGTTGGCCTCTTCAGAAATAACAGCGTTAAATACCCCTATGGATGCCCGGTTAGTGATATTCCAGTCAAGGTAGTGGAATGCACCCCATTTACGCCGGTTATTGGAAAACGAATTAAACTGCGTCGCGGTTTGATCCTCCATATAGGCCCACATTGCCATGTACTGCACATCTTTTCCCAGGTTCACGGTTAGCCTTAGCAATGGATAGGGTGCAGCATAATCGGATAGCAACACAGACCTGTAACCGTCTCCAATAAAAGTCTTATCCTCACCAAGTTCTACGGTGAATGCTTTACATGGCGAATAGCCGATCAAGGTGGTTACGTACGCCCAATCCTTGGTTGCTCCGCCATAGCTTCTATCATAAGCCTGCCCCGGGATCATACCAACTTTGTTGATATAAGCAGTTTCATAATTGGCAAATTTCCCCTGGTTCTCGTACCCGCTGGAATAGAAGAAGAATTTGGAGCCTATTGTTCCGTATAGCTGGTATCCACGGGTGTTTAATTCAAGGGTTTTAGACTGTTCAAATTCCTTTCCCAAAAGCAGCTCAGGCAGATAATCAAACGAGAACGTATAGTCCTTCTTTTTTACTTCTGCCAAATGCCCGCTGAACAACACATGGTCCAGCCAGCTTTTTTTACTGTTATCTACTTTCAGCCCCAATAACGAATCATAAAGCGGCCTGGCAAAGCCCGAATCAGTGATCAGGTAGGGTTTAAGCGCCGTATGCTGGCTGTTTGATGGCGAATATACCGATGAGTTCAGTTTTTGGTAAAACTGGTATGAGTAAGGCTGGTACATTAACTGGGCCCGCGCGGCGCCGGTAAATAAGGCAATAATTAATATCGTAGTAAATATTCTCCTCATAAATATTGTTAAATCATAAACCTTATTTATTCAAAATAGTTTAGGGTTTTAAAACCACCCTTTTTCAAATAGTCATCCTTTTTAACCAGGCGCAGGTCAGCATGCACCATATCTTCCACCAGGGCCTTCAAATCATATTTTGGCACCCATCCCAGTTTTTCCCTCGCTTTGGTAGCATCGCCTATCAGCAACTCCACTTCCGTGGGACGGAAATATTTTGGATCAACCTTCACTACCGTTTGCCCGAAGCGTAATGCATCCTTATTTAGTCCAAATTCTTCTATCTTCTGGTCGTCAACGTCAATGATCACGCCCTTTTCATGCTCATCCTTGCCGCTAAACTCTATTTCGACGCCCAATTCGGCAAAAGCCATCTTGATAAAATCGCGCACAGGCGTGGTTACCCCGGTAGCAATCACAAAATCTTCGGCCTTATCCTGCTGCAGCATCAGCCACATCGCTTCAATATAGTCTTTAGCGTGGCCCCAGTCGCGCCGCGCCGAAAGGTTGCCCACGTACAGGCAATTCTGCAGCCCCAGAGCGATCTTCGATGCCGCGCGCGTGATCTTCCGGGTAACAAAGGTTTCGCCGCGTATCGGGCTCTCGTGGTTAAACAGGATACCATTGCAGGCATACATATTATATGCCTCGCGGTAGTTTACTATGATCCAATAACCATAAAGCTTGGCTACTGCATACGGCGACCGCGGGTAAAAGGGTGTTTTTTCGCTTTGCGGAACTTCCTGCACCAAACCATACAACTCCGATGTGGATGCCTGGTAGATGCGTGTTTTCTCGGTCATACCTAACAGGCGTACGGCCTCCAGCAGGCGCAGCGTACCGATGCCGTCGGCATTGGCAGTGTATTCGGGCGTATCAAAGCTCACTTTTACATGGCTCTGCGCAGCAAGATTGTATATTTCATCTGGCTGAATTTCCTGCACCAATCTAATTAGGTTGGTCGAATCCGTCAGATCACCATAATAAAGCTTGAATTTTACGTTTTGTTCGTGCGGATCGTGGTAAAGGTGGTCAATGCGGTCGGTATTGAATGAAGAAGAGCGCCTTTTTACGCCGTGCACTTCGTAGCCCTTTTTCAGCAGAAATTCGGCTAAATATGCACCGTCCTGGCCGGTAATACCGGTAATTAAGGCCTTCTTCATGGGTAAGCTTGCGTTTACATTACAATAATATCCAAATTTATCGACAATAGTTGCGGAGGTTTTACCCATTTCCACATTTGCAGCCGTATAGTGATACAAGGTCTGCTCTTTACTGGCAAAACAGTGTCACTACATTAAACATCTCCGTGCCGTAAATTTGTATACACCTCTTATTTGTGAAGATAATTGAATTATTCTTTGACGTACTATTAGTCTAATACTCAAGACTCCGACCTCAAGACTTGCGACTTATATCCCCGCCACTGCTTCTTCCAATTCCTTATACCAATCCTCGCCGTATTTGCGGATAAGCGGGCCTTTCAAAAACTCGTGCACATGCACTTTTAACTCGTTACCAAAAGAGCATGCCGGGCTGCAGATGCTCCAGCGGTCGTAATTCAGTACATCAAATTCGGGGTATTGCGTAATGCGAATCGGATATAAATGGCAGGATATGGGCTTTTTCCAGGTGATGGCACCCTGTTCGTATGCTTTTTCAATGGCGCATTTGGTGATGCCGTTTTCCCATACTACGTAGGCGCATTCTTTATTTACGCCCACGCATGGAGTGGTATAATCGCCTTCAAAGTCTTTCACGTAAGTGCCAACTTTTTCAATGGTTTTAATACCCTTCGCCGTCATAAAGGGCTTTACTTTGGGGTAGATCTCATCCAGGATGGGCAGCTCATCCGTATTTAACGGTGCACCCGAATCCCCCTCCAAACAACAGGCCCCTTTGCATTTGTTTAAATTGCATACAAAGTTTTCCTTAACCACATCCTCGTGCACCAATACATTTCCTACCTCTATCATCGACCGCTGATTTTTCTATTTATTTTTTAAAAGTACCCAAGAGGGCTTCGCCGTTTACTTGATTATTTGATTGCGTTGATTTTATTTCCAGGTTCCTATAACTATCAGAACTCCGACCTCTGACTTCCGGCCTCCTAATCCGTATCCTTATTTACGGGATTCAAGGGATATTTTAACCCGGCAGCAGCGGTGAGATCCATCGTTAAACTTCCTACTATAACTTCCACATGCGCCTTTACGGGTATGCGGTTATTATCATCCGTTACCCAAAGGTACAGTTTGCTATCTTTCCTAAAAATACGGCCGGGTATTATAGTGGGACTAAATTTGAGGCAATTGAATGTACCCATACTGCATTTTACTCTTTCTTTACCCATGTAAGTAATACTCATCACATGCACACCGTCGTCAAGGAAATATTGCATATCCAGCTTTTCGCCGATCTTTAGCTTGGTAACATCTATGCAGCGCGCAAAGTAATACGCCGATATAAAATCAAATACATGCCCCGTAAAAGGGAACATGCCCTTACCGGCTTTTATGGTATTGTTATTATGATTGAACGTGACATTGTCGCTATGCCGGTAGCTTGATTCGTGCCGGTTCTCAGCATAAAAATAAGGCAGCAAGGTATTTTCGTCTACATAACTTTCATAGCGGCTGCGCACCTTGTAGAAGATATCAAATGTACCGGCGGTTTTACCTTCGGCTATAATGTGATAAACCGGTTGCCCTTCAAATTTGAGCGGGCTATCCTCCACCCGTATAGTCGCTTCAGCGCCCGTAACAAAACCGTATTTTACCTTATAACTTAAGTTTTCGCCGGGTTGAAAGGAAGTAGCAACTTTGGAAAATTCCTGGGAGTATGCTGAGCCAAGGCAACAAGTAGCGAAGAGAATAATTAAAAAGTATCTCTTCATGGGTTAGCTGCTATAAAAAAGGGCGGTCATTAATCTTTACGTTTATATATGGGAACAGTTGAGCACGGCTCGCCAAACATAATGCTTTTGGCCACCGGTGTCAGCCTTTTGGTTAATTCAACATAAGCCGAAACCGGAACCTCCGTGTCGCCGCACCCCTTAATAACGATACGCTGGTCGCGATATTGCTCCGCATCCATAGCTGCCATAGCTTTCTCAAACAGCACGGTTTCCAACACAGCAGCGTCGCCAAATACCACTTCTCGGGCATAAGGAGCCATTCGGTTTGCGATAAGCATATAGGCCCATGCGGGTACAATAGCATCTTCGGTGCAGGTTATTCCTACGTTCTTCCCTGCATATTGCGACCAATCGTGTCCTTTCACAAATTCCCTGAAATCCTTCTCACGCAATATGATCCCCTGGAACAGGTTATCCTTAATGTCATATATCACACGGTCGCCCGGCGGATAAAAAGCTGCCGGGTCCAGCGTAACCAGGCCGCTCTGGGCAACTTTATTGATAAAATTTTCCTGTATATCCATCTTACTAAATGAAAAAACCGGGACTGACCATGTCAATCCCGGTTACAAAATTACTTTAAATATCCTTAGTAGAAGTTAGAACGGTTATCTTTTACATTCGCCTTATCTTTCAGGGCATCAAATATCGCTCCCTGCGAACGCTGAAGCATTGCCTGGGCTATCTGTTGCTTTTCTGTCGTCGCATTGGTCAATGCCGCAGGATTGATAAAATTATCCACAACAAATACATAAACGCCATGTGTGCCCTCGATAGGTTTTGACAGTTTATTAGGTTTTGAACCGAACATGGTACCAACTACGGTATATTCAGCTGATACGCCAGGAATAACCGGGTTGGCCAATACCACATTTTGTACCGGCATAACGGCAGCGTGAACTTTCTGTGCAACCTGGTCAATTGTTGACGCGCCTGTTACAGCGGCCTGCATCTTATCGATCAATTGGGTAGCTTTTACATGATTGCGAACCTGTGTTTCGATTTGTTTTTTCACCTGGTCAAGCGGTGGTATGCCTTTAGGTTTGATTTGGGTTAATACCGGGATGATGTACTGTTCGCCAACTACATATACCTGGTCGCCAAAATCCCCCACTTCTGCTTTAAACGCCCATCTAACTACCTGGCGCGCATCATCAAGGCCCGGAAGTGCCGCTGCAAGTGCTTGTGCGTCAGTAGCTGTTTTTTTAACGAGCCCAGCCTTTTTGGCTGCCGCGTCAAAATTGCCTTTGGACAGTGTCCCCAGGAAAGCCTGCGCTTTGTTGTAAGCTATGGTCTGTGTTTTGGTGCTTGGGGTAATTGCCTTATCTACTGTTGCTACTTTAGCTACTGTCGACGAGCCTTTCTGGTCCTCTATTTGTATCAGGTGCACCCCAAACTGCGAGGTCACTATCACCAGGTCGCCTTTTTTTCCGTTAAATGCTGCATCTTCAAAAACAGGCACCATTTTTCCGCGGCCAAATGTGCCCAGATCTCCACCCTGCTGGGCTGATCCGTCAATAGAATAAGTTTTAGCCAGATCATCAAATGATTTGCCGCCTGCTATCAGTTTCTTTAACGAATCTGCCTTGGCAAGGGCCTTATCAAGGCCTGTGGCGGTTGAAAGTAATATATGGCGCGCTTTTACCGAATCGGGGCCGGTACGTGCGTCAATAAGTTTGGAAATTTTGTAGCTTCCGTTTGAAAGGTACGGACCATAAACAAAACCCTTAGGCTCATTAAACATGATCGAATCCAGCTTGGGGTCGCCCAGCTGGCCTTTCTTCTTATAAAGTGACACTGCTTTTGTATCGGCATTTTGCTGTACAAAAAGCGAATCGTTTGTGCTGCTTTTAAACGTTGGTATCAATTTTTCAACCAGATCCTTAACCGCTGCAGAATCTTCTTTGGATGGTGAAGCATTAAAACTTACATAATCAAAGCTTCTTAGCTCCTGCTTGGTCTTAAATTCATTTTTATGCTCATCAAAATAGCTTTGGTAATCGGCATCCGTCAAAGTTATTTTGCTATCAGGGATAGAAGCGTAATCAAGCGTTACATATTTAAAATTAACCAGCTTGTTTTTTGACTCATATTCTTCCTTTGCATCAAGCGAGTTTACATACAGGCCATTTGAGGATAAGGCAATATACTTTTGCGCCAGCTTATTAACCGCCAGTTGCTCTATAAATGCTTCCCATTGCACCCTCGTCTGATCATCAGGTTTAAGGGTTTTCAGCTGAGCCTTGAAATTATTCAGCTTGTTTACATCCAGCTTACCTGTTTTAGGATCGCCAAAGTATTGCAAGATCTGTGGGTCAGGATTGTTTCCGTTAACCATGTCAGCCTGTTCGTCAGCGCTTACTGCAAGTCCAAGCTTGTCAACTTCTTTGTTCAGGATAATCTGGTTTACCTTTTGGCCCCAGGTGTTTTCCTGTATCATGGAAGTAAATTGCGGGCTCAGGCTGGCCTGACCCGATTGTTGCTTAAACTGAGCCGTTGCCTGCTCAAGCAATTTCGCAAACTCCACGTTGGAAATTTTCTCACCGTCAACTTCGCCTACTGCATCGCGGTCGCCCTTAAAAAATGAGCCGCCGGAGCGCAATACCTCACCTAAAATAAATGCAAAAAGCGAAAGCCCAATCACTATGGCTACTATCTTGCCCATGCGCTCGCGCAAATAATTCATTACACCCATATCTATCTATAATATTTTATTTCTTCAAAAGAGGGCGCAAGATACAACTTTTAGCAAAATTATAAACAGAAAAATTACACCCAAAAAATACGCTGTTTAATGCGAAATCTCCTGATTATTAACATGGAAATTTCCTGTCCCATTGTCAAGTTTCCAATGGTTGAGGGCCTCGTCACTTGTAAAGCTTGTACCGTCGGCTATGCTACCATCGGCCATTTTTACGTGCACCAGTTTACTTGAATGCACCTGCTTGGTGGTTTGGTCCCATATTAATTCATCCGAAGTAAACGTTTCGCCCTTGGCATTCACCCCTACCACATTTTTGCGTAATTCAATTGTTTTTTCCTGTTCGCGCTGTACAGCAAAATCAGCCGTTAGCGTGCCATTCTCCTGCAGGTTGGGATCATAAAAAATCACCTTTACGCCTTTTGGCATCTCGGTATAAGGATTCTTAACTTTGTACTTGATCATCAATGGCGCGGTCATATGTGCCTTTACCTTAGCCGAATCGCTGTAGATGACGTCGACATCAGTATAGGTTTCAATAGGCTTGGTGGCTTCGCCATTTGACATTTTGGGCAGGTCCTTAAGGTCGTTTTCACAAGCCGATAACAGGCCCAGACCAGCTATTAATACCGGCAAAAATAACTTGGATAATAGTTTTGCCCTCTGCATTTTTAACGCTTATTGGAACGCAAATCGCTGGAACCACTTATCATTCAGGGTGAAGCCCAAATGAATATTCACATAGTTTTCCTGTACCAGGCCACTTGTAGGGACGCCCTGTTTACCGATCTCGGCAGACAAATTAACCTTATAGAAAGCCGATGAAGCACGGTCATGCGGTAAAGGAATACCTAACCCAAAAGTAATGGCATATCTTTTTACATCAACATTGTTTAGATTAAGGTAGGTATCTTCATATATAAAACCGAGCCTATAATCAAGCGTTGCAACGTAGTTAGACAAAGCATTTGGATTAGGCGTTATCTGGCCGCCGATGTTTAACATTTTGCTGTTTTGTAGCCCGGCATTTACCCCTGCGATCGAAAGATCGGACCAGTTGCCGGTAGTATAATCAGCGCCAATAATAAAGCCCGCGCCATTGGTAAAAGAAGCTTCCCTTTGAAAAGCGATGCCAAAATGGTTTATCCGCGGCAGCTGAAGCTTGGCATTCGGGTTTTGAGATTTAATAAGACTATCTGATGCAACATTCTGGTTACCTTGAGCGTCATAGAAATAGTGACTCACATAATAACTATTCTGCACATTCACCTTCGAACCCACCGAGGCGGAGTATCCAAATATAAGGTGTTTGGTGTTTGAAAAATCTATTGAGTATTGCGCGCCGTAATCAAAATTAAAGCCACCCACGTGGTTGTCCTGTTCAATGCGGGAGTCGAGCACCCCTGCCAGCTTTGGGATTTCCGTTGACTGGTATTGTTTCAGGTTACCAAATATATAAGAAGCATTGGCGCCTATCATCAGGTGCTTACCAATACCTATCCCGTAACCAAGGTAAGCTTTGTTTAATCCGCCATCACCCGAATAGGTGTAGCTAACAGCATTCGTATCTGCAGCGGCACCCGAACCCAGGTTCGGTTTTGTTTGTTTATAGTTATAACCAACCTGGCTGTATGGCAGTAACCCAAGGCTAAATGCCGAGCGCTTGGTTACTGGTACGGCAAATGCGATGTGACTAATGGTCGAATTTACACTCCGCTGGCTTGCCATACCACTTTGGCTCAATGTCAAAACATTGCTGTTAATTCCCGCATCGATAACAACGTAGGTAATTTTTGCATATGACGCCGGATTCAGAACATTGATACTGTTATAACCACCAATTGTATTTGTGGCAGTGGCAATACCACCCATGCCTATATTTTGTGGCAAAAGTTGTTCATCTATATTACCTATACCGTATTTTGAGTAAGGAGAACTGGTAGTAGCAGTAGATTGAGCTCTTGCCTCAGAAATCACAACAGCAAGCATAAATGTTATAAAGAGCCTCGTATATTTAATCATTATTGTTTTGTATAACTGCGTTTAATCCTTTAAGAACCAAATAAGGCTCATTTTTAACATAGGGGGCAAAGATGCTATTTTTCAATAGAGTATCAAAAAAAATGCTGTCGCCTCCGCTTAGTATAATATTCAGTTCCGGCGAGTTGGCTATATAACTCTGGATAAAGCCGGTCAACTCATATTTTATCCCATTCTGCACACCCGACAATATTGCGGTGGTGGTATCGTCGCCATAGCTTTCACTGAATTGAGCGTCTGCCGCAATCAGTGGCAAAGCACCCGTATAATAATTCAATGCTTTATAACGTGTATTTAGCCCGGGCGATATACTGCCCCCAAAATAATTCCCGCCTGCATCCACCCAATCATAGGTGATAGCGGTACCGCCCCCAATTACAAGGTTACCTTTGCCAGGATATAACTGATGAGCGCCGATCACCGCTGCCAATCGGTCTACTCCAAGTGTTTCAGGCGTTTTATAAAGGATGTTTATTCCTGTTGCCATCTCCGTCCTGAAGTATTTCAAATTAATTTTTTTGCCGATAGCCTCGCGCCAATCTTCAGCTTCCTTTTTTACCGACGAGATAATGCCCCCGTCTATATTATTTCTGTCTATTAATCCAAGCAACGTTTCGGCGTCTGCCGCAGGGTATACTTCAACCTGCAACAGTTCATCCTGCTTAAAAACTGCAACTTTTGTTAGGGTATTGCCAATGTCAATAACCAGTTTTGCCATCAGGCCTTCACCATTGATAATATGGATTCGAAAATAGCCAGCCCGTCTTCGTTAGCCAGGAGGCTATCTGCTGCACGCTCGGGGTGAGGCATCAAACCAAAAACGTTACGGGCCTTGTTACAAACACCGGCAATATTTTCAATTGAACCATTAGGATTTGCATCGGCTGTGATATTACCAAACTCGTCGCAGTACCTAAACAGCACCTGGTCATTATCATTCAATTCCTTCAAAGCATCACTGCTGGCAAAGTAGTTGCCTTCGCCGTGTGCGATAGGTATTTTGAGCGCCCTTTGTGGATCTATTTGTGAAGTGAGTAATGAATCGGAGGTTTGCGCCTTCAAATAAATATTACTGCAATTAAACTTGCGGTTGGCATTATGCAGCAACGCGCCCGGTAACAAACCGGCTTCGGCCGCTATCTGGAAACCATTGCATATCCCCCATACATATCCGCCTCTCGCTGCAAACTGTATTACTTCCTGCATGATCGGCGAAAAGCGGGCTATTGCACCCGAGCGCAAGTAATCGCCAAATGAAAAGCCGCCGGGCAATACGATAAAATCGCAGCCTTGCAGGTCGTGGTCTTTATGCCATAGCCGAACCACCTTGTGGCCCGTAATTTTTTCCAATATATAGATGATATCCTCATCACAATTAGAGCCGGGAAATATAACTACTCCGAATTTCATTATAGTAATTTGCTTTTTAAGGGTAATGAAGCTATCATGAGCGTTGCTTATTTTGGGCTGCTCATGATGGTTTCATGCTACAAAACTAATATAACCGCCGAAATTTGGACGAATCTAAAAGTTAAAAAGTGTTAAACTGGAAATAGATGATGCTGGCCAGCAATATAATATACAGGCTTTCGTAAAACCAGCGGTAACTGGCATACAAAAAATAGTAGGCAAAAAACACCGCTGCGGGTATGGCGCACAGCAAAAAATGGTCGGGGTGGAAGTCGGGACGGATATAAAACGAGAAGCCGCCTATCAATGCTACAAAAAGCAATAACTGCATTGATTTGCGGGTTTGCACGTAGCTTTTAAAGAAGTTTTGCTGCAACTTGAAAAATCCCAGCACCAGGATAATAATTACCGGTATCAGCACCAGGTAGTTGTAATAATTAAAACTAAAATGCACCTGGAACTTGGTGCCCAGCGGCAGCCAGATACTGTAAAACTCTTTCATGGCATCGCTGAGGTAGTACGATACCGCTAAAAAGTAAAATACAGTGGCAAAACCAATGATACAGGCTACCCACTCCCGCCAGTTAAAGGGCCTGAAAATGATAAGCGCAATCCAGATAGCCAGGAACATATAAATAAACGGCAGGTAAAATAAGGTACCTACAGCTACAATCATCCCAAGATCGTATGACGTCGATTTGACGTCCTCGCCCTTGTAAAAGTCAAACATTTTATATAACATCCATATCACCAGGAAATTACACACTAACGGCGGCCCAAGTAATAAAAATGGCGTGAATAGCCCTGAGGCCGCTATATACATGGCAGCAGGCAAAAAGGTTGATTTACCCAATAAATTATGATAATTACACAGGTAATTCAAGATCATGGCCTGTGTAAAAACCAATACTGTTGCGAAAAATAAATTGACCGCAGGCGGAATAACATATTGATAAGAGGCGGGCAGATGCAATCGCGAAAACAGCTCGGCAAAGGGGAAATCTGTTTTGGCTGGTATACTATAAAGATACCCTGCGCGCAATAGGCATAATAAAATAGCCAGCCAGACAATATTCAGTGGATTATAAGATCTGAAAAGTTTGATCATGGTGGCAGATTACGGGGCAATATTAACAGAAAAACCGCTTATGCTGAAATCGACCCGGGTTTTGCATAGCGTTTTATCATATTATCTACGATCTGCGCTGTTTCATCGGGAAAATCGACCTTTATTTTTTTATCATCAGCTATCCATTTATCTACCTTCGCTGTAAAACTTTCGTCAATCGCGTGCACTACCGGCACACCAAGTTTTGACGCTGCTAAAGCATTGCACTGCTGTTCATATTGGCCCGTCATCGGTATCATCATCACCTTTTTTTGCAAAAATAAGGCTTCCGCCGGCCCTTCAAACCCCCCGCCCGTAAGCAGGCCTTCGCAACTGGCCAGGCTTTTATTAAAAGCCTCATTATTTACCGGGAAAATCTGCACATTTCCTTGATGCTCCGCCGATTTCTGGCGTTTGGAAAAAATCTGCCACTCAATGCCCTTAACCTGGCTCAAATGTTTAACGAGTGTTTTATCATCGTATGCAGGGAGGTAAACCGCGTAATGGCCTTCATTTGTCGGCGTCAGTTTTCTTATCTCACTTCGGATAACCGGCGTATGGATAAAATCGTCGTACTTGTCAAAATGGAACCCAATTTGGTATGTTGTGGGCGAATAATATTTGAACAACCATTCGGCGACGTTCCATTTAGCAGGACGGGGTGTTTTTTTGGAAACAAAAGAGCATTGGTGACTCAAAGATACCGACTCTAATTTCTGCAGCCTGCAGGCCCAGGCGCTCACAGGTTCAAAATCATTTATAATGATGTCGTATTGTGCCAGCGGCAGCTGATGGATATCTTTCCAGAGCCTGCGCAAATTCATCAGTTTGTAGGTGGCCCATTTATCCACACCACCTTTGGTGCCAAACACAAAACTAAATCCATGCATACGGTATTTAAGCGGTTGCGACAGGGACACTTCAGCCTGGGTGCCGCTCACCAGCAGGTCCAGTTCGCCATATTGCTGTAGTAAGGGAACTATTTCGCGCGCCCGGCTGATATGGCCGTTGCCCGTCCCCTGTATGGCGTAGAGTATCTTCATGATAAATGCTTGCGCAAGTTACCAAAGATAAAGCCTTGAACAAAGATTAATGCACTTCGATCTTAAACCGCTCCAGCAGATTCCTCACATCCATTTTGGCATCCAGGTCCTCGGCATCGGTTTTATCATCCTCGTCATTTTCAGTCTTAAAGTCGGCAGCGTCATATTTGAAAATGGTCCAGTTCCGGTTATGATATTCCAATGCAGTAAGGCTTTCAACCCAATCGCCAGAGTTTAGGTAAAGGACTGAACCCGAACCGTCTGTGGCCTGCATTTCCCTGATTTCTGAATGATGGATATGTCCGCATATCACATAGCTGTATTTTTTCTCCACAGCCAAGTCGGCAGCGGTTTGCTCAAATTGATTAATAAACTTCACAGCATCTTTAAATTTCGCTTTTACTTTTTGCGAAAAGCTCATCTTTTCGCGTCCAAGTGCAGTCAGCAACCAGTTAGTCATGCTGTTTATTAAAATAAGCGTATCATAGCCAACTGCGCCTAATTTAGCCAGCCATTTGGAGTGCTGCATCGTTACATCAAACACGTCTCCGTGAAAAATCCAGGCCTTTTTGCCATCGATATTCAATACTACTTTATTACGCAACTGGAACGAGCCCAAATCAAAGTCGGCAAACTTGCGCAGCATCTCATCGTGGTTGCCGGTAAGGTAATAAACTGGTACGCCTTCCGTCACAAACTTCAGGATGCGGCGTACCACCTTCATGTGGCTCTCGGGCCAGTACGATTTGCTGAACTGCCAGATATCGATGATATCACCGTTCAGGATCAGCATTTTCGGCTTAATGCTTTTTAGATATTTAAGGAGTTCTTTGGAGTGGCACCCATAGGTACCCAAATGCACGTCGGATATTACAACGATATCTACTTCACGTTTTGCCATAAATTTTAGGGGGATAATTTGCCTTCCGGTAGTTTTTACCGGTCAAAGGGTGGAAAGTTTGAAGTTGGTTACGACTATTCGTCGTCCTCATCTTCTTTAACCTTCAGTTCATAAGGGCTGACGTAAAATATGCCTAACAATAGAAGCAATCCCACAACAACCAAATACGCGAACTCGAAATTCATACTGCGATATTTTACAAAAGTCGGCAATTCATATTATCTGAATGTTAAGACTACATAAAATATAAAAGGTTTCATCCAATGCGAAAATAAATTTCGTATTGGCTATTTTCAGACCTCTTTTGTAGTGCTTTGTATGCCCTTTTTTAGTTATACGGCAGTTTGCAGGTTAGGTTAGAACGATAGCGTCATCGATTCATATAATCACCGAGATTGCTCAGGTAGGTATCGTCAATATTGCTTGAGTTTTCAGTTAAAAACTTATTTACTTTATCCTCCTCTTTAGCAAAGCCGGCTTTGAGTGATTTCTTCTTTAGCGATAGCTTTTGCACCTGGCTGCTTTTAACGTCAAGCAGGTAATACTCTGCATCATCCGCGTATTCGTCATATTCCTTACCAACTCCGCCGGCTGCGGTGTGCGCAAAATCCGCAGCATAAAACTTGGTTTTAACAAGCTTGCATACTTTATATTTATCACCTTTCGCCAAAACCTGGACATAATGTTCGCTATCAATTGCCGGCAATCTCTCAAATTCGAAGCGGCGGTCCCTGTTATCATATATCGTAAATGATTTAACCTGGTCCTTCTCTATCTTCATGATGTTGCTCCTATCAACGGTTAACAAAAGGTACCCGCTTATCTTCTCATAATTGAACAGGTAATAGGGGTTATAAACCTGCTTACCTTTCATATCTGTAAAAAAGCCGTGGGCAAAGGCATCTAGCTGGTACCTGCTGCCAACAATATTTGGATTCCGACGGGGTATCACAACGGCGCCCCCATCCTGGATAACGGCACGCACACTAAGGTTACTCGTTTGTACCGGCACGTCGGCTACGGATTTTAATACGATTTGAGCCCCTGCACTTATATTTTCCGCGTTGACAGACGTGTCCCTAAATCCTTCCAATTGAAATGTTAGCCTGGAATCGGGGTACACAGGAATGGTAAAATTACCCACAGAGTCGCTGAATACGGCGTTTTTATGTTTGCTATCGCCAATATGCACAAAATGCAACAGTCTTCCTGTTTCATCCTGAACCGAACCGTTAATGGTATTATTTTGGGCTTTTGTAATTTGTGTAGCAGCAATAATCAACAACGCAGAAAAAAGCAATTTCATAAAAAGAAAAAAATTGAGATTGTAAAAAAAACAGTTTTGCACTAAGTATTTAGTAGACGCGGCGAAGATGCAAAAAAAGGATCAAAAGTTCAATACGAGTACTTACACGTAATACTTTTTTTACACGAAATTGATAGCGCTACAGCAGCACAGGGGCTATATTTTGGAAAATTTCTTCTCAATACGGTCAAGCTGCTTCAGGTGATGCCTGGAATGGATAAGGATAAACTTGAACCATTGGCGGGCGTTCAGCATACCCATGCGGGCATGTTTTACACGGTTGTTTTTGGGCGAATCAAAAATGCGCGGCGCCACATCATTAACCCGTTTGCGGCATTTGACGATCAAGTTTCTTGCTTCCTCTTTGCTGATCTTTTTTGCCGGTATGACTGCTGCTACGGCTTTAGGAACTTTAACCCGGAATGGCGGAAACCGCCCGGCGGTCAAAACAAACAATCCTATCAGCGTGCGGCCCTTAGAAGTAGGCACACAGGTACTGAGCGTACATTTTTCAACCGCGATAGTCGAACTCAGGTCGGCCTGCAAAATGTGCGAATAAACCTCGGCATACGACCAGCCGCCACCCGGAGGGGTCACATCGAACAAATCATCCGGAATAGTATCCAGCCGGTTACGATAGATATCCAGCGCTTCTTCAATGGCTCGGCGTTCGGCTTCGATGGTCATGGTTTTGTTTTACAGCAATAAAGTTAGCTCTTTTAAATGCGTTATCTGCACCGGCACATCTTCCGGTTTATCCAATCCGTTTGGATTAAAATAAATAGCGTCCATACCAAAATTCAAAGCTCCATAAACATCTGCTTCCAAACTGTCCCCAATCATTAGGCTTTCATCTTTTACAGCGCCTGCCAGGCTCAGCGCGTGTTCAAAAATGGCCTTATCGGGTTTGTTTACTCCGACAACCTCCGATATGATCACGTTTTCAAAGTAACTACCTATGTTCGTCCCGCTAATCTTTAGCGCCGTCGATTCCTGGAAACCATTTGAAATCAAATGAAGCACATATTTCGATTTTAGATATTTCAGCGTTTCATGCGCATCCGGGAACAGGTTAGTTTTGGTAGGACACAATTTAACGTAAGCATCCTCAAATCCCACAGGAATTACCTCAGGCTGCAGACCCAGGTCCAGGAAAGTCTTTTTAAAACGGGCCTCGCGTAGTTCAGCTTTGCTAATTTTCCCGGTATGATACTCGGCCCAAAGGCGGTGATTGTGATAGGTATAAGTTTCAATGAATAAATCCGCTGAATGTAAGCCCAATTCTTTCAGCCTGTAAAGCACATACAGTTCATGCAGGGCCTCCTCAGCATTTTTATCAAAATCCCAGATGGTATGGTCAAGATCGAAGAAAAGGTGTTTTTTTATTGCGAAACGCGAAATGCCGATTACGGAATACATTTATAAAAAGGATTACATTTACTTTTCAAAATGAACAAGTAATTAAATGCAAAACTACCGTTTGAAAATAAATTATTGGCGTCTTTTAATCTCTATTGTTTTATTTACGATTATAACAGTAGTGTGTTATTTTATATATTTTGCTTATGATGAAAGCGGAACGGGAAAAGAATTAATTTTTCACATATCCGGATGGGTTCTGAATCTGACTTTATATCCAGCCTATCTATTACCTGAAAATTTACTTAGAGACAATCTTTGGGGGGTTCTCTGCTGTTTCGCAAACGGGATTATACTTGATAGTCTATTAATTGAACTAATACTGATCAAATACCAATCATACAGATTAAAGAAGTCAGTCAAAATCCGAAATTAAAATTCCGCATTCAATTAAATCTTCTCTCCGTACGACAAATCTCCTGCATCGCCAAGTCCGGGTACGATATAAGCTTTTGAAGTCATTTCCTCATCTATCGCACCTATCCATAAATGTGCTTTGGACAGGTTGGCTTTCACATGCTCAATGCCCTCGGTGCTGGCAATAACCGCGGCGATGTGCAATTCTTTGATCTGGTAAGTAGCCAGTAACTCCTTGCAAACTTCTACGATGCTCTGGCCTGTTGCAAGCATGGTATCGCAAAGGATAAATATTTTGCCGTCAAGGTCGGGGCTAGCGATATGGTCGATATTGATAATAAAAGTGCCGTTCTTTTTAACCTTGCGGTAAGCAGTGATAAACGCAGATTGCGACTTGTCAAAAAAATTCAAAAATCCCTGGTGAAAGGGCAAGCCGGCCCTAAGGATAGTGCCCAGCACCGGCTGAGTTTCCGGCACGTTAACCGTTGCGGTGCCCAATGGCGTTTGCACTTCGGTTTCCACATATTTCAGCTTCTTACTGATCTCATATGCCAGTATCTCGCCTATTCTTTCCTGGTTTTTGCGGAAACGGAGCCTGTCCTGCTGGATAATGGCATCGCGCATTTCAGCCAAAAACTGGTTGCCAATTGTGTTTGTTTTGTTCAGTACAAAAAACATGTTTAAATCTACCGATTTTACACGTAACCTTTCTAATACAATCATAGGTGTGTTTATTTAAATTAAACTGGCCTAAACACTTTTCTTGCAGATAAACGTATTGTATTGACGTTAAGTTTTTTAGTTTAAAAGTATTTGTTGGACGATGGGAGAAAAACAAAGCCTGCTGACATAGGATTGTCAAAATATGCGATTTATTTGTTCCCGGGTTCATCGCAAACATTTTGAAAAAGATGACCTAATTAATTATTGTATTTTTACATTTTACATGGATTTCAAATTAACCTCAGAATACAAACCCACCGGCGACCAGCCAGAAGCTATCAGGCAGTTGGTGAGCGGTGTAAATAATAACGATACGTACCAAACCCTGCTTGGCGTTACAGGCTCGGGAAAAACTTTTACCATAGCCAATGTTATCGCCCAAACACAGCGCCCCGCGTTGATATTGAGCCATAATAAAACGCTGGCAGCGCAGCTTTACGGCGAGTTCAAGCAGTTTTTCCCGGATAACGCGGTCAACTATTTTGTGTCGTATTACGACTATTACCAGCCGGAGGCATTTATCCCTTCGACCAACACTTATATTGAAAAAGATCTCCAGATAAACGAGGAAATTGAAAAGCTTCGTCTGCGTACTACCTCATCGTTAATGTCGGGCCGACGGGATGTTATTGTGGTTTCGTCTATCTCTTGCATCTATGGTATGGGTAACCCGGAGGATTTTAAGGATTCCGTTTTTAAATTTGCCGTCGGTACCCGCATCAGCCGCAATGCTTTCCTGCATCGTTTGGTCGAAATATTATATGCCCGCACAACTGCCGATTTTAAGCGAGGAACCTTTCGTGTAAAAGGGGATGTAGTAGACATTTACCCTGCCTACCTGGATTATGCCTACCGCATTTCCTTTTTTGGCGACGATATTGAAGAACTAAGCACCTTTGACCCGGGAACCGGCAAAACCATCGAGAAGATGACGCATATGATCGTTTTCCCGGCCAATCTCTACGTTGCCCCGCGTGAACGTTTCACACAATCCATCTGGGCCATACAGGAAGAACTGGAAGTGCGTAAAAAACAGTTCATCAATGACGGGCGGTTTTTGGAGGCCAAACGCCTGGAAGAAAGGGTTAACTACGATTTGGAAATGATACGCGAACTGGGCTATTGCTCAGGTATTGAAAATTACTCAAGGTTCTTTGACGGCCGCAAACCCGGTGAGCGCCCATTCTGTTTACTGGATTATTTCCCCGATGATTATTTGATGGTGATTGACGAAAGTCACGTGACCGTGCCGCAAATAAGGGCGATGTACGGCGGCGACCGTTCGCGTAAAATATCACTGGTTGATTATGGTTTCCGTTTGCCTGCTGCTTTGGATAACCGCCCGCTTAATTTTCAGGAGTTTGAAAAACTGGCGCCCCAAACCATTTATGTAAGTGCTACACCGGGAGACTTTGAACTGGAAAAATCTGAAGGCATTATCATCGAGCAAGTAATACGCCCAACAGGCTTACTCGACCCGGTAATTGACGTTCGCCCTGCCATCAACCAGGTGGACGATCTACTGGAAGAAGTGGACATCACCGTAAAACAAGGCGACCGTGTGCTGGTAACTACGCTCACCAAGCGCATGGCCGAAGAGCTCACCAAATATATGGACCGCCTGGGTATCAAATGCCGCTACATTCACAGCGAGGTGAAAACTTTGGAACGTGTAGAAATTTTAAGAGGTTTACGTTTAGGCGAATTTGATGTATTGATTGGTATCAACTTACTGCGTGAAGGGCTTGATTTGCCCGAAGTATCATTGGTTGCCATACTCGACGCCGATAAAGAAGGCTTTTTACGATCCGAACGTTCATTGATACAAACAATAGGCCGCGCTGCACGTAACGACCGTGGCCGTGTAATTATGTATGCCGATAAAATTACCGATTCCATGCAATTGACCATGGACGAAACCAACCGCCGTCGCGAAAAGCAGGTTATATACAATACAAAGCATGGCATCACACCAAAAACGGTAGGTAAATCGCGTGAAGCAATCATTGAGCAAACCTCAGTGATGGATTTTGTGGGCGGCGTACAAAAAGCGTACGTAGAGGCTGACAGTATTTCGATGGCTGCCGACCCTATTGTCCAGTACATGACCAAACCTGACTTAAAGAAGGCTATTGAAAATACCCGCAAGGAAATGGTGACCGCTGCAAAAGATATGGACTTTTTACTGGCAGCAAAGCTGCGTGACGAGATGTTCGCATTGGAGAAAATGATGACGGACCGCTTTTCTTGATGTGCAGTCCCGATAGCTATCGGGATCAGATGTGCGAATGTGCAGATGAATCACTGGGCGCGCAATAGCTAGCAAATATCATCCTTGTATCATAATCATTTGCACATCTGCATATACGCACATCTGCACATTAACAGGATGTAACAAACATCCTGCTTAAACGTCATAAATTGAGTTATATCATACGCAAACTTTTTTAGCGTTATATACTTATATTTGTAGATTAAATTTTCGTTCCAATGGAATTCATTCGTTTCCTCTTCATAGCCATACTTGTATTATATATCATTCGTGCTCTTGTACGCTTGGTTTTGCCCATGCTTTTCCAAAGTGTGGTAAATAAAGCGCAGGAACAACAGGGCCGACAACAATACCGCAGCAACCAGGCGCCACCTGTAGGCAAAATAAAAATTGACCATATCCCCGAGAAAAAAAGCTCAATCCCCGATTCTGAAGGTGATTTTATTGATTACGAAGAAATAAAATAGGCCTATGGAACAGCGGCCGGTGTTCAAAAGACGTCATTTCGACAACCCTGTGTCATTTTCATTGATCATGACAAACTATATTGTCGTCGCCCTCGGTTTGGCCATATTTGCAGATTCGCATCATAAAATTCATTGGTTTTTTTGGGTGGTTATGGGCGGCCTGGCGGTTTATAATGCTTTCAGCGTTTACCGTTACCGGGAAGATTACACCAAAATTCACATCATCGCCTATGCCATCAGCCTTGCGGGCATGGGATTGTTGTTTTTAATCTTCTGACCGGCAATAGTATTGTTACTTAGCTCGCTCATTAAAATATAATTCCTTTTCTAACTCAAATTTCTATTTTTGGGGAATTATATATTTTCCATTCAAAAGATTTAGATGAATAACTGGTTCAAGCGAAATGGCACCCACATTGCCGTTATAGGGATTTTCTTAGCACTTTGTTTCTTTTACTTTACGCCGGCTTTCCAGGGCAAAACTTTGGGCCAAAGTGACGTAATTGGTGCGCAATCAACCCAAAAAGAAATAAACGATTACCGGGCAAAGGACACCACCATTTTGTGGACCAACCAGGTGTTCGGTGGCATGCCGGCTTACCAGATATGGGCGCCATATTCCGCTAACATTACCAAACACATTATATCGGCCGGTAAAGCCATATTCCCTAACCCGATTGATACTGTATTGATATTGCTGTTAGGAACATATTTTCTGTTCTGTGTTTTAAAAGTAAACCACTGGCTGGCGGCCGCTGGGTCTATCGCCTTTACATTTACGTCCTACAATATTATTTTGCTGGTCGCGGGACACTCCAACCAGGCATATGCTATTGCTTTTTTCGCACCTATATTGGCAAGTATTATTTTGACCTTACGGGGTAAATACTGGCTTGGCGCTACGCTCACCGCATTATTTTTATCGATTGAAATAGCGGCCAACCACGTGCAGATGACTTATTACCTGTTATTGGCCATCCTGATTTTGATTGGTATCGAATTGTTCCACGCTATAAAAAACAAGGCTCTGCCTGCTTTCGCTAAATCGCTGGCTTATTTAGGTGCAGCTACACTGATAGGTCTCATGGTGAACGCATCCTTATTATGGAGTACCTATGAATATGGCAAGGATTCCATTCGTGGAAATTCGAACCTAACACAACATACCACAGAGCCAAGCAACGGTCTTGCCAAAGACTATGCTTATCAATACAGCCAGGGTGTTGAAGAATCATTTTCCTTCTTAGTACCAAACGCTTCGGGAGGCGGTTCGGGAACAGAATCATTTGATAAAAATTCAGCAACTGTAAAGTTATTTACCGACAAAGGCTATCCTGAAGACCAGGCCATAGGCGCCGCACAGCAAATCTCAGGCATACCTGGCCTTTCGCTGTATTGGGGTTATAAACGCCCATCGACTTATGGGCCCTTTTATTTTGGCGCGGTTATTTGCTTCCTTTTCATATTTGGTTTATTGATCGTCAAAAACCGCATCAAATGGTGGCTGCTGGCTACGGTTGTATTGACTATGCTGCTGTCATTCGGTGGTGCATGGCCTTACGTATCCGATATTTTCTTTAAGTACTTCCCGCTTTATAATAAATTCAGGGCGGTCGAGTCGATATTAGCGGTCACCGGTTTGTGCTTTCCTATACTTGCGGTACTGGCGATACAGGAAACTATCAACGCAACCGATAAAGCTGCCGTACTCAAAAAACTACTGATCTCGTTCTATATAACCGGTGGACTCACTTTAATATTAGTCGCAGTACCTACTATATTTTTAAGCTTCAGGCCTTCGGACCAGCTAAGCGGCATAAGCACGTTGGCCCAGGCGATGAAAGGCGATACCGGAACCGCTAATAGCGTAGGCAGCGCTTTGGTAAAAGACAGGCAAAGCCTTGAACAGGCCGATGCTATCCGCTCGCTCGTCATTATCATAATTGCCTTTGGTATTTTGTTTGCCTATCTTAAACAAAAAATAAACGCTACTGTATTGTCCCTGGCATTTCTGGCTATAATACTTGTGGATTTATGGCAGGTGGACAAACGTTACCTGAAAGATGAGAATTTTGCGGTAAAAGAAGATAATACGCAGCCTCAGCAGCGCCAGGTTGACCAGTTTATTCTACGTGATACAGATCCCGACTTCAGGGTATTCGATTTGACGCAAAATCCCAGGTATGACCCTGTTACGCCATTTTTTCATAAATCTTTTGGTGGATATTCTGCAGCAAGGATGAAACGGTTTGAGGAAGTGCTGGACAATCAGTTTTCGAAAAGTATTAACCAGGATGTGCTGGACATGATGAATGTAAAGTACTTGATAAACCAGGATGAAAAGGGCAACCTGGCCATGCAGAGGAGGGAAACCGCCTGTGGTCACGCCTGGTTTGTATCAAAAGTTGCATTTGTAAAAAATGCAGATGAAGAAATGAAGGCCATTACCGCTTTCTCGCCTAAAGATGAGGCCATCGTTGATGAGCGGTATAAGAAAATTGTTGATGCAACACCATTGGGCACTGCTCCAAACGGAACTATAATCCTGAAGAGCTATTCACCCGATCATATGGTGTATCAAAGCAGCAGCCCAACCAGCGCTGTAGCTGTATTCTCCGAGATCTACTATGATAAAGGCTGGAAGATGTACATAGATACGGGTAAAAATAAAAAAGAAGTCCCTTATTTCCGTGCCGACTATATTTTACGCGCAGCAGTGATCCCTGTGGGCAATCATATTATAACCTTTGATTTCCACCCGGCGTCATACTACACCGGTGAAAAAATTTCGATGGCGGGTTCTATCCTGTTGGTTTTAGCTTTGGGTGGGTTAGTTTTTATGGAAGTAAAAAAGAAACCAGAAGCAGAAAAGAAAGTAGCGGCTTAATTCGAAGTATTTATTCAATATTATAGCGATGGGTTTGAAACCCCTCGCTATTTTTGTTTAATCATTAGTCTTTCTGTTCAGCAGCCAATAACCTGCCAAATTAAACGCAATTACCACATGATTAAGAAGCGTCGGCACCAACCCATAATACTCTTTCATAATCGCAAATCGTTCGGACAAACTTTGGCGATGCTTTGTTTTTGACATGCCACCCACCAAATATTTAGCAACATAGTGGTGCGTATTGACGATAGTCTTTGCTTTTTTTGCAGCATTCAGTACCCAGTCGATATCCGCGCTCAATTCATATTTGCGATTAAAAGGCTCGGCTATGGAGCGCTTGATATAAATAGCCTGGTGACTGATGCTCATGCCATATTTGAAGCTTTGCCAGGTAAAGTTTTCCGGCGCTTTATGCCTGCGCTGTCCAAGGCTCTTCCCGTTCGCATCTATCATTTCAGTTTCGCCATAATAGATGTCCGCATTTTCTGCGCTCGCAAAAACGTCTGCAACGGTATCCCGTGAATACAATTGATCTCCCGAATTCATAAACAAAACGTAATCGCCAGTCGCTAGATCAAGGCCCTTATTCATTGCGTCATAAATGCCTTCGTCCTTCTCGCTGATGAGTTTGGCTATTTTATCCTGGTATTTTTTGATTATCTCGAGTGTGCCGTCGGTTGATAGCCCGTCAATTATAATATATTCAATATTGGCATACGTTTGATTCAATACCGAAAGCATCGTCCGCTCAATATCCCGGGCGTTGTTATAAACAATGGTGATGATGCTTAATTTCGGTTGAAACATATTGCTCTTAAACAGAGGTTTTTAATAGTTGATTATATAAATCTATATGCTTTTTTGATATGATCTCTTCCGAAAAATTATCCATAACGGTTTGCCTTGCTTGTTTACTTAATTTTTCTTTTTCGGGATGGTTTATCATCCATGCCATCCCATCAGCAAAACTTTCGGAGGAGCGGTATTCGGCCAAATAACCGTTATATTCATGTTTTACCATATCTGGTATGCCCCCTGTTTTAAAAGTAATGACTGGTGTACCACATGATAAACTTTCCATCACCGTATAAGGCAGGTTATCTTCGAGCGACGGTATCAAAAAAGCGTCCGCTGCAGCGTAACAAAGAGCCAGCTTCTCGTCATCATTTATAGTTCCCAAAAAGCTATTCTTGAAAGGAAATTCCGGTACATCTTTTGTATTCCGGTTACCAAAAACAACGAGTTCAATATCTTCAGCCCTCGCTCCTAATCTAGCCTTTAACAACTCCAGGCTTTCTAATAAATAACTCGTCCCTTTATGCATATCCTTACGGGAAGGCATAAAGCCGCTCAGGAAAACAAATTTATCCTTCGTAAATCCAGCTTGCTCTTTTGCGCTTTGCTTGTTCATGGGCTTAAAAACGTCCGTCTCTAAGGTATTCGCTATTTGTTTTACCGCTTTGCCTTTCATCAAACTGCTTTCGTCGACAGATTTCGCCATCCACGTGCTGGGCGCGACCACGCTAAAATCAAGTTTATTATAAGCGTCACATTTTTGCAACCAAATTTTATGCGATGGATCATCTGGCCCCGAATTTTTGAGTAAAGGGCAATCCCCGCATTCGCGCTTAAAGTGGTCGCAGGTATAACGTACGTGGCAGCCCCCGGTAAAGGCGTTACTGTCATGAAACGTCCAAACCACTGGTTTATTCAATTTAGCGATTTCGGCGATGTGCTTTGGGTCCAAAAACCCATGATTAACCCAATGCAGGTGAATAATATCGGCAGCTTTAACATCCGGGTGATGAATAACCGAACGCCCAAACCAGGCAAATGAAAACGGTGTTTTTAACGCTTTGAGGTATCCTTTGGCTAATATTCTTTCCAAAATAATAGTAGCAGCGGTATATCCCTTCTGAAACAAATTTGTGTTAAAGTCACCTATTTCAGGATTTTTTCCGAATTTGTAATGCACTATCACTTTAGATTCGATATTTTGGCTCAGTAATGCGCGGTTCAGCCTGGTACAGGCCCTGCCCGCTCCGCCGTTACCGTCATAGGTATTTAAATGCACTACTTTCAAGATGTCCAAAAATACATTTATTCAGTTCAAATAAATTTCAAGTCATATGAAAAAACTATACCTGCTGTTTTTTGCAGTTTTTGCTACCACGGTTTTTGTTAAAGCACAAAGTTCCGAAGTATATTTCGCCTCAAATCCAACCCTCACGCCTGACGGCAAAACGGTCATATTCAGCTATGAAGGCGACCTGTGGAAAGTAGATATCGGCAGCGCTGCGGCCACAAGGCTCACCGCCATGCAGGGCGAGGAAACCAGTCCGCATGTATCGCCGGATGGCAAGTGGCTTGCGTTCTCATCTAACCAGTTTGGCAATAACGATGTGTATGTGATGCCGCTCGCAGGCGGAGAGATCAAACAATTGACCTATGCTGATGCCAACGACCAGGTAGATTCATGGACCTGGGATTCAAAATCAATTTATTTTACTTCAAACAGGTATAACAGCTTCAGCGAGTACAAAGTTGGCATTGCCGGCGGAACGCCGACACGGCTTTTCGGTAATTATTTCAATACCATTCATGGCGTGTTTGAGCATCCAACTAACGGCGAATTGTTTTTCAGCAATACCTGGGAAAGCTTCATTTTTCCAAATCGTAAACGCTATAAAGGCGCTTATAACCCGGATATACAATCTTACAACCCCAAAACTAAAACCTACAAACAATATACCGACTGGCTTGGTAAAGACTTTTGGGCCACGCTTGACCAGAAAGGCAATATTTATTTTGTATCCGACGAGTTGAATAATGAATACAACCTGTACACATTTGTTGATGGTAAAAAAACGGCGCTCACACAATTTACAACCTCTATAAAACGGCCATTTGTAAGCGCCAATGGCGAAAAGGTTGTTTTTGAAAAGGACTACCAATTATTCGTTTATGATGTCGCATCCAAACAAACGCAGAAGTTGAGTTTCACCGTTTCCCGCAATGACGTATTGCCAAAGGAGCAGGAATTTGACGTGAAGGGTAAAATTGATGCGATGGATGTATCGCCGGATGGCAAAAAAATCGCTTTTATATCTCGTGGCGAGCTTTTTGTAAGCGATGTGGAAGGCAAATTTATACGCCAAATAAAACGCGGCAATAGCGAACGGGCATCCGAAATAAAATGGCTGCCTGATAATCGTACGCTGATATTCAGCCGCACGGCAGGAGGTTACTACAACTGGTACACCATAGCAGCGGATGGCTCGGGCCAGGAGAAACAAATAACCGATGACAAACAAAACAACCGCGACCTTTCGGTCAATAAGGCGCATACGCAAGGCGTTTATTACAGCGGCCGCGAAGAAGTCAGGTTGATAGATTTGAAAGCACTAACCAACAAAACCATAGCAAAAGATGAGGTTTGGGGATTTGAAGATTCGCAACCGCATATTTCACCTAATGGAGATTACGTGGTATTTAGCGCGCACCGCAATTTTGAGCAGGACATATTTGTTTACAGCATTAACACCGGCAAAACCGTTAACCTGACCAACAGTGGGGTATCTGAATCGGACCCGGTCTGGTCGCCCGACGAAAAGTACATTTATTTTACCACGTCGCGTACACAGGCTGACTATCCTTACGGCGCACGCGATATTCATGTCTATCGCATGCCGCTGCAAAAATTTGATGAAGATTTCAGGATGGATAAGTTTAACGAGCTATTCAAAGAGGCAAAAAAGGATTCAACAGCCGATAAACCAAAAGATAAAAAAACAAGCGATAAAAAACCCGAACAGCCTGCACCTAAACCGGCTGAGATAGCCATCAACACTGATGACCTGATGAAACGCCTGGAACGTGTTAGCGAGGGTTTTGGTAGCCAGCGGTCGCCTTATGTAATTCAAAAAGCCGATAAAACTCATGTTTTGTATATATCAAACCAGTCCGAAGGCAAATGGGGCCTTTACCATACTATCATACAGCCTTTTGAAGAGACCAAAACCGAAAGGGTAAGCGGCGATATCTTTGGTTTTGAGATTGTGCCAGGCACCGATAAAACTTTTGTACTGGCGGGAGGCAATATTTATACGCTGGGTATCGAAACCAACAAATTTGATAAAATAGACATTGGCTACAAATTCGACCGTAACATGGAAGGTGAATTTAAACAGATGCTTGACGAAGCATGGGCCGGCTTAGAGGAAAACTACTATGATGGCGATTTCCACGGCACCGACTGGAAAAAAATGCACGACCGCTATGCCGTTTACCTGCCTTATTTAAACAATCGCGCCGACCTGCGTTTGCTGATGAATGACTTATTGGGCGAATTGAATTCGTCGCACCAGGGCTTTTCTTCAAATGGCACTGAGGAAACCAAAGCCCTGCGTTATCGCACCATGGAAACCGGGATAGTTTTTGACAATGACGACCCATACAAAGTGGTTTCGGTACTCAAAAACAGCAATGCCGACAAAATGGACATTGACGTAAAACCGGGCGACTGTTTAAAGGCCGTCAACGGAACGACAATAGATGAAAAGCAGGACCGTAATTATTACTTTACCAAGCCATCACTGGATAAGGAGTTGCAACTGACATTTAGCCGCGACGGGAAAGATATCGATGTAAAAGTGCACCCAGAAGCCAGCAATACCTTCTCCAGCAACCTGTATGATGACTGGATCGATAACAACCGCAAAGCAGTCGCATCAAAAAGCAACAACCGCATCGCTTATGCTTATATGAAAGATATGGGCCTCGGCTCGCTGGAAACGTTTATGGAAGAGATGGTTGACGACGCCTACAGAAAAGATGCACTTATCCTCGACCTGCGTTACAATACCGGGGGCAATGTGCATGATCCCGTACTCCAGTTTTTATCACAAAAACCTTACCTACAATGGCAATATCGAGGCGGGCAGAAAACGCAACAACCTAATTTTTCACCGTCGGCAAAACCGATCATATTGCTGGTTAACGAACAAACTCTAAGTGATGGCGAAATGACCGCAACCGGGTTTAAACAATTGGGCCTTGGAAAAATTATCGGCACCGAAACCTATCGCTGGATAATTTTCACAAGCGGCAAAGGCCTGGTGGATGGCTCATTCTACCGTATACCCGCCTGGGGATGTTTTACTTTGGATGGCAAAGACATCGAAAAAACCGGGGTCGTTCCGGATATTTATGTTAAAAACAGCTTTACAGACCGTCTCGAAAATAAGGACCCTCAACTAGACAGGGCCATTGAAGAGATCATGAAGCAATTGAAATAATCATCCATAGAGACGTCCCGATAATTATCGGGGCGTCTCTGCAATTTTTATATATTAGATCTATTGTGAAAGGCCAAAAGTTATTACCGCAACTCCTATCTGCCGTCGTTACGATTTTCGTTGTGTACGGCCTGGTTTCGTTTGTATTTTTAAAAAGTTTCGCCACTTCTCTCGAACCCGGTTGGCATTCACCG
>JAYUEE010000062.1:0-87140 GCA_043739405.1 Mucilaginibacter sp. | reverse complement strand
ACTCAACCTGCCATGTGCTTGAACACCTCATTTTCAAAAAACTGGCCGAAAAATACCCCGGCAAAGCAGCCTTGAGTTTGGAAATGTTTGAGACGGATTGCCAAAACGTGCTCGACGAATACCTGGCGGGCCTCATACGCGAGAAAAATTTTGTAACAGAAGGACGCGCCTGGCATAACTATAAAGATTACCGCCCGATGATCGAATTGGCTAAAACTGATCATATTCCTGTTGTAGCGGCAAACGCGCCGGCACGGTACGTGAATATGGTAAACAGGTTAGGCTTAAACAGCCTGCAAAATTTAGAGGCAACAGGCAAATCGTACCTGCCTCCCCTGCCCATCGATACAGCCACCGGCAATTATTATAATAAATTCCTTGAAGTAATGGGCGGACACAACGCAATGGGCGGTATGCAAATGTTCCAGGCGCAGAATTTATGGGACGCTACAATGGCATGGTCAATTGCCAGTTTTTTTAAAAAGCACAAGGATTACAAAATATTGCAGGTGAATGGCGGTTTTCATAGTGAAGAAAAGCTGGGCACTGCCGCGCAATTGAAAAAATACGCTAAAAAAATAAACATCCTCAATATTGCCTGCTTTTCGGATGAGAGTTTTAACAACCCCGACTGGTCAAAATATAGTAAGGATAATGACTACATTATCTTAACTGACCCCAGATTACCCAGAACATTCTGATATTTCATAGTACCCGCAACCAGGATTTTTATATAGTTGGTTATTACAAAAATATCTGCTTAATTTTATAATTAAATTATTAGTTGTGAGAACCAGGGTCTGCTTGTTGTTGCTATCGCTTTGTTTAATACAAGTATTATCATGCAAAAAAGATTCCAATCAAAACATTAACTACTCCGGTGGTTTATTAAGTTTTTCAATCAACGGTGAATTGATCGACGCTAATATTGATACTGTTTTAAGCACCATCACAGTTACTTTACCTCATACCTTAGACTTACATAACCTTACAACTACGTTCAAATTAACCGGTCACGTAAGTGCTATTGCGAATAATGTACATGTAAGCAGTGGCGCCCTTATTGATTTCAGTAAAAGTGCCGATTTTAAAGTCATTTCGGACGATAAAAAGTTTTCGAGGTCATTCACTGTTATTATACAGTCGGACCTTGTGTATTTCGGATTAACCGGAAATATTGTTGCCGAGAAAAGTTTGGATAAAAGTTATGATTTTTATCGCGATCAATTTGACGGCAGCACTTACCAGGGCATTAATTGCGGACCCACAGTAAGCACAATGGCCATAAAATGGGCCGATTCCACATTTACTGCCAGCCCGGCAGGCGCCAGGCTGGCAATCCCCGAAAACGGTGGTTGGTGGTATACAACCGATGTTCAAAATTACCTGCAAGGCAATGGGATCAACAGCGCGGTTGTTTCATTAAGCAATTTAGACAGCCTTGTAAAGACGAGTATTGATAACAACAACTTGATTGTACTTTGCCTGGATATGAGCTATGTGCCCTATGACGGCGTTGACTACCAGCATGTACAGAAATTTTACCCGACACAAGGTACCGGGTGGGGCCACTTTTTACTGGTTAAAGGATATAAACAAACCAGTACCAATTTTTACCTCGAAATCTACGACCCCTACTCTGACCTGACCATTTACAAAGACCTCCTTGTTCAGCAACTCAAAGGCAAAAACAGGTATTATATGGACGGCGGCATTAAAGCTGCAACAGATGTATGGTGGAAATACGCAATTGTTGTAGCGCCCAAAGGGCAGCAGGTCGTTACCTCAAACCGCTTGCAGGTAAACAGCACAGAAAAAATACCAGTCGCAAAAGGGCAATAATAATTATTTACCCTTCGCCAGCAAATCCCTTATCTCGGTGAGCAATACTTCTTCGTTGGTCGGTACAGAGTCCGTTGCAGGCGCGGCCTCTTGTCTTTTCTTCATTATATTGATGGCCTTTACCACCAGGAATACACAAAAAGCAATTATAATGAACTGCACAAGGATATTTAGAAACAAGCCATAATTGATGGTTACAGCGGCGGTCTTTTTGAGGGCATCTGCAGCCTTTATGGTTAATCTCATGTCTGAAAAATCGATACCGCCTGTTAAAATACCCAGGGGCGGCAGCATAATATCGGTAACCAGCGAGGTGACTATCTTACCAAATGCAGCACCAATAACAACACCGACAGCAAGGTCGATGACATTGCCTTTCATGGCAAATTCTTTAAATTCTTTTACTACTGACATAATGTGAGGGTTTTTGTTGGCTAAATATATTTAAATTTTGAATTTCAGAAAATATCCCTTGTTGACGAACAGCACCAACGCAATCGAGCCCTGTTTTACTTTCATAAAACAGGGCTCGATAAAATATTATTAGCCAATAAAAACTGTATTTATTTCCCTTTTGCCAGCAAATCGCGGATCTGGGTGAGCAATACTTCTTCATTCGTTGGTACCGGATCGGCCTCGGGCGCGGCCTCTACGGGTTTTTTCATTGAATTTACTGCTTTAACGACCATGAAAATACAAAATGCTATAATGATAAAATCAATAAGCGTGTTTATAAAGGTGCCGTAGCGAATAGCGACTTCAGCTACCTTTTTGGCCGCATCGGCCGGGACAAGTATTACTTTTTTGTCGTTAAAGTCAATACCTCCCATTACGTAGCCGATTGGGGGCATCAATACATCTGTAACTAATGAGGTAACAATTTTGCCAAAAGCGGCACCAATAATAACACCGACTGCCAGGTCGACAACATTGCCGCGCATGACAAACTCTTTAAATTCTTTTACGATAGCCATAGGATTTGTTTTAGTTTATTAAAGGTACATAAATGTAAAATTATCAGGCATTTATTTTCTCGTTTTTGTTAAACACTTGCCAATTTTTTACGTTTAAGGGGATGATAGAAGTGTCAGGTAAGTTAATTTTTATAATTTTCGTTTAATTGATGTATTTTTGGCCCTATCATATTTATGCTTAAACAGAATCTTCAACAGAAACTTTTACAAAAGCTCTCGCCGCAGCAAATACAGTTTATAAAACTGTTGCAGGTGCCTACTGTATCATTGGATACGCGCATTAAGGAGGAGCTTGAAGAGAACCCTGCGCTTGAAGATCTGAGCCTTACCAACCTGAACGAACCGGAAGAGCAATACCCCGATAGGGACCCCGAAGATGATAGCCATAGCGGGGATGATAGCGATGATAACGGCCCGGCTGACGAGTTTAATATAGAAGATTACCTGCAGGAAGATAACCTGAACGAATACGGGTCGAGGTACGACCAAAACGGGGACGATGATGACGACCGCAAAGAAATACCGATTGCCGTGCAAAGCTCTTTTTTTGAAAATTTACAGTCGCAGCTTGATTTAATTCCCCTATCGGATAAAGATTTCAGAATCGGCCAGCAAATAATAGGTAGTTTGGATGATGACGGATACCTGAGAAGGTCAATCACTTCATTAACAGATGACCTCGCGTTCTCGCAAAATATTTTTGCAGAGGATGAAGAGGTTGAGGAAATGCTGCGAGTTATCCAGTCTTTTGACCCTGCAGGTGTTGGTGCACGCAGCTTGCAGGAATGCCTGCTGATACAATTAAGAAAGAAAGATGCGAACGACGCTGTTGTAAAAAAAGCCATGCAGGTGGTTGAATATTACCTGGACGAATTTACACGCAAACATTATGATAAGCTTGAAAAGGCTTTAAATATGACATCGCAAGAATTAAGGGCAGTTATAAGCGAGATATTAAAGTTAAATCCGAAACCCGGGGATTCGAGTGAAGTAAATACCAAGCAATTCCAGGTAATACCAGATTTTCACATCAGTAATAATGATGGGGTGTTAATATTGACCCTTAATTCGAAAAATGCCCCCGAGCTTCGCGTAAGCCGCTCCTACCAGGAGATGTTTGAGCACTACGATAAAGCTTCGCAGCGGGATAAAAAATTGAAGGAGGCCGTTCAGTTTGTAAAGCAGAAATTAGATTCGGCAAAATGGTTTATCGATGCTATCAAACAACGGCAGCAAACCTTGCTGAAAACCATGAATGCCATCATGCAATATCAATACGATTTCTTCCTTACGGGTGATGACAAAAACCTGAAGCCGATGATATTAAAAGATATCGCCGACAGGATCGGGATGGATATTTCGACGGTGTCGAGGGTGGCTAATTCAAAATATGTTCAAACCGAACATGGCACTTATCTTTTAAAGTCCTTTTTCTCTGAAGCTATTCAAACCGATAGCGGCGAAGAGGTATCAAATAAAGAAGTTAAGAAAATACTGGAAGAACACATTGGCGCTGAGGATAAACAGCACCCTCTTGCTGACGAGAAACTGACAGAAATACTCAAAGACGCTGGTTATAATATTGCCCGGCGCACCGTAGCCAAATACCGCGAACAGATGAACATACCTGTTGCAAGGCTGAGGAAAGAGTTGTAAATCATTAAATTTTAAAAACCGTGTTGCGGCCCTACCAGGTGGTTGCGGTTATTAAGCATTATCCCTATCACTATTTCGTGGGTGCCACTACTTACAGTTCTTAAAGCTGAAGTAGTATAATCATAGGAATAACTGACATTAATTAATGAGCTAATATTTAGTCCGAACATACCCGCGACTGCGTCGCCGTTACGGTAAGCTGCCCCAACCCAAAACTGGCTGCCAAAGGTCATCTTCATATTTACATCATAAGTAACTGGCAGCGGACTGATGAATTTAACGAGCGTGGACGGCAATAGTGTAACATCATCCGAAAGGAAAACCTTAAAGCCGCCGGTAACGAATAGTTGTGGAACAGTTTTGGCCTGGCTAACAGAATTTTTGGTACTGAAAAATGCATTTTGCGATAATAACTGCAATGCGGATACTCCAAAATAATAATTAGACGAATATCCCCAAACACCTATACCCAGATCGGGTTTCCATTGGCTGCCATTGGCATTATTGATAGCCGGATCATTGGGGTTTTCAAGTATTAGCTCGGACGTATTCAATGTAGTGTGGTTAAACCCGGCCTCAACTCCTAATGAAAGGTTAAAATCGCTGGATATACCCAGGTGGTATGCATAGGTTGCATCAAAATTTGAGGTGGTTATTGGGCCGGCCTGGTCTGATATCAACATGAACCCGATCCCATGATGTGGTGGCGATGCCTCATAAGTCTGTGTAAAAAGCCGACTGTATGGATTATCCTGGTTACCACCCGATAAAGCCCCTGCGTCACCGCCCACGAAATCAGACCCAAAAGGAACACTACCGGTTATATAGCTGGTTACCGGCGCGCCTTGCAAGCCTGTCCACTGGCTGCGGTAGCCGGTTTTTACATCGATATAATTCTCAATACCGGTTACTGCGGGATTGATCAGCAAATTATTCAATACATACTGTGTGTATTGCGGCTTTTGTTGAGCAATAGCAAATTGAAGTACTGTTATCGAAAGAAAAACTGATAGTAAAAGTCGCTTCATTCTAATTTTATAGGTTCATCTTACGCAATTAATCCTCCAGGATTTCAGGGCCATTAAGATACTAATTTATAATATAATAACCCCCTGTATATGAATAAACCGACACATTGGTCATTTTTTATACTTATTACGCAAAGCAAACGTTGCCTTGTTTAAAATTTATTCTTTAAAGGCGCGATTTATTTAGCAAATCCAACGCCATATTTGCCAGTTGTAATTTATGCGCCAGTTCCTTATTTTCTTTACGCAGATGGTATATCTCCAGGGCATTTTGGATGTACAATCTCAATTCGTCGTTTTGCCAGGGTTTAACCAAATATTTATAAACTTGTCCGCGGTTTATCGCATCCATAACCGCATTCATATCCGAAAATCCGGTTAACAATATGCGTATTGTATCAGGGTAAATGTTTAGGATAGATTCCAAAAATTCGATCCCGGTCATACCTGGCATACGCTGATCCGTAATAATAACACCTATTTCATTAGTATCCAGTATCTTTCGGCCATCGCGTGCCGATTGTGCCACATGAATATCAAAATCGCGCCTGAAAGCAGCTTTAAAACTATTCAGGTTATTAATCTCGTCATCTACGTACAACACACCGAACGACATATTCAATTTAATTTTAGGTTTGTAACGAACAATTTTTTTAACACTAAAAATTCTGATAAGTTCAATTTTCTACGCAATTTTATCGTAATATCACATCGGCCCGCGTAAAAGCAAATCGTAAAAATGAAGAAAATATTGTTAATAATATGCCTTATTGTACAAAATAGTTTACTTTTTGCCGCTTCGACCGATACTTTAACCATTCGCGAAAATCAAAATATACTGCTAACCAATAAATATTTTCTCGAACTGGAGGACCCATCGGGCTCCTATAAAATAAACGATGTCGTATCAAACAATGGTTTTCACCCCGATAATTCCTCACTGCCGGTTCTTAAATACTCCAAATCAACCACCTGGCTAAAATTTATACTAAAAAACAAAACAACCCGTGCATTTGTGCCGGTTACTATTGGCGAAAGTGTGATCGATAGTTTCGACCTGTATTTTAGCGACCACCCGGGCGGCAAAATGATACATTTTTCTTCTGCCGTCCCCTATCGCGATTCAAAACTCATCAAACAAAACAATACTTTTATCAATGCTATTATCCTCCCAGATTCTGCCCGGACTATTTACCTGCGAATCAAAAGCAGGGCGTCGGGCGTTATTCCCATCGAGGTCAACAGTGCCAATACCTATTTCAAAAACGCCGATTTCGAGAACATTCTTGTAGGTGGTTTTATGGGTATTACTATTGTAATGGCCCTTTATAACCTGGTACTTTTTAGTATAGTACGAGATAAAAGCTATTTATATTACGTGGCCTACATTATTTTTTTAGGATTATCGCAGGTATTGCTACGGGGTTATGGCACCAGTTTTTTTGTAAGCGAAAAACCTATTCTTAATAATTATGTGATTCCCCTGGTGCGCGTATGCTTTGGGTTCGCGGTAATCTCATTCGCCGCTGAGTTTTTACAGCTCAAGCGTATATTAAAATCTTACATATGGTTTTATTACCTGCTTTATGCATTTTACACCACGGCATTTATAGCCATTATTGCCGGACAGGTGGTATTTGCCTATAACGTTATAACGCTTTCAGCCGGAATAGTGTCTATAGCTCTTCTTGCAATAGGCGGATTTCTCTATTTCAAAGGCTTTAAACCGGCTAAATTTTTTATGATAGGCTGGGGGCTGTTTTTTGTAACCGTCCTTATTTCGATTGGTCGCAACCGGGGTTACATTGTTCATACCGAATTTACCTCCAACATTATCATCTATAGCTCGGCCGTACAACTGGTGTTATTTTCGATAGCACTTGCAGATAAAATCAATTTTTATCGCAGCCAGAACAACGAGGCACAGTTGCTGTCGCTAACGATTGCCAAAGAGAATGAGCGGCTTATAACCCAACAAAATATTCTGCTGGAGTCGGAAGTAAATGCGCGTACCCAGCAATTGATTAATACGAATCAAAACCTTTCGAAAACCATTGAAAATCTAAAATCTGCACAAATAAAATTGATAGAAACCGAGAAAATGGCCTCATTGGGTCAGTTAACCGCCGGTGTTGCTCACGAGATAAATAATCCCATCAATTTTGTGAGTGCAAATGTTAAGCCCCTCCGGATGGATTTCCTGGAGATACTCGACTTGCTGGACCAGTACCGGGAGTCGGGCAATACCACCAAAGAAAAAAATAAGGTCGATGTAGATTTTATAAAGACGGAAATATTAAGCTTGCTGGATGGCATAGAGGAAGGCGCTAATCGCACAACAGAGATTGTGCAAAGCCTGCGAACTTTTAGCCGTACTGATGAACTGGCACTCAAACCCGCCGATATTAACAGGGCCATTCTTACTACCCTTATACTGCTGAGAAGCACAATACCTTATGGTATTGAAATAAAACCTGTACTTAATAAACTACCGTTGTTAAACTGTTACCCGGGCAAATTAAACCAGGTGTTGATGAACCTCATTAATAACAGTATCCAGGCTATTAAAGCTAAAGGCAGCAGCGAGGGTGATTCAATACTCATTACCACAGCGGAGCATCCTGAAAATATAACTATTGAGATAACCGATACCGGTGTTGGCATTGCAGAAGAGGTTAAACAACGAATTTTTGAACCATTTTTTACCACAAAAGAAGTCGGCGAAGGTACAGGCCTTGGCTTATCCATCGTATTTGGCATCATCGAAGACCATCATGGCACGATAGATGTGCAATCGCAACCCGGCAAGGGCACGACCTTTACTATTACGCTTCCAAAAAACCTGGAATAATTAAAAGAACTTATCGGGATTGGGTACCAGGTTAAGAAACGATTCGAAATTTTCTTTGTAATGAGATTGGTCGAGCTGATAGTAAAACGCGCCTTTTTTGGACGATAATTTGTCCTTCTCCGGCAATTTCACTAATAAGCCTGTCGACAAAAGTTTACGGCTGAAATTACGGTCGTCAAACTGCGTTTGATAAACCCCTTCGTACAACGCTTGCAACTGCGGAATCGTAAATTTCTCGGGTAGTAACTGGAACAATATCGGGTGCAACGCTGCTTTATAACGCAATTGTTTCAGCGCCAGTTTAACCATTTCGGCATGGTCAAATATCAGGTCCGGCTGTTCATCAAGCAAAAACCACTCGGCATGAAACTCGTCATTGATTTGCTTTTCGTACTGGTGTATATCGATCAGCGCATAATAAGCAACCGAAAGCGTACGCTCCACCGGGTCGCGGCTGGGTTTGCCAAATACATGAAACTGGTCCATGTATACATTTTTCAAGCCGGTACGATATTCCAATACGCGGTTAGCGGCATCCTCGGGAGATTCGGAAGGCTGAATAAAGCCTCCCATCAGGCTCCATTTATGTTTTTCGGGCTCAATGGCTCGCTGCACCAACAGCAATTTAAGATTCCAGCCATCAAAGCCAAATATGATACAATCTACGGCTACTAAGATTCTTTTCTGGCCGGTATATCTTTGCATAGTACTAATACGCTGTTACAAGTTTATAAACAAATTGGTAGCGATAAAAAATAATAGCGTGTTTGTGAAACCATTATCCTTACGCGATGCCAAATTAAAACAATTTTTAAAATAAAGCGTGAATATCATAGCTTTATGATTTAAATCATTTATATGCCTTTTAAACCACTTACCGCAGAACAACTGGCGGATTATGACCGGGACGGATACCTGCTGGTGAAGAATTTTTGTACGCAGAACGAGATAAAAAAACTTTATAAAACTGCTATCGAGGATGATGCCATGCGAAAAAATGCGCTCGACCTGAATGACCAGAGCGGAAAAAAGACCCGGCTATCCCTATGGTTCACACCGGGGAATGATGTATTTGGTTATTTAACCCGCACTGAAAGAATGGTCAGGTCGGTGGCGCAAATCCTGGATAATGGTTCGCCTGTTTGTCATTTCCATTCAAAACTGATGCAAAAGGAACCTAAAGTTGGCGGTGCCTGGGAATGGCACCAGGATTATGGATATTGGTACAAAAACCAGTTTATGTTTCCCGATCAATTGATAAGCGTTATGGTGGCTTTAACTGCAGCCAATAAAGAAAACGGCTGCCTGCAGGTTATCAAAGGTTCGCACAAGTTAGGCAGGGTAAATCATGGCTTTTCGGGCGAACAGGTTGGCGCTGATATGGTGATGGTGGATAACGCCTTAAAAAGCATGGAACTGGTTTATTGCGATTTGCAGCCCGGCGATGCCTTGTTCTTTCATAGTAACCTGCTACACCGCTCAAAAGCCAATTTATCTGACTATCCACGATGGTCGATCATCTCCTGTTATTCATCCCAATCCAATCTCGCTTATAACGAAACATCAACATCGTGGAAAACGCCTGTTGAAATAGTGCCCGATGAAGCCATAATGGAATGGGAAGCCGGCTCGCTGTCAAACAACGATTTCCTGAAAAAGGAAAATGATCCGGCTTTGAAGGAAACTGGATGGGAAAAATGAAGATAGTTGATTGAGTTAAGTGGTTGATTAAGTTGAATGAGTTAATTATGTTTGGTGAAATAAACCTTACGTAATGGCATCATTTACAGAACTAGAAACCTGGAAGCAAGCCAGGAAAATAAGAATGATTGTAGCTAACATGGTCAAGTCCTTTCCTTTAGAAGAAAAGTTCAGGTTGACCGACCAACTTATAAGATGCTCTAGGTCAATAGGTAACAACATAGCTGAAGGTCATGGACGTTTTCATTATCAGGATAACATCCGCTTCTGTATCATTGCCAGAGGTTCACTTTCAGAAACACTCGACCATATCATTGTCGCAAAAGATGAAAATATTATATCTGAAGATATTTTTAATTCTTTTCAACCTGAATATGAACTATGTCTAAAACTATTGAATGGGTATATCTATTTCATAAAAAAGAAAAAGAATAATGAATTAGAATAAAACTCCAACATAATTTAACTTAATCAACTCATTCAACACAATCAACTAACATATGAAAATAGCCATGCTTGGTTCGGGTTTTATCGCCCGTTTTTATGCTGATTCATTGGCTGCACAACGAAGAAAAGACGTTTTGATCAGCGTTTTTTCGCGTTCAGCTGAGAGAGCCGAAAAATTTGCAAAGGATTACGGTCTGCCGCATTACAGTGATAACCTCGATGAAGTTGTAGGCAATCCTGAAGTGGATGTTGTTGTGATCGCCCTCTCTAACGACTTGCACTTAATGGCCGTTGAGGCCTGTGCCAAAGCAGGTAAACATGTACTATGTACTAAACCTTTGGGCCGTACCGGCGAGGAAGCCAAAAAGATGCTGGATATGGTAGAAAAAGCCGGTATTATGGGCGGATACCTGGAGGACCTTTGCTATACGCCAAAATTCCTTAAATCACTCAAAAGTGTAAAATCGGGCAGTATTGGGCGTGTGCTTTGGGCGAAATCAAGGGAAACACACCCGGGCCCTCACAGTGATTGGTTCTGGAATTTGGAGCAATCAGGTGGCGGGGCCATTGTGGATCTGGGATGCCATTGTATTGAAATCTCAAGAAATTTTATTGGGAAGGACATTAAGCCTGTTGAAGTAATGTGCTGGGCAGCAACCCAGGTACACCCGATAGCGGCTGAGGACCATGCTATCGGCCTGGTGAAATATGCTAACGGTGTTATTGGCCAGTTTGAAGTAAGCTGGTGCTTCCGTGGCGGTATGGACCTGCGCGACGAGGTTATGGGCAGCGAGGGCACCATCTGGCTCAATAACTTTCTGCGTACAGGTTTTGAAATGTTTAGTACCGGCAAAGGCAATAATTACGTGGCCGAAAAGGCGGAATCATCATCCGGATGGTTATTCCCGGTCGGCGACGAGGTAAACGAATTAGGCTACAATCACATGTTTACTGATATGTTTGAGTCAATAGAGAAAAAACGCGAACCCTCGGAAAACTTTTACGATGGATATATTGTAAACTGCATTATTGATGCTGCTTATAAATCAGCCAAATCGCGGAACTGGGAGCCAGTTCAATTAGATACATGGCGTGGACGCATGGATGTTACCGAAGATCATGCTTTTACTTCATACGATGATGATTTTTATCTTATCAAAGAAGAGGTGTTGCCGAATGGGGAGAAGAAATTGATACTTAAAAACAAGAAAAGTGGTGAAGTTGTGCGGAGGGATTTGTGATTAATCCTTAGCCGGCGTTGGGGACATATCTGACGCTTACGGTAGGGTGCGTTAATAGTCCTAACCTTACCCCACCGTTAAATATTTTTTATAAAAACTGTAAGGTTTTTCATCTTTGAATTTTATTAAAACCATTATATAGAGGCTTGTTTTTTTATCAAATAATATAGTAACTCCACATATTTAGTTTTCTTGTATTCAATTGCATTATACACCCATAGCTTGAGTTTTATTCCATTTCCATGATGTCTGATTGGCGCAGTAAATGTTAAGCTGATTGGTGAATTTAATGAAGGTGTATTTCCATATGCCTTTTCCAAACTGTCCAAATAGTTCTTATTTGGAATACTATCTTTCATTAGATTTATTTCGCCGATAGCATTTGCTAATATAAATATTCTGGTTGGGCGACCAACCGTCGTCATATTGTTTGATATTTTTGCATTTATCAAATCCGTATCTATCTTGCCACGATTTTCAAAGAAATATTCGAGTGCCTTTGACTCTAAATTTTTAGAATTCTGCGAATGAGCAGCTTGCCCAAAATAAAACAGACAAAATATAACGATTATTGCTTTGTCCATATTCATTAATTTCAACGGTTTCGTTTTTAATGATTCCCCTTTGCAACTGACCGACTGAGTCCTCACAATCAAGCCGGAAGTAGACTTCCGGACTATCGAATCACCAATCACCTGTTAACTAATCACTAGCTCACCCTCTTCCCATGCAACAACATATCTATCGCATGATCCAGCGAACCGGCAGCTATCACCTCTCCTGAGTTGACGAAGTATATCTCATCCGCATTCTGGATCGTATTCAACCGGTGCGCAATAATTACGCGTGTTGTGGTTGCAGGTAATTTCTCAAGTATATTGCTCAATAGCTGCTCTGTTATCGTATCGATATTGGCGGTCGCTTCGTCAAGTATTAGTATTTCAGGGTTACGCAGTACGGCCCGCATAAAAGCGATCAATTGTTTCTGCCCCAAACTGATGCTATCGCCTGATGATAGCACTTTTGTTTCCAGCCCCTGGTCAAAAATAGCCAACAGTTCTTCCAGGTTGGCTTCTTTTAAAACGTTCTCCAATTGCTCATCCGTATAGTCCTTGTAAGGTTCATTACCATACAGGATGTTTTCCTTTACGGTACCGGTAAAAAGGAATGGTTCCTGTAAAATAAAGCCTACTTTTTTCGTACGCTCTTCCGGTTCCAGCGAACGTATATCCTTCCCATTTAACAACACCGTTCCTTCAGTTGGATCATACAAACGCGCTATTAATGAAGCTGTTGTGGTTTTGCCACCGCCGGTTGGGCCTACTAATGCATAGGTTTTACCCGGCTCCATTTTAAAGCTGATATTATGCAGTATTTCGTTCCCGCCGGGATAAGCAAAATGTACGTTCCTGAATTCGAGCAGGGCGTCCGATGTTTCTGTCTTAGCGTTTTTGACCGTCACCAAATTGGTATCCAGCGCAAGTATATTCGATACCCTGTCCCACCCTGCCATCGCTGTTTGGAAAGTTGTCCATAAGGTTGCCAGTTGCCTGAGCGGGTTGTAAAAACTATTCGCATAAGACAAATAAGCGATGAGTAATCCAATCGAAAAAACCTCGTAACTCTTATCACTCATTAAAGTAATAGCCGGTTCGCGGTTAGATATCAGGTGGATCCCATAAGCAAGCACGATCAATTGGGCTGCGCCTGCCAGCAATGAGTAAATAGGCAATAAGGTATTATTGGCAATGCCTGCTTTAATGGATGTTTTGTAATAATCCTCATTCGCGTTATCGAATCGTTTGCGGAAATAATCACGTCGGTTAAAAGCGATGATCACCTTAAAATTGTTAAGGTTTTCCTGTATCTCCGCGCTCATATCGCCAGTACTTTTCATGTTTTCAGCGTTTTTTCGCTTCACCCAGTCCGATAATACCTTGGCAATGATCCATGCCAGCGCACCAGGCGCTATAGTAGCCAACCCTAATTTAAAGTTGATACATAACAGGAACACCCCTGCCCCCACCATCGTAGATAAATTGCCGATAAACTGCATCAGCGACTGGGAGAAAAAGGTATTGATCTTATCAGTATCGTTGTTTACCCTGGATATCAGGTCGCCGGCTTTATTTTGGTTAAAAAAGGCAACCGGTAGTATTTGTAATTTATTAAATATCGCATTACGCAACGTGTACAACATCCGCTGGCCCACGCCACCCATCAGTATGGTTTGCAGGTAACTTGCCACAAGGCCGCAAATGTACATGCCCAGCAAAATAGCCGTGTAGACCAGCACGCCATGATAATCGTGCGGTATCACATATTTATCTATCGCATGACCTATGAGCAGCGGGCCCACGAGGTTTACGCCCGAGTTGATCAATATAGCAATAAGCGCCAGCCACAGTATCCGTCTTTCATGTCTGATGAGTTCCAGCAGCTTTTTTAATGCCGCCAGGGTGGATAGTTTTTCCTGCTGCTCCGAAAGCTTATTTAGATCGTAATTCATAGTTGCTGGTACTTTGCTGCGAGTTAAAAATCTGTACGTATTCGGTGCTGGTTTGCATCAGCTCATCGTGTTTGCCAATGCCCACTATTTCGCCTTCCATTAACAGGATGATCTGGTCGTAATGTTCAACGGAGGCTATCTTTTGGGTGACAGAAATCAGCGTTAAGCCGGGGTAATTTCTCTGCACATTTTGCAATATCTTCTTTTCAGTATTACCATCCACACGCGCTGTAAAATCATCCAGTAATAAAACTTTAGGGTTCACCGCCAGCGCCCTTGCCAGCATGATGCGCTGCTTCTGGCCGCCCGAAAGACTTGATCCCCGCTCTGAAACTATCGTACTCAATTTCTCGGGTAAAGAATCAACAAACTCATGCAATTCGGCGGTGTCGATGGCTTTTTGCAATGAGTCATCTGTCACGGTATCGCTGAAAGCAATATTCTCGCGGATACTCATATTAAAAATGATGCTGTCCTGGAATACAAAGCCAACCTGGCTGTGGAATGACTCGCTATTATATTCGTCAATTCCGCGACCATCGAACAATACCTCACCCGAATTAGGTTTGATCAAATTGGTCATCAGGTAAAGTAATTGCGTTTTTCCGGCAGCCGTTGGCCCTATCACTGCGATCTTTGAGCCAGCCTTAACCTTGAACGAGATATCTTTTAAAGCAGGTTTTTGCCCAAACAACAAGTTTACATTCTTGAGCTCAACATCGCCACGCAAAGGTTCAATAATGGCACCTGTTTCGTGCGTATCGGGTGCCTCTAACACCGCATTAATACGCCCATATGATGCTGTAGCCTGGGCAATGATATTACTCATAAAACCTATCATAATTATAGGGAATATCAGTTGAACGAGGTAGCTGTTAAAGGCAGCGAAGTCGCCAAGCGACATGGTGTTAGCTATAACAAAATGGCCGCCCAGAGCCAAAATGGCCAGCGTAGCTATATTAGCCGTGAACGTAATAACAGGGATAAGGCCGGAAAAAAGGCGGATTATACCCAGACCAAGGTCCCTTGCCTGGGAATTGGCCTTCAAAAATTTATCGAACTCCAGTTGGTGTGAATTGATCACCCGGATGAGGGCCGAGCCGAGTATGCTTTCACTGATCACCTTGTTTAGCCAGTCATAAACCGCGAACCGTTGTTTAAATAGCACCCTAACCTTTTTGAGCACGACGGCAAACGTAATGCCGATGATAGGGATGATGGCGATAACGCATAACGCTAATTTCCAGTTAATAGTAAGGAGCAGCACGCTGGCGCCGACAATGATAAATACAGACGATACAATAGAAACCAGCGCCTGGGATACAAATAGTTTGATCGAGTCAACATCGGCTGTAAGATTGGTCAACAATTTCGAAGGGTTTAACCCATCGATAGCGACACTGCTTTGTTGCGAAATTTTAAACGAAAGCCGGGTGCGCAGATCACGCGCTACCCTTTCGGAAGCATACGTTTGAATAATGCTTTGCAGGTACGAGAATATGAAAATGAAACCTATAGCCGCCGAGAATTTTATCAAAGTCGGGTTTATATCAAAGTGCGTTTTCATAAACACGCTGCGGCCATAATCGTCGATCCCATGCCCGATGATCTTGGGCAGCCATAGGTTGACAGAATTGCTGAACAGCGCAAACAGGATCAATAAGAAAAGCAATCCTTTATAGGGTTTCAGCAGGCTTGAAATGCCGGGCTTTTTTGGGGGCAACGGGGATTTTTTGTCAGGCATAGATCGGTATTCAGTTAATTTGTTGAGATATGAATCTCCTTTAATTGTCAAATATATACGTGCTTTTACACTTATTTCCACATCCCGGAATATATTTTTTTATCCGAAATATTTCACAATTGGGCGCGTTATCAAACTATAACGCTTCTGTTTTTTGGCTGGTAAAATTCACAATTTGATGCTCCGCAAATCTTCCTTACGGCACTAATCAAAATAACTTTTATTATTGTAAAGCTTTTATTAAGCTATACGAATAAGCCCAGAAAACATTTTAAGAATTATAAATAATGTCAAACTACAATAAGGACGCCGAATATATCCTTGAGGACGAACGTGTAAAGTTACGCCCGCTTGAACACGACGATCTGGAATTTTTGTTATCCTACGCCCTTGAAGAGCCCGATACCTGGAAATATTCCGGCGTTAGCGCAAAGGGCAGGCAGGGTATGCAAAATTATATCGAAACAGCTATGGCAAACTGCAAGGCAGGTAAGGAATATGCCTTTATTGTATACGACAAAGACGCTAGGAAGTATGCAGGTAGCACCCGGTTTTACGATATACAGCCCGATAACGGCATGCTGCAATTGGGCTACACCTGGTATGGCGAGAAATACCGTGGCACGGGCTTAAACAAACATTGTAAATTCCTGCTGCTGCAGTTTGCATTTGAAACGCTGGGCATGGCGCGGGTTGAGTTCAGGGCAGATGCCCGAAATGAGCGCAGCATTGCAGCTATGAAAAGCATCGGATGTACGGTTGAAGGCATTTTGAGAAGCAATATGCCGCTGGAAGCCGGTGGGAGGCGCGACTCTATTGTGTTAAGTATTTTGAAAGACGAATGGGACAATGGGGTGAAGGAAAATTTGAGGAAAAGACTATAGAGACGCAAGATTTTGCGTCTAAATATAAGTCTGTTCCGAGACGCATAATTATTTAATTCCGTTCCGAGACGCATAATCATGCGTCTCTACGTTTCTGATTCAATATAAACTAAATCACCCTTTGTCAGAATCTTATCGCCATCGAGGTGCTCGAGCCTGTAGCTCATCATGATGTAATCTCTGCCACATGGCGTTTCCGAATGCCTTACTTTGGGAGTAATCATGCCTATAATTTTCCATCTCGACCCTCCCTCCTTTTTCAAAAGCATTCCGTGGCCGAGAACGGTATTCAAATTACTAAACTTGAATACCACCGTAGGCCCCCAGGAGTCAAGATCAAAATAAGCGTCGACCTTTAAAGAAGTTTCCATATCAGCAACACTCCATTTACAACTTTATAAACAACTTATTCCTCACCAGCCAATAACACAGGCTCCATTCCAAAAACCAGGTAACCAGTGCCGATATCACCGTCGTTATTGTTGGTGTTATCCCTGCGAGACCTAAAAATCCTTTTACAAAAATAGCAACCGCACCATTGAACCACTGATAGCCGACGGTATTGAAAAAATAATAAATAAATATAGAGTTCATCCCCACCACCACTACGATCCAGGCATATTTGTTGATTTTTTTGATATCGACAAGCCAGTATAAAAAGGCCATCAACAGCAGTACCCATCCCTCAGATGCGAATGTAAATGAGCTTGTGGCGATGCGTTTGATGATGGGTGTAATATTGGCCCAATCTAATCCGAAGCCAATTGCCAAACCAACAATTCCGGCTATAATTAAGTATTTTATCTTTTGAGAAGAAGACTTATCTGATACCAATAATTTGCCTGCCAAAACACCCCAGATGGTATGAGCGGCGGTGGGTATGCAATTGATAGCGACCCAGCCGTCGCGGTTTATTTTTGTCTTTAACACCAGGTCCATGTAAGCGCCAAAATTATGATATTCAACAAATGGCTGATCGAAACCGGGCACCAGTATCGTACGGTATAATACTTCGGTGAGAACAAGCAGCAATATTGAGATCGCGATCTGGAATTGGTACGACCTATTGATAATCAAATAGGCGATCAGCGTAGTTACCGATAACTGCGTCAACACGTTCCACAACTCCCAAACCAGTTTACCGGCGTAAAAGCATTGCACCGCAGTACCGAGAACAAAAAGTTCGAGCGACCGGAACGCGATATGCTTCCAATTTTGTCCCCATGTAATTCCCTTCTTCAGCTTATTGTGATACGATATATACATAGCCGTACCGGCGATGGTCATAAATGCAGGCTGAATGAGGTCCCATAAACGCAGCCCATGCCAGGGATGATGATCGAACTGGAGCATTACAGTATCAAAAAACCCACCGACATGCAGGTCGTTCAACGATTCATAAACCCGGCAACTTTCCCCGGCCAGGAATATCATGACGAGGCCGCGCATCACATCGAGTGACAAAAGGCGCCCGGCTTTTTGAGGGATCATACTTTCCATTGTGAATTGGTTTATTTATAAAGTTACTATTTTATAAAAAACAATATGTCATTCTCAGCATAGCGAAGAATCTAAGCACGTTTCTTATCGTTATGCACGACCATTAAAGTAACCCTCAATAGATTCTTCACTACGTTCAGAATGACAATAAAATTTGTGACATTATAAAAACTCAGCTTTCCCAAAAAACTCAGGCAAATGAAAATTGGGCTCGAACCATTCGATATTGTTCCAGACCAGGTAATGTGGGTGCGACAGGTCATCGCCGCATTTATAAAAATTCATCCGGCAATTTTGGTACTGTATGGAGCTGAAATTGTGAAAACAGAAAACATCAATAGGCACCGAAACGGTTAACGTCCAATTGATCGCGGGCCCATTGTTAATCTCTACCTGGCGAAGTGTACGTTCATGTTTAATTTTTTTTAACAATTCGACAGGCAGCGCTGTACGATTTTCTCTTTGTGTCCCATAACTGCCCAGGCAAGTTCCCAACCGGTTGAACTCAATATTGTAGTAATATCTCCCGTCGTCAAAATTGATGAAAAATTCAACACAACTATCTTTATAAACCGGGTCGTTAGTGTGCCTGTATCGGGCGAGTACTTCAGTCTCGGTAACATCGTATTTTATAAACAGATGCCTGCCGTCGTGTGCGATGGAAAATAACACGGTTGGTTTTTCAGGGAACTCAGGCCAGGGCGCAATGGCAATCTGGTGCTTTTCCTGTCCATCCAAAATCTGAGATACAGCGGAAATCGAAACATTTTTCTTCGACCCCTGCAGAAACGGAACTAACAGCACTCTTTCACTCATTTTTGTAATGAATTATTTAGATTTGTTAAACAAGTATGTGGCAAAAGTACAAATGTGTGCGCACACATTATATATTTTTATAATTTAGCGTTATAAAACTAACCAATAAATTATGGATCGCAGAGATTTTATTAAACAGGGGGCACTGGCAACTGCCGGTTTCACATTGCTTCCGGCGCGTTCGCTTTTCGCAGCAAGTGCCGGAAAGGTACGTTTAGGCTATATCGGCGTAGGTTTACGTGGCCGCAGCCATATTGCAGAGGGACTTTTGCGGAATGATGTGGAGATCGTCGCCATTTGCGATACGCAGGAAAGTTCGTTACAATATTGCCGGAAACAATTTACCAAAGCGGGTAAACCTTTACCAAAAGAATATACCGGCAGCATTGACGCCTATAAAGGTTTATTAGACCGGAAAGATATCGACGCGGTTATCATAGCCACGCCCTGGCAGTTTCATCATCCCCAGGCGATAGATGCCATGAAGGCTGGTAAATATGTGGGCTGCGAAGTAGTGGCAGGGCTATCGTTGGAGGATCACTGGGATATTGTAAAAACCTCGGAGCAAACCGGCATGCCTTATATGACTTTGGAGAACGTATGTTACCGCCGCGATGTGATGGCCGCTCTGAACATGGTAAGACAGGGTTTGTTTGGCGAGATCATCCATTTGGAGGGTGGTTATCAGCATAATTTAAGAGATGTTTTGTTTAACGATGGCAAGCCATTTGGTGGTAAAGGTGTAGAATTCGGTCCGAAAGCCTTTAGCGAAGCACAATGGCGCACCCAGTTTAATATCGACCGTAATGGCGACATCTACCCTACTCATGGTGCCGGTCCGGTAATGCATTATGCCAATATCACGCGCGGGAACAGGTTCACCAATTTGGTATCATTTGCGAGCAAATCGCGGGGATTGAATGCTTATGTTGAACAAATATCGCCTGGGAGTCCTAATGCGAAGATCAATTTTAAGAATGGCGACGTGGTGACCACGATGATCAATTGCGCCAACGGCGAAACCGTAATGTTGAGCCACGACACACATCTGCCGAGGCCCTATTCCTTAGGCTTCAGGGTACAGGGCACAAAAGGCATCTGGATGGATGTTAATGAATCAATTTACATCGAAAATCAAAGCAAAAAAGAAGACGAGTGGGATCCGGCAAAAGATTGGTTTGAAAAATACGATCATCCACTATGGAAAAAATATGCCAATGATGCCGCAGGCGCCGGTCATGGCGGTATGGACTGGTTTGTATTTAATGCCTTTGTAGAAGCCGTGAAAAAGAAAGGCCCTACGCCTATCGACGTTTATGATTCGGTAACGATGAGTGTGATCACTCCGCTATCCGAAAAATCATTGGCTGAAGGTAATATGCCACAGCAATTCCCGGATTTTACTAATGGAAAATGGGCGGAGCGGAAGAATAATTTTGCGCTGGATGACAGCGGTTTTTGATGGTTAGGTGAAAGGATAAAGGCAAAAGGTCAAAGGTAGATACTGGAAACAAAAAACACCTTTCGCCTTTATCCTTTCACCTTTCGCCTTTTCCACTACATTTGCGCCATAAACGAAAACTACAAATGGCAACAACAAAATTGACAATAAACAGTAACGGTTCGGTTAAAATTGACGGGGACTTCGAAATAGTAGATATGCAGGGTAACGAATATGGCCTGCAGGGCCGCACGATAGTTTCTATCTGCCGCTGCGGCTTATCACAAAATAAACCGTTCTGTGATGGTTCGCACAAGGGCCATTTTGAACACGATGCCAAAGCTTTTGATCTGCCACCTAAGAAAGTTTAATCGCTTAGCTCAAATTCCCTTTCTTCAATTCCTCTGCTGCATGATTGGCCGCACGGGCGGTTAATGCCATGAAGGTAATAGAGGGGTTTTGCGTACTGGTTGACACCATGCACGAGCCGTCGGTGACAAAAACGTTCGGGCACGAATGTATCTGGTTCCACTTATTCAGAATGGATGTTTTAGGGTCTTTGCCCATACGTACCCCTCCCATCTCGTGGATGTCCAAACCCGGAGCCTGGTCGGTATCGTGCGTGCTTATGTTTTTGCAGCCCGCCACATCCAGCATTTCAGATGCCTGCGCCATAAAGTCCTTCATGCTTTTTACATCATTGTCATCGTAGGCGACAGACATTTTTAGCAGCGGTATTCCCCAGGCATCCTTTTCGTCTTTACTCAAGCTTACATGATTGGTTTCTTTAGGGATCGTCTCGCCTTGCATCTGGGTATAGACCACCCATTGTCCAGGTTCCGAAACATTTTCTTTATAAGCCGCTCCTATCTGCGGGCCGTCGGTCTCATGGCCCCATCCGGCGCGCATCACTGAGTAAAATGTCATATAACCCCGCCTGAAGTCCATTTCCTGCTTATGCACGTTCCTGAAGTTCGGCATCATAATAGCAGTAGGGCGCCGTCCATAATAATAAGAGTCGAGGTAGCCGTCCATCGTAGCAAAAACATTGCCCCGGTAATTGTGGAAAGCAACATATTTACCCAACACGCCGCTATCGTTACCTAAACCGTTTGGAAAGCGTGACGAGGTGGAATTCAGCATGATCAGGTTGCTGTTCATCGTTGCCCCATTGACAAATATGATCTTTGCGAAATATTCAGTAGCCTCTTTGGTGTGCGCGTCTATTACCCGCACGCCAGTTGCCTTGCCTTTTTTCTCATCATAAATGATGGAATGAACGACCGAATCGGGCCGCAGGGTTAGGTTACCTGTCTTCATCGCCCAGGGGATAGTCGATGCGTTGGAACTGAAATATCCACCGAACGGGCAGCCACGCTCGCAAAGGCTACGCGCCTGGCATTGTCCGCGCCCCTGCTGCTTGTGTATGTCGTTTGGTTTAGTGAGATGAGCACACCGGCCTATGATCACGTTGCGGTCTTTGTAATGCGCGTTTATCCTGGCAGTCATATCCTTTTCAACGGCATTCATTTCCCACGCGGGCAAAAACTCACCGTCAGGTAAAGTTTCAAGACCATCGCGGTTACCGGCTATCCCTGCAAATCGCTCGACATGGCTGTACCATGGCGCAATGTCTTCATACCGTATTGGCCAATCCACGGCAAAACCATCCCTGCCGGGGCCTTCAAAATCAAATTTGCTCCAGCGTTGGGTCTGCCTCGCCCATAAAAGCGACTTACCGCCAACCTGGTAACCACGTATCCAGTCGAACGGTTTTTCCTGCACATAAGGGTGCTCTTTATCTTTCACAAAAAAATGCTCACTCGTTTCATTAAAGGCATAACATCTTTCCGCGATTGGGTTTTCCTTCGCAACCGAGATGGGCTCGTTAGTGCGATGCGGAAAATCCCAGGGGTTTTTGAGGGCCGTTGGGTAGTCTTTCAGGTGAACTACATTTCTGCCGCGCTCCAACACCAGCGTTTTTAAACCATTATCGCAAAGTTCTTTTGCAGCCCATCCGCCGCTTATACCCGAACCTATTACGATAGCATCGTAAGTGTTTTGGGCCACGCCTTTTGTATTGATGTATGACATAACTCACTGTTAAAATTGGTGAGTTCAAGTTAGAAGTTTTCCAGGAAACAGCAATAGGGATTTATTTCTTGAGCATATTAATATACAGGTCCTCGACTTTTTTTCGCGCCCAGGGTGTTTTTCGAAGAAACTTCAGGCTTGATTGTATACTCGGATCTTCCAGGAAGCAATTGATGCGAATGCGATAGCCTAATTCGGGCCAACCGTATTGGGCTACCAGTTCATTTAATATATTCTCCAGCGTTTTGCCGTGCAGGGGGTTATTTGCTTGCTTAATATCTGTCATAAAACCACAGCATACACGCTTATTTGACGTATACCCTTTTGGTTGCTAAATTAGTGTATTGCGGCGTATTCACCACACCATAAAGAATTAACGAATCATTTGAGCAATTGTATGAATCGCCAAAACCATTGCTAAAATCAAAATTATCTATTATTTGAGCGTTCGGTTGGTTAACATTTACTAGTCTTAGAAACACCATCGGGCCACCGGGCGTTACCGCATTAATTAAATGGTAGGTCCCGGTGTTTACAACTGTGCCATTTTGCGTTTGCGTCCATGTACTGTCCGTAGCTAAATTAAGTGTTTCAGTAATACCCGTATTCGCAGGGTTTAACAGATCGCCTTCATAAGTTCCGGCGTCATATTGAGCGCTCCATTTCCAAATCCCGATAACAGGTGCATGACCTATTGGATCAGCAGGACTTAAAGTAAGCGTATTTGTAGATGTGCTTTTTGCATTCCCGGGATTTAGGTTGTCCAGTTTGCAGGAATAGAAAGCCAGGCAAACGACAAACGCGAAAATAGTTAATGGTCTCATAATGATTCTCCCTATTGGAAAAGTTGATAAGAAATGGTTATAACTAATTTTTTAATTATTAACAATACGACCATTTAGTACCCTGTGCAACAGCAAAATAAAAATAAATTTAATATGTCGCGATCGGCCCGTAATATTGTCGCAATCAAAACTTGGCGGGTGATTTATTGTTAATAGCTTTACACCAACCATTATGAATCATCGGCCATGATCAATAGCGCAAAAGCATTCAGCAGTTTCTCCGTAAACGACATTGAAAAAGCACGAGACTTTTACCAGAATATATTAGGCCTCGACGTAAACAAAGTACCGATGGGCGAAAGCGGCTTACTGGAAATACAGATAGCCGGCGGCGCAAAGGTGATGGTTTATCCAAAGCCCAACCACGTTCCAGCTACCTTCACGGTGCTCAATTTCCCGGTTGATGACCTGGAAAAAACAGTTGATGAGCTGATAAGCCGTGGGGTAAAATTTGAGCAATACGATTTGGGCCCGATGAAAACCAATGAAAAGGGTATTGTTCGTGGCGAAGGTTATGGACCCGATATAGCCTGGTTTACCGACCCGGCAAGCAATATCATCGGGGTAATGCAATCCTGGCAACAATAGCTCAACAGAAACAATTTAAAAATGCTCAGGAAGATTGTTTAAAAGTCATTTCATCCGAAGGAGGCTCCGCTGGAGCCCAAATTTCTTATTGTATCTCCTATAAACAGGCGACTCCTCCGGAGTCAGGAGGTGTATTTGTTTCAGCTCCGGGGGAGCTACCTGTTTATAGAAAACATATCACCGGTTGTTAGGCTCCGTAGGTGCCTCCTTTTTGGAAGCGATTGCCCGAGAAAATCCCATTCAGTGTTAACGCATTTTTTATGGTGATTTTGGCACATTTTCGCACAAATGTGTTACACTATATTTTTGGTAAGCCCGTCAATTTTGTTGAATATTGTTTTTTCGATATTAACTGGATCATGATGAATAAATTTTTACTTGGAGCAATTCCATTGGTTTGCGCATTGGCTGCAAATGCGCAGCAAAATAATGCCCTTACCACCAAAGACTATGAACGTGCGGAAAGCATGCTGAGTTATGGCACCGAACCCTACATTGACCATGCCAGCGTTCGCCCCAACTGGATAGCGGGCGACAAATTCTGGTACCGCGCGCTTACCGCAAACGGAAGCGAATTTATAGTAGTCGACCCGGCAAAAAAGGCGCGTCTGGCGGCTTTCGACCAGGCAAGGTTGGCGGCATCCCTTTCAACGGCTACGGGTAAACAATATACAGCCAACATGTTACCGTTCCGGTCATTCAATTTTTCGGACGATGATAAAGCAATCGTCTTCAAAGTTGACGACCAGCAATGGAAATGCGACCTTGGAAGTTACAGCGTAACTAAAGATAACTCTAAACCATCCGGAAACGGTAATACTACCGGCGGCAGGCGCAGAGGTGGGGGCCTGGAAGTTTTATCGCCAGACGGTACAAAAGGCGCTTATATAAAAGACTGGAACTTATGGGTTCGGGATATTGCTTCGGGCAAATCTACCCAACTCACCACCGACGGCATAAAAAATTACGGCTACGCAACTGATAATGCGGGTTGGACAAGCAGCGATGGCGCCGTATTGCGGTGGTCGCCTGACTCCAAAAAGATTGCTACGTTTAAAGACGACCAGCGCGAAGTTGGGGATATGTACCTGGTTACCACCAATGTGGGCCACCCAACTTTAAAGGCATGGAAATACCCCTTGCCGGGAGATAAAGTTATCCCGATGATCGAGCGTGTTATTATTGAAGTAGACAATCCGAAAGTTATCAAGTTGAAAGTACCTGCCGACCCGCACCGTGCATCATTAAGTGATGACGTAGCCAGTAGCGGTACTTTTGACGATGTGGACTGGAGCGAAGACGGCACTAAGCTGGCCTTTGTTTCAACCTCACGCGACCATAAAATCGAGAAATTCCGCATAGCGGATGCAGTAACCGGCGATGTGCGTGAAGTATTTGAAGAAAGCGTACCTACCCAATACGAATCGGGCTGGGGAAGCATTAACTGGAAGTTTTTGCCAAAAACCAACGAAATTATCTGGTTCAGCGAACGCGACAATTGGGGGCATTTGTATTTATATGACGCAGCCACCGGTAAAGTAAAAAACCAAATCACCAAAGGCGATTGGGTAGTAACCCAAGTGTTGAAAGTAGATGACAAGAAACGCCAGATCACTTTTATTGCCGATGGCACGGATGCTAAAAACCCTTACTTCGGTCATTATTTCAGGATCGGGTTTGATGGCAAGCATTTGACCGCACTTACTCCCGGCGAAGGCAACCACCAGGTAAGCTTCTCCCCTTCTGAAACTTATTTAGTCGACACTTATTCGCAACCGGATGTTCCGGCGGTAACCGTTTTGCGCGATGCGAACGGCAAGCAGTTAGTCGAATTAGAAAAAACCGATGTATCGCGTTTGGAAGCTGCCGGATGGCACGCTCCTATCGCTTTCTCCGTAAAGGCACATGATGGCAAAACGGACATTTACGGCGTACTTTTCACTCCGCCAAATGCTGATCCGAATAAGAAATATCCTATTATCGATTATATCTATCCCGGTCCGCAGGGCGGCAGCGTGGGTTTCTGGGGGTTTGCGGCCTCAAGGGGCGATTGCCTGGCCTTGAGCCAACTGGGCTTTGTGGTAGTTGAAATTGAAGGCACCAGTAACCCTTTACGCTCTAAAAGCTTTCATGATATGAGTTACGGCAACATGGCCGAAAATACCCTGCCCGACCAGGTAGGTGGTATCCGCCAGTTGGCTGCCAAATACAGTTATATCGATACTACCCGCGTGGGTATTTGGGGGCATTCGGGTGGTGGCTTTGCTACGGCTTGCGCCATGTTCCGTTACCCGGACTTTTTTAAAGTGGGCATATCCGAATCGGGCAACCATGACAATCGCAACTACGAGGACGACTGGGGCGAACGCTACGACGGTTTATTAGCCAACTCCAACTACGAGGCCCAGGCCAACGAAGTTTATGCCAAAAACCTGAAGGGCAAACTGATGCTGGCCCACGGCCTGATGGACAATAACGTACCCTCACAAAATACGATGCTGGTGATAGAGGCTCTTGAAAAAGCCAATAAGGATTACGACCTGGTGGTGTTCCCGAACGCGGCACACGGCTATGGGGCAGGCTCAACTTATATGATGCGTCGCCGCTGGGATTATTTTGTGAAAAACCTGCTGGGCGCTGAACCGCCAAAGGAGTACCTGCTTAAATATAAAGCTGACCCAAGGAACGGGCAGTAGCATGCAGATATTGCTTCGTGTGCCATAGCTTCAGCGACGGCACAATTACTATAGTTTGAAAGGCGGTTGGCGGGAGTTAGCCGCCTTTTTTTGTAGGATTTATTTGTAGAAAACTATATTTTTGAGGCTACAGCCTCTTTTTTTATTACAGACCACATTCAAATTGTTGTTACAATTTCTCTAATCCTATCTGCAATAACTCTTCTATCCTTAATAATAAGCGCCATGTATTCTTCAATCAATTTTATAAGCGTTGCTATCTTTTCTTTTTCCTTAATATGCTTCTGCGGATCATTCCCAACAGAAAGCTCCACCATAGATGCGATTTCAAAATTGAATCTTTGGATCATACCTTGGGCAACTTCGATTTTACTGATGTTGAAATATATGTCAGCTGAAGTTATAGTATGTGTCCGATCCATAATTGCTTTATTATGTTCAGCCATTATTTGAATTGCTGATTCATATATTTCATGTGCTTGCGGACTTTCAAATTCATTTAGGTTTTTGAACTTATTTAAAACACTATCAAACGCTAGGAGAGCCACGCCTGTGAATTCATAATGCCTTTCACCCATTGAGATCAACTTCTCATATGCAAATTTAAATTTATCATTTTTCGATTGTCTTGCTTCAACTATGTATTGTGCCGTAAAAGATATACCTGCACCAACAGAGGTTGCTAATAGGATTGTTAAGGTATCTTCCATTTCTCTCCTTTTTTTTAGGAAAAATACAAAATTTTATAAACTAAGCTGTCCGTAGTCTCCGACTACGGACGAGTTTGTTTGTAATCTTCAGACTACATGATTAGAAATACAAGCAATCCACATCAATTACCTGGTCGATGCCAGCATAGTTTGATGCACTTGAATAAACATAATCTTCCGGGCGATAGACTAACCCCTTGCGTGAAATTAGGTTTAGTTTATGCGCATATGTTAATTTACCGTGTAAAATCAACTCGTTTGAATGCATCTTTAAAATAGGGTATAGCATCAACCTTTTAATTTCACAGTAAACTCAGAACCGAGTCCTTCTTCACTTGATACCAAAACCGATCCGCCTGCATTGTTCACAATTTCTTTCACAAGGTACAAGCCTATGCCGGACCCTTCAATGGCATTTTCAGCTCTAAAATACTTTGAAAAAATAGCTGATTGTTTAGCTGGGGCTATGCCAATCCCATTATCCTTAACGGTAATGATAATAAAGTCATCTTCCTGGTTCGTGGTGATCAACACTTCCGGCCGGCGCGCTGCTGACTTGAATTTGATGGCGTTACTGACAAGGTTATAAATAATACTTCTTAATTTGCGCCGCGAAAACAATATCTGTGAAGCATTGATCTCACGTTTAACAATGACGTTGGATGCGGTTAGCTCACCCGAAAGTGTAAGTCGCACGTCTTCTAATATGTGTTCAAAATTCAACAGTTCTTCTTCAGATTTATATTCATGTTGTTTTTTCCTGCTATCTACCAGCTCACTAATGATCAACTGCATTTTTCCAATGGAACTTTCTAAAATTTTAAAAAGCACCTCGCCGGCTTGTTCATTTTTGGGTGGTATTTTCTTTATTTCAGCAATAGTGAGCATTAAACTGGTTAAAGGCCCTTTAATGTCATGAGAAATGGCGTCCAGCAGCGTTTCATGTTCTCCAATCAGTTTTTCAAGGTCTTTTAGGTCCTTGATACGCAATGTAATATCTACAAAAGTTATAATAACACCGTTAGTTTTTTTTGTCTCCTTAACCACATACGGCAGGATATTCATTTGAAACCAGCGGAAATCGGTTGTTTGTATTTCTTTTTCAAGTATTGTGTTGGTTTCGATTACCTGCTGAATATTTTCTATGACGGAAGGAAAGCGGAAATTATCTTTCACCTCTTCAATTGATTTGCCCAGGTCCTCCTGCTTTAAACTGAACTGTTTCATAGCCGGCGGTGTAAACTTCCGCAGGATCAGATCGGCGTCTACAAATAGCTGCGGGATAATGGTGTTCCTGAAATAATTTTCAAGTTCATCATTTAGCTTTTCAAGTTTTTTTATCTGGCGCTCCTTTTTAAGCATATAATAGGCATAGGGTTTAATCTTCTCGTAATCATGACGTGGGCTTCTAATGCTGAAAGTTATAAATATCGGCATAAAGAATCGGATTTATACTTAACCTGCAATTATATTACCTAGTGGATATACGGTGGCGCTTAACCGGCCATAAAGGTCATGGCAAAGGTTATTGTATTAGCGGCTATGAGTGCCTTTTACCGTTTTAAAACCGCTATCCGTAGCCTCTGACTTCGGACAGCATGTATTTTAGAACGGATCAGGCGTAGCGAATTATGGTTTACACTTTTTTCGGAATTTACCCCGCTGTCCGTAGTCTCCGACTGCGGACGAGTATGTTTGTAGTCGGCTCACAAGCCAGGCCTTGTTATCCTGTAGTTACAAACTACAGGCATATCCAATCCGTAGACACAGTCTACGGACAGCAGTATAACACCAACAAGGGCGAAAACACTCGCCCTGTTGCGGGCACTTGCGATAGAAAATGCTTAAGCCAGATGAGGTTCTACATCTGACCGGTTAAATAGCCGTATAAGAAAATAGTAAATAAAAAATATGCCAACAGAGCTATTGTAACAAACCCGCTATGGTTAAATCGTCCCAAAGGATACTTTTCAATGAGCAAAAGATATCTATTCCGCCAAAATATCAAAACATAGTTTATGATATAAATTAATAGGAATACCACGCCCATTTCAAAAATGAAAGATATGTTTTCTCCGAACGTCGTAAAAATTCCAAATATTCCAATTTCACTTCGATAAATATGGAAATATTTCAGCCAAAGCATCGTGCTAAGCACAGCCAGTGTAAATATCCAAGAATTTAGAATTAAAGGTTTCTTTTCCCAACCTCTTTCTTTAGGACGATGCCTAATGAAACGTTGTATAGCATCGCTCCAAAATAAATAATAATAGTTCCTCATAAATTTATAATTAATGTGGCAGGGTGCAAATTGACCAGCCTTCCCTTCTTGCAGATTCAAGATATTGCCTTCCGCTGTCCGTAGTCTCCGACTACGGACGAGTATGTTTGTAGTCTTCAGACTACATGATTAAAAATACAAACAATCCACATCAATTATTTGGTCAATACCAGCATAGTTTGATGCACTGGAATAAACATAATCTTCCGGGCGATAGACCAATCCTGCCCTGACTGGATTTTCATGAATATAATCGATCTTTTGCTTCGTAAACTTTGGCGAACTTAATTCGACAAAATGGTTATCATGGTCCCACACCTGGTACTTTTCATTTCTTGCATGCCTTGAAGCATAGTAGCCGAATTGGTGCAGCATCCACTGCCGCCGGCTTTCTGTATTATTATTTAGCATATCATCCAGGATCTGTTTAGCAGTATACTTTTTAAAATCCCGAACAAAATCACTTATTGTAAATCCTTCGTCCACAGACACGATCAAATGAAGATGATTGCTCATGATCACATAAGCATGTAAGTGTAACCCTTTGTGTTGAATGCAATATTTGAATGAGTCGATAACAATATCACGATAAGCTTTCCTCGAAAAAATATCTATCCAGCCGACAATAGTACATGTCAAATAGTAAATAGCCTGCTGGTCGTGAATGATATAGCCCTTGCGTGACATTAGGTTTAGTTTATACAAATATAATCAGGGTTACTGTAGTTACAAACTACTTGCATAGTTGTCCGTAGTCAGAGACTACGGACAGCGGGCGGTGATTAGTTAACTAGTGATTGGCGATTAGGAAATAATAGAAAGTGTATAAGAGATTATCCACTTTTTTGTTTTATTGTAGTTACAAACTACTTGCATAGTCGTCCGTAGTCAGAGACTACGGACAGCGGCGGGTTGCAATTACAAGTCAAATTATGTAAACCATGTTTTAATCGGGGCTCAAAGGCGGCCCAAGCAGGGTCATGTCGTATTTTTCAAACAGTTGGGCAACGTCTTTTGGGTCGGGCTTACCGTTGCGGGTTAAGGGTCCCAATTCTTCATAAAATTTATGCCCGCCGCCGGGGGTATAAACTATAATAACCTCGCCAACTTGATCGGTCAGGTTGAGAAAGGTGTGCGGCACTTTTGAGGGCAGGTAGGCAAAACCACCTTCATCTAAGTAGAATATCTCCTCGCCTATCCTCACTTTGTACCGGCCCTTCAGCACATGTATCGTTTCTTCCTGGCTGTGGTGAACATGTAACGGCGGACCGCCTTTGGGGGCAACTTCAACTATAAAATAGTCAAAGGCCCCTCCCGTATCTTCGCCGGTGACCTTGAAAATAAGATCACGGCCCGGGCCAGATTGAAGTCGCAGCCCTTCGTTTGGGGCAAGTACCTTGTATTTCAATGTTACCATTTTTTGTTTATTTAAGCTTGAAGATACAAAATTCGCTTTACCAAATATCAAAACCCATCCTCTCAAAAAAATATTAAAATCTTTTTGCCCCTCATTCGTCTTTACAGTATAGATGAAACGCAGACTACCTTTTATTCTGCTGGCATGGGTTGCCAGCGATATTTATTTCTTCGCAGCGGTAAAGACGCTGACTGCGAACCAATTTATTTTATGGGGCTACTGGCTGGTTGATTTTTTGATCGCCGCAGGCTTCGCCTACCTGGTAACGCGGCGTGGGGCCACCCGGCAATATCCAAATTTGATAGCGGCACTAATGGCCATAACGCTATTGGTTTTTATACCGAAGATATTTGCACTACCTGTTTTGCTGCTGGAGGATATTATCCGGATGTTCAGGCATTTCCCAACAAGGAGTGTTTGGGTGAGCGAGCTCGATATGGCCATTGCAGGATTCGTATTTTTAAGCCTGCTGTACGGAATGACGGGCGGTCGGCACCGTTATAAGGTGCACAGGGTAACATTGAAGTTTGCCGATTTACCGGAGGCATTTGACGGTTTTACGATCACGCAGTTATCCGACATTCATGCGGGTAGTTTTACCAGTGTGAAAGGTGTTGAAAAAGGCATTAACCTGGTTAATAAACAAAACAGCGACCTTCTTTTATTTACAGGCGACCTGGTGAACAACAAGGCAAGTGAAATGGACCCCTGGAAGGAGACTTTTGCCAAACTGAAAGCGCCTTACGGGAAATACTCCGTTTTGGGCAACCACGATTACGGTGATTATACCAGCTGGGAAAGCGAGGAAGCCAAAGCGGCCAACCTCGTTAGTTTAAAACATGTACACAAGGAAATTGGTTTTAAGTTATTGCTGAACAGTTCGACAGAAATTCAAAAAGACGGGCAAAGCATCGCGCTGATAGGTGTTGAGAACTGGGGCAAGGGCGGTTTCCACAAATATGGCAGCCTGACCAAAGCTGCTGACGATATACCGGACGATAAGTTCAAAATACTCATGTCTCACGATCCATCGCACTGGGAAGCTAAAACGCTGGAACATGAAAAGCATATTAACCTTGCGCTAGCAGGCCACACACACGGGATGCAGTTTGGGATCGAGCTATTCGGTTTTCAATGGAGCCCGGTGAAATACATGTACCCGCAATGGGCAGGGCTTTATGAGAAAAATGGCAAATACCTGTACGTAAACCGCGGTTTTGGCTTTTTGGGTTTCAAAGGCAGACTGGGTATCTGGCCGGAGATTACGGTAATCACGTTGAAGAAAGCTCTGGCGTAATACCTATTTACCAATCTTAGTCTTCACCTTCTGCATATAAGCCTCCGCCTCTTCTCTTGTGTTTATTTTTTTGAATTCTGCATGAATTGCATCCTTTTCGTCTGGTGTTTTTTCCACATCAGCTTTTAGGGCCGCATGTAAAAATAATGGCAGGCTGCCGCGACTGGCAGGCAGTGCCAGGTTTGCGGCTGTTGAAACAGACGCTACAGCCAACCCTGAATTTGCAGGGTTCGGCAAAGTTGTTGATGCGTCCGTTCTTGCAGTACTCAGTGATAGCAATGGCATGACCGACAGGGCATTAGCGTCTCTTTTGGTCATCGGTTTTAATTTGAACTGCTTTTCAAGGGTTGCCGGGACCGAACTATGATCGTATACACGATGGTCAATTGTTCCCTTAGGGATCAGCGGCGATACAATAACCGCGGGTACACGGACGCCATACCGGCTAAAGTCGAACCCAAAAGCAGTCATTCCGTCGTGCAGTTCCGGGTCGCCCGGCGGGATCGCTTTTGGTGGTGCAACATGGTCGTAAAAGCCACCATGTTCGTCCCAAATCAGGATAAAAAGGCTTTGTTCCCACAATGGCGAGTTCCGTATTGCTTCATATACCTGTTTAATGAGCGCTTCGCCGGCCGTAGCATCATCCATAGGGTGCATGGAGCTGCCGCCCTTGTAGGTATTTCCGGATACGTTGCCGTAGCTTGGTTCGATAAACGTATAGGGATAATTATAGGAAGGGTCGTGCAAATCAGCGGCAAAATCATCCATTGAATGCGCATCAGTAACACTTATCCCTTTCAATTCGGCGACGTTCGGGAAAAGGTCCGTTACAAAACCGTTATCTCCCCGGTACAGCCGGTAAGGGTTATCAAATTTCGCCCTTAGCTGGTCGAATATCGTCCCGTTTTGGAAAGACATACCCGAAAGCGTTTCCCAAAGCTCGATCTGGGCACTCGAGGGGCTATGGTCGAGCCCGCCGGAAGTGGCAGCATGTACAAAAAATCGGTTGGGAAGCGTTGGGCCCGGAAGTGACGAAAACCAGTTATCGCACACCGCAAATTCCTTTGCCAGCGTGTTGAGCACCGGAAGCTGTTGCGGGGTAAAGCAATTCATGATGTCCTGCGACTGGCCGCCTTTGGAAGCATAATCCTTTACAAAGCCGCCATTATTAATCGACGGATATCCATTTGCGGGATTGTATGAGCTTAAGCCGGTGAGCTGCATCAGCACATCCGGAAATTCGTGGCCGGGGTCAAGCGGCATTGAGAAGTCTGCGCCCGGTTGCACTTTACAGGGCGTACCGTTAAATGAGTTACTTTCATTTCCTGTAAGTCCGTTGATGGCAGTGGGTTGACCCGTTTCAGCGTCTATCCCGGTGATGCCGGAAAAGCCTAACAGATGGTCGAAAGAATGATTTTCGAGCATCAAAACAAAAACATTTTTTACAGGAGAAATATCGGAATCCGTCATCGTTCAGTTGATTAAAAGTTAACCGATTAAATATAAATTAAAGTTCTCCTTACTTTCAACCCGTGAAAACACGGTAATTACAGCGTGAAAACACGCATTATTGAAAAAAAATCAGTCAATTAGTTTTCGGTAAACGATAAAGCCTGAACGTTCGGCTACTTTATCATAGAGCAACTGTGCCGTATGATTTGTGTCGTGTGTGAGCCAGTATACACGCGGCGAGCCGGCAAGTTTGGCCTGCGCATATACCTCGTTAATTAGTGCCCTGGCCACTCCTTTGCCGCGCATTGCTTCTGATGTGAACAAATCCTGTAGGTAACAAGTTAGCGCAATAGCACTGGTACTCCTGTGAAAAAGATAATGCGTGAAACCGTATAACTGCGCGCCACATTCGGCAACAAGCGCATAGACAGGCTCGTTCGTGTCAAAAAAACGGGCCCATGTCATCTTTGTAATTTCGGGAGCCAGCGCAGTTGGACCTGAACGCCCGTAAAATGCATTATAGCCTTCCCACAAAGGAAGCCATTGCTCGTAATCGGATAAAGCTACCGGCCGGATAATAAGATCGTATGACATATGAAACGTTTTGTTCAAAAGTATATATTACGTAGCAACACCAAAAGCTTTTCATTATCTTCACCTCAACAACCATTTAAAAAGCCCGTTAATGCAGCCTTTACCCCTCTCCAAGCGCCCGGTGGATATCGCACTGATTGTGTTTTTTTGTATCAACCTGTTTTTTATCACCTACATTGTTGATGTAGAGCAATTGATTATTGCCGACCCTAATCATTTTCAGTACCCGGTTTGGCCGCCCGCAAAGATGGTCGACCTGGTGCATTGGTACGGCAGTAATTTCGACCCGGTGCTGATGGCACGCCCTGCATGGTGGCGCGCCACGATATGGATCGATTCGATCTTTTTTGGGCCGTTTTATGCCATCGCCATCTATGCTTACGCGAAGGGAAAAAACTGGATTCGTTTTGGGAGTATTATGTGGGCATCGGTAATGCTGACTAATGTTTCGATCATCTTATTTGAAGAAGTATTTGGTGAACATGCTACGCCACACCTGGGGCGGGTGTTGTTATCAAACGCGGCATGGGTTATTTTTCCGTTAATTGTGCTGTGGCGAATGTGGCGTTCGGTTTATCCGTTTTCGGCGTCACAGCCTGAATGATGACTATTTAAATGACGTTCAAAGAAAAATACGGCAACACGGCATTGGTGGCGGGAGCATCTGAAGGGATGGGCGCTGCGTATGCTTATGCGCTCGCCGCTCGTGGGCTCGACCTCGTGCTTATCGCGCGACGAAAAGAGCCGCTGGAAGCAACAGCAAACCACATAGTTGAACAATTTGGTGTGAATGTGCTTCCCATAACTTGCGACCTGGCTGCTGCCGACGCCACGGAGCAAATCATACATGCTATAGGCGAAAAGCAAATTGACTTTATGGTGTATAATGCGGCTTTATCCCATATTGGGCCCTATCTCGCCACAGGCGAATCAACCCATACCAGTATTGCAACGGTAAATATGCTGACGCCCATTACGATGCTGCATTATTTCGGCGGCAAAATGGCTGAACGGCGAAAGGGCGGTATTGTGCTGATGTCGTCCATAGCCGGGTTCCAGGGTTCGGGCTATTTGGCAACCTATGCATCCACCAAGGCTTTCGTCCGCGTACTGGCTGAGAGTTTATGGTATGAATGGCGACCAAAGGGTGTGGATGTGGTAGCCTGCTGTGCCGGTGCAACCGCAACTCCCAATTACATAAACACAAATCCCGGCAAGGCAAGCATCCTTGAGCCTAAACCGCAAAGGGCAGAACAAGTAGTTGAAGAATGTTTACAAAAAATAGGCAAAACACCCTACTTCATAAGCGGCACCGGTAACAAGCTGGTATCCTTTTTAATGCAGCACCTGTTCTCGAAGAAAAAATCTGTTGAGGTAATGAGCGAAGGAATGAAAAAAATGTACGGCATTAATGATAACTTGTAAGCTCCGCTTGTCAGCCAAAATATTTTATCACCAGTGTCAAAAGGATAATAGGGTTAACCATAGTAATGGTATTCGTTTATGCCGACTCCGCTAAAATACAGCACGACTTGATATGTAACGATTTGAAGCGAAGTTTTTCGATTTCCTGATAAATGGACTTGAAAAGCTTTTTGGGCATTTTGGGAGTATGCACTTGCTTACCGACCTCATTGGTTGTCACATCCGAAAGAAATCTGCCATCTAATAGTATTTTAAAATAGTTTTCCAGTGGTACGATTTCGTAAATGGTTATAATTTCATCATTTAGCACTTGAACGTGAAAAGAGTTTGCGGTTAACATGACGTGATTAATTAACTATATTACTAAACAAGCTGGAAAGAAAGGGCGAAATCAAGGGGAAACAAATGTGACTCCGAGGTATCAACCCGGTAATCAGTGCATTGTTTTGATTTAAAAAGATATATGTCCTGAGCTTATTACCGTTGCCGCCTTTTTATTTCTGATTGCCTGTCCAATTTCTGATGCCCCGCTTGACATTGGGTTATAATTAATATATTTATTAACCCTGTCTGCCTATGTGCAGGCAACAAAATTTAACAAAATGGACGAGTACGCATTGATTATGAGGCATGAGGACGGCACTAAAATAGCCTCGCCTGAACAGATGGAAATCTGGATGAAACAAACGATGGACTGGATCGGCGGTATTGCTGCACAAAACAAATTTGTAAGCGGCACCGGTTTATTATTTGACGGTGCCAAAGTGGTGGGTCATAACAAGGTGGTTACCGATGGCCCGTTTGGCGAGATCAAAGAAACTATCGGAGGGTTTATTACTGTAAAAGCTGAATCACCAGAAGAAGCCGCCGAATTTGCCAAAGGATGCCCGGTTTTACAGGGCGAAGGTAACACGATGGAAGTGCGCCGGATCGCTAAACATTAACCCAATAAGTTCAGCAGCTTTAGTTGAACAGGGCTTTATAATGGAACAACAGGAGATCATAACACATTTATTCAGGACAGAATACAGGAAAATTGTATCTGTCCTGTGTAAACGTTTCGGGTTCGACCAGGTGGAGACCGCTGAAGATATCGCCGCCGATACCTTCGTGGCAGCGGCGCAAAGCTGGCCCTATAAAGGTGTTCCCCCCAACCCGGCTGCGTGGTTGTATAACGTCGCAAAAAACAAAGCTAAAAATCACCTGCAGCGGGGTTCGGTTTTCGATAACAAAGTCGCAGCAGAGTTAAAAAACAATTCCGAAGAGCTTTACGAAATCGAAATTGATTTGTCGCCGCAAAACATCAACGATAGCCAGTTGCAAATGATGTTTGCCATTGGCCACCCCTCTATCCCACCCGAGGCACAAATAGGCTTATCATTACGCATACTTTGCGGTTTTGGTATTGAGGAGATTGCAGATGCCTTCCTTTCAAACAAGGAAACCATAAATAAGCGATTATTTCGCGCCAAGGAAAAACTAAGGGAAGGGAACGTTAAAATTGAATTACCTGGCAAAGCTGAAATCGACGAACGGCTTGCCCCGGTATTAACAACCATTTACCTGTTGTTCAACGAGGGGTATTATTCCCTTAGTCAAAATCAGACATTAAGAAAAGACCTTTGTTTTGAGGCTATACGGCTTTGCACGATGCTGGTCGAAAATAGACATACCAACAAACCGCAGGTAAATGCCCTGCTTTCGCTGATGTTTTTTCATGCTTCGCGGTTTGAAGCCCGGGTTGATAAAAACGGCGAGCTTATTTTATACGACGAACAGGACACCAGCCTTTGGAATACAGACCTTATTAGCAAAGGAGGGTATTTTTTGCATTGCGCAACAACGGGCGATAGTCTCTCAAAATATCACCTGGAGGCAACCATTGCCTATTGGAACACACAAAGGGCCGACACAAAAGAAAAATGGGAAACCGTATTACTTCTGTACGACCACCTGCTCCAACTTGAGTATTCGCCTATTGCGGCACTAAATCGCACTTATGCTTTGGCCAAGGCCCGGAGCAAGCCCGAAGCCATCATCCAGGCCGAAAAACTACAATTAGACAGCAATCATTTCTATTTTGCTTTACTAGGGGAACTTTACATCGGCATCGATGACATCAAAGCCAAAAAGAATTTCGAAAAAGCAATTGAGTTGACGAAGACCGCTCCCGGAAAAATCGCTATACAAAAGAAACTTGATAAGCTCTCAAATAATTAAAAACTACAGGCATTTAGTAGCTTCCCTAAAACGCCTGAAATAAAGAGGCGATTCAGCTTACCCCTTTTTGGAGTGCCTTTTCTGGCTTAAAACGCCAATTTCCAAAAACCGCTATTGTCGCAGCCTACGTAAATGTAAGGGAAGTGTCACTTTTAACACTCCTCATAATAATCACTTAATGCAAACCAAAAAAAATTCACCTATGAAAAAAGTTATTAAAAAGGTACTGCTCTACAGCCTGGCAGTATTTGTATTATTAGTAGCGGTACTAGCAGTTCACATCTATTATTATTACCGCCCCGCACCTGATGCTACTACAAGGGTAATGGCCCGGATAGACATCAAACAGCAGATCGACCAAAACGATGCCAATCAGATAGCTGCCTTTTTGTATCACCAAAAAGGCATTGACCATGTGTTGGTAAATCCACAATCAAACATTGTAATTTTTACTTTTTACCCTGTAAAAACTACCGGCAACCAAATCGTAAGCGCTTTTAAATCGCATTTTAATTATAAAGCTGAACGGTTTGTGCCTGACCAGGCCAGCCTCAAAAGTAGTTGCCCCGTCGCAGCATCATCATTTACCTATAAAATCTATAAACTCATTTCAAACATTTAAAACCCTCAAAAAACAATATGAAAAAGTTCACATTTCTCCCATTAACAATTATACTGGCAATATCTTCAATCGTACTGATAGAATCGTGCAGTAAAAAGTCGGCGACCGTCACACCAGTTAAAGCGACTTTATATGATTCATTGGGCGGCAGCACAATGGTTGCGGACCCGACCCACGCAGGCATGATGATCGAAAAAGGCCGTTTAGGAATTCGTTCAGTTATCGACAGCACCATTTTTGTAATAGCTGGTGACTCCAGGATCAATGGTCATTTCACCGTGTTGTTAAGTGAAGTTACATCCGGAAATCTATCAGGTTTTACCGAATTAAGCGACAACCTGACAACCTTTTTTGCTGTTGGTACAGGTGCTAAAGATTACACGTATACTGGTTTAAGCATGACTGCGGCACATAATCCGGCTACCAATTCCCGTATGAACGGCAAAGCAACCAGCGCTGATTTTGATGCTTTCGTAGATGATGTTGTCACTGGTGCGAATAAAAATCATTTACCAGCTAACCTGATCAATTCAGTCGGCAAGATCGTGGTAAGCCTTAAGGCACAGGTTGTGCAGATGTAATTTAGTTTTAATTGATTGAATAATAATTGGTTTGTAAGCCCCTCGAAACATCGGGGGGCTTTTTTATACCGGGTGGTCAAATCATCTCTTAGAAAATCAGCCGTTACCTACCCTCTCGATCTCGTCGCCGGCACTGCCTTCCGAACGTTTGGTCGTTTTGTAGGTTTTACCAAATCTATAGGTAAACGAAAGGGTGTACACGCGGGTGTCTCTGCGGAGTTTGAAGTATTCCGTTGCATTTGGAAACTGGGTAAGCCCTTCCATAGCATTCGTATAAAGAACATCCCGGGCAGTAAACTTCAGGGTGCCCTTCTTTTTTAGTATTGGCCGCGACAGGCCAAATGAGAGTTGCCCCGTGGGGTATAATAGTTCCTGCACATCGTTTCGGGCGCGGGTAGTATAAAAGCCCGACATCTCGGCGGTGTATATATTAGCTATTGTAAACTGGTTAGTCATGTTGACATTCAGTTGGTTGATCTCGGAGGTATAATCATTGCCATTGAAGCCTTTTAATTGCTTATGATTGAAAACAGCCTGGGCCGTAAGCGACCACCAATGAAAAGGTGACACCGCCAGCGTTGACGAAATGCCAAGATTGCCGACGTGACCCACGTTGCCCTGGGTGTACAATAATATACCCTTTGAGGTGTCCGCCAGGAACAGTTGCGAAAAATAGTTCTGGATAATACTATAGGAAATACTTGTGGTCAACAGGTTTTTATATTGATGACTCAGTTCAAAGTTCCAACTGTATTGAGGCAGCATGTAGGGATTACCGGTGAAATAGGTATACTTATTGATAATAAAATAAAAAGGATTAAGGCTTTGGAATGCGGGCCTATCTATCCGACGGCCGGCCGTGATCGTAAAACTGTTAGAGCTATCAGCCTGGTAACTGACATAACCGCTCGGAAATAAACCGCCATAGCTGCGTGAGAAGGAGGAATCCTTTTGCATAGCATTGCCGAGCTGGTTAGCATCATAGCCGGTGTGTTCGTACCTGAGGCCGACCTGCATGGATACTTTGTTGTATTTTTCCTGGAACGATGTATATAGGGCGTGGATAGTCTCTTTATAGATAAAGTGATTGCTTTTACTATAATCCTCGGTCCACTGTGAGCCATCAAAATTTTCATATAGGGCTGTATTATCCGTATTGCTTGAAGAAGATTTCCATCCGGCTTCAAAGACACCGTTTTTGCCCGTCTTTAAAGTATAATCCAATTTACCCGAGGCAATGTTTATGGCTGTCGGGATATTTCCCCTCGAGAGTTCGTCATACCCACCTGGTGCAAGAAGCCTATTATCAAAATTTTGTGCAGCGTGAATATCATAGTGCAACCAGTCGATATCCAATGCCAGATCCTGCGATTCGGAAATCGTATGCCTTGCATTCACGTTGACAGATGCATTGTTAAACCGGTTGCCGCTTTTGTTACCCGTGGCTATCGCCGAATCTAAGGTCCCCGAAGGGTCCAGCCATTTTGCCGTTGCTGTGTTGTTTCCATTGCGGCGAATGATCGAACCGCCAAATACGATACCAAGCGTAGTTTTGGGACTGACGAAATAATCTAAACCGGTTTTTATTGTATTGTTCCAAAATACGCCCTTAAAGTATGCCGGTTGCTCCAGCATCGATGTCACCGTATTATTTTGATCATAATATTTTCTCAAGGCATACAGGTCCGTGAGGTACTGAACATAATTGAGATTATACGTGAGGAATGTGTTTATTTTACCGCTGCGGTAATTGAGTACCAGGTTATTGGTGTTTTTTGGGTAAACGCCCTGACCTACCGAAGTTGTAAAAGAACCGTTAAAACCTTTCAGTTTATTTTTTTTTGTCTTAATATTGATAACGCCTGCATTTCCGCTTGCATCATATTTGACCGAAGGGTTGTTTATAAGCTCTATTTGCGATACCTGTGCTGAGCTCATGCTGCTCAACAAATTGTTCAGGTCGTCGCCGGTGAGGTAAGTGGGTTTATCATCTATCGTCACCAGTACACCTGTTTTGCCTTGCAGGGCAATGCCGCCGTTTCTGTCAACAGTTACTCCCGGCGATTTCTCCAAAACTTCGAGTACGGTCGACCCGGTATTTGTAACCGAGGCATCCACATTTATCACCGTTTTACCTTGCTTTTGCTGCACTAAAGCTGCCTGGCCTGTAATATTTACCTCCTGCAGTACCGTGCTTAACCGCTGCAGTTGTATGGTATCCCCACCTTTACCTACCGGAAGTTTAAAAACAGGTGTATTTTGCTGTATATATCCCGTATAGGTCGCCGAGAATGTATAGGCACCTTTGTCAAACCCTGCAAACCGGGCCCTTCCATTCAAATCGGTAATGGCAACTTTCAAAGGCTTGCTGCCTTTAAAAAGTTTTACCGTAGCGCCGTCTAAAGGTTGCTGTTTTTCGTTTACAACGACAATTAAAAAACTATTTGCACTGTCTGCATTTAACTGACAATAGCTTTTTGCAGACACAAGCAGCAAAACAATAAAGCAAGCCAGTTTCCTGGTATCTATAGTTCTTGTCAGGTAATCATAAATCATATAGCCGCATATATTCCCTTAATCTGTCCAACGCGAAATTAAGAGAATAATACGTATGTAAAACTCACCCTTAAAGGGGGATTATTGACTAACTTAGATTTAGAAACCAATTTATAAGCAATAAAATACCGTTATGACGACATGGATTAATCGGTTACAGGGGGTGGTGATCTGTTTGATAGGATCGATTGCGATATGCCACGCCCAGTCTTCAAAACCGCTGATAACGATACAACAAATTGATTCTCAGTTTAGCACCATAGTTAGCAAAAACGCAACGGCAAAAATATTGGCTGACGGCTTTTTATGGAGTGAAGGTCCTGTGTGGGTTGAAAAATATAAAATGTTTATTTTCTCTGATGTTAAAAAGAATGTCATTTATAAATGGACCGAAGCTAGAGGCAAAGAGATATACTTAAAGCCCTCGGGTTATACCGCCACCATTCCACGGGGCGGTGAACTGGGCTCGAACGGTTTGGGTTTAAATATAAAGGGCCAGTTGGTGATATGCCAGGATGGCGACAGGGTTGTATCGGTAATGGATGGCCCTTTGGATAAACCAAAGGCAAAATTTATTAAAATAGCTACCAGCTACAAAGGCAAAAAGTTTAACAGCCCCAACGACCTGGCTTTTTTGAAAAACGGCGACATTTATTTTACAGATCCTCCTTACGGACTTGAAAAAAATATGGATGATCCTTTAAAAGAAACGCCGTACCAGGGAGTTTATAAAATTTCAAAAGGAGGCAAAATAACCTTGCTTACTGATACGCTTACGCGGCCAAACGGCATTGCGTTTTTCCCGGATGGCAAAACCATCCTGATATCAAATTCGGACCCTAAAAAAGCGTACTGGTATGCCTATGATGTGGATAAAAATGGCCTTACCCATGGACGGATATTTTACAGTGCAATGCTGGCTTCTAAAACCGCCGCCGGAATGCCTGACGGCATGAAGATCGACAAAAAAGGCAGTGTATTTGCTACCGGCCCGGGAGGTATATGGGTTTTTAACCGGGCTGGCAAATTGCTCGGTAAGATACTGGTTAATGACCTGGCCTCCAATTGTAGCTTATCCGGGGATGAAAAAACTTTGTATGTAACGTCCAATCATAGGGTGTTGAGGGTGAGTCTGCGATAGTAATGTACACTTGAAACAGATGAAGCTTAAACCTTGTGACAACGGTAAACTGAATCGTTTACAGTGAATAACATTCTAATCTATTATTTTAAATCAAGGTCCGATTTCTGCAAGAAATATTGACCTACTTGTTAAAGGTTGTTCTTTTGGATTTATCAAAATCCCAGTCAAAACTTCCTGTGAAGTTTCCATTTGACCTGAAATAAATCTCCTGATATGGCATACCATCATAGTCAAAGCGACAAAAAAGATGAGGTTCTGTATATCGATTATCACCCTCGGGTCTTAAATCAATAATATCATGGTAGGCAATTTTCCCCACCTGTTTTGCAGGAATAACCTTGTACTTGTCATCTTTTAAGCGTACATCCATACTATCTAATATTGGTTCCCAATAACCTTCTTTGTCCATAATAACATCGGTACTAAGACCTGCGCCAAGCCAAAATTCTATGCCGTTCTCGTATAGATTATAAAAGTAAGTTCTGAAATAAGGATTAAATTGACCTTTTTGAAGTTGAGGTATTTCGGGATAATAATTATCGTCGACTGATCTTATTAGAACCCTGTCAGAAATAAATTTTGCTGAAGGGTCTTTCAAAAGTCTTTCGCGGTTAGCCGGATCTTTAATAAATTTCATATCTATTAATTCCTTTTCGACCCTTTTTTCCATTCTTAACCCCGCTTTAACCTTTTTTATGTTTGCCTGCCTTTGTGATTGGCCCCCCTGGCCAAAATATGTCAATAGCAAATCGGGATAATTGTTATATAATTTAGCTTCGAGCAACTGTGCAGTCCAAAGTTTGACCTCATTTATTCCTTTAATAATGGCGTACTCTTTTAAATAATCAAAGTTTGCCCGACCAATATCGCATCCAAGAATTACCCAAAGAATATCAGGTATTACTGAGTTCGCCGCTATTTTGTCTACTAATATGGTCAAATCTCGCTTGACGATGTTTGTATAGCGTTTACATTGAATGTAATAATTAAGAATCTCACCGTTTTTAATACGTGACCCTACTATGTCAACGCCTCCGTCCGTTCCTTTTCTACCGACAGGAACCAATTCCTTCCAGATATAATGTCTTGAAACGAGATTAAGGCACAAATCTTCAAATCGTAATGGATCAAGATCGGTAAAATGGATCCGGTTGGTAGTATGTGTGGGATTCATGATTAAGGAAACTAAAATTTCAAGCGAGTAAAGACAAATTTAAACAGCAAGCATAGCGGCCAATCGTTCCAATATGTGACATCCGTTTTGACCAATTCAACCCCTCTCATGTATTGGCACATGCCTGAGCCTCAAAAAGCCCCCTTCACGCTCAGAGAATACTGTTTTTATTTCGGCCAATATTGACAAGGCAATTTCTTCGGGGCTCACGGCGCCTATATCCAGGCCGGCGGGGGCGTAAATGCGTTCCATATCCTGGCGGGATATAGCCTTTCCTTGTTCAGCCAGTTCACCGAAAATCTTTTCTGAGCGTATCCTGGGCCCCAGCATGCCAACATAGAAGGCATCTGTTTGCAGAGCCTTGGGCAAATTAAGCTTATCCGTTTTGTAATCGTGAGCCATTAAAACTATTGCTGTGCAATGATCTATTTCTATCTGGTTCAACTGTTCGTACCCAAAAACCGCATCCACTGTGGCGGATAATTTTGAATCCACTTTTAGAGGGTTAGAGACCATGGTGACGCGCCATCCGACTTCTTTGATCAACCGGGCAAGCGGGTATATATCATATTGGTGCCCCATCAAAACCAAATGTATCTCGGGCAGTAAAATTTCGATAAATACTGATAGCTTTTTATTGCCCTGCAATTGAACCTCGCATGGGCCAGATCTGCCGTTTTCGACGTGTTCAGCTATTTGTTCATCGAGGTATTTTCGAACCTCCGCGTCGCCAAAAACGACAAGACTTTCCGGCGCTTGATATTGAATTACATCTCCTGCTTTTACACCAGGCCATACGCCATCGAAGTTGGTTACGGTAACCAAAATATGTGTTTGCCTGTTTGCCGCCACGCACGACTTTAAAACCTCAACGGGGTTGTTTTTATTTTGAAAATCGAGTGGCGTAAACAATACATCAATAATGCCATTGCAGCCCAATCCCACACCAATCTGATAAGCATCATCATCGGTGGTATCGTAAGTTATTAAGGAAGCTTCAGATTTTGCAATAGCCAGGCGGGCACGCTTTAATGCATCGCCTTCAAGGCAGCCGCCGCTTATTCCTCCTATCCAAACGCCAACATCGGTTACCAGCATGCGGGCACCGGTACGCCGGTAAGATGAGCCTTCAACCCGCACAACGGTAGCTAAAGCAGCACGAACAGCTTTTTTATCCAGATTTTCGTAAGCGCTGATGATGGCCTTGATCTCTTTCATAATGTTTATTCACAAGCTAAGTTAAGCGTTTTATGCGAGTAACCGATGATACGATGCCGCCGTTTATGTGATGAAGATCACCGCTAATCCTGCCTTCGGTCAATTATGGTGCAATTTTTATAAGCTAAAATTGTATCATCATGAGTCAGACAAACATAAAACACGTAGCCCACCTCGATAACGAGAGTTTAAGGGGTCTTGATTTTTACGGACAGGAGCTTGGCATCCTGCAGGAGCGGCTTGACGAAATTGCCGGTGATAATACCGGGAAAGAAGTCGGCGAAAAAATTGAACATTTTCAAAACCAGTTCCTAATCCACAGGGACGCTATTGACAGGCTCAAACACCAAATTCGCGCTAACACCAAAAACATCGAATTAGAAGTTGTGAAGACTGATCCTTTCGTGGATTTGGATAGTGCTAACCAGCACGAAAGCCTGAACGAGCAATATCTCACTGAAGAAAAAATGTTCAACGAGATGCGCCAGGAGTTTAACCGTTTTGCGGCGGAGTGGATGTAAATGCTTAAAGTTTACAAGTTGCCAGGTAGCTTAAACAAACGAACCTACAATTGGTGAAATCTGCTCCATTGCAATTTTGTAACCTATTTTAAACATATTATCGGCATGTGTCATTTCAAACATGCCGTAGCGGGACAAGTCTGGCTTCAATAAAAGATCACAATATTGTGCCTGTTCGGCTACTTTACCTGCAACTGCCAGGTGAAAGCACCTGTCGAGAATTTGCAGCCTTGTCAGTTTTTTTACCTTTTCGGGATATGTTTTATTGACGTAGGAACCAATTATTTTATCGCATTTATCCCTGATGCATTCGACCGGGAAGTTGTTCATAACACCGCCGTCTACAAGGTATTGGTCGCCGTGTTTTACCGGGGTAAACAAAGCAGGTATAGACGCCGCCCCGATCAGGATATTGTATAGCGGGCCTTGTGAAAATGTCGCCGGATTTCCGCTGGCTATGTCGGTGGCGGTAACGAAAAGCGGAATGAGCAATTTCTCAAAATCATCCCTGACGGCCGCCGACTTTAAGATTCCCGTAAGGCCAGAGACTGAAAAAAGGCCGCCCGACGATAATATCATTTTTATGATACTGGAAGATGCATGTTCTTTAACCATGTTCAATATTTCTTTCGGCGAATTTCCTGCAGCATATAGTGCGCCCAACAATGCCCCGGAACTCGTGCCAGAAATCACCGATGTCCGGATGCCCAATTCATCCAACGCCTGTAAGACGCCCAGGTGCGCCATGCCCCGTGTTCCTCCGCCCGAAAGCACTAATCCTGTTGTCATGAATGTTAAATTATAGGTATTGATGCTACGTGGTTTCTATGCTGCTGTGATACTAATCAGTTGAAATAGTGACGGGTATCAAGTATGCCTCTTATTAAAGGGCCTATCTTTAATGTCATTAAAGGTAGTTATATGAAAACCGGATTTCCTAATAATAGCGTTTATATAGAATCGTTCGGCGCAGCCGAAACGGTTACAGGATCAAAACACCTGCTAACAACGCCGGGATTGAACATCCTGATCGATTGCGGATTGTTCCAGGGCATTAAATCATTGCGCGAAAAGAATTGGGAAAAACCACCTGTCGAACCGTCAACAATAGGCGCTATGATCCTTACCCATGCCCATCTTGATCACTGCGGCTATATACCGTTGCTGGTAAAAAATGGATATCGTGGCAATATTTACATGAGCAAACCTACGAGGGACCTGGCTGAATTGATACTAAGAGACAGCGCCAAGCTACAGGAAGAAGATGCCTGGAAAGCAAATAAACACGGTTATACCAAACATGCTCCTGCCTTGCCGCTATATGACACTGCGGATGTTGAAGCTGCATTACCCTATTTTAAAACAGTTAATACGGGTGAAATGTACCATCTGAACGATGATATTAAATTTCAGTTGTATCCGGCTGGCCATATCGAAGGCGCGTGTTCGGTTGAAATAGCCTGTTATGGTAAGACAATTGTATTCTCCGGTGATATAGGTCGTAATCAATCCGAATTGCTACCATCACCCCGTCATCCTGCAGCGGCCGATTTTGTGGTGATGGAATCAACCTATGGCGACAGGCTTCATGAAACTTATAATATTGCCGACCACCTGGCCTATATTATTAATGAAACGATACGTCATGGGGGAAATATTCTTATTCCCTGCTTTGCTGTCGGGAGGGCACAGGAAGTAATGCACATGCTTTATAAACTTAAACAGCAAAAACATATCCCCTCCTCTACCCCGGTTTTTTTGGACAGCCCTATGGCTGCATCTGCAAACAAAGCGTTAATAAAGTATCCCGAATGGATAACTATCAGCGAAGATGAAGTCGCCCGGATGTTCAGTGGTGTTACTATTAATCACGATTACCAGGGAACTGAAATGATCATCAAACAAAAGCAAAGCAAAATAGTCCTTGCCGCAAGCGGGATGCTTACCGGCGGGCGCGTATTGGAATACCTGAAACATTATATAACTGATTCGCGAAATACCATCCTCATCATTGGTTACCAGGCCGAGGGCACACGTGGAAGGGCGCTGCTGAATGGCGCAAATGAAATTAAAATCCACGGCCAGTACTATCCTTTAAAAGCTAATGTTGAAGAAATAGGCGGTTTATCGGCCCATGCCGACCAGGTCGGTTTATTAAACTGGTTAAAAGGCTTTACGACTCCACCTGTACGCGTTTTACTGGTTCACGGAGAACCCTGCGCCCAGGAAACATTACGTGTAAAGATCAAGGATGAACTGGGAATAAAAGCGATCGTTATAAAAGAAGACGTGAAAGAGTACCTCTTCAGTACAAACGCCGCTGAAGATGTAAATTTTTAACTTATGCCAGCGATTATTACGATAACCTTTAACCCCGCACTTGATAAAAGCACTGCTATCCCGTTATTGGTGCCCGAAAAGAAGATCAAGTGTTCAGCACCGGTTTATGGAGCCGGGGGCGGCGGCATTAATGTAGCAAGGGCCCTCAAAAAACTGGGGGGCAATGCAACTGCATTTTATTTCGCCGGCGGGTATGCCGGGCAAATAATCACGTCTTTACTTGATTTGGAAGATGTTCAATCGCAGGTTACTGAAATACAGGGCGTAACACGCGAAAACCTGGTTGTTTTTGATAATTCAAGTGGAAAACAATACCTTTTTGATATGCCTGGCCCAATCATAAAAGAGCAGGAATGGCAGGAATTCTTAAGTAGCATTGAGAATGCCCCGAATGCAAAATACATTGTTGCCAGTGGAAGTCTGCCTGCGGGGATACCGACAGACATATTTGCAAAAATAGCATCGATTGCCCGAAAAAAGGGCGCAAAGTTTATTGTTGACACATCCGGCGAAGCATTAAAAATGGCAGTGAACGACGGGGTTTACCTGATAAAACCCAATTTACGGGAATTAGGACTTTTAGTTGGAAAGGAAGACCTATCTATTGGCATGGCTGAACAAGCTGCAAAGCAAATTATAAACGGCGAAAAATGCGAAGCTATAGTAGTATCATTAGGTGATAAGGGAGCAATGCTGGTCACAAAGAATTATACACATCACATTATGCCACCACCTGTAATGATCCACAGCACCGTTGGTGCAGGCGATAGCCTGGTTGCCGGGATAGTGCTGAGTTTAGAAAGAAATAACACCTTAATAGAGGCCGTACAATACGGTGTGGCTTGCGGAACAGCTGCCACCATGAACCCGGGCACACAGCTATGTACCAAAACACAAGCAGATCAATTGTTTCGGCTGATAAGAGTAAAGGAACTTCTTCGTTATTAGTCTAAACCACAGAAATATGAAATGCCTCAGCCTTTTTCGAAGAGCCATTTAAATGGTTTCATTTTTTTCTTTGGACGCAGGTTAAATTGTTTGATACTTTTTTCAACTACCAGGTTTACGGCCGCTTCAATATCGTCGGTCACTATAAACAGATGGGCATCGGCTGTGGTTATAGTTGCGTTTTTACTCATCTGTTCAATGTGCTCCAAAAGATCCTTATGATATTCCTTACCGAAAATGATGACGGGAAAATCATCGATCTTATGGGTTTCTATTAGCGTGAGCGCTTCAAAAAATTCGTCAAGCGTGCCATAACCGCCGGGCATCACAACGAAGGCGAAAGAGTATTTCACAAGCAACACTTTGCGGATAAAGAAATGTTTTATATAAATCCACTTATCCAGGTACTCATTGGGTTTTTGCTCAACCGGTAGCTGAATATTACAGCCAACCGAACGGCCATTGACATCTTTGGCTCCCCGGTTCGCAGCTTCCATTAAACCAGGGCCGCCACCCGTAAGTATAGTGAAGCCAAGTTTTGCAAAAGCGGCTGAAGCCTTTCTGGTTAGTTCATAGTATGGATGATCTTCTTTAAACCTGGCGGAGCCGAACACGGTAATACAGGGTCCAATGAAATGCAATGCCCGGAACCCTTTGATCATCTCAAAAAAGGTTTCGAAAGCGAATTTCAACTCCTTCCACCTGGAATGCGGCCCATCAAGAAAAATGATCTCAGACTCATTCGTTTTAACCTGTGTTGATGGTATTTCCATTTCAATAATTTACAATACAAATATTTGACTAATATGAGGCAGAATAAATGATTTCAATCGGTTATTATGTGACCATTATCATTCTTTTTATGGGCGATACTTAGAAACTTTGAATAGCGAAATTCTCAAATTAAAATATTATGAAAACTATACTCGTCCTCACCGATTTTTCTGAAAACGCAGCATCGGCTGCCGAAGCCGGTTTGGTTCTTGCCGGGAAATTACATGCTGATATTCTTTTATTTAACAGCTACATTAACTATGAAACTATAGCGTCTTACGGTGGTGGCGGTTGGATAGCCGATGAATTCACGGAACGCAAGCATCAAAGCAAGATCGGACTTGCATCGCTCACAGAAGGTATTGAATTGTTGACTGTTGAATTAGATGAAGAAGATTATACCCCTGCTGTTACCAGCGAATCGGACGACAACGACCTCGGCCAGGATGTTGCTGATTTGATCGATAAAAAAAACGTAGAATTAGTAGTGATGGGCGCCCGCTCCGATATGAAGGATGATTTCATGTTCGGCGCGGACACTAACGAAATAATTGAAAATTCTGTCCGCCCGGTATTTATAGTTCCCAAGGGAACTAAGCTTAGAAACCTGCACAAAATTGTTTTTGCAACGGATTTTGAAGAAGCCGACATAAAAGCTATCCGTTACATGGCCAAACTGGGTGAATTGCTTAATTATAAGCTGGAAATAATACATGTAGAGGACCCAGCGAAAAAAAGCAACGATGAAAAGGAGTTGGCATTTGACAGGCAATTAGCCCATATTAAATATACCGGCATGCAATACCATAAGCTAAATGGGAAAGATATCGTAGGCCGGCTTAACCTCCTTGTCAGCCGTACACCGGGAACAATACTGGCGATGGTACATGTTCAGCATTCATTCCTGATGCGCTTATTTGGCCACAGCATGGTAAGAGAAGCTTTGGCCCATCAAAAAACCCCATTGCTGATATTCCCATCAAAAATGTCGTAAATCAATAAAAAAAGACAAAATGAAAAGTATTCTCATTCTGACCGACTTTACCGAAAATGCCGCACACGCCGCATTGTCTGGTGTAAAACTCAGCGAAAAGTTAAATGCTGACCTGTTGCTATTAAATGTAAATACGAGCCAGCCTATAGCTCCTAATTATGCCGGTGGACCTGCTGTTATTGATGATTTTGATTTTTGGGAAGACGAAAGCAAAGAAAAGCTGAAAAAATTATCGGATTCACTTGAGCCGCTCCTTGTTCGGACGGATCCGGAGCAACGAAAGCCAGCTATACATTTTGAATGCGGTGAAGGAAGCATCGGCTTTATCACGAAGCAGCTAACCGCGCAAAAAGAAGTTGAAATAATTGTGATGGGCGCCCGTGCCGGAAGTACATTTGAGCATATAATGGTAGGAAGTGAGACCAACACTGTTATTGATAATGCCAAACGCCCGGTATTGGTTGTTCCGCTGCATACCGGCCTCACCAAACTGAACAAAGTTGTTTTTGCAACTGACTATAATGAGGCGGACATAGCCGGGATCCGTTACCTGGTTAAGCTTGGACAGCTTTTTAATTTTCAGTTAGAGATAGTACACGTGAATTTGCTTGGAGAGAATGATATCACAAGGAATATCCGGAAAAACCTCTTTTTGAACGAGATTCACCGGTTAAGGTATAGCCATATAACATTCAGGGAGATTTTTGGAAAGGATGTGATCCACAGGCTAAATTACCTGTGCCAGGAGTTGGATGCAGACATGTTATCCATTATGCATTATAAAAATTCATTCTTCAGCAGAATTTTCAGTCATAGTATTTCAAAAGAGGCTTTGTCAAATCAAAAAATTCCGATATTGGTATTTCCCTCAGAGATGGAGTAAACGTAAATAGATTTTACCATACATTAATAAGAATGCACAATGAAAACTATACTTGTACTGACCGACTTCACCGAAAATGCGTGGCATGCAGCAAAATCGGCTGTAATGCTTGGCTCAAAATTGAACGCAAACCTGCTATTATTTAATAGTTATATGATGGCTCCGGCCATTCCGCATTTTGCCGGCGGGCCATGGGTTGTGGATGAAATTATTGAACGGGAAAATCTTAGCGAAAATAAATTGCGATTCCTGCAGTCTAAATTGCAAGTTATAGTTGACAAATTAGAAACGGATTCGTCAAAGCCCGAGGTTTATACCCAGAGTGGAGAAGGCAGCGTGGGTGCTAACGTTGAAGAAATAATACGGGAAAAGGACATAGAACTGGTAATAATGGGCGCGCGTTCCGATAGTACGCTGGAGCATATTTTGAATGGGAGCGAAACCAATGATGTAATTAACAGAAGTACTCGTCCGGTTTTAATAATTCCGGATGATGCGAGGTTACAACAAATCAAAAAAGTAGTTTTTGCGACCGACTTTAACGACGAAGATTTTACAGCATTGCATTATTTATCGCAACTTGGAAAGAAGCTGAATTTTCAATTAGAAGTTGTCCATGTATCCTCGTTTGAAAATAAGGATACCGTCAACTTTGAAAAGAAGGTTTTTTTAAACAAGCTTTCGAAATTTGAGTTACCAAACATGACGTATAAAGAAGTGAGAGGAAAAGAAGTGGTCAACAGGTTAAACAATTTGTGTAGCAAAGAGGGTACCGATCTGCTGGCAATGATGCACTACCAGCATTCGATTTTCGTCCGTTTGTTTGAGCACAGTGCGACCAAAGAAGCTTTAGAAAATCAACGAATCCCTTTATTGGTAATTCCTTCAAAACTTGAAGTTTGAGATATTATTTCCTGTTTTTGTACACCAGTATATCAAAGCACAGACAAAAAACGGCCTATTTGTCTGTGCTTTTTAATAAGTACTATTGGGCCGATTGTAAACAATAACTCTCCTGATAATGCCGGCGAATAACTTTAATATGCATGGTTTAACTGATGAGCAGGTAATACTTGCAAGGGAAAAATACGGGTTCAATGGTTTATATTACAAACACGAAAATGTACTTCTGGATGCTGTAAAGAGTCTCGCTAAAGAGCCTATGGTTGTTTTACTGCTGGTTGCATCATCGCTTTATTTTATCATTGGCGATACGGGCGATGGTATTTTTCTTGCGTCGGCCATTGTTTTGGTTTCTGCTATATCATTGTACCAGGATTCGAGAAGCCGAAACGCTTTGGAAAAATTAAAAAGCTTTACCCGCCCCGCTTGTAAAGTGATCAGGGGCGGCCAGGTTATAAGTATCAAGACAGAAGACCTGGTAGTTGGTGATTACCTGGTTGTAGAGGAAGGCGAACCGGTATCGGCCGACGGGGTGATTATTCATTCCAATGACTTTTCAGTAAACGAAGCAACTATTACTGGTGAGTCGTTCCCGGTTTTTAAAGACAGGTCGAAGGAAGACAATTTGATTTTTATGGGCACATCTGTTGCCAGCGGCCTGGCTATCGCTACGGTCACCGCAGTTGGCAATAAAACCAAACTTGGAAACATCGGCGACAGCCTGGAAAATATACAGGAAGAAAAAACGCCCTTAGAAGTACAAATAGGCAGTTTCGTTAAAAAAATGGTTATTGCCGGGGCTATTGTATTTGCAATCGTCTGGGGGCTAAATTACGCGCATACTTTTAAATGGCTTGATAGCCTGCTCAAGGCCTTAACACTGGCCATGAGTATTTTACCGGAAGAGATCCCTGTGGCACTTGCAACATTTATGGCCCTTGGCGCCTGGCGCTTAATGAAAATGGGCGTCATAGTGAAGCAGATGAAGACCGTGGAAACATTAGGCAGCGCGACGGTTATATGCACGGATAAGACAGGTACGATAACAGAGAATAAAATGAGCCTTGCCAAAATATTTGTGCCAGGTGCCGATAAAATTACTGATCCCACCGATTCATTGTCTGAAGCTGAACTGGAGCTAATCAAACTTGCCATGTGGTCAAGCGAACCTATACCTTTTGATCCCATGGAGATAGCGTTACATAGCGCTTACGCCAGGATCATTTTGCAAGACGAAAGAAGCGGGTTCAAAATGGCACACGAATATCCGTTAGACGGCAAGCCGCCTATGATGACGCATATTTTTGAAAATGACGTGAGACAGCGCATCATTGCCGCTAAAGGGGCGCCAGAGGCGCTTATGGACGTATCGGGCCTTACAAAGCCGGAGAGGCAACAAATAGAGACCATCATCGAAATCCTTTCTAAAGATGGTTACAGGATTTTGGGCGTTGGAGAAGCAATTTTTGAGGGCTATGATTTTCCGGCAACCCAACAGGAATTCAAATTTGCTTTTAAAGGGCTCGTTGCTTTTTATGATCCGCCTAAACCCAACATTGAGGAAGTTTTCGAAGATTTCTATTCTGCTGGCATTTCGGTAAAAATAGTTACCGGCGATTACGCAACAACTACCATGGCAGTTGCACGGCAGATCGGCTTCAAGGGTAATGAAAAAAGCATGTCAGGAAGCGAATTGATGAGTCTTAGCTATTCAGAATTGAATAAACGTGCGGTTGATACCAATATATTTACCCGGATGTTTCCAGAGGCCAAACTTAAACTGATCAATGCCTTGAAGGCTGCAAATGAAATTGTAGCTATGACAGGCGATGGCATTAATGACGGCCCTGCGTTAAAAGCGGCTCACATCGGCATAGCCATGGGTAAAAAAGGGACAGAAATAGCTAAACAAGCTGCTTCATTAATATTAATTGATGACGACCTTTCTAAAATGGTAGATGCCATTGCTATGGGCAGAAGGATATACACTAACCTTAAAAAGGCAATACAATACATTATCTCCATCCATATTCCCATTATACTTACCGTTTTCCTTCCGCTGGCTTTAGGCTGGATATATCCCAATATCTTTTCGCCGGTACACGTCATATTTTTCGAACTAGTCATGGGGCCAACTTGTTCTATCATCTATGAAAATGAGCCGATGGAAAAGAACACTATGCTTCAAAAACCCCGCCCCTTTCGCGATACATTCTTTACCTGGAGGGAGTTACTTACAAGCGTAATACAAGGATTGGCGATAACTGCCGGAGCTCTGTTTATTTACCGATATGCTGTAAATCAGCATTTTACAGAATCATGCGTGCGTACAATGGTTTTTAGCGTTTTGATCTCAGCCAATATCATGCTTACATTAGTGAACCGTTCTTTTTACTATTCCATCTTTACCACGATAAGATTCAAAAACAATCTTGTTCCGATCATCATTCTTATCACAATAGCCATGTGCGGCATGCTCATTTACCTGAACCCACTGGCAACGTTCTTTAAGTTTGAGCCCCTTAAATTTGGTCAATTGGTCGTTAGTATCGGAATCGGTTTTTTATCCGTTGCATGGTACGAAGTTGTCAAATGGGTGAAACGGACGAGTTAATAAAGTGGAAGTCAAGCCTACGCGGATCTTTTGTTGAAATTTAATATTTGCGTTTTGAACGCATTCAACTCTTTTCAAACCGTCCCGTCTTTTTGCTCACTTTAATTCGGTAAACAATCAGCTGTACTTTCGTGTCTATGTCATCCTCACTTTCCGCAATTCCATGTGATGGATGATCGGTTGGATTGTCCGCTAATGGCATTATCCGGTGTATAAGGCCTTGCATTACCCGTTGTTTTGCCTCTGGATCGGTTATTTCCTCAAAACGCCCCCAGGCTATAACACTCTGCCAGCGGAATATGCTTTTGATATCATCCACTTCAAAACATACTTCGGGGTTTCTGCGCATCATTTCTATCTTTTGTCCTATCGAAGAATGTCCATAAATATAAGTTCCGTCGTAAAAATAGTTTACAGGCACCACGTATGTAATTCCCAAGGCATGGCAGGCTATCCTGCCTACAGCCTGTTGCTTCAACAGGCCATCCATTTGATTTTCATTAAGTTCGCCTAACATGTTTTCTATTTTTTAATTATTATTCCTCTCTCCTTCATTTGTGCCGCCAGTTTACCGGCTATTGGCCTGCAAGCGCAATTTTTTTGATGCTCAAGGTACCATGCAACCCTTTGTTCAAATGTTGGGTTCTTTGGCATCGCATGTGCCAGGTGCCATTCCTTATTTATCTTCATATGCTTAATATTTAGCAATGCACCAAACCCCAAAACCGATGATAGTTATCACAAGAATAATTACGTTGGCAATTGTACCAAACCGGGCATCGTGCCAATCATTAACCACCAGGTATTGTGAAATAACCAAGCCAAATATTGAAAACATCCACCACCAGTCTTTGTCCAATCCAAATAACAGGGCGGCCAAACCAAAAGCTATTGACGCCAAAAGCCACAAACTGCCGTTAACTTTTGAAACAGGCTGGTGTAACTCAGGTACTTTTGCAATTTTGAAAGCTTTTGCAAAACCCAGCAGGTGAATAAGGCTATGAATTATTATCAACGCGATTAAGACAATTTTCATAATTACTCCTTTCTATCATCTTTATTAATCAATATAAATGTCAGGTTTGTTTACCACCTAAATAATGACGCTTGTCACGTCAAACCCTGATTTAGGCGACAATGCAGCGTTCGACAGGTGGAATTAGAACTGAAAAGGTAAAATCCCGGCAAAAGAATGTGGTTAACTTAGCCGCGCTGATTACTGCTCTTTTGGGTTGAGGACCGTATGATCAGCTTAGGTTTTATGCTGATTATTTTAGGAACTACTTTTGTGTCATCCTTGTTTTCCATCTCCTGGAAATACAAGTTGGCAACGGTTTTGCCCATATAAACGCTAAACTGGTCTATTGTCGTAATTGACGGGCTTGTGATCTCGGTAAAGGCTTCATTTGAGTAGCCACAGATCCCTAATTCCGCCGGCACTTTGATACCCATCGCCGATGCTACTTCCAATACCCCCAATGCCGAGAAATCCGATGTAGAGGCAAATATGGCATCAGGAGGTTTGGGCAAATTCAATAATTTACGTGTGGCGTCTGCACCTAACTCTTTTGTCCACGCATTTTCAATAATAAGCTCATCCAAGATGGGCACACCATGTTCTTTTAGCGCATTCAGATAACCTGATTTACGTTGCCTGAAGATATCCAGGTTCTGTGGGCCCTCCAACAACCCTATCCGTTTATACCCCTGCTCTATCATATGCGATACCGCTTCAAAAGAGGCCAATTCGTTATCGTTAATAACTTTTAACGTCTCCAGTTCATCAGCCACACGGTCAAATTGTATCAGCTCTATATTATTATCTAGGACGTTTTGCAGATGCTTATGGTCATAAGTATCAACTGATATGGATATGATGATACAATCCACATGCTGGTTAATTAAAGTGTTGATACACTGTATCTCCTTGTCCTGCGACTCGTTCGACTGGCAAATGATCAGGTTGTAGCCTTTTTGATAAGAAACCTCTTCTATACCGGCAATTACATTGGCAAAATAATTCTGATTGATGTAAGGCACTACCACGCCGATGGTTTTTGATTCTCCTTTACGCAGGTTTGACGCGATGATATTACGCTTATAGTTCAAATCATCGGCGGTTTTAAGGATCAGCTTACGGGTTGCTTCATTAATATTCCCCGTATTGCTCAGCGCCCGGGAGACTGAAGAGGCAGCTATATTCAACTTCTTAGCTATATCATAAATGGTGGTCCGTTTTTTATTTCTCATGATGAACAAAAATGTAAAATTTTATGCAATCGATTGCTTAAAATTGACCTCTAAAAGTTAGTACCCGGAAAAACATTTAACATTTTCAACGATGCGATTAAATATCATAAAAATCAAAGAAAAGTATATTTCATTAACCGTACTCTTATTTGTGCTGTACACCCCTTTGTTATCGGCTCAACCGTCGGCGCCGAAAGGTTTAAAAGATTATTACAAGAGCTATTTCCCGATAGGCGTAGCTGTATCACCACAGGATATTAAAGACCCACAGGAAAGAGCGTTTATTTTGGGCCAGTTTAATAGCCTCACACCCGAAAACGCAATGAAGATGGGCCCTATCCACCCCGAAGAAAACCGTTATAACTGGCAGGATGCTGATTCAATCGTAGCTTTTGCACAGGCGCATAAAATGAAGGTTCGCGGGCACAACCTGTGCTGGCACGAACAAACCCCTGCCTGGCTTTTTAAGGATGCTAACGGTAATCTTGTTGCCAAAGAAGTTCTATTTAAACGCTTAAAAGACCATATTACCACTGTTGTGAATCGCTATAAGGGCAAAATATATGCCTGGGACGTGGTAAACGAAGCTATTGATGATGATAGCAGCAAATTTCTACGCAATTCGTTGTGGTACCAAGTATGTGGCGATGATTTTATCATCAAGGCATTTGAATACGCGCACGAGGCCGATCCAAATGCTGTATTGTTTTACAACGACTATAATACCGAACGCCCCGAGAAGCGTGAGCGTGTTTACCGCCTGTTAAAAATGCTGGTGGATGCCAAGGTGCCTGTAAACGCTGTGGGCATCCAGGCACACTGGTCAATCTATGAGCCCGGCCAAAAAGACCTCATCGAAACTATTAAAAAATTCTCGTCATTAGGTCTAAAGGTGCAGGTTACGGAACTGGATATGTCCATTTATCCATGGGAAAAGAACCGCCGCAATTTGCGCCCGGGAGAATCTGATGCCTATACCCCCGAGCTGGAAAAGAAACAAACCGACCAGTATGCCATGGTTTTTAAGGTTTTCAGGCAATATAAAGATGTAATAAGCGGTGTAACTTTCTGGAACATATCCGACAAAAACACCTGGCTGGACGGGTATCCTGTACCGGGAAGAAAAAATCATCCGCTACTGTTTGACCAATATTTTCAGCCGAAAAAGGCGTATTGGAAAGTTGTGGATTTTTAATCTCCACTTTTATCATTTTTGGAGAAACGCACCGTTAAAAGATGCTGTCACGAAATAATATTACCGTATTTATCAAGTTTCGTGTGGCATTTCGGACAGATCGTGCCGCTCCAAAACGCTTGATCCATGCTGCCCGGCATACGAATAATGGGTTGCTTAGTGTGGCAAACCGGGCAATATACCCGCTTTAAATTGATGCCAAATCTGGATTTATATCTACTGGCTATTATAAAAACAAGGGTAGATAATATTGCAATAATCGCATAAGTATAAAAACCGGTCATAGGATGCGGCTTAAGCGTTAAAGATAATACAATTCAAAAATAGCTGCAGCACCTTGGCCCGTGCATACGCATGTAGTTACCATACCGTGTCCTTAGTGAATATATCGTTTAATAGAAGCATTCTTAAATAGATCATTTTAACAGAGGTTATTTTCATTCATTTTTTGCTGCCCTATTTTTATAAACATCCAGGCAGTAATTAAAGTTAAAACCATTGCTGGCAGGCCCCTGTATTGAAAATCGCTATTGATCAACTCTTCAATTTTGGCACGTGAGTAATTATGGGTCAAATAGCCCTGCAAATTCTTTGCGACATAAATGAAACTGATAAAAAATATCCAAAATATGACAAGTCCATAAATCCCGACAAATAGCTTGGGAACACTTTTGGGCCTTAACCAAAACATAGGGATTGTCAATAACATTGGGACGAAAGCCAGTATCAACATCCAAATAAATTTAGTTGGCACAATTGCATCTCTAAAAGCCATCCAGTCTGTAGCTCCAACCGTTGTGTATAATGAAAAACTTACGAGGGCATCGTAATTTATTGTCCAAAAAGTGAGACTAAAAAATAAGATAAATACCCACCGATTTAACAATTTCATATCGCTTAAATACCTGTTCAATAAGAAAAAACCCAATAAAATTTGCAGTAATGAAGGAATAATCTGGATATACAAACTTATATCCATTAACTGCTGAAAAAGAATCGAGTCAAACCCTTTTATCCAGAGAGATAATTGCATTGGCAGTATCAAAAACAGGGTAGTGCAAACAGAAATAGTGCTCAAAACAATAGTAACCCATATAGCCTGCCGTGGAAATGCGTTGGGGCGAAACCAAAGCATTAAAACAGATATAAATACTAAAGCGACAGAGGAATAAATCATCAGAATTCTCGACGATGCATTAAATACCCCCATATAAACATCGTAATGTTCGTGAATTTTGGCAAACGAAGGATATATGATGAAGTAATTAGAGGTAATGGTGCTAAAATAATAGAGGCTTATAAGGTAATAAGCGGTGATTACGCCTATTACTTTTAGGGTAAGCTGGTTCTCTTTGGGGTCTGAATTATTCATATTATAGTTTATCAAATAGTAACAAATAAGATGATTATGCTAGAATTGATTTTTCTATCCTATTTTATTCTAACAACGCCATCTATTACTTTCGGAAATTTTGAAAATAAAAGCGGGTCGTGTCCGGGAATAATAAGGTCAATATTATTTACCATCGCCCTCATTCTTTTTAGATTTTGCAGGTAAGCCTTCTGATCAAAAGTTACAGGAATTGATAACAAGTTGGTAAGGTTGTAGTAAAGCCAGCTGTTGTCTGAGGCGATAATAACCTTGTCTGCCCCAGTGCCAACCAGCACATACTGCGACTCATAGGTATGTTTTGAACCAGTAAATACACGAACGCCCGGCATGATCTCTACACTGTCTCCTTTCACCAGCGTAAGTTTACCGTTTAAATTCCTTTGAATTATTTTGACGACATCTATCGGATTAAATCCGTTGTCTGGATTCTCTCCTTTTTGCCAGGCTGCGCCCACAAAATAGTTGAAATCTTCCTTTTGCATCCAGATCATGGCATTTGGAAAAAGATCGATACCACCGATATGGTCCCAATGTGGGTGGGTAATGATCACGTCGGTAATATCAGCGGGTTTAATGTTCATTTTCCTTAACATGGAATCAGGCCTGGTGTAAGCAAATGCCTGCCAGGGATAAGGTTTTATTGGTTCGGTAAACCCGGCATCAACTAATATCATTTTTCCATTATTCCCTTTCAATAAATAAATGAAATAGCATACACTTGTGCTGTCCTTACTTGACGACCCAACAGCCATAGCTGCTATTGGCACTTTAAAATTAAGTGAGGCGAATTTTACTGCATAAATTTCGTAGCCAGCGTTTTGGCCCAATACATTTAAACTGATTGTGGAAAGCAACGAGATGAACAGTAAAAGCTTGATCCTTAATTGAAATTTTTTCGATGGTATCATACTTAGTTTTGAATTGAGTTTATATAAAGTTGCCTGTTCACCAGGATGATCCAGTAAACATCCCAAATGATCAATATCCTTTCGGCGAGGCCTTTTAACGATAGCGGGCTAAGAAACAAAACAATAAATAATACGATACTGATTACCCCGAAGAACCGCGATGTATTTGCCATTTGGTGCCAGGCATCATTTTTTCGGAATGTAAATGCCCAGGAAATCATAGCAATACTTAAACTAAGCAAGGCGATCAATGCTGAAAAAGCATGAATTAAGCCCTGTAGCGTTGCTGGTGTACCTGGTATATCCGTAGTGAATATGGAAAAAAGGAAAGCGCCTGTACACCATACACCCAGGGTAAAAATAGCTGTTTTAGATACCTTGATATTGTTTAATAGTCCTATTATAAGGCATAATGTGCCTATTGCCATACCAAAGAAACCAAGTGTCATCAACCAGCCATAGTTACCTACGGCGTATTCGCTCACAAAACTGGCGAGTGCGCTTTTATCCAGCCTGATAAAATGCATCAGGGTGAAAATGAACAGGAAAAACAGTTGACAATATAAGCCGGTAATTGCTATAGTTTTGCTGTATCGCATGAGTTGCTGTTTAGTTTTTCTCTGAAACCTTTGTCCCCATTTTCTCCTTCTCTTCCTCGGTTGCTTTTTTAGTTCCCTGGCCGCTTACAAAATACCATTTGCCGTTCTCCTTAATATACGTTTCTGTGCGTATAACAGTGATGGCAATATCCCCTTTGGGAGTAGCAAATACCACATCCGCTACCAGGTGCTTTACAGCAGCATCGCCGTTATATATCCGCAAAATATAGGTGCCGGGTACAAGCTTTACAGATTTAAAAGTGAAACTATTATCTGTAAAGCCTTTTTTCCACTGCTCAAATCCGTATGATACTTTCCCTTCGGGGCCCACTGCGATATAATCGTCGTTCAAATACTGCGAATTATCCTGCGCTGCGTTTAATGCCTCAATAGCTTTCCTGTCTTCGGGGTAATTGGTGATATTGTACTTACCCGCCGGTGGAACCTGTGCAATGGCGTAAACAGTCGACAGCAGCATAATAGCAGTGGCCATCATCATTTTTAATTTAGTTGGTTTCATTTTTAATGTTGTTTAGTTGGTACGAGGTTAAAAGTCAAATATTTAAAAGCATTGTAAAAACAACAAGTGATAAATGGCGGGTATCGTGAGGGAGCAGCATTGTCTGTTAGGCGGGCCTGTGCTTTACTGTTTTATTACCTTTCACTCAAAATACGCGCAGTTCACCATGAGGATTTAGGTAATACTGTTTGCATTAGGTATGTTTAGTGATCTTAGCGTTAATATGTATCGTATCCACTTTTTTGCTTTATTTTTTCTTTTAACCGCCGGGCGATGTATTGCGCAGGACACAATCAAATTAAACGGTCAACCCAAATGGGATCATGCCTTTGATATAGCTGGTCACTGCTTGTTTTATGAGGAAACATCGGATCAGCCAATTACTTTTGAATCGATAAAAAAGAAACCTTTTATTTTCTATCGAAAGGACCTACGGGAACTTAAACATTCAAACAGGCCGCTTATTATACAGTGGTTTAAGTTCACTATCCATAATTTGTCAGCAACAGATACAATTGATTTACGGGTAGCCGTGTCACCGCATTATTACACTCGTTTATATATCAATGACCATTTGAAAGGCTTAAGCGGTGCTTATGAAACTAATGACAATCAAGCTTTGAGACGTGGTATGGCTGTAAGCATAACACCACGCACTACTATTACATGTATGGTACGTACCGAAGACCGGCAGGCTCATTTGGTGCCGCCTGCTATAAGGCTGCAAACTCCCTATGTGTCTGCAAGCAGTGGATATGAAGCAATTAATACTGATAGATACCTTTTTCTTATAATGGCTATCCTATGCGGCTGCCTGTTATTCATCAGTATTTTTGCCATTTATCAATATTATTTATACCGCGATGTGGCCTTTGTATGGTATGTCAGTTATACCCTTGCATCGTTAATAATGGGTTTGTTCTGGATGGATATCCGAATGCAATTAATGCTGTTTACACCGTTTATCCGCGATCTGATATTTTCGGTTTCTATTTTTTTGATCCCGGTGCTTTACGCATTGTTCATCGGAAAAATGTTGTATTTACCTATTCATTTCAAAAAAAGCTGGTTCGTTGTTAAAGTATTAATTGGGATCGCCGCGCTACAAATGCTAAGTGAGTTTTTTCAGGTACACACCGGCTGGTTCATGTTTAACAAAAACGATTACAGTACGGTAACCTCTGTTATTCCAACAGTAGTATTAAATCTAATTTTATTAATACTTACCGCGAAAAGCAAAGAACCTGTCAAATGGTTCCTTTTTGGAGGACTATTAAGTATGCTATTTTTATGGTTTTTACCTTTTACTGGAATTACCTACAAAATCCCATATCATAGCCAGGAGTTTTTCATGATTATCATCTTTATACCAGCTTTCTTTTTATTAGGCTTAACCATTGAGGCTATATTCTTTTCGTTTGCCTTGTCCTATAGGGCTAAGCTTGTTTTATTGGAGAAAAATGCATTGCAGGCAAATTATGCCCTACAATTAGAGAATGCGCTAACCAAAAAAACCGATGAACTCCAATTGCAGAACAGTATTAGCGAAGCACAGAAAATTAAACAGGTGCAAACAGATTTTGAGCAAAAAATAGCCGAAACAGAAATGACGGCATTGCGTGCGCAAATGAACCCGCATTTTATATTCAACTGCCTTAACTCTATTAAGCTTTATACACTCGAAAATGATTCGCAAACAGCATCTGAATACCTGACCATTTTTTCGCAGTTGATTCGGTTGGTGCTTGAAAACTCACAATCGGAAAAAGTAACCTTGCAAAAAGAACTGGAAACCCTGCGCCTGTATATCGAGCTGGAAGCAATGCGTTTTAAAAATAAGGTACACTATGAAATTAATGTGGACCCAGGCATAGACCAGCAATTCACAGATATCCCTCCTTTGCTTTTGCAGCCCTATGTGGAAAATGCAATATGGCATGGCCTGATGCATAAAAAAGAAGGGGGAAATATCAAAATTGATGTTGCGCAGCCATCAGAACATTTACTGCATATCGAGATTACCGATAATGGTGTAGGGCGCGAACTTGCGGCAGCTTATAAAAGCAAGTCAGCCACCAGGCAAAAATCCTTCGGCTTAAAAATGACTTCCGAAAGGATAGACATTATCAATCAATTATACGAAATGGAGGCTGATGTAAAAATCACTGATCTGAAGGATGCCATGAATAACCCCACGGGCACAAAAGTGACCATTCAAATCCCCATATAACCCGTAAATATGCTTAAAGCCGTTATAATTGATGATGAACCGGATTGTGTAAAGCTATTGGCATTACAATTGAAAATGTATTGCCCGCAGGTAGAAGTAGTTGCCGAATGCACTGAAAGTACCGAGGGGCTTGCAAAAATAACCGCATTGTTGCCTGATATAGTATTCCTTGATATAGAAATGCCGGTAATGAATGGTTTCCAGCTATTGGAAAAAATAAGCCACATTAATTTCAGCCTGGTATTTGTTACCGCATATGACCAATTTGCCGTAAAAGCTTTCCGCTTTAGCGCGCTGGATTATTTACTGAAACCAATTGATGGTAAAGATCTTAAAGTCGCTGTTGAAAAAGCCGAGCACCGTACATGGCCCGATAAGCAACAACTTAGTTTACTAAAACAGCATTTGCATACCGGAGAAAAAGTATTCCCGGATAAAATAGCCCTGCCTTTCCAAAACGGGGTAACATTCGTAGAAATAAAAAATGTGATTTTTTGCGAGTCGGATAATAATTATACAAGGTTTAACATGATCAATGGCCATCAGCACACGGTAGCCAAAACCCTGGGAGATATTCAGGAAGTATTGGAAGAACGAAATTTTCTAAGAGTCCACAGGCAATATCTCGTCAACCTTGATCATATAAAAAAATATGTGCGCGGCGAGGGTAATTACCTTATCCTGTCTAACGACAAAAATATACCTGTTGCCCGTAACCAAAAAGAACGGCTTATTGAAAAGTTTGGGTGGCTATAAATAACATAGAATCTGCACCCGGTTAAGCTTCTTCCAGGTGAAGGCTTACTGCTTAAGTTCGTTATAGAAAATAAAAAACCCGCTTCATTAATAATAAAGCGGGTTTCTAAATAAGGTGCGCCCACCTGGGCTCGAACCAGGGACCAAAAGATTATGAGTCTTCTACTCTAACCAACTGAGCTATAGGCGCTGAAATCGTGTTTAAATTTCGGCTGCAATATTACGCAATCACAGCCAAAATTCAAAAACGTTTTTTAGTTATAAGTTAAGGGGTTATTAATGAATTGATTGAAGTTTGAGTTTAATACCGCAAACCTACTTACCTACCTCTATCACATGGAAACTCCCGGGTACCATTGGCGGACGTGGCCTCGGGTTCTCCGTAGTTGCTGCCGGGGCAGTTCCGAATTTGGCGGTAGGTAAATATAAATGATGTGTTACCACGTCGATGCCTATGGTACGTGCACCGGGTTCGCTGGTAATATTTTCTATTAGCTCAAATTTATTGGCATTCACTTCCCTTACCGCGGTTATGGTACCCTCGCCGTTTGAGGCATAAGCTATTTTTAAACCCGGGTCGAACACCAAGCCGTCGGTACGGCCAATCGGGAACGTACCCAGAGTTTTTCCATTGGAAGCATCCATTACTACCATGGTTTTACTGTCGCCGCAGCCAATAAACAAGCGATTGGTTTCGCGGTCGATATCCAAACCGGAAGGAGAACTTCCGCCGTCAATTTTATAGCTGGTGATTTCTTTAAAGGTGGTTGCGTCAACAACGTGTACGGTACTGTTATCTTCGCCGTTAACAAATATTTTGCCTTTCCCGTCCGACACAGCGGTTTCTAATTTCTCGCCCAGTTGCACGGTCGCTACTACTTTTTCGGTTGCCGGGTCAATAAAGCATAAGTCGTGGCTGCCACCATCACAGGTAATGATCTTTTTCGAAAAATCATCATAAAAAATAGCATCCGGGTTTTTTACAGTTAACGCAATTTCGCCTGTTGCCGTAAGGGTTTTCAAATCAAAAACAGTCACAGAATTGGCCCTGCCATTGCTGGTAAAACCTTTATTTAAGTCGTGTACAACCGCTATGCCGTGCACACCGGTTGTTTTAGGAATATACCCCAGCGAATCGCCCGTAGTGCTAAGCACGTTCACCTGGGAGCCATGTGACACGTAAACGCGCTTAGCGGCACCATCAACCAGGATATAATCCCATCCCCCGGGACTATTTATTTTGTAATCATTGAGTACTTTAAAGCCCGTGGTTGCTTGCGACCAGCCGCTAAAAGGCATGCTAACAGCAAGCCCAGATAATATCAGCGCAGCTAAAAATTTTCTTATTAAGTTCATTTGTTTGAGGTTTTTCATGCTATTTAGAAATAAATTCTGGAATAATATTGTAGAAAAATTGCGAACAGATATAATACATATCGCGTTAATACGTCGAACAATTTCAACATATTTACACCTGTTATGCAAAACGTTAAAAACATCATTTTTGATTACGGCAACGTAATATTTATGCTCGATTTTCAGAAGCTGAAGGAAGGCTGGAATTCGTTGGCTATCAGCAATACCGACGCGTTTTTTAGCCATGGTGTGCAGGATCCCATTTTTGATGCCTTTGATAAGGGTCATGTAACTCCCGCAGAATTCAGAGATTTCATCCGGGAAAAAACCGGCAAGCCAGAACTTACTGATGCCGAAATTGATGCCGCATGGAACAGCCTGCTTTTGGGTGTCGACGAAGGCACGCACGAGATTTTGGCTGAGCTGAATAAAAAGTACCGCACGTTTTTGCTAAGTAATATCAACCCAATACACTACGGGTATATTATGGATTATCTTCGGAAGGAATTCGGTTTTGAGGGTAACGACCATCTATTTGAGAAGACGTATTATTCGCATTTTGTGGGCATAAGGAAACCGGAATCAGCTTTTTTTGAAAAAGTATTGACCGAGAACAAATTGGTTCCCGAAGAAACATTATTCATTGACGACATCGCAGCAAACCTTGAGCCTGCAAAAGCATTGGGCATTCAAACCTATTTGATGAAGGCACCGGATACCATCCAGGATTTTATTAGAAGAGAGGGTTTATTATAATATTAAATCCCCCTGCGCTTCTTTTCGGTCAAAATCAAACCTAACTCACGGCTCATTTGCCCGGCAATAGCGGTATTCTCCTGAGCGCGCCTGAACAGGTAAGGTAAAACCGACTTAACGGGACCGTAGGGTACATATTTTACTACGTTGTAACCCGCATCGGCCAGGTTAAAGCTCAGGTTATCACTCATACCCAGCAATTGCGAAAAATAAACATGGGGATGGTTATGAAGCACTTTCTTTTCGTCTAATAAATCGGCAAGTATCCGGCAACTTTGCTCGTTATGGGTACCCGCGAGCAGGGCGATAGTTTCCACGTTATCAATACAAAAACGCACGGCGTCGTCGTAATCACGATCGGTTGATTGTTTATCAGGTTGTATCTGGCACTCGTAACCCATTTCGGCAGCGCGTTTACGCTCTTTTTCCATATAAGCGCCACGCACCAGTTTGGCGCCTAAAATAAACCCTTCTTTTATAGCCACCGCATGGTCATCCTTTAGGGATTGCAGCTTATCATGGCGGTATAGCTGGTAGGTGTTATAAACGATAGCATCCTTCTTATTAAACTTGCGCATCATATCCAATGCTAAGGCGTCTATCGTATCCTGTATCCATGTTTCTTCGGCATCTATCATTACAGGCACGCCCAATTCATGTGCTTTGGTGCAGATGGCCAATACCCTCTCCTGCGCCTTTTTCCACTCCGCTTCTTCTTCCGGTGTAAGCGCGGTTTTGGCGTCGAGCTTTTCCAGTAATGCAAAGCGGATAACACCTGTAGGTTTAAATACGGTAATGGGTATGGCCTTATCCCCTTTTGCCCGTTCAATGGTCAGTTTGATTTCGTCGCGTGTATGGTCAAAAGCGTTTTCGTTATCACCCCCTTCGGCAGAATAATCCAATATGGTACCCACTTTACCTTCATCGAGGTTTTTAATAGTGCGATCGCACTCTGAAATAGCTTCGCCACCGCAGAAATGCGCAAATATGGTTGCTTTGATCAGGCCCCTGATAGGTATACCGATTTTCATCGCGAAATTAGTTATCGGCGGCCCTATTTTGACCAGGAAGTTAATATTAATTATCCTGAACAGCCAGTAGGCCCGTTTCAGGTCTTTATTAGATGAATGGCGAAATGCTATCTCGGTATTTTCAAAAGAGAGAGTCCCCTTGCCGGGGGCGGCAACAGTTTCATTATTGAGCATGCGCAAAATTAGAAAATGTAAAGCAAATAACTCATTATCCTTTGAATAGTTTATTTTTGCCGACCCATGATTGAATTCAAAGTAGAAGGCGATTTTATCCAGATGATACAACTGCTTAAAGCCACCAACCTGGTAGGTACCGGCGGCGAGGCGCAAATTGTTGTTTCGGAAGGTGAAGTGACGTATAATGGCGAGGTGGATTACCGCAAACGTCTGAAAGTGAAAAGCGGTGATATGGTTGAATTCAGGGGGACTAAAATCAAGATACTGTAATTCAATGAACACGCTACAAAGCATAAACTACCCTATTTATTTTACTAACACTTTATCCGAGCTCGCAAAATTTATTGAGCAGGGTAATTACTCCCGTTTTTTTGTACTGACAGATGAAAATACAGGCAAACATTGCCTGCCCGTTATCCGGAAATATATCGACAAGCTTGACAATTTTGATATCATCGAAATAAGCGCGGGCGAGGAAAGCAAGAATATTGATTTCTGTGTTGGCGTATGGAAAATGCTGATCGATTACAGCGCCGACAGGCAAAGCCTACTGATCAATCTTGGTGGCGGTGTTATCAGTGATTTGGGTGGCTTTGCTGCTTCAACTTATAAACGTGGTATCGATTTTGTTCATGTGCCTACTACCCTGCTATCGCAAGTTGATGCTTCGGTTGGTGGTAAAACGGGTATTGACCTGGATAATATCAAAAACATCATCGGCACCTTTACCCAGCCGAAAGCAGTTTTTATTGAACATGAATTTTTGCAGACGCTTCCCGCAAGGCAGATTCTTTCCGGCCTGGCCGAAATGTTGAAACATGGTTTGATAGCTGATGCCGGTTACTGGAACCTATTGAAGAACAGTGATTTGAAAAAGCCATCTGCAGAATTGGTTTACCATTCTGTTGAGATAAAGAACAAAGTAGTTATCGAGGACCCGCACGAAAAAGGTATCCGTAAGAGCCTGAATTTTGGTCATACCATCGGTCATGCTATCGAGACTTATTCGTTAATGAACGACGAAAATCCCCTAACCCATGGCGAAGCGATTGCAGCAGGTATGATATGCGAAGCTAAACTTTCGAATATGAAAGCCGGCCTGAATGATTGGGAACTGGCTGAAATTACGGTTGTGATTAATGAGCTTTATCCTAAATATAATTTTGATGAAGCCTGCTTCGATACGCTTTACGGTATTATGCTGAAGGATAAGAAAAACCAGGGTGGAAAGATAAATTGCTCCTTATTGACAAATATCGGGCAATGCCGTATTGACAATGTGTGCACGCAGGACGAACTTTATGAAAGCTTAAGGTACTATTCAGCCTTATAAAACAACATGCTTTACAACTCGCTAAAAGAACGGCTTTTAAACCAGCACTCGGGTATTTACGAGATCATCAAAAATGCGGATGATGCAAAAGTGCTTTATAACCCCGAGCACGGTAAATGGAATATACATGATAACATTGCGCATTTAGCTATCTACCAGCCCATATTTATCAATCGTATCCATAAAATCCTTAAAGAAGATAATCCCATTTTTACAGCGTACCGGGCAGATGATGACCCTGATTTTATTGTCGCCAAGCAACTATCCCTAAACGAGTTACTGGATAAATTGGAAGCAGACCGTGAAGAGATCTATTTCTTTATCATCACTTTATCACACGAACAATTAACCCGAACCGGTACGCATCCGAAATACGGTAAACTGACTGTTGCCGACTGGGTAGAATTTTTCCTTTTGCATGAGGCGCATCATTTGTTTACGATTTTTAAATTGGCGAAGGGGTAGCCATTCAAGCAAATAAAATTCTGTTTAAACCCTGTTTTTACAAAAAATTAAAATTTTCTATTGACAAATTTATTTTAAACCGTACATTTACCACGCAATAACAAAACAATGAAGTTTAACAGCGCATATTTTTATGGTTACTACTTTTACTTTAACAGTAAGAGCCGGGGCTAATATGCATGAACAACATATAAGATAAACTGAAAAGTCCCGGCCAAAAACCGGGACTTTTTGCTTAATACGGTTATGAAAGAGAAAAAGACAAGAGTTGCTATCCAGGGTATCCGCGCTTCCTTCCACGAGGAAGCCGCCTTTATGCATTTCGGCGAGGATATACAGACGATCGAGTGCAACTCGTTCAAACAAACATTTGAGGCGCTGCAAAACAAAGAGGCCGATTATGTGGTGATGGCTATCGAAAACAGCATTGCAGGCAGCATTTTGCCAAACTACTCGCTGATGATGAGTTATAGTTTCCCGGTAGTAGGCGAAGTTTACCTGCCCATCCAGCTGCACCTGCTGGCATTACCCGGCGTAAAGTTTGAGGACGTGCAATATGTTACCTCCCATCCTATCGCCATACGCCAGTGTGTTGATTTCTTTGACGAGTACCCGCATTTGAAAGTTGTGGAAAGCAGCGACACAGCCGCTTGCGCCAAGCGTATTCGTGATGAGCATTTGACGGATACCGTGGCTATCGCCAATACTTTAGCTGCCAAACTTTATAACCTGGATATTTTAGAGCGCCGCATCGAATCGAATAAAAAGAACTTTACCCGTTTTTTGATACTTACCAGTCACGATAACGTGGAGAAGAAGGATAATAATAAAGCCTCATTGTGTTTCCAGGTGAGTAACCAGGTGGGTGCGCTTGCCAAAGTGCTGCAGATATTCGCCGAGCAAAATATCAACATGAGCAAGATACAATCGATGCCAGTGTTGGGCAAGCGCAACGAATACAATTTTTATGTAGACGTGGAATGGGATAATACCAAACAATACGATACTGCCATACGCCAGGTGCTCAAATACACGCACAACTTTAATATCCTGGGCGAATATCAACGTCATGAAGACGAAAATGCTTCGAACGAGCGTGAGCAAAAATTTAGGGCGCAGGAGAAGATCACACGCAAGTATATAAATGTAAAAAAGATAGTTAAGTAAGAGTCCGGAAGTCCGAGGACGGAAGTCTGAAGTCAGAAAAAAAAGAAACATCAATAAAGCAATAAAACAATCCAGCAATAAAAAGAAAATGAAACTAGATCTAAACATACAGCCGCTTGAATCATGGATAAAAGCGAAAGCGCAGCCACTCCTGATCGCGGGACCCTGCAGTGCCGAGACTGAGGAGCAATTAGTCGCGACCGCACATTTATTAGCCGCAACCGGCAAGGTAACCGCCTTGCGTGCAGGCATTTGGAAACCGCGTACCCGTCCGGGTGAGTTTGAAGGCATTGGCAGCATTGGCCTGCAGTGGCTCAAACGCGCAAAAGACGAAACAGGTTTACCTACTGCCGTTGAAGTGGCAAACGCCAAACATGTGGAAGAAGCCCTGAAAGCAGGCGTGGATATCCTTTGGGTTGGCGCACGTTCAACGGTAAACCCTTTTACCGTTCAGGACATTGCTGACGCACTGAAAGGTGTCGACATACCCGTAATGGTTAAAAACCCGGTAAATCCAGACCTGTCCCTATGGATCGGCGCTTTGGAGCGCATTAACGGTGCCGGTATCACCAAACTGGCAGCGGTACACCGTGGATTCTCCTCGCATGAAAAATCAGCTTTCCGTAATGAGCCTATGTGGGACCTAGCCATCAGTCTGAAAACACATGCACCGGAATTGCCTATCATCTGCGACCCGAGCCATATTTGCGGTAACCGCGAACTGCTTGGCTACATCGCACAAAAAGCGCTTGACCTTGATATGCAGGGATTAATGATCGAGTCGCACATTGACCCAAGCGTTGCCTGGACCGATGCCAAACAGCAAGTTACACCATCAGCTTTGGTTGAACTGATCGACCGTTTAACATTGCGTAAGCCAGAAGTACAAGGTGCAGCAAAAGATGTTTTAGCTGAGCTGCGCAACCAAATCGACAAGTTTGATGACATTGTGTTCCAGAAAATGGCCGAGCGGATGAAAGTTGTAGAGAAGATCGGTAATTACAAGAAAGACAACGGCATCACCATCTTACAGGTAAGCCGCTGGGACGAAATATTGAACAAACGTATTGCTTACGCGAAAGCATTAAACCTGAGCCCGGAGTTTGCTGAAAAATTACTGGAACTTATTCACAGTGAATCCATCCGCAAACAAACTGAGATCATGAACAAAGGCCAAAATCAGCCCGACGAAAAACTGACGCACGCGTAATAAAAGAGATTTGAGATTAGTGACCAGAGATTAGAGGCCGAACGCCACTTTTTCTCGTGTTTCAAATCTTATATCTCAATACTAATATAAGATGAAGCAAAACATCATCCTTTCTAAAAAAAGCAAATCGGTTAGTGGTACGGTTCAGCTCACGGGTTCAAAAAGTGAATGTAACCGTGCGCTGATCATCGAGGCGCTGAGTGGCGGCAAGGTTAAAGTTGTGAATATCTCGGATGCAGCGGATACGCAAACACTTGCGGATATTTTGTGGGGTGACAAATGGAATCAACAACATAAAGACCTTCCTACATTAGAGTGCAATGTCGGCCCTGCGGGTACGGCAATGCGCTTTTTAACTGCATATTTTACTTTACATGGGAAAGAACAGGGAAAGGAAATAATACTCACTGGTTCCGAAAGGATGAAGCAAAGGCCGATAGGCATTTTGGTGAATGCTTTGCGCAGACTTGGTGCGCATATAGAATATGATGAAAATGACGGCTATCCCCCACTCCGAATAAAGGGTGGCTTTGAGCAGTTGACGGACAAGATCAGCATCAAGGGTGATATCAGCAGCCAGTATATCACGGCGTTGCTGCTTATTGCTTCGCAATTACCACTTGGATTGACTTTACACATTGAAGGTGAATTAACTTCGAGGCCGTATGTAGAGATGACTTTGGCCATGCTGCAACAGGCGGGTATCCAGCATCAATGGGATGGGAATAATATTCATATCCCGAAACAGGATTTCAGGGAAACATCGTTGCATGTTGAACCGGACTGGAGCGCGGCATCATACTGGTACGCAATTGCGGCTCTTGCTGATGAAGCGGAATTGTTTTTGCCGGGATTAACGTCGTACAGTTTGCAGGGTGATAGTGTTATCACCGAAATCATGGCGAATTTTGGGATCACTTCGCAGTTTAAGGATGGCGGCCTGTATCTTAAAAAAGAGACAAAGCCGCTAAGTCGTAAAATATTTGATTTGAAGTCGTGCCCCGATTTGGCGCAGACGATTATCGTAATATGTGCGGCGCTGGGTCATGATGCAACATTTACCGGGCTGGAGACATTGAAGATCAAAGAAACCGACCGCGTTTTAGCACTTCAAACCGAACTGGCCAAGATCGGCGTAAAGCTGATCGAAAAGGGACAGGTTTATAAACTGGATTGTAGCGGTAAGTTTATTCCTGAAAAAATCTTCATCAATACTTATGATGATCACCGCATGGCGATGGCTTTTGCACCACTGGCGCTAATTGTGCCGGAAGTCGAGATAGAGGACTACGAAGTTGTCGAAAAATCATATCCGGCATTTTGGTCTCATTTGGATAAAGTGGGTTTTCAATTGACACAGTTAGATGAAGGCAAACATTATTACTCAGTTACGAAAATATAATTAATACAATTATCTGCACATTTGCACATACGCACATTTGCACATCAAAATAAACTATGGCAGGCAATTCATTCGGGCAATTATTCAGGATAACAACTTTCGGCGAATCACACGGCGAAGCTATTGGTGTGATCATCGATGGCTGCCCGGCCCAATTGGATGTCGACCTGGATTATATCCAATCCGAACTGGATAAACGCAAACCGGGCCAATCCAAGATCACTACACAGCGTAAAGAGAGTGATACGGTAAAGATACTTTCAGGGGTTTTTGAGGGCAAAACTACTGGTACCCCTATTGCCATGCTGATCCCAAATGAGGATCAACGCTCTAAAGATTACACCCATAATGTGGATGTTTTCCGTCCGTCACATGCCGATTTTACCTACCAGGTTAAATATGGCATCCGTGATCATCGCGGCGGTGGCCGTTCGTCTGCACGTGAAACCGCTGCACGGGTAGCTGCTGGCGCCATAGCCAAATTATTGTTAAAAGCTCAAGGTATTGAAGTTGTCGCACATGTAAGCAGTGTGGGCAGAATCAACGCCCCGAACGTTGAAATACATAGCGCACAGGAATTCATTGATGAGCGCGAAAAGAATATCGTCCGCTGTGCTGATCCGGCTACAGCCGAAGAAATGATCGCTTATATCGATGCCGTTCGTAAAAGTGGTGATACGGTTGGCGGTAAGGTAAGCTGCTATATTCAGAATTGCCCTGTTGGCTTAGGGGAGCCTGTTTTTGACAAACTGCACGCCGATTTAGGCAAAGCCATGCTAAGCATTAACGCCGTGCATGGTTTTGAATATGGCTCAGGCTTTGAGGGCAGCGAAATGCATGGCTCGGAGCATAACGACATCTTTCTGAAAAATAAACAGGGCGATATTGTAACTCGCACCAACTTCTCAGGGGGTATACAGGGCGGCATTAGCAATGGTATGCCTATCGAATTTAAAGTTGCCTTTAAACCAGTTGCAACCATCATGCAAAGTCAGCCTACTATCGATAGCAAGGGCAATGAGGCTGAAATATCCGGTAAGGGCCGCCATGACCCGTGTGTTGTTCCGCGTGCGGTACCTATTGTTGAGGCTATGGCTGCTTTGGTTATTGCCGACCATTGGTTGAGGAACAGGAACTCTTATATTGAGGTGAAAGGATAAAGATTAAAGGCGAAAGGTTGATATTTGCTTATTCATAAATTCCCAAATGCCTAAAAAAGTTTTTAACATTTCAGAGTTTCTATCGGACGGCTTTATAAATGAAAAGGTTATCGCTTTAGGCGAAAAACCATTAACCTCAACCTCTCACAATTTCGACAAGTATGGCCCCATTAAAATAATAGATGCCTCCAATATTTCTTATAAGGATTATTATAATCAAGCAAAAGATTTACCTGCAATTGCTTTGATTGAAGTAGTATTAGCAGCTAATAGAAACTATAATAAAGTTGTTTTACCCAATATAATCAGATTAAAAAAAGAGTTTCCTTCTCTAGTGACTTTTGATGATTTGAATAATTTGTTATCATCGACAACAAAAGAAGGTTTTTTTAAGATTTGGGGTCACAAAGACGATAAAAAATATCAGATTTTATTAAATATAACCGACGAAATAAATACCCTCAAAAAGCATAATCCAAATAAGTCCGATTATGAGGTAATGAATAATTGGGCAAAAACAATCGATATTACTGTTTATAATACCGAAGTAATAGGTCGTATTCGAAATATAGCCTTAGCTACTTTACAACATTTACGTATGACTTTTGGCGCAAATACAGTAAAACCAGATCAAAGAGTAATTGAAGTTCTTGATTATGAGTTTAACTTAAAAGGATTAAGTCAGATAAAGTCAATAGTTGCCGTAGAACAAATTTCTAAAATCACCAATAAACCCGCCTTACTGTTAGATCAGATTTTTGTGCTGTATGGTTCTGGATATTACAGTAGGGCTGGTGGCAACCCATTTAACATTTCTCTAAACACAACGGTAAAAGAAATTGCCAAGAAACTCAAAGATTTCAATATTGACCCTGAAATTATTTCTCAATCAACTAATTTAAGTTTGCAAGAGATATCAGGATTATAGTTATCGCTATGTTAATTAAAGACTTACGAAGTTTTGAAGACTTCGTAAGTCTAATATCATTTTCTCATCTGCACATTTGGATATCCGCACATCTGCTCATCAATTAATATATTTGTGTAAATGCTCTCCTCTACTATCCAATTATACAAAAAAGCATACAGTGGCCTTTCGCGCAATAGCTGGTACCTGTGCCTGGTGATGTTCATCAACCGCAGCGGCACTATGGTTGTCCCTTTTATGACTATTTACTGCCATAAAGTGCTCCATTTTACGCTGCCGGAGGCCGGGTATATCATGGGATTTTTTGGAGCAGGCTCAATATTCGGTGCATTAATTGGCGGTAAAGTAACCGACAAGCGTGGTTTTTACTATGTACAGATATTTGCGTTACTATCTGGCGGGGTGCTTTTTATGTTGCTGGGGTTTCAAACAACTTTCTGGTCGGTTGGCATATGCTCGTTTATTTTAAGCGTATGTAATGAGTCGTTCAGGCCGGCTAATTCAGCCGCAATTGTGCATTATAGTACTGATGAAAACAAAACACGCTCCAACTCGCTCAATCGCCTTGCGGTTAACCTGGGCTGGATATTTGGCGGCATGATAGGCGGCCTTTTGGCAGCTATAAATTACCATCTACTGTTTTGGGTAGACGGCTGCACCAATATTTTGGCCGCATTGCTTTTATTGAAATTGATCCCGGCGTCTAAAGTCGTGAAAACAATAAAAAGTGCCATCAATACAGCAGGCGATCCTGCTTATAAGGACCGCGTTTACCTCGTATTTATAGGCCTGGCTATTTTATTTGCGACCTGCTTTTTCCAGATATTTACCATGCAACCGTTGTTTTATAAAACGCAGTGGCATTTCAACGAATCGTATATAGGGTTGTTGATGGGTATCAATGGCTTACTTATCGTTATGTTTGAAATGGTGATCATTCATAGCCTCGAAAATAAAAGGCACCCGCTTAACTACATCTGTGTGGGTGTGTTATTGGTAGGTTTGGCGTTTGTGTTACAGAATTTTCTACCCGCTGCAAAATATTCGGCCCTCATCGTGTTATTTTTTTTAACCATCGGCGAAATATTAGGCATGCCGTTTATGAACTCATTCTGGATCATGCGTACCAAGCCCGGAAACCGCGGCAGCTATGCAGCATTGTACACCACTGCATGGTCAATAGCACAGATATTGGCGCCAGTTATAGGGGGTGCAGCTATAGCATTAGCCGACTTCAATTTACTTTGGTGGATAACGGGTGGTATGTGCCTATGCGCATCCGTTGGGTTTTTGATGTTGTACCAATATACGGCAAAGCAAAGTAAGATCGCACCAATGGAAGAAACTGTATTTTGATGAAGAAAGCCTTAATATTTGATCTTGATAATACCATTTACCCGGTAAGCGCCATTGCGGATAACCTGTTTGAGAAATTATTCGCTGTGCTGGATGAATATTCGGGTACCATAAACCTGGGCGATGATGACCGCGTTGCTAAGATCAAGGAAGAAATGACGCGCCGTCCTTTTCAATATATCGCCGATAAATATGAACTGGATAAAGAGCTGAACGATAAGATGGTTGACGCGCTTCGCACCATGACTTATGATTTACCTATGGAACCGTTTGAAGACTACCATCATCTCAGAAAAATTCCTTTGGTTAAGTTTTTGGTAACGACAGGCTTTATGAAACTGCAAATGAGCAAAGTAAAGCAGTTAGGCATTGAGCAGGATTTTAAAGAGATATACATTGTTGACCCGGATGTAAGCGATAAGACCAAGAAGGATGTGTTTGCCGACATCATGCAAAAATATGGTTACCAAACTACCGATCTATTGGTCATTGGCGACGACCCGGATTCGGAAATAAAAGCTGCGATGGCGTTGGGGATTGATACTTTTTTGTTTGACCCAAAGGGAATTTATTCAGAAGTTGCTGCTACGCATAAATCTGATAGTTTGAAGAAAGCATCGGATATAATAGGCTAGCGGATTAGTTTGTCAACACCCTTACCGTTACCAAAAGTTGCCCCGTGTGGCGCATGGTATGTTCAGCTGCGTGGGTAAGCAAACCGATAACTGTGGATGGTATTTTTGCACGGCCGACGCCACGTACTTCCGTCAGTGTATCCTCATTAGTGTTTTTCAATTGTTGTAATGCTTTATCGACCTGTTGGTTAAACCTTTGGATCAAAACATCAGCTTCCGATTCCTGCATTGTTTCCCGCCCTTCTGCCGAAAGATAGGTCATCTGTGCCTCGCTAAGCATTTCACCACGGGCATAGGTAAAAAGCCTGTCAAGTATACCCGTTAAATGCTGTAAATGAAAAGCAGGTGCAGCCATCCCGGCCGGTTTTACCCAAAGAAACACTTCGGGGAAACCCGCCATCAGGGCATTAACCTCTTCGCGCGACTGCAACAAGGTATGCGCCACGGGCTGCAATAAGGCAGGGATACCCTCAACCGGCCCGCGTAACCAAACTTCTTTTTTCCTTTCAGTTTCCATTTATTCAAACATGTATGGCCTTAAATGTATACTTTTGCGCGCCTTTCCAGCAGCATCGTTACATCAAATTTATCGTAAAATAAGTATATTGGTATAGTGATTGCTAAAAATGATATATTCACGTAATAATAAATATGAACCCGTTCACATTTGCTAAAAGATACCTTTGCCTTGCTTTAGCATTTCTATTTTGTTTTTTTATTTTCCCGGGATGTAAAAAGAAGCGCTCTGAAATGGGCAAGGTTTTTTTCAAACATACCCACAACCCGGTTTATAAAGACCTGGATGCAGATGATTTTACTGCTGTTTTCAAAAAAATACTTGCAGAGAATAAGGACAACGTGTCGAACCCGGATTTTATCATCAACTATTATGACCAGAACGACTACGAACCCGTTTTTGTGATGGATCATTTATGGAACGGCGATATAAATACCATGCTGGGCTATTTCAAAAAAGCGGATCAGCATGGGCTTTCGCCTGAATTGTTCCAACCGGATAAAATCAAAACGCTGGCTGATAAACTGCTCGACAAAAATGCGGAAAAAACAACTGAAGAGGCTTATAAAGATATGGCCAAACTGGAGCTGCTTTCGACAAACGCAATGATCAATTACTCCAGCGACCTGCAATATGGTATCATCAGTCCCAAAAGGATATACGCGCGCTACTATCTCAAGACACCACGTCCCGACAGCACATCGATGGGTAGGGTTTTTGCCCTGGATAATATAAAGGCTTACCTCGATAGCATTCAACCTAAGAGCCCTGAATACCTCGCGCTGCAAAAAGCGTATATGGATGGCATCGAAGGTCCAAAAATGTCAAAAGAGGAAACAAGGCGTATCCTGCTTGTCAATTTGGAGCGGCTAAGGTGGAAAAATAAACCCACCGAGAACAAGTACGTATATGTAAACATCCCCGATTTTCATTTGGATGTGATCGATAGCGGCAAAGCAATATTAGCTATGAAAGTTTGTGTAGGCCAGGGACGCAACAAAGACTATAAGAACAGCCTGGAAAGCTATAACGATACCTGTAAGATAGACAATCCAAACCCGCACGAAACACCCTTACTAAGCAGTGTGATCCATAGCGTAGAAGTGAACCCGATATGGAATATCCCCCACAGTATTGCTACTAAAGAAATAATTGTAGAGGCCGCTAAAGATCCTTACTACCTGGCTAACAAAGGGATCAATGTGTATGACGAGCGGACCGGTAAACTGGTAAAAGACCCTGAAACAATTAACTGGAGCAAGGTAACGAAGCAAAATTGCATCTACGAGTTCAGGCAGCAGCCGGGCGCTGATAATTCGCTGGGTAAGATCAAGTTCCTGTTTGATAACAGCAGCAGCGTATACCTGCACGATACACCGGCAAAAGGCGCGTTCTATTATTCCATGCGGGCGGTGAGTCATGGTTGCGTGCGCCTCGAAAAGCCATTGGACCTGGCACATACGCTTTTCAGGGACACCGTTAAATACAACATGATCGCTAAGGACATGCAGCAGGATGATGTAACAGACCCCGAAGATATCAGGCTACGACCGAAAGTGCCGGTTTACATTACCTATGTAACCTGTTGGGTTGGCTGGGATGGGCAATTGCAATTCAGGCGCGATGTGTACGGGCTGGATATTGTGCTATACGAAAATCTGAAAAAATACCTTCCGGCTGAATAAGCTACAAACTCGCGTTCATATTGGAACTACTGTTATCCGGGTAAACGTACTTTGCGGCAGCTTCTTCATCAAGATACCTGGAAGTATAGGTATAATCGTTACCGTTGATAAACAGTACCGTTTTACCTTTGATCGTTTCGATCACTTTATTGATAACCTTTGGCGATACGGCGGGGCAACCTTCGCTGCGGCCTAAACGTCCCTTGGCATCAATGGCATTTTCTGACACATAACGGGCGCCATGCATCACAATACCCCTTGAAAGGGCGTTGTCGTTAAAACCTGCGTCAACGCCGTTAAGTTTTAAGGATTTACCATGTTTACCATGATAAACACCGTCGGTAATATAAAAACCAAGGCTGCTGGCGTGTGAATTGGTTTCGTTTGAAAAATACTCGGCTACATCGCCACCGCTTCCGTTGCCATGCGCTACCAATGTATGCATTAACAATTCTTTATCGATCAGGTCAACTATCCACATGCGTTTATGCGTGCTTGATTTTGCCAAATCGACTATGGTAATAACCGAGCTTGTTTGCGGTACCTGGTTGGCGGCTTTCAAATTAAAATAGCCGGTAACTGCTTTTTGGAACACCGTATAATCAAGCCCTGCCTCGTGAAGCTGCGCAGTGGCGTAGATTTCATCGATGTATTGGGAAAACAGTTCCTTAGCAGTAGAATTTCTCTTTTTGGCAGAATGTGTTGTATTATGTTTTTTTATGTCTTCAGCTTTCCAGCTGGTAATCGTGATAGAGCATATTAACAAGATGCATGTAACCCACAAGAATCGTTTCTTCATATTTCCTTCGCTTTGTTCTTACGTTTAATCAATTAAAAAAGCCAACAAGCTTACACTAACCGGGTTATACACAAAAGTTATCCACAAATGTAAAAATTTAACTAAGAAAACAAAATCTTTATTGAAGAAAATGTTTACTATTGATTAAAAAAATTACATTAATATTAATCTTTGCTTGTTTTCGATAGTTTATACGAAAAAATAAACGTTTGGGTTGGGAATTTATTTGACCCAGTTGATTTTTTCTTCGAAGGGGACGGTCCTGTTCCCGGCAGGGTGCTCATCAGAATAACCCAAATAGATGACGCCTGCGACATGGTCATCTTCATTAAGTTGGAGAAAATCTTTCATGGCTTGCTTCTGGATCATACCCCCGGGTGCTCCAAAATGAGGCCATACCTAAGGCGGTGGCGCCAAGCAGTATATTTTGAATGGCGCAGGATGTGGCTTCAATCTCTTCGATTACAGGGATTTTGGGCAGGTTGCCGCGCTGCGATGCGACCAATATCACGTGCGACGCATTGTTACCCTGGTTATAAAGGTTATTGTAAATGCCTTCCACAAAATCGGCAAGTGCTGTGTTTTGTTTGTATAGCTCAGCATGTTGATGGCAAAATTCAGGCGGATTGGAATACACGGTAAAGCGCCAGGGTTCGGTATAACCGTGTGTTGGCGCCCAGTCGGCCAGTTCGAGCAGTGAATGTACCTGGTAGTCTGGAATGCGTTTGCCATTCATCATTACAGGTTTAATACTGCGGCGATTTTTGATGACAGTTGATATCGTTGCGAAAATGTTATCCATAGCCGTTAAATGTAAAAGCCCGTTCAGGACGGGCGAAATTAAATAAATATTGGTTTAATGGTTGATTAATTTAGATTGAGTTGAACAGGTCGGCCCCTTATTTACTCATTCAGCAATTCACTCAATCACTCATTAATAAAGCGCCGGAAATTTACCGGGATTGGCCTCATGCATCATGGCATAGACAGCTTCAATAACATCGTCAGGTGATGGTTTGCTAAAGTAATCGCCATCGGTGCCATAAGGCGGACGGTGTTCTTTTCCCGATAAGGTTTTAGGCTGTGCATCCAGGTGGTAATAGCCATTTTGACCTTCCAGTATCTTTTGCAGGATATAAGCCGAGCCGCCACCGGGCAGGTCTTCGTCGACCACCAACAGCTTGTTGGTTTTCTTTAAGGAGCCAAGGCAAACGTTTTGACTATCAAATGGATATAATGTCTGCGGGTCTATCACTTCAACATAAATTCCCATGGTTTCCAGTTCTTCGGCAGCTTCCATTACGATGCGTAAGGTAGAGCCGTAAGATACTACAGTAACATCCGAACCTTCCCTTAAAATCTCAGCTTCGCCAAGCGGAACGGTGAATTCGCCAACATTGGAGGGTAATTTTTCTTTTAAGCGGTAACCGTTTAGTGACTCGATCACCAGGGCGGGCTCATCGCCACGCAGCAGGGTGTTATACATTCCCGCGGCCTGCGTCATATCGCGCGGAACGCAAATGTGTATGCCGCGCATGGAGTTGAGTATCATACCAAGTGGCGAGCCCGAATGCCATATACCTTCCAACCTGTGACCGCGTGTGCGCACAATTACAGGCGCTTTTTGGCCACCGCGTGTACGGTAGCTTAGGGTAGCTACGTCATCACTTAAAACGGTTATAGAATATAATAAATAATCAAGGTATTGCACTTCGGCGATCGGTCGTAGGCCGCGCATGGCCAGGCCCAAACCCTGCCCTATTATGGTTGCTTCGCGGATACCGGTATCTGTTATGCGGAGGTCGGTGTATTTAGCCTGGAGGCCCGCAAATCCCTGGTTCACGTCGCCGATAGCGCCAACGTCCTCGCCAAAAGCAACAATGCTTTTATCACGTTCAAAATTGGCATCAAAGCAGGCATTCAATACTTCGCGGCCATCAAGTAGTTTGGCATCCATATCGTATTGTGCCCGAACAACTGGAACATTCAACGGCGACTGCATGGTACCTGTAAACAGTTTTGAGTTGAACCGTTCGTCGTTTTTTCCCTCTTCTGCTATAAGCCAGGTTACAAGTGCCTGCCTTGCCTGGTTGCTTTCCTTGTTTGTAAGCCGCAAAGCTTTGCGGCCAGCGGATACGCCGTCTTTACGGCCGGGGTCAACTACGTTATTTAGTGCAGTAACGATCTCTTTAAGTTCAGTTCCCTTGTTGCTCACTTGCGCGAGCTCTTCTATCAATGCCGAAACCTGCCGTAACTCGACGGTAACTTCGGCACCGAGGGCGTTCCAGGCTTCCCGCTGGCAGTCACGCACATCTTTTTTTGCAGTAGCTTCCAGCTCGTCCATCTCTTCTTCCGTAGAAATAGCTGATTCTATCATCCACTTGCGCATTTGCAGCAGGCAATCGTGTTCATTTTCCCAAGCCAGGCGGTCCTTTGATTTATACCGCTCGTGCGAACCAGAAGTGGAGTGCCCCTGCGGTTGTGTCATTTCGGTTACGTGAATCAAAACCGGCACATGCTGCGTACGGCACACCTCGATGGCGCGCTCATAAGTCTCACATAAAGCCACATAGTCCCAGCCACGAACCTTGAATATTTCGTAACCATTGGTGCCGTCTTCACGCTGGAAACCTTTTAATATTTCGGATATATCTTCTTTGGTAGTTTGCAGTTTAGCGGGAACTGAGATCGCGTAAGCATCATCCCAGATTGAAATGGCCATTGGCACGCCCAATACACCGGCAGCGTTAACAGTTTCAAAAAACAAACCTTCGGATGTTGCGCCGTTGCCAATCGTACCAAAAGCAACCTCGTTACCATTTACCGAAAATTGTTTAAGGTATTCCAGTTCCTTATTTTGCCTGTATAATTTGGAGGCATATGCCAATCCCAGCAAACGCGGCATGTGCCCGCCGGTGGTTGAAATATCGGACGAACAATTTAAACTTTCGGCCTGGTTTGCCCAGGTACCGTCAGCATTTACGTATCGCGTAGCATAGTGGCAATTCATTTGCCTGCCTGCCGATGCGGGGTCCTTCTCAATATCCGGATGCGCGTATAATTGTGCAAAAAATTCAGGCAGGTTACTCATCCCGGTGGCAAACATAAAGGTTTGGTCGCGGTAGTAGCCTGCGCGCCAGTCGCCCGCACGAAACGCCTTAGCCATAGCCAGTTGCGCCACTTCCTTCCCATCGCCAAAGATGCCAAATTTGGCTTTACCCGTAAGCACTTCGCGCCTGCCCAGTATACTGGCCTGGCGGCTCTCATAAGCAATCCGGTAGTCGTTTATAACTATCTTCTGAAAATCGTCAAAACTGAGCTCAGCAGCAGTGAATTTGCTGGTGGTGGTTATTGCAGTTTCGGGCATATATTTATTTGTTTATTTGGCAAAATTAAAAATTCTATTTTGTATTCGTCATACATAACACACAAAACACGCGGTTTGTGGAATAGTTTTTTATTTGCGTTAAACCTTTTATCTTTGTATTAATCAATAGATAAATATTAAAACACCCGATGAAAAAACTAATGTTAATATGTGTGGCAGTTTTGGGCTTTGCCTTCACCGCTACCAACGCTTCAGCGCAAGATAATGAAAAGGCTGAATTTAAATTCAACGAAGAAAAACATGATTTCGGAAAAATTCCGCAGGGAACTCCCGTAACTACTGTTTTCGAATTTACCAATATTGGTAAGGAGCCGCTTATCCTATCTGATGTAAGGCCAACATGCGGCTGTACCATAGCTGATTACACTAAGACTCCCGTTAAAAATGGTGAAAAGGGTTTAATTAAAATCACTTATAATGCTGCTGTTGCAGCGCCTTTCAATAAAACTATTGTGGTAACGTCGAATGCAAAAACGCCAACCAAGTATTTGAATATTGTGGGTGAAGTTATCGCTGCGAAACCGGCAGGCACGACTGGGACGAATTAATTCAAGACCTCAAAATATTAAAAGCGCTCCGATCTATCGGGGCGCTTTTTTGTTTTATACATTTTAAGCCGGCTTTTGTATAAGATATTTATGCTTAATTTTGCACATGCCAAAAATTTCTCAAAAAGGGCTGCACATGCCTGCATCGCCCATACGCAAGCTGACGCCATATGCTGATAAAGCAAAACTGGATGGTAAAAAAGTTTACCACCTGAATATTGGTCAGCCGGACATTGAAACGCCAGAGGGTATGCTTAACGCGATCAAAAATATCGACTTTAAGGTATGGGCCTATACGGCATCGGAAGGCACTTTGGTGTACCGCAAAAAACTGACTGAATACTATAACAAACTCGGGTATAACATTACCCCTGACAATATATTAGTTACCACTGGTGGCTCGGAAGCAATCACCATTGCTATGATGACCTGCCTTGACCCGGGAGACGAGGTAATTATTCCGGAGCCTTTTTATGCGAATTATAATGGCTTTGCCTGCCAAAGCGATATCGTTGTGAAGCCGATATTATCGTACATCGAAAACGGTTTTGCATTGCCCGCTATCAGCGAGTTTGAAAAACTGATCACCGAAAAAACAAAGGCCATTATTATATGCAATCCGAATAATCCCACTGGGTATCTTTATTCAAAAGAAGAACTGGACGCGTTAAAAACGCTGGCGCTTAAGTATGACCTTTACCTGTTTTCGGACGAGGCTTACCGCGAGTTTTGCTATGACGGCAGAAGCTTTGTATCGCCTATGCACCTGGACGGATTAGACGAAAATGTGGTGGTACTGGATACTGTAAGCAAGCGTTACAGCGCATGTGGCGCACGTTTAGGCTGCCTGATCACCAAGAACAAAGCTATATGGCAGACCGGGTTAAAATTCGCGCAAGCAAGATTGAGTCCCGGTATGGTGGAACAAATTGCCGGTGCCGCTGCTGTAGATACCCCTGATAGATATTTTGAAGCAGTAAATAAGGAATATACCCATCGCAGGGATACTTTGGTAAAAGCGCTTAACGGTATGGATGGCGTTTACTGCCCTAATCCCGGTGGTGCATTTTACGTGGTAGCACAACTGCCCATAGATAATGCTGACAAGTTTTGCCAATGGATGCTGGAGACTTTCAGCTATAACAATCAAACCGTGATGATGGCGCCGGCAACTGGCTTTTACAGCACCAAAGGTGCTGGTTTGAACGAAGTCCGGATGGCTTATGTTTTGAACAGTGACGATTTGGAAAAAGCGATGGTTTGTTTGGATGAGGCGTTGAAGGTGTATCCGGGAAGGACAGTTGGCAGTGGGCAGTTGGCAGTTGGCAGTAAATAGTTCGCAGTTTGCAGTGTGCGGTTGGCTTTATTTGTTTAATTTTGTAGCCTTAACTGCAAACTGCCCACCGGCAACTGCAAACTCTAAAAAAAATGGGGTCGACCGGAATTGACAGGATGGAGATAAGTAGGTAAGCATGCAGCGCGTTGGGTGAATTAGCGCTTAAATCTGAACGCTCAAACTTACAAACGGCGAAAATAACTACGCCTTAGCTGCTTAATTTAGAATTAATTAGCTTTTGTCCCGCCGGTTCTCCGCTTCATTGGACCGGCAACCGGGGCATCGAAAAATGAAGCTGGCCTGCTTAATGGTGTGCGTAACAGGCGAGATAAAGCACCTAAGGAAGATGGTACAGGTACGCGGCTGACCTTCCCCTTCCCTACAATTGAACAGCAGATAAGCATGTAGAAAGCATACCTTATACCATGTTTGGACGAGGGTTCGAATCCCTCCGGCTCCACTGAACAATCAATTAACCGCCTTTAAATCAAGTATTTAGGGGTGGTTTTTGTTTT
>JAYUEE010000061.1:0-87260 GCA_043739405.1 Mucilaginibacter sp. | reverse complement strand
CTTATTTATATTAAATCCAAATAAAGACAAGTGATCTTCGTCACTTTTTGTAGGTAGAAAAGTGATCTTAATCACATTTTTCACAAGACTTATCAAATGATTATACGTAATGGTGCGCAGAGGGGATTCCTGTTCCCGGCTTATTTTTGCTAAAGTGGGGGCAGCCGCAATCTTTTTTGAAGATACCGCATGATGAAAGGCTTGCTATCGCGACCAAAATGAGCAGGTATTTAGCTTTTTTCATAATTCATTCCTCTTGCGGTTTTATACGATAGATACGTAAGGCTTTGTTGCCTTATTGCATTTATAGCTAAATAAATAAGGCCCGCTAACACGGGCCCGATTGTATTTCGTACAAGATTAATTAAGCCCCAACAAGCGACTGGTATGCATCTGCCGATAGCAGGCCATCGATTTCTGACGCATCCTTAATCGTTATTTTTACCATCCATCCGGCACCGTAAGGGTCGCTGTTAACCAACTCGGGTTGGCTGTCCAAAGCCGGGTTAATTTCAGTTACAGTACCGGTAAGCGGCATGAAAAGGTCAGATACCGTTTTTACTGCCTCAACGGTACCAAAAACTTCTTCTTTAGCAACTTCTTTCCCTACCGAACTGATATCAATGTAAACGATATCGCCCAGCTCCCGCTGTGCAAATTCAGTGATGCCTATCGAGGCGGTATCACCATCTACTTTTATCCACTCGTGGTCTTTAGTGTATTTTAATTCAGCAGGAAAATTCATTTGATTACGTTTTTGTTGGGTCAAAAATAATAAAAGTTTATCGAAGAAATCCAGAAAAACGATTTCACTAAAAAGAAAAAACCTTAACTGAAACGTATTGTTAAATAAATGTAAATCAAATAAAAACACTCATTATGAAAAAGTTAAGTTCAATATTAATGATCAGCTTGTGGGCACTTGCTTTCCAGGCTTGTCAAAACAAGGCGAAAGATAGTACAGAAAGCGCTGACAGCCTCAACAAAACAAAAGACACAACTACCAATGTTGCCGCAACTGGCGGAATTGCTGTGGACAAGGATGACGCTAAGTTTGTTGTTACAGCAGCCAATGATGGAATGGCCGAAGTAGACGCTGGTAAAATGGCACAGGAAAAAGCGGTAAGCAAGCGTGTAAAGGCTTTTGCCGATATGATGGTTACCGACCATACTAAGGCGGGTGATGAACTGGCAGCTATAGCCAAAACAAAAAACATTACCCTACCCGCTGCACCAAATGCCGACGCACAAAAAATGGCTGCAGACATGGGCAAAATGTCCGGTAAAGATTTTGACAAGGATTATGTAAATAACATGGTTGACGGGCACGAAAAGGCTGTGAAATTATTTACAGATGCCTCAAAAAACCTGAAAGACCCAGATTTAAAAGCATTTGCTACTAAAACATTACCAACCTTGCAAATGCACCTGGATGCTATCAAGGCCATTAAGAAAGCCATGAAATAATTGTTGAAAGTAAAAATGGTAAAAAAGGGAATAGGCGCTGCTTGTTCCCTTTCTTTTTGTGCTGATAATTGATAGTTTTATACCATAGTCAAATTCAATAAAAATGTCATCACCTATTGTAACCGGTTTAATGGCTTATGGGATGTCGGGCCGTGTGTTCCACGCACCTTTTATAAGCCTAAATCCGGGGTTTAAATTAAAGGCCGTGGTGGAGCGTCACGAAAAAAAAGCCGGGGCGGATCATCCCGGTATAATCAGCTATAATAATGTTGATGAACTTTTGAGCGATAATGAGATCGAGCTGATCATCGTTAATACTCCGGGAAGCACGCATTTTGAACTGGCGACAAAAGCACTTGAAGCAGGCAAGCATGTTTTGATAGAAAAGCCAATAGCGGTAACTTCTGCGGAAGCAAAGGCTATCTTTGATTTGGGCCGAAAAGTTGGCAAACATGTGATGGTTTACCAGAACCGCCGCTGGGACAGCGATTTTGTATCGGTAAAAAAGATAATTGAAAGCGGCAAACTTGGCGAATTGATCGAGGTGCATTTCCGGTTCGACCGATACAAGACAACCCTCAGTCCGAAGCTGTTTAAGGAATCAAAAAGCGTTCCGGCAAATGGTTTGGTGTACGACCTTGGTCCGCATTTGCTTGACCAGGCCATTAGTCTTTTCGGTAAACCGTTGTCCTACAGCCTGACGACGGGCATCTACCGTGAAAATTCGGAAGTGACGGACTATTTTAATTACCACCTCAAATATCCGCACCAGCTAAATGTATATCTCACGTCATGCCTGCTGATCGCACAACCCATCCCCTCTTTTGTCGTTCATGGCACGTTGGGCAGCTTTATTAAAGACAGGGTGGATACACAGGAGGCACAACTGGATAATTCCATATGGCCCGATGCACCGGGCTATGGCATTGAACCTGCCGGTGAGGAGGGTATTTTGGTAACCTTCGGGACAGATAATGAGAAAATAAAGGAAAAGGTCGCGTCAGAAAAAGGTAATTATATGGGATTATTTGAGGCTGTATATCATACTATCCGCAATAATGCGTTATTCCCGGTAACAGAAGAGCACATAGCCTGGCAAATGGAAATGCTGGAGGGTTAGATTGAATGGTTGGATTAAGTTGAATAGTTGACTAAGTTAATGCCAAGCGAAAACTCAATCAACCTAATCAACAACTCACTTAATCAACTAAAATTAAAAATCTGCACATTTGCACATTAGTAATCGTTTGCACATACTTTTATATCGCATGAAGAAACTACTTATACTCGTTAGCCTTATCATCCTTGCCGGATGCAGCCAGGCACAAGATACGGTCGACAATGCTAAAATTCAAAATATCCCACCGTTTAAACTCTTAAAAACGGATAGCACCTGGTTCACACCAGCTAACCTCAAAAAGCACACGCCGGTAATGATTATTTACTTTTCACCCGATTGCAGCCACTGCCAGCATTTGGTGTACGAGATGCGTCCCAAGATGAAGCAACTGCGCAACGTGCAGATAGTGATGGTGACTTTTACAGAGTTTGACCGGCTAAAAATGATAAAAAATTTCCGCCGCGATTTTGATTTGGCCAAATACCCCAATGTTACTATCGGTACCGAAGGGCACTCCTACGTCGTACAACGATACTACCAGGTAAGTACTACACCCTATATTGCCATTTACGATCGTAATGGGAAATTAGTAAAGGGATTTAGTAAAGTGCCAGCGATTGATGAATTGATTGCTACGGTAAAAAAGGCATAATCCCTGTTTAATAGGCGGATTACTGCTGTTGTTGCTGCTGCTGTTGCACCATTTCCATATACCGCTGGTAGCTGTTTTGGGGCGGCGTTTTTACGTGTTTAAATTCTGGTTTTTCAGTGGGTTCCTGGCTAAAAGAGGCAATCGCAGTTTGTGGATCGCCTTCGTAACCAACGGAAACTGCAACTTCAAGGTCATGATCCGACGAACCTTTGTATACCCCCCTTACCGGCGAACAATCCGAAAAATTACGACCCACAGCCAAACGTACATGGGTATCATTGGCAACACAATTATTGGTAGGATCGATGCCCAGCCAGCCGTAATCCGGGATATAAGCCTCGGCCCAGGCATGCGTTGCGCCTTCACCGCGCATGGTATTATGACGCTGGGTACATATATAACCGCTTACATACCGTGCCGGGATGTTCACCATTCGTAGCATGAGAGTAAGGATATGCGCGAAATCCTGGCATACGCCGGCTTTTAGGTCCCAAACTTCGTCGAGCGTAGTTTCAACGGTGGTTACACCTTTGATGTATTTAAAGTTGTCGTACACATAACGTGTAAAACGCAATGCCACCTGGTAGGGCGTATCATCTTTTGATTTTTCGGATTCTACCAATTCCTTCAACTCGTTAAACCCTTCGAAATATTCACGTCTTAAAAAATCGATATAAGGCACCATATGCGCCAGCCGTTTCAGATCCTCCCATTGCTGCGCGGGGAAAATATCATTGCCGGGTAGTTCCCTGTGATGCGTGTTTACCAGCACTTTGGAGCTGATCAATAATGAACTGTGTGGCTCACTATAAGCAAAACTGCCAACCTCATTGCCATAATAATCAATATACGTATCGATAACCGGGTCGCCACTGATGTGAAGTTCCTGCCTGATAACATCCTGGTATTCGTCCTTGATCGGGAACAGCATAATTTGGTTGGCGCTGTCGCGGACCTGGCCGGGATAGGTGTATTTAGTGATATGTTCTATTTTGAATTCAGGCATAATATCTGTCAATAGGTTTTATCAGGAGTTAGCAAAATAATGGGTATTTAAAGCATCGCCGATTCCGAAAAGCTGCGCCCTGATCTGTGTCAGAAAAGTATGCAGGCCCTCGTCTTCAATGGTTTTAACCGAACTGTATTTAATATGACTCTGCAACCTGCCGATATAGAACGACAATTCGCGGAAGCTATCCAGGTTACTTTCGCTTTTTAGCCGTTCAAAATAGCGTTGTATATGATTAACTGCATAAATGACCGAGCGTGGAAAATCATTGTTAAGCATCACTTGCTCCAGCACATTTTCGGCCTCAAAACCTGTGCGGTATGTTTTCAGGTATATCTCATATCCGCCAAGCGAAAGCAGCAGGTGTTTCCAGTAAGTGGTGTCCCGCAGCAGGTCGGGGTTGTCGTCTATTGAGCCGAATTTGGTGTCGAGGATGTCAACCGATTGTATGCCGCGCTCCAGGTATTTGCCGATGTTCATAAAACTGCGGCCCTCGCCGCGTTCCATGGTGATTTCTACGGTACCGTAATACAGCATGACCTGTTTGATCAGCACATCCAGCACACTGATAGGGTCATCACGCCTTAGTGCGGTATCCAGGCGGCTATCTTTAACGGTATGATAGTATTCGTTAAGGCATTGCCAAAGATCCTTGGTGATATGCTCCTGTACGCCGCGTGCATTCTCCCGCGCAAAGGTGATGATGTTAAGTATCGAATTAGGATTGTTTTTACCCGACACCATATATTTGATTACCGCGCGACTGTCGTTACCTAATTTCTCCGTTTCTTCATCGTGCCCTGTAAAAATCCTGATAACTGGCTCCCAGGTAAAATCCTGGGGAGTGTCCTGTGATGAGGCGTAGTTAATTTTGAGCATACGCAAAATACCGTCGCTACGCTCAACATAACGGCTTAACCAATATAAACTTGATGCTACACGACTTAACATACTTTCATTTCGGATTTCGAATGATCAAATTCGAATGTTTTAATTCCCATATTAACCTTTATCCTTTTACCTTTTTGCTTTCACCTCTCTACCCCAGCACCCACGTATCCTTACTTCCCCCACCCTGCGAACTGTTCACTACCAACGAACCTTCCTTCAATGCTACACGGGTTAATCCGCCCGGAACAATTTCTATTCCATCTGGTCCACATAAAGCGTAAGGACGAAGGTCAATTCGTCGTGGCTGCAATTCACCCTGTATATAACAGGGCGCGGCGGATAAGCTGATAGTCGGCTGCGCAATAAAATTGCGCGGCTTTTTGATGATCTCTTTTATATAATCTTCTATTTCTTTTTCTGACGATGCATGCCCCATTAGCATACCGTAGCCACCGCTTTCGTTAGTTTTTTTCACCACCATATTATTGATGTTGGAAAATACATATTCGCGTTCATCGGCGTTGCCTAACTGGTAGGTGGGTACATTTTTAAGAATTGGCTCCTCGTTCAGGTAATACTTTATCATTTCAGGAACATATACATAGATGGCCTTATCGTCGGCCACGCCATTGCCTATGGCATTTACGATAGCCACGTTACCTTTACGATAGGCGCCCATAATGCCGGCCACACCCAATATACTCGATGGGTTAAACACCAACGGGTCGAGGTATTCATCATCCACCCTGCGGTATATCACGTCCACCTGCTGCAGACCGACAGTGGTTTTCATAAATACTTTCTGGTCCTTCACTACAAGGTCACGCCCTTCAACCAGTTCAACACCCATCAGGCGCGCAAGCGTTGTATGCTCAAAATAGGCCGAATTATAGATGCCCGGACTAAGCAGCACTATAGTAGGATTACTCGTTTGACGCGGTGAAAGCGAAAGCAGGTTTTTATACAGGATGGAAGGATATTCCATCACGCTGCGGACACCGCATTGCGGCAGCAGATCCGGAAAAAGGCGCTTGGTTATTTCGCGGTTTTCCAGCATATAGCTCACACCTGACGGTGTGCGCAGGTTATCTTCCAGCACATAAAAGGTACCATCATGGTCACGTATCAGGTCGATGCCGGCGATATGTACGTAAATATCATAAGGCACTTGCAGGCGATGCATTTCGCGCAAAAAATGCGGGCACGAATAAATAATATCAATGGGGACTATACCATCATTAATGATGAACTGGTTGTTATAAACATCCTTTAGAAAAAGGTTTAGGGCGTTAAGCCTTTGTTTGATCCCTTTTTCGACAAAGGCCCATTCGTCCGCAGTTATAATTCGCGGAATGATATCAAACGGAAATATCTTCTCAATACCTTCGCCGCTGCTGTAAACGGTAAAGGTAATGCCCTGGCTCATGAACAACCTTTTGGCCAGTTCTTCTTTTTTGGTCAGATCATCGGATGATTCCTTTGACAGGTAATCAATAACCTTACTATAATGCGACCTGATCGTGTCGGCCCCGTACATCTCGTCCCAAACGCCATCTATGGGATGATATTGACTAAAATAAGCTGATTCCTGCATAATTACCCATCCGAAATGACATTGATTAATCAGTTATTTATTAAAAAATGTAATTTATGAAGTATTTTATCAAAAAAACAAATAGTTTTTAATAAATTTTCATAAATACATGGATAAATATATGAATTTATTATTGATTAAGACAAAAATCAGGCGATTTGATTAACAAAAGTTCATTTTTAGATAAAATTCTTAAACAAAAAGACTTAAGTACTTTATTTCACAGTCTTCGCCGGGTCGTAATCCTTCCAAAGCCATTCCAGCGCTTCAGGAAGTGTTTGGCTTTTGACTGCACGATCCACGTGCATCGCATTTTGGGCAAAAATAAACTGGTAAGTATAACCTTTGGCGGCGAGCACTCTGGCCATATTCTCATTCGCAAGCACCCAATCGTGCATATTGTCGCGCATAACGTTTGGATTATAAAGATCCTGGTCGCCCACTTCCATCCATATGCGTATTGGTTTTACCGGGCTTTCCGGAATGATCTTTTCATGAAATCCCCAGGCACCGTGCGGCGTTTCCGGGTTGGGAGGCCATTGCTGGTTGATGTAGGTACCCGAATAATTGAGTACAAGGTGATATAATTCCGGGTGATACCAGGCCATAATTAGCGCACATGAGCCGCCCGAACTTCCTCCCATCGTGGCGCGGCCTGCAGGATCATGAGTTAATTTTACCTGGCACTGACTTTCCACCAGCGGCAATATTTCCTTTTCAACAAATTCGGCATACAGGCCCGACATGGTATCATATTCCAGCCCGCGCTCGCTGCCCTGGGCGTCACCGCTGCCGTTACCAATGGAAATGGCGATCATCGCGGGCACTTTATGTTCGGCAATAAGATTATCCAATACGATGAACAACATATGATCTGGCCCATCAGCGCCAACAATGAAAGGCGCAGCAGTACCGGGGACATATTGTTTGGGAACATATACTTCGATATGCCTTGTGTAAGGAGCTGGATGGCTCGTGGTAGCGATCAGCTTAGCTGGGTCGGATGGATCAACCGTGCCAAATGTCTTTGGCTCCCTGGCAATACCCGGGTAAATCTTGCTGTCCTTCGACTCCATTGTCAATTTGTATATAGTTCCCTGCGGCACATCGGTTTGCACCACCGATTCGGGTGCGGGATTATGGGTGGGACCAATAATAAAATTCCCATTAACATCTGCCGAAGGAATGACGCCATCCAGTAATTCTGTAGCCTTAACATAACCGGGCGTATGCGGGTCGCGGGTGGGCGGCTGGGCCTTAGCCGGGTTTACGCTCAATGCCAGGCTCAGGAATATGCCGAACATGAGGGGAATTATTTTGGTGATCTTCATATTGAAAAGCTATTTTTTATTCGTGTCTTTTGCAATATAGCTATCGTAAAAACGACCCGTACCTTTCGCATCAAGCCGGCCTACCATAACTTGGACCGAGCTATTACTTATGTCCCATTTAGGTTGTAAATGAATATGCTCTCTTTCATCATAAGGAAGAACTGTATCTGGTATGTTATCCTGGTTTAAATCTGCTACTTTGATTAAAAATTTTGCAAACGATCGCAGCCCTTCAGGATCGCCATAAATTAATACATCCTGCCATTTTTCTATTTCACCCTCAAACTCATCTTCCTGATTGTGGACTTTAATGTCTAAATGGCCTGTAATTTCCGATTTGTATTTTTTCATGACTGTAATCTTGACGGTTATAGAACTTCTAAGATACAAAAAAAGCCTCCCCGAATATTTTCAGAAAGGCCTTTGAATTCTTACAGGCAGTAGAGATTGGTTTATTATTCTCCCGATGACTGCTCATGCAGCTCTTCCTGCCTGAACAACTTGGCGCTGTAATAGTCGTTGTTCATATTAGAAATATTCATCATACTGATCTCTTTTGGACACTCAGCCTCGCACGCCCCGGTATTGGTACAGTTACCAAAACCTTCGGCGTCCATTTGGGCCACCATAGATTGTACGCGGCGGTAACGCTCGGGCTGGCCCTGGGGCAACATACCCAATTGTGATACCTTAGCCGACACAAACAACATTGCAGAAGCATTTTTGCAAGCTGCCACACAAGCGCCGCAACCGATGCAGGTTGCCGAGTTGAAAGCCTCGTCTGCAATTGTCTTAGGAATGGGAATCTCGTTAGCATCAGGAACGCCGCCGGTATTTACCGAGACGTATCCACCAGCCTGCTGTATCCGGTCAAATGCTGAACGGTCGACTGCCAAATCCTTGATAACAGGGAAAGGTCCGGCTCTCCATGGCTCGATGGTGATGGTTTGCCCATCGTGGAAAGTGCGCATGTGGAGCTGGCAGGTGGTAATAGCCTTTTTTGGTCCATGCGGGTGTCCGTTGATATATAGTGAGCACATGCCGCAGATACCTTCGCGGCAATCATGGTCAAAATGTATTGGGTCTTCACCCTTATGGATAAGGCCTTCGTTCACCACGTCAAGCATTTCGAGGAATGACATATCCGGCGAAACGCCATCGGCCTTGTAGGTCACAAATTTACCCGCTGTCTGCGCATTTTTCTGGCGCCATACTTTCAGCGTCAGGTTCATTGTATTATGTTCCATATCGGAATATTGAATTGCTAAATCTGTTTTATTGCGTTGTTACCGGACTCTTTCTCCGTAATGCTCACAATATGTATTCGTATTCTCAATCTCAAAACCTGCTTCCAGGTCAATATCATTTTTGCTTTTATTTTTTCCCCAGGCAAATATTTTTTCAAAAAAGGGAAGCCATTTACTGTCCTTTATTCCTTCATTAAAATATGTCTCGTGCTCCTTTTCCTTCAAACTCATTTCGTACAAAACCTCATCATGTGCAGTTATACCTAATGTGTTAAAAAGCCTTTTCATCCTCACATATTCGCACACATTGCCGCTTTCCAAATTCCCGGCAAAGTAGAACGGCATAAACCAACCGATCACATAACAACTTGCACTGATCGTTTTACCGATCAAATGATATTTGGTCTCGTACCATTTTGAAACCGGTACCTGGTATTGATTCATTATTTTTAATACCTCGGCCCTATGGTTCCATTCGTCTATTTCAATTTGCCTGATGGCTTTCTTCTCTTCGATGTCCTTTACCGACGCTGCGTGACCCTGGTATGCAAATGATGCAGCTTTTTCGGCTGAATATGCTTGTTTTAATAAGTTTATCAATACCGGGTCATTCAACAGCATCGTTACTTATAGCTCCTCTGCGTTAAATGAACATTTTCAAAAACCAGTTCTTCCTTATGTAATTCCTCAGGCTTATTATCTCCTTTATATTCCCAGGCTGCTACGAATGCAAAGTGCTCATCATCGCGCAAAGCCTCACCCTCATCTGTTTGCGATTCTATCCTGAAGTGCCCGCCGCATGATTCTTTACGCATCAAAGCGTCGTCAACCATCAGCTCGCCCAGCTCAAGAAAATCAGCAACACGGCCCGCTTTCTCTAATGAAGAATTGAACTCTTCATTTTCGCCAAGAACAATCGCATTCTTCCAGAAATCAGCACGCAAGGCTTGTATCAAAACTTTAGCTTTTTTCAGGCCTTCTTCGTTACGAGCCATCCCGCAATATTCCCACATGATATGGCCCAATTCGCGGTGATACTCATCAACCGTCTTGGTGCCACGTAATGCAAGCAGTTTTTCTATGCGATCTTCTACTTCTTTTTTAGTATTCGCAAATGCCGGGTTATTGGCGTCGATTGGTTTTGGTCCGATAGTAGCTAAATAGTCGCCTAATGTATAAGGGATAACAAAATAGCCGTCAGCCAGGCCCTGCATTAAAGCAGATGCGCCTAAACGGTTTGCGCCGTGGTCCGAGAAGTTAGCCTCGCCCAAACAGTATAATCCCGGAACATTAGTCATCAGGTTATAATCAACCCAAAGGCCACCCATAGTATAATGTACGGCAGGATAAATGCGCATAGGTTGTTTGTAAGGGTTTTCATCGGTAATTTGATAGTACATATCAAACAGGTTACCATATTTGGCTCTTACTGCATCCTCACCCAAACGGGCAATCGCGTCAGCAAAATCAAGGAAAACAGCAATGCCGGTTGAGCCCACGCCACGGCCTTCGTCCACCATTTCCTTACCATTGCGCGAAGCGACGTCACGCGGTACGAGGTTACCGAATGCTGGGTATTTTCTTTCCAGGAAGTAATCCCGGTCATCTTCTTTCAGGTCGGTTACTTTCAGCTCGCCTTTGCGGAGCTTTTGAGCAAGTTCAACAGTTTTTGGCGCCCAAACACGACCGTCATTACGCAGTGATTCCGACATCAATGTCAGTTTCGATTGGTGGTCGCCCGTTACCGGGATGCAGGTTGGATGTATTTGCGTGTAACATGGGTTGCTGAAATATGCTCCGCGTTTATGTGCGCGCCATGCTGCGGTAACGTTGCAGCCCATGGCATTAGTCGACAAGTAGAATACGTTGCCATAACCGCCGGTACATAATAGCACTGCATGGCCACTATGCGTTTCTATCTTACCGTTCTCCAAATTACGGGTAACAATACCTTGCGCTTTGCCGTCAACTAACACTACGTCCAGCATTTCGGTGCGGGTATACATTTTTACTTTGCCGGCATTTATTTGGCGGTTAAGGGCCGAATAAGCGCCTAATAATAATTGCTGTCCAGTTTGGCCGCGTGCATAAAACGTACGCGATACCTGCGCGCCACCAAATGAACGGTTATCTAACAAACCGCCATATTCGCGGGCGAAAGGAACTCCCTGCGCTACGCATTGGTCGATGATATTAACAGACACTTCCGCAAGGCGGTAAACATTGCCTTCGCGGGCACGGTAATCGCCGCCTTTTATAGTATCGTAAAATAAGCGGTAAACGCTGTCGCCATCATTACGGTAGTTTTTTGCCGCATTGATACCACCCTGTGCTGCAATGGAGTGTGCACGGCGCGGGCTATCCTGGAAACAGAATGCCTTTACATTATAACCCAATTCAGCTAATGAAGCTGCTGCCGAAGCGCCCGCCAGTCCCGTCCCAACTACAATTACATCGTACTTGCGTTTGTTGGCCGGGTTTACCAGCTTCAGGTTGAACTTATGCTTGCTCCATTTTTCGGCTAAGGGGCCGGCTGGAATTTTAGCATCTAAAATCATATTATCAAGTTCTAAATTCTAATCTCTAAATACTAAACTTTTAACTCTGGCCGTGGTATAATATGAAATATACTATCGGCATCAATGCGAATCCTATCGGCATAATAACACCAAAGAACCACGTGCCTACAAACTCCACCACGGGCGTGTATTTCTTGTGTACCCATCCAAGCGTTCGGAATGCACTTTGGAAACCGTGCATCAGGTGGTATGCAACCGCAACCATCGCTATCACATAAAATATCACATACCAGATATTGGTGAAACTGCTTTGAACGCGCGCGTGCAGGTCTTTCAAACGTACTATTTCGATATTGTTTTCTGTTGATACGGAGTGTTCAAAATCCGCGGAAGTAGGGTTAAACATAATCGACTGCGTTTTTCCGGATGACAGATCAGTACGGTACTCGATGAATCCCACTTTGCTGGTGTATTTATAATTGTACCAGAAATCGCTCATGTGGATAACGATGAACAGGAACAGGATTGACCCCAGCAGCCCCATGTTTTTCGACGCCCAGGATGCATCCGACTTTGCCGCTACGGCATATCCAACCGGGCGCGCCTTTCGGTTTTTGATCGTCAGGATGAGTGCATACAGCGCATGCACCAATATGCACAGGTATAATATGTAGGCAATAACTTCTATCGGTGGGAAGTGTGTCAGAAAATTAGCGTATGCGTTAAAGGCATAGCCCTCGTCATTTTTGAATAACAACAAATTACCACCCAGGTGCACGATCAAAAAGGTGCACAAAAACAAGCCCGTTAAAGCCATGATCAGCTTCTTGCCCAGCGAGGAGTTAAAGGTTTGTTTAAATTCGCTCATTATGAAATAGATTTATGAGGCAAAAGTATCCATTAAAAAATAAATCAGTCGGTGTAATCAAGCACCAAAGGTTTATTTAGAAACATTCTAAAATAAGGAATTAAAGAACTGTTTTGACGAAAAGGATTTTCGGGAAATATCCGGGCTAATAAAAATTAACCCATGCCGTATTTCTTGAGCGAATAGGTACTCCATATTTATAGGCTGTGATCCATAGCGGTGATGAACTTACAACTCTTACCGCTTCGTCGTCAAGACTTTTTGAAATGCTGCGTATTACCTTCACGTCTGCTACTCTGCCATCGGTTTCTACATAAAATTCTACCGTTACCGTACCAGTAATTTTATCTCTTTTAGCTGACTCGGGGTATTGCGCATTCCTTTTGATATAAGGATAAAACTCGTCCGCACCATCGGTAAAGACGGCTTTTACATAGATTTGCTTAAAAGTATACCTTCGACCAGAGTTAGTATAGCTTGCGCCGGATTTGAGATCATCTTTATGATAAGTACATACAAATTTACCTGTATCACCTATTGGGCCGGTCCAGTCCGCCTCTTTTTTATAGTTTTTCAGATCACCCTGTATAACGATTTTCCTGAAATCATCGTTATAAATTACAGCGTGGCCGTTTCCGTTTTCAACCAGTAGATTTCCAAGAGAGTCACGTAATTCTTTAATGCGAATTTTATTGTGATAATATACCTCGGGGAAATAACTCCGGTAAAAATCACTATCACCCCCAAAACCCATGTCTTCTAAATTCAGGATCGTATATAATTTCCCATTCGGATAATAATAAACCATCGAGTCCACTTGTCTTCCGTTTTTGAACAGGGTTGTCATTTTCCGTATCCCAGTCGGGTAATAATCTATGCATAAACCTTCCAACGGCACCTTGATCGCAGAACTAATTGAGGTTGCCGTCATTTTTATTTTCCCATTTGGATAATGATCATAAATTCTGAAAAGACCATTTTGCACATTGGTATCTGGCGGAAGAATAACACGATAAAAATCGGCGCTGTCTTTTACAGGCACTGTTTCGCCGGAATTTTTGAAATAATAGATCGTTGTATCTCGTTGGGCATCGGCAGCTTGAAGTAACAGCACACCTAAGCATAAACTTAAAATATACTTTAGCATGACATCAATTGAAAATAAGGTGGGTAATCATTTATAAAAATAACAAAAAGATATAAGTATGGGTAGAACTTTTCGGGAATTCTTGCAAAACAACAAACGCCCGGCATTAGCCAGGCGTTCATAAACTGTTTTTAAGAAGGTTATTAGAAAATAATTTTTCCGGCGGAGGTAACCAATGACGCAATACGTACTGCATCAAAAATGCGCTCTTCTAAAGTGCCCAGCTTAATAAGCGAGTCTTCATGCGCGTTTACACACGTTTCGCAGCCGTTTACTGCCGATATCGCCAGGCTTATCAGCTCAAAAAATTCTTTGCCGGTCACCGGTTTCATCATCAGCTGCATACGGATGCGTGCCGGTATCTGGCTGTATTTTTCTTTTTGTGTGAAATGTCTGAAACGGTAAAACACGTTGTTGGATGCCAGTAATGAGGCACATCCGGCGGCCTCTGCAGTTTCGGCTGTTGTTGCGCCTTGTTCTTCGGCGTAGGCTGTAAAATATTTAGTTAGTGGGACGTTGTTATTGTTGATAGCAGTTGCCAGGCCAAGCAAAGCACATTCCTTTGTGGTCAGATGCTCGGATGTAAGGGCGCTGGCCAGGTTCAGTTTCAGGTCGCGCAAGTAGCGTGATTCGCCTTTTTCAAGCAGGGTCAGGCTATCGGTGCGATAAGCGGTATCTATTTCAAGGCTCTGTAATAGTTCATTTATCAAATCGGTCGATTCGCTCATTATTTTTTGAATTTGTTGAATAAAAAATCCCCGCGCCACATCGGGCACGGGGACAACATAGGTAGCATTAATTATACGGTTAAAGTTTCTTCGCCTTTAACCCAATTGCATGGGCAAAGTTCGTCGGTTTGCAAACCATCCAGTACACGTAATACTTCTTTCACGTTACGGCCAACGCTCAGGTCGTTTGCAGACACCCAACGGATAATACCGGTAGGGTCAACTATAAAAGTGGCACGGTATGCGATTTTTTCAGTTGGCTCTAAAATACCAAGTTCCTCAGCCAATGATTTTGAAGTATCTGCCAGCATCGGGAATTTCAGGTCGCGTAAATCGGCATGATCCCTTCTCCATGCAGCGTGTACAAACTCAGTGTCGGTTGAAGCGCCTATCAGGCGGGTGTCGCGGTCGCGGAACTCGCCATAGTTTTTGTTGAATTCAGCAATTTCAGTTGGGCATACAAAGGTGAAATCCTTTGGCCACCAGAACATTACTGTCCAAACGTTATCATCATTTACCATAAATTCGGAAGTAATAGTTTCGAACTCTTTACCTTTTTCGATACTTACAACCGCTGTTTTAGAAAATTCTGGAAATTTTTGTCCTATCGTTAACATACTTATATCTTTTTTGTGTTTATGGTACAAATATACGGGTTTTTGGGGAGGGGATTTATCGAAAGAATTTATGCTGTATAGTCATAATCTATAATATATCTGTTTTTAAATCAATTTTATCAATATATAAAAGCACGCTATTACGTATTTGAATTTTATCAAAAATTGCCGTTATAAATAAGAAAGATTTATGAAAATGACAATAAATTTAAGGGCTAAAGTATTAACCAATGGCTATCACCTTATCCTTAAGTACCCCAAATACCCTGTCGGTTTTTTGATGACGCATGGCTACTCTGCCGGTGAACCTGCCAAATGATGGCAGGACAGCCTGCCTTGGGCCAAATGCAAAACACGGAATCGTAACACTTTGCCGGCCACGCCCGGAAAGATGTATGCCCGGATGGATATGGCCGCAAAAAATATAGGGTCCTGTTTCTTTCAATTTAGGTTCAACACAAGGGTGGTGAAGCATCAGGAACGGGCCTACCTGCAATTCGTCATGCAGGGAAATATTGAGTTCGGTATAATGCTCGTCGTTAATGATATCATGGTTTCCGCGAATTAACAGTATCTCCATTTTTTTATGCTGTTGCCTCCACATCCTGAACCATTCCCAGTCGGCATTCATTTCACTATGGAACAGGTCGCCGAGGAAAAGCAGTTTTTGAGGTTTGTATTCGAATATCAGATCGGATAATTCGCCCAGGTCGGTCTGTTCCATGTCGCGCGGTACGGCAATGCCCGCCTTCCGGAAATGACCTACCTTACCAAGGTGTACATCGGCAACAATCAGCGCTTTTTCCTGCTGCCAGTAGATGGCTTTTTGGGGTAATAGGATTAGGTCCTGCTCAAGCAGGTGGAAGTCGAGGCCGGCGCACGGTTGCATAGGACAAAAATAATGATTTGGGAATAGTGAGTGGTGAATAGTCAATGGTCAATAGCAGTTCGAGTAAGGCGAATCAAACATTCACCATTGACCATTCACTATCAAAACCGCTTCACCGTCTCCGTAATATGCGCCAAATGATGTTTGCCATGCCACGAATACAATGCCAGGTTGCGCTTAAGGGGAATCGTGGCGCCCGTTTCGGGGTGCACAAATGTACGGTTCCATTGGTCCTCGCTAAAGCTGTCAAACAAACAGCCCAGGTGCTGATGGATGCCTTCGAGCATTTTTAAGGATGGCTCAATTGGCAGGCGGTAATCTGGTAATAGCGCCCAATCCGCTTCTTCATAAGCTTTGATGACGGGGCTTTCCTCGGTTAGCGCCCATTTAAAACGGATGAGTGAGTTCATGTGGCTGTCGGCCAAATGATGCACCACCTGCCTGATAGTCCAGCCACCGGTGCGATATTGTGTATCCAGTTGTTTTTCCGTTAAGCCGATCACTGCATTGCGCAGCTTGCCAGGGAACGTTTTGATATCGTTTATCCAGGTATTGATATTATGCTGGGTATAGGATACCGGTGGCTTGAACCTCCCGGTAGGGTATCTCAATTCTTCGTCGGTCATGGTCTTACTATTTAATCGGTTGATGTGCAATTTAATAATTTATGCAGGAATTTGATAACTGCGACTTAAACATTACGAAAATATGAACTCATTGTTTGTTTTTTACCCTCTTCGTCGATACCTCTCCCTAAATTCAGGGATAGGGTGGGTGACAGTAAATTATGGTATCATAAATAATTGCTTTGAATAAGTATTCACCTATTTTAGCGTTTTAGTGCTACTTATTTAAACCGATGGCCAAAAGAATACTCATACTCCTGTTCATTTTTGCTTTTTCCTTTGCTAATGCTGAGACTATCAAAACTGATGTGCTTGTGATAGGCGGTGGTGCCTGCGGCGTGGCGGCGGCGATACAAAGTGCGCGTAGCAAGGTAAAAACCTTATTGATCGAACCCGGCCCCTGGCTTGGCGGCAGCATGACGATGGGCGGTATGTGTGTACTGGATGCCAATCGCAATTTACCATCGGGGATATGGGGCGAATTCAGGAGAAAAGTGACCGACTACTACCGGCCGCGACTGGGCTACGATACCTCAAAAAATGCCGTACTCAGATTCGAACCTTATATAGGCGCTGAAATATTGAAGAAGATAACCGACACCGTAAAAAACCTTACCGTCAAACTCAAAACACCCTGGACCAGCATCAAAAAAGACGGCACGGGCTGGGAAGTGACTACTATGGTGAATGGCGAAAAGGTAGTGGTAGTAGCTAAAGTAGTGGTTGATGGCACGGAGACAGGCGAAGTGGCTGAAAAAGCGGGGGTGAAGTTTGTAGAAGAAGAAAAAGAAGTGATCAGCTGGGTGGCTATTTTAAAAGATTTCGGCAAAAATGCTGACAAAACTATCCCCAAGCCCGATGGGTATGAGCCCGACTGGCGTAATTCCGAGGCAAATGTGAAGCAATGGCTTAAGAATATTGCGATACCAAATGATAAGTATATGGTTGATTGGACCGAAACGTTAGGGGACCGTCAGAGCATTGAAAAAAACAGGGAAGAAGTTCTGAAAACCATTAGGCTGCATGTGCTGGGTTATATCTATCAACTACAGACCGAGATGGGCTGTAAAAACCTGGGGCTTGATGATGAGTTCGGCACACCAGATCGGTTGGCCATGAGACCAGTTGCGTTGGATTTAAAACCGGTTAAGGGAGATATACGGATGGTATTTGATGATATCTTAAAACCGTATGACCGGGAATCAAAATTATATCGTACGTCAATCGGAGTTGGAAGCTCAATCCTTGTTCCGCCTTTTTCAATTCCCTTAGGTGTGATCGTTCCGCAAAATACTGATAATTTGCTGGTTACCGGAAGAGCAATATCAATATCACATCAAGTTAATGAGGTCATTTTTGTTGATCCCGCTATTCAAATGACCCTCGGCCAGGGCGTCGGCGCAACGGCAGCTTATCTTGCTTTCTTTAAAACCACCACCAAACATTTGACAGTTCGAATTATACAGGGCGAAATACTCGATTATAAAGGATACCTGCTGCCGTTTACCGACATTCCGCAAAAGGATCCACATTGGCGGGCCATTCAGCAGGTATGCGAAACGGGGATGCTACGCGGCATTCAAAAGAAAGAGGGTAATTCGATCGAAATACGTTTCGAACCCAACGACACCGTTCGCACAGCCGAAGTAAAGCCTGTGCTGGACGAAATATATACCCGCGCCTTTATGTGGTTCGCCAAAGAAAAGCCAGGCGAAAAACTGACTTTGGGCAACCTTTTATATTTCATCAGTGATTATACTTTGACTGACCCAAAAACACTTGAGCTGACCCTGAAAAAACTTTGGAAACCTGTGTTCAAGTTACCCGGCGACCTGGATGTAAACCGCCCGGTAACACGTTTAGAATTCGCAGTATTGGTTAATAAGTACCTAAACCCTTTTGCCAAAACGGTGGATTTAAGCGGGCGGATAGTGAATTGAACTCTTGCGTTACCGCTACCTTAATTACAAACTGCCCGGAAATTGTCGACCGTGATTGTTACATTACCATAAGCATCAAACGTTTCGTGCAAGTCGAACTTTGCGATAGAATTGTTCTTGCCGCCAGGGGTAGTAAGCACGGCCGATTCTGTAATGATAATAGTGACTGATCCGTTTATTAGCAACGCATCCTGGTGCTGGTTCCCGATAACTGAAGCTGTGTAGGCCGCGCCACTCGTCAAACCAACCAACTTATAGTCGCTGGTATTGCCATGTTGTGTCACAGATATCTTTTTATTACTGATCAATACATGTGTGTCGGAGTGGTAAGTACCGCTTACAATTTTCAGTAGTTCTCCCGTACAGGGACTTGCCTGTGCTACGCCCACGCTTGCAAGGTTAAGATCAAACCGGTCGTCATATGATGTAGTCGCATTCGTAGCGATGCTTTGTAGTTCAGACGCAGATGGCGCTTTTTTTTCCGTTGCCGGCGCGACTGCTGATTTTTGGCAGGATGCGATAACCATCAATGCGCCAAAACATAAAAGGAAAAATTGTTTCATAAATTGAAAGAGGTAAAAAAAACTTGAAGGATAAATAATGTTACCTATCTAACACAGCCGAAAATGTCTATTGTTTCGAAATATAAACTTTTAATAAAGTGGCCTATTTCAATATCGCATAGACGTGCTCATCCAGCACTTCGCCGTTTTTGATGATAGCATTTTTGGATATGCCTTCTTTTTGATAGCCTGCTTTTTCGAGCACGCGCATGGACGCCGGGTTTTTGCTCAATACGCCCGCCTGGATACGTATAATATCGAGGTTTGCAAATGCATAAGCAGTGATAAGCTTTATTGCTTCGGTTATAATGCCCTTGCCCCAGAGTTCCTCGCTGAGCCAGTAACCCAAAAGCGCCGTTTTGCGGTAAACATCCTCCCTCGGTTCAAGTCCGATAACGCCAACAACTTCGTCATTTATCGTGATGGCGAAGTTGACTACCGGATCCTGGTAAAGCTGGTGATCAACCCAAAATTGGGCAGCTTCCATGGTATACGGCGACGGGAACCTGTCCAGCAGGCAACCTGAAATATTCGAATTGTCGGCATTCCTTTGCAGGGAAATTTCGTCGCCTTTTTTCCATCCGCGGATAACAAATCCGTTACCTTTTAGTTCCATGGCCATTTAATTTCTAAAAATAGTAATATTGCCTTGTAGAGACGCAAAATTTTGCGTCTCTACGGTTTGGCATTCTCAATAATTATGAAAAGAACCTTTACGCTACTGCTGATAGCCGCGTCGGTTAATTCCTTCGCCCAAAAACTTGATAAACTTACCGTCGAAAAGATCATGCGTGACCCGAAATGGATAGGCACTTCGCCATCGGGTGTGCATTGGAGCGATGACAGCAAGAAGCTTTATTTCGACTGGAACCCTAAAGGCACCGACCGGGACTCCTTATATAGCATCACCACCAATAATACCAATCCGGCAGCTGTAAGTTTGGATGAACGAAAGGCAATGGTGCCTGAAGGCGGCGAGTGGAACAAGAAGTATACTATTAAGTTATTTGAAAAATACGGTGATATATTTGTGTCGGATATCCTGAAAGGAAAAATCACCCGCCTTACCAATACTACTGACCGGGAAAGCAACCCGCGTTTCAGCGGCGACGAAAACAGTGTGGTATTTGTCAGAAATGAAAACCTGTATGCATTAAGATTGAGCAACGGTGAATTGATACAGCTTACCAATTTTGTGCATTCTGGTGCAACAGCCGCTCCTGCGGGAAGACGGGGAAGACAAACGAACGGCATATCAACAGGTAATCAACAGGAAAAATGGCTAAAGGCTCAGCAGCTGGAATTGTTCGACATCGTTAAGAAGAACGATAAGCAGAGAAAAGCAGATTCAATTGAGCGCAAGGAGCTCGAGCCCAAAAAACTAAGAGAAATTAATGTGGACGATAAGAGGCTCAATAGCTTGGAGGTTAGTCCGGATGGCCGCTATGTTACTTATAGGCTGATCACATTTCCAAAAGATGAAAAACGCACCATTGTGCCTGACTATGTTACCTCATCCGGCTGGACCGAAGACATACCCAATCGCGAAAAAGTAGGCGGACCTCAGTCGACATCCGAGTCATTCATTTTTGATGCGCAAAAAGATACCGTTTATCGCATGGCAACTCCCGATATTCCGGGCATTAAGGATATACCGGCATATATTAAAGATTACCCGAAAGAGTTTGAAGAATACACCAAACGTAATGCCGACAGGGATGTATCGGTATATGGGCCGGTATGGAGCGAAGACGGAAAAAACGCAGTGGTAGTGATTGCCGCAGAGGATAATAAGGACCGCTGGATAATGAAACTGGATGCTGCAACAGGTCACTTGACGTTAATAGACCGCCAGCATGACGATGCATGGATAGGCGGCCCGGGGATAGGCGGAACGCGTGATGTGGCCTGGATAGACAATACCCACTTCTATTATCAGAGTGAGGCCAGCGGTTATTCGCATATTTATGTGGCCGATGTTACAACCGGCGAAAAGAAACAAATAACCAGCGGTAAATGGGAAGTGCAAACACTCGAACTTTCGAAAGATAAAAAGACATTTTATTTCGCAGCAAATATCGATCATCCAGGTGTTAAAGATTATTATCGCATGCCGGTAACCGGCGGAACGCCCGTGAAACTTACCTCGATGAAAGGTGAAAATATGGTTACCCTTTCGCCGGATGAAAAGTGGCTGGCCATCAGTTATTCCTTTACCAACAGGCCGCCTGATCTTTATTTGCAACCCAATAAGCCCGGCGCTAAAGCCGTAAAGGTTACCAATTCGGTGAGCGAAGAATATTTATCGTACCCATGGCGCGCGCCGGAGATCATCACCTTTAAAAACCGTTACGGCAGCGATGTTTACGCACGGGTATATGAGCCCAAAAATCCCGACCCGGCAAAGCCTGCCGTGGTATTTGTGCATGGCGCAGGTTATTTGCAAAATGCTACTTATTCGTGGACGCATTATTTCAGGGAGTATATGTTTAATAACCTGCTGGCTGATAACGGCTATTACGTGATAGACATCGATTATACGGCCAGTGCGGGTTATGGTCGCGACTGGCGGACGGGCATTTATCGCCACATGGGCGGCAAGGATCTGAGTGACAATGTTGACGGCGTAAAATATTTAATTGAAAAATATGGCGTGAACCCAAAACATGTGGGAATATACGGAGGATCATATGGTGGTTTTATGACACTGATGGCCCTGTTTACCGAGCCTGATGTATTTACTTCGGGCGGGGCGATTCGTTCTGTTACAGACTGGGCGCATTACAATCATGGCTACACGGCCGACATACTGAACTTGCCTTATACTGATGAAAAAGCATACCGCCAAAGTTCGCCTATCTATTTTGCAGATGGTCTGAAAGGTAACCTACTGATGCTGCATGGCATGGTTGATCAGAATGTAAATTTCCAGGATATTGTGCGGCTTACGCAGAAATTGATCGAGCTGCATAAGGACAACTGGTGGCTGGCGCCGTACCCGGTAGAGGACCACGGTTTTGAACAGCCCAGCAGCTGGACAGATGAGTACAAACGGATATATAGATTGTTTGAGGAGACGCTGAAGAAGTAAAATCTTTTATCAATAAGTCAGTTCTTCCTTTTCCTCAAGATTTTTTAGAATATCTGCTCGCTCTAAAAGCGCGGGCCGGAGCTTTTTTTCGGACATCAGTTTGAGCTGATCGCTGATATGCTTGCTGCCTTTTTGTGAAGCGTTGCCGTAACTTAACGAAACCATGGCCTTGGGCTTTTCGCCAAATTCTGTTATGGCTACATATGAATCACCGCCGACAGCTTTGAAGGTATTGTTTCTGTCGGGTTGGTATGCGATGGCGCGGTAAGAGCCAAATCTTGAGGTGCAACCGTTTGCCGGGAGGTCGACATCACCACTCTTAAACCGGAAAACCTTTCCCCAGGGCACATCAAGCGCCCCGTACCTTTTTAGTACCTGGTTAGCGGCCAGGTTTAGTTTTTTGTTGATGTATGCCGGCGACCTTATTCCGTTTGGGGTATTCAAGGGGTCGTCAGCACTCCAAGGATTTTTATAGATCGAATCGCGGTCCATATCCATACAAAATTGGACATATAGTACTGCGCCTTTGCTCGCGGTATCAGTATGCCTGTCCCATGCACTTAATACAGAAGATGCTTTACGGGTGAGGCTGTCGGTAGATGCATTTGCTGCTTTGATGATGTCATCCAGGTACCTGTCGGCAGTTTCAAGGCCCGTATTCAGTTTGTATCCCACCAGGTCATCAAATGTGATGGCGTGATTGTCCTTCATCATGTGGATAGCCCGCTGTTCGCGAAAGTCCTGCGCATGCCACAAACCCGGCGATACATATGCAGGATAATTATTCCTGTTCAGTACCGGCGGATAGGTACAAAGCCAGGGAGCGTCATTTGAGTTTTGAACAAAACCCGTTGGCGGGTCCAATGCTTTTGGCAATTTGCTGTAAGACAGGTTTTTTGACCAGATGTATTTTGATTGCGTACCATCAATTTTATTGCTCCAAAATTCAAAATTGCCCTCGCTTCTCGCGGGTATATCACCTCCGAAAAGGTATAGAATGTGGCCGGCTTTATCCGCATAAACCACGTTAAACATCGGCATTTGCAGCATCTTTTCTGCTGATTCAAACTCAGCAAAATTTGTTGCTTTTGCCATTTTATGATACTGCTCGCTAAAATAGGGGTTATCCAATCCAGCTATCCTGACAGCAAACGCCTTGTTTCCTTTTTCAGCTACCACTGGTCCTTGTTTGGTGTATTTGCAAACCAATTGCTCTTCCTTCATGGTGCCATCTTTTTGTTTGATGCGGATAATTTTCACCCTCGTTTCAAAAGAAACTACTGCACCATCCAGCAAATAGCCATTGTCTTTTAAGGTAAGAGCATACCGGTTAGAGGCTTTTAGAGGATTTACCGTATGGGTCCAACCCAGGTTGTTATTAAATGCGATAGCGAGCACAGGCATCCCGAGCAGTGTCGCTCCGTATGCATCAAAACCGGGTGCGTTCAAATGCGCCTCAAAAAAGGTAAAGAAGCCGGCCCATGGTAAATGCGGATTGGCCATTAGCAGGGCATGTTTTGATGCTGAGCGCGATGGGGCTATAGCCATGGCATTGGAACCGCGCATAGCTTCAGTTATTGAGCCGTAAATATCATCGTATGCTATAAAGTTCAGGCTGATCACGTTGATGGTATGCGAGATCACATCTTCCGGGGTAATGGGCAGCACCTGCCGATGTTCGCTGTCAATAGCCTCGGGGTGAGCTTTGGCGTAGTCGTTTATTCCTTTTACAAAAGCATCCAGGTAGGCGCGGTACTCCGCGTGCTGTTCATGGTATATTTTCTCCGAAAGGGCCGGTAAGTCAAATTCCTGTACCACTTCGTCCGTTTTAAGATAATCTTTTCCCCAATATTCGGCCCCCCTGCCGCGTGCGCTGCAATAAAGCTGCAGTAAAAGATTGGCGTGGTTATGCATCTGCGCCCAGCCAAAGCCATAATACATATCGGCTGTAGTTTTTCCATAGATGTGGGGCACACCGTAATTGTCCCAAAGGATTTCCGCTTTGGATGCGTGCGCTTCCGCAGTTTTAAAAGCCAGAACAAATAAGCATGAGAGCAGTACTGGCAGGTATTTAATTGTGCGAACAGGGCTTGTCATCAGGTTTAATATACAGGAATAAAGGTGTAAATTAACAGTATTTGGTTAAAATTGAACTACATCTGTAACAGTACCGCGTACAAAAAATCAAATCAAACAAATTAACTTAGGCTAATAATGAAAAAGAACGTTTGCTTTATAGGGTTAGTATTGATGTGTTTAAGTTGTGCGCATCGTGCACCAACTGCCAATGTTAAGATAGGCCTGGTTGACAGCAATCGGGCTGTGCAAATTTCGGGTTTTGACAAGGCCGTCGTTGAGGATATCGGCAGGGACACCGCCAGCGAGGTATGGCAAAGCCTATTGCCTGTTTACAAAATGCCGACGGATACCGATATGAAAGATTTTCAAAACGCCCAGCCCGGTCATTATAAGGTTTCGGATAGCGTCGTAGTTTTTACGCCGGATACTGCATTTAAAAAGGGGCAGCTTTATTTTGTACGTTGGTATCAATACGATAAGATAGGGGATGCCCTGCAGTATATCAGGGGAAAGAAACGAGTGGGGTCGCAGAGTTATAAGGACTTGCTTTTTAGGTACTAAAAGCTATTGACTTTTCAATAAAATTGCTTATATTTGCATCGTAATTAAAAGAATTAGAGGGGGCAGTAGCCCCCTCTTTTATTTTCCCAATGTCAAAACCGGGCTAAAACAAAGAACGGAAATGGATATCGAAAAGAGAGTTAGAGAACTTGCTGAAGAGAAAATAACCGAGATCGGGCGACCCGACCTGTTTTTGGTGAGTGTGAAGATGTTGCCGAATGGTAAATTGATTATCCTGGTGGATGGCGATAAGGGTGTTGGGATAGCTGATTGTGCACAGATAAGCCGTTATGTAGGCTTCCGTCTGGAAGAGGAAAATGCGATAGAGGACGCTTATAATTTGGAGGTTTCATCGCCAGGATTAGATGCACCGCTTGCCATGCCGAGGCAATATGTGAAAAACATTGGCAGAACGCTGGCCATTAAAATGACTGACGGAAGTAAACGCGAAGGCAAATTATCAGGGTTGACAGAAGACGCCATCCTGGTAGAAGAAAATATTAAAGAAAAAGGGAAGAAAGCTGAAATAGTTGAAAGCATAATTCCCTTAACGCAAATAACAGAAACAAAAGTTGTAATATCATTTAAGTAAGAAAATGAGCAATATTAATTTAATCGATTCCTTTCAGGAGTTTAAGGATTTCAAAAACATTGACCGCCCAACCATGATGAGCGTACTGGAAGACGTTTTCAGAAGCATGATCAGGAAAAAATACGGCAATGATGAGAATTGTGACGTGATTGTAAACACGGACAATGGTGACCTTGAAATTTGGCGCACACGTACAGTGATGGAAGATGGGTTTTCAGAAGATGACGACCTTGAAATTGAACTGGCCGAGGCACATAAATTTGACGCGGACCTGGAGGTGGGAGATGATTTTGTGGAGCAGATAACCCTGGAAAGCTTTGGCCGCCGTGCCATATTAGCGGCACGCCAGACACTGGTTTCAAAAATTCTGGAACTTGAAAAGGATGAGATATTCAAAAAATATAAGGACCGTGTAGGTGAAATAGTAACCGGTGAGGTTTACCAGGTTTGGAAAAAAGAAACTTTGGTGCTGGATGATGAAGGTAACGAATTATTGCTGCCAAAATCAGAACAGATACCTGCTGATTATTTCAAAAAAGGCGACAGTGTGAAAGCTGTGGTAAGCAAGGTGGATATGCTGAACAGCAATCCTAAAATTATCATTTCGCGTACGGCGCCTGAGTTTTTACAGCGTTTATTCGAACTGGAAGTTCCGGAAATATTTGATGGGTTAATCACAATCAAGAAAATTGTACGTGAACCGGGCGAAAGGGCCAAAGTAGCCGTTGAGTCTTATGATGACCGTATTGACCCGGTAGGAGCCTGCGTAGGTATGAAAGGATCGCGCATACATGGTATCGTTCGCGAGCTGAAAAATGAAAACATAGACGTTATAAACTATACCAATAATTTACAGTTATATATACAGCGTGCGTTATCGCCGGCAAAAATCACTTCCATTAAATTGGATGATGAGAAAAAAACGGCAGCGGTGTATTTGAAACCCGACCAGGTATCATTGGCTATCGGTCGCGGCGGGCATAATATTAAGCTTGCTGGTAAACTAACAGGTTACGAAATTGATGTTTACCGCGAGGCAGACGAACAGGATGAGGATGTGGATATCGAAGAATTTTCAGACGAAATCGACGGCTGGATCATCGATGAGTTCAAACGCATTGGTTTGGATACAGCAAAATCAGTACTGGCGCTGTCGGTTGGTGAACTGGTAAAACGCACCGATTTAGAAGAAGAAACGGTTAAGGATGTGTTATCAATTCTCCAAGCCGAGTTCGAATAAGCGCTATAAGCGAAATTAAAATCGTATTTTTGCAAAAAAGAAAGAGAAAGTATTAATAAATGTCAGAAGACAAATCAATAAGATTAATAAAGGCAGTAAAGGAACTGAACATTGGTATGGGTACCATTGTCGATTTTTTGGCTACCAAAGGCTACAAAGTTGATAAGCAGCCCATGGCCAAATTGGACGGTGATATGTATACTGCACTGTTGAGGGAATTTTCTGCAGACAAAATTATAAAGGAAGAAGCCAAGCAGATAAGTATAGGGAAGATAAGGAAAGAAGAACCTGGCTATATTCCCGAAAAACCTGTTGAGCAACGCCGCTCGAGGGATTTCGAAAATGAAGAAATACTGATAAAAGGGGTAACCAACTTCGTGCCGCCGGTTGAAAAGCCTAAGGTTGAGCAGCCAAAAGCTGAAGAGAGAGTCGAAGTAGCCTTGCCTGGTGTGAAAGTGGTAGGTAAGATAGATCTTGATGCACCTGTTCAGCAACCTGAAAAGAAGGCAGAGCCTGTGGTTGTCAAAACCGAAGTCGCACCTGAAGTTAAGGCAGAGCCTGAAGAGGAAGTAAAGGAAGTTGTTAAACCTGAACCCGTTAAGGAGCAGAAGGAGGAGGCAAAACCGGTACCACCTGTTGTTGTAGCACCTGTTGCAGAAGAAGTAGTTGAAGAGCCTGATGAAGTAATAAGGGCTAAAGCGCAGCGCTTAACCGGGCCCAATGTGGTAGGCAAAATAACTTTGCCTGTAGACCCGGCAAAACGTAATCCTGTTGCCTCGTCGTCGAACACCGCAGGTAATTCGGCAGATCACAAGAGGAAAAGAAAACGTAAGGATAATCAACCTCAGCAAGGCGGCAATAACCGCCCGCCGGGTACTGGTGGACAGCAACCGCAACAGGGTGGAAATCGCCCGGGTTTTGGTAATAACCGTCCCGGTGGTGCCCCTGGTGCAAATGGCAGGCCTGATTTCAGGAACCGCAATGCGGCTCCCGGAACTCCAAAGGAAGAGCCAACAGAAAAAGAAATACAGGATCAGATCAAAGCCACGCTTGCCCGTTTAAGCGGTGCAGGTAAATCAGGCAAATTTGCTCAGCGGGCAAAATTCCGTCGTCAAAAACGTGATGATGTTGCTGCGAATGCGGAGGAATTGGCAATGGAGCAGGAACTGCAATCCAAAGTATTAAAGGTTACCGAGTTTGTGACTGCAAATGAACTGGCTTCGATGATGGATGTATCTGTAACACAGATCATATCCACCTGTATGAGTTTGGGCATGTTTGTGTCTATCAATCAAAGGCTTGACGCTGAAACATTGACCATTGTGGCCGATGAATTTGGTTACCAGGTTGAGTTTGTGAAACCGCAGGATGAGGAAGCTAACCTGGATACACCGGACGATCCAAAAGATGTGCAACCACGTGCACCGATAGTTACTATCATGGGCCACGTTGACCATGGTAAAACATCATTGCTCGATTTTATACGTAAAACCAATGTAATAGCCGGTGAAGCCGGTGGTATTACACAACACATAGGTGCATACGAAGTTACTTTGCCGGATGATAAGGGTAAAATCACCTTTTTGGATACACCGGGCCACGAAGCGTTTACCGCGATGCGTGCCAGGGGTGCCCAGGTAACGGACATCGTAATCATCGTAATAGCCGCGGACGATAGCGTGATGCCGCAAACCCGTGAGGCTATAAACCACGCGCAGGCTGCTGGGGCACCTATTATATTTGCATTTAATAAGATTGACAGGCCGGGCGCAAATGCGCATAAAATACGCGAACAGCTTTCGGCTATGAATATTTTGGTTGAAGAATGGGGCGGTAAATACCAGTCACAGGAAATATCGGCCAAAACAGGGTTGAATATTGATAAGCTATTGGAAAAAGTATTGCTTGAGGCAGAATTACTCGAGCTGACAGCTAATCCTAATAAGCGTGCCATTGGTACTGTTATCGAAGCGGCACTTGATAAGGGTCGCGGTATTGTTACTACAGTACTTGTACAGGCAGGAACTTTAAGAGTGGGTGATCCGATACTGGCGGGCTGTTACAGCGGCCGTGTAAAGGCGCTTACCAACGAACGCGGGCAAAGGGTTGAGCAAGCAGGTCCATCAACACCTATACAGGTATTGGGTATGCAGGGCGCACCAACTGCGGGCGATAAATTCAATTCACTGGAAAGCGAAGTTGAAGCGCGCGAAATAGCCAACAAGCGTATGCAATTGCAGCGCGAGCAGGGCCTTCGTACACAGAAACACATTACCCTGGATGAAATTGGCCGTCGTTTGGCAGTAGGTAACTTTAAGGAACTCAACATCATTGTTAAAGGTGACGTGGATGGTTCAATTGAAGCCTTGTCAGACTCATTACTGAAACTTTCGACTGAACAGATACAGGTAAATATTATTTCGAAGGCTGTAGGGCAAATTTCCGAATCGGACGTATTGCTGGCATCAGCTTCGGATGCCATTATCATTGGTTTCCAGGTTAGGCCATCGGGCGGTGCACGCAAGCTGGCCGAACAGGAGCAAATTGATATCAGGTTGTATTCTATCATCTACGATGCCATCAACGAGATAAAAGCAGCTATGGAAGGCATGCTTGCGCCGACATTCGAAGAGAAAATAGTTGCTAACGTTGAAATACGAGAAACCTTCAAAATAAGCAAGGTGGGGACAATTGCCGGGTGTATGGTACTTGACGGTAAAATTACCCGCAACAGTAAAATTCGCATTGTACGTGAAGGCGTTGTTGTTTTCACCGGCGAACTGGCGTCATTGAAACGCTTTAAAGACGATGTGAAGGAAGTGAATGCAGGTTATGAGTGTGGTTTGAACATAGCAAACTACAACAATATTGAAGTAGGCGACATCGTAGAAGCCTATGAAAACGTTGAAGTAAAGCGAAAACTCTAAAAATATAGCATATTCATAAAACAAAAGGTCCTGAAAATCAGGGCCTTTTTTCGTAATAAAAAATTTACAATTCTTTTTTTTAGCAACATGCTTTTATTTACAACTAAATTTTTAGTAATTTACGATTCGAATTAACGACGTATTAGTATGTTTCTAGTAAATAGTTTCATTTCTAAGAAAGAAGTACTGCATATTCCGTTATCCATTTTGCCTAAATTACTTTCATGGGATGAAAAGATACCTTCTTAAACTAAGTACATTATGCTTCTTGAGTGTAATAACTGCCGGTAAATTATTCGGGCAGGCAGCCCCGGCCGATAGTTCAGTAGTGCAGAACACACTGCAGCAAACAGTCGCAAACTTTTATATAGCAATTGGACAGCAATCGCGCTTATACAGCGGGCACGAGTATTTGCCGTATGAGCGTACAATAAAAGGTAATGCACTTTACCCGCTCGATGCCGAAACCTGGGCGTCGGGGGAAGTGAATTATGATGGTTTTGTTTATAAGGGAGTGCCGATGATGTACGATATATATAAAGATCAGCTTGTTGTACTTCTTTACAATCATTTTTCGATGTACACACTGCTTAACGAGCGGGTACATGATTTTACTTTCTCGGGCCATCATTTTGTACGCGTTGACGCTGATTCATTGACCAATGATAAATCGGGAATTTCAACGGGCTTCTATGATCAGCTTTACGGCGGCAAGGTAGAAGTGTTGGCCAAACGAATAAAAACTATTCAGAATTCAACCAACATCGCTATCAGTTTAGAGACGTATTTTATTGCAAAGACTGAATACTATGTGCGAAGGGGCAATACTTACTATAACGTGAGCGGCCAGGGCTCATTCCTGAATGTACTAAAAGACAAAAAACCACTGCTTCAAAAGTATATTAAAGATAATAATATACATTTCAGGCAGGATCCTGAAGGCGCTATGGCAAGCATAGCGGCCTATTACGATCAAAATAACTAAACTAATAAAGCGGGCGAGAGCAAGCCCTGGTACTATCAAAACCTATTACTGAACGAATAACTTATTCTGATGAAAAAAATTTACCTCTTAGGCTTCTGCTTCGCGATTTTTTTTAAAATGGTTTCGGCACAGGACATAGATAAGAAGACAATCAGCGTCAATTTTCAGCAAGCTTCCATTGAGCAGTTTGTAACTGACCTGGAGGCCAAAACCGGGCTTCATTTTTATTACAATCCCCCCCAGTTTGATAGCCTTAAAGTAACTGTGCAGGCAACAGAAAAGCCACTCGACATGGTATTGGGCATGGCGTTCCGCAATACAGATTTTCACTACGCAATTACCAGCCAGGCCGTATTCCTTACAAAAGGAAGGCAGCTGAATACTTCTTTAGCACCGGGATTTTTTAATACGCCAACAACAACTGCACCCGTTGCTGCGGTTACTGATTATACCGAGGATAAACAAACCAAAGTGCCGGAAGCCACAACGGAGAATAAGCTTTACGAGATAGGTATAAAAACCAACAACATTAAAGCGGGTAATGCCACGCTGGCTGGTTACGTACGCAATATTAAAACAGGCGAAGCCATTATAGGCGCCAGTATTTACAACCCGGATAGCAAACTGGGAGTATCAACCGACCAATTCGGCTATTTCTCGCTCACCTTGCCGCGCGGAAGGCAGGTTTTAATTATAAAAGGGCTGGGCTTAAAAGATACCAGGCGCAGGATAGTTTTGTATACTGATGGAAAGCTGAATATTGAGATGCAGGAACAGGTGACATCGTTGAAAGAGGTAACCATATCGGCCGAGAAAGTGGCAAACGTAAAGAGCGTTGAAATGGGTGTGAACAAGCTTGATATAAAAAGCATCAAGCAAATACCCACGGCGTTCGGCGAAGCAGATGTGTTGCGGGTAGTGCTTACTCTGCCAGGCGTACAATCAGTAGGTGAGGCCACTACCGGCTTTAACGTGCGTGGCGGGGCGGCCGACCAGAACCTGATCCTATATAATGATGCGACAATTTATAACCCCTCGCACTTTTTCGGCTTTTTCTCGGCTTTTGACCCCGATATCGTAAAAAACATCGAGTTATATAAAAGTACCGTACCGGAAAAATACGGAGGCCGTTTAGCGTCGGTGCTGGAAGTTACTGATAGGGATGGCAATAAAAAGTTGTACACAGGTTCGGCAGGTATTGGTTTATTGACCAGTCGCCTGAATGTAGAGGGCCCTATCATAAAAGATAAGACATCATTTATTTTCGGCGGCCGTACCACTTATTCCGACTGGCTCCTTAGCGCGTTGCCTGATGCCTATAAACATAGCTCGGCATCGTTTTACGACCTTAACCTGGGTATCACCAGCCAACTGGGTGACAAGAACACGATTTACCTGATGGGCTACCTAAGCCAGGACAAATTCAGGCTGAACAGCGATACCGCCTATGGTTATGAAAACAAGAATGCGAACATTAAATGGAAGCATAATTTCAATAATAAACTGTACAGCGTGGTACTGGCGGGTATTGACCATTATGATTACAACATATCGAGTACCGCGAATGCCGTAAACGGGTATAAGCTTAATTTTGGCGTTAACCAATACAACTTTAGAACTGATTTCACTTATTACGTCAATCCAAAAAACACCATCGATTTTGGCGTGAGCTCTATTTATTATAAACTTAACCCGGGTGATGAGGAACCTGATGGAGCCAAATCGTTAGTGGTGCCGCAGGTAGTTCCGCAGGAACAGGCATTAGAGAGTGCCATTTACCTTGGTGATAAATATGATATAACCCCCGATTTGTCGGTAAGCGCGGGTATTCGTTATGCCTTATATGCTTACCTCGGCCCGCAAACGGTTGACCATTATGCGCCCAACTTGCCAAAAGAGAGTTTAAACGTATTGGACAGCACCACTTATGGTAAAAATAAAGTGATAAACACTTATGGCGGGCCCGAGGTGAGGCTTTCAGCGCGTTACAATTTAAATGACGACGTTTCATTGAAGGCGGCATATAATACCATGCATCAGTTTATTCACTTACTGTCGAATACTACGGCCATTTCGCCAACGGACACTTATAAGTTAAGCGATCCTAACGTTAAGCCGCAATTTGGCCAGCAGGTATCACTCGGCGTGTACAGAAATGCCAAAGCCAACACGATAGAAATGTCCGTCGAGGTTTACTATAAAAAGATAAACAATTACCTGGACTATAAAAGCGGGGCCACATTGTTGTTGAACGATCATATCGAACAGGATGTGATCAATACAAAAGGTAAGGCTTACGGTGTCGAATTCCTGGTGCGCAAAACAGCCGGTAAATTGAACGGTTGGATCAGCTATACATATTCGCGCACATTCCTGAAACAGGATGACCCTACTGCCGGCGAGCTCATCAATGGAGGCAAGTATTATCCTGCAAATTATGACAAGCCGCACGATTTTAATTTTACCGGCAATTACCGGGTAAGCCACCGGTTTAGTGTTTCCCTGGATGTGACTTACAGCACAGGCCGGCCTATTACCCTGCCTATAGCCAAATATGATTATGGTGGTTCGGAGAGGGTATATTATTCAGACAGGAACGCCTATCGCATACCGGATTATTTCAGGACTGATTTATCCATGAATATCGAAGGCAACCACAAAGTGCACCAGCTTACGCACAACTCGTGGTCAATAGGTGTATACAACCTTACCGGCCGGGCCAACGCTTATTCTACATTCTTCCAGGAGCAAGGAGGAGCCATAAATGGTTACCAGCTTTCCATATTTGCAAGGCCTATCCCATTTGTCAATTACAACATCAGGTTTTAAATGTATGCGCGGGGGATCATATTTATGATATCCATATCAACAACAATGTCTGTCTTAAGCTGTAAGAAAGCTTATAAACCTTCCGTAGTGGCAACGAACGTGAATTACCTTGTTGTGGAAGGCGCTATTAACAGCGGCACTGACTCAACTTTCATTAAGCTGAGCAGGACTGTTAATATATCAGATAAAACAACAAGTAAGCCCGATTCGGAGGCAATGGTAACCGTTGAGAATGATCAGCAAGCCAGCTATCAACTACAGGAAACAGTTAAAGGTACTTATGCATTAGCGCCGATGACCCTGGATATAACACGCAAATACCGGGTGAGGATAAAAACAGTGGATGGTAAAGAATATCTATCAGATTTTGTCGGCGTTTATAATTCGCCGCCTATAGATACCGTGGGGTATAACATTAGAGCTGATGGGGTTCATATTTATGTAAATACCCACGATAACAATAATAAGATCCAATATTACAGGTGGGATTACGACGAGACCTGGACGTTTAATTCACAGTATGAATCTTATTTGAGGTATGTTAACGGGCAATTCATATATCGCACAGCCGATCAACAGATATATCATTGCTGGGGGAATGACCATTCAACGGCATTAAACCTTGCAACGACGGATAAGTTAAGCCAATCTGTTATTGATAACAAAGAACTCGCTTTTTTGCCATCGAATTCTGAAAAATTGGGCTTCAGGTACAGCATAATAGTTAGGGAATACGGGCTGCCTCTCGATGCTTACGAATACTTTACAAGCCTGCAAAAAAACACCGAGCAGATAGGGACCATTTTTGATGCAGAGCCGTCATCGTTGAAAGGAAACATTAGCTGTGTAACCAACCCCGCAATACCGGTAATTGGTTTTATAACAGCAGGAACGGTATCGAGTAAAAGAATTTTTATTGACAACCGCGATCTTCCACCAGCGCTTCCTTTTACTTATTACGACCAGATGGGTTGTAAAGATGATACAGTTTCGGTACACTCGGAGGCCGATATCGAAAGGTTTTATGGTGGAGTGAATCCTCAGTTTATACCAACAACTGACCCTAATCATGCGGCTGCTTCGGAGTGCGTGGACTGTACCTTAAGAGGGACGAACAAACAACCAGCTTTTTGGAAATAGTATGAGAAAGGGAGCGGATATGAATATGAAGCAATTAGCCGGTTTGGTTTTACTGGGGATAACGGCATGGTGGGGCTGTAAAAAACTTTATGCGCCGCCCGCTATTACTGCAAATAATAATTACCTGGTGGTTGAGGGTATAATTGCCGCCGCGCAGGACTCGACTATAATTAAATTAAGCCGCACGGTAAATGTTTCGGGTATAACGACCCTAAACCCTGAATCGAACGCAACCGTGACTGTGCAGGACGATCAGAATGTAAGTTATAGTTTACCGCAAATTGACAGCGGAAAATATGGGGCCCCGCCTTTGAACCTGGATAACTCGCATAAGTATCGCCTGAACATAACCACGACAGACGGCCAAACCTATTCATCAGATTATGTGCCGGTAAAGGTAACCCCTCCGATCGACAGCGTTTATTATAAAATACAAAGCACTACTATAGATTATTATAATCACATACAAAGCAGTGGCCTGGAGATTTACGCCGACACGCATGACCCGGCGAATAATACCCACTATTACCGTTGGGATTATGCGGAAACTTATATTTTTCAGACTGACCTGGAAACGCATTACATTTTAGATCCTGTTAGCTCCGATACACTAAAATGGTCGAGGCTCCGTACGCCCGCAGAGCAGATACATACCTGCTACATCACGACAAATTCCAGTGCGATCAAAGTTAGCACTTCAGCTGCTTTAACCAGTGATGTGATTGCCCATAACGCTATCACGCAAATTCCGAGCACATCTGAAAAAGTATTGCACAGGTACAGTATCCTCGTAAGGCAATATGCGCTCACGAAGGACGCCTATAATTTTTGGGCAATGCTGAAGAAGAACACACAGCAAATAGGGTCCATTTTTGATGCACAGCCCTCCGCAAATACCACAAACCTGCATTGCACGTCGGACCCGTCGCGTATTGTGATTGGTTATGTAAGCGCGAGCAGCATTACGCAAAAACGAATATTTATCGATCAAACACAACTACCCTATTGGCCATATAATTCGCCATTGGTCTGCAGGCCTGATGGTGCGTGCTGGGCAAAAGGTTCGCCGCTGCCACAGATGTTGAGCTACGGGCAATTGATTCCGACGGACACGATACGGTCCTCGGGATGCCCTGGTATAAACGAACCGGCGTACGCCGTACCGGCACAAAGTAATACCTGCGTTGATTGCAGAATACATCTGGGCGGTAAAACTGTTAAACCAGCTTTTTGGCAATAATATGAAAAGTGAAGCGCAGCCTGATTTTTGGAAATAAATAATGGAGAGAATAAGAGTACACATATTGATAATTACATCCATGGGATGGTGGGGCTGCAAACTGGCTTATAATCCAAAACCTATATCAGCAGCCCCTAGCTACCTGGTTGTAGAAGGGGTGATCAGTACCGGTTCCGATTCAACTATTATCCGGCTTAGCCACACGGTTCCAATATCATTGAAGCATAGTACTAACCCGGAATTAGGTGCCACAGTTATCATCATTAGCGATGGCGGCGCAAACTATCCTTGTATTGAAACGGGCAAGGGTTATTATAAGGCCCCTGGATTGAATGTAACCTCGGGTAATTTTGGCTTAAAGATTAGCACAAGGGATGGTAAAGTGTACCAGTCTGACCTTGTTCCCCTAAAAAATTCACCGCCGATAGACAGTGTTTACTATAAAATACAAACTAATACATTGGATCTCTTTGGTAAAATACAAAGCGCCGGTGTAGAGGTGTACGCCGACACGCATGACCCGTCGAACAATACGCATTATTACCGCTGGGATTATTTAGCCACCTATGAATTCCACCCGGCATTCAACGCCATGGTATACCTGCAAACCTTTCCTGTAGATTCTGTAGTACAACGGCCACTTGACGACCAGATATACACTTGCTGGCGGAATGATACGTCATCCACCATACTGCTCAATAGCTCGGCGAAATTGGCGAAGGACGTTATTTTACAAAATCCGATCGCATTTATTTCTTCAACAGCCGAAGAGCTTGAAATACGTTATAGTATACTGGTAAAGCAATATGCCTTAACAGCGGATGCCTATCAATATTATACGCAGTTGAAGAAAAATACGGAGCAATTGGGCGGCATATTTGATCCGCAGCCTTCACAACTGACCGGGAATATCCATTGTGTTAGCAATACTACTGAGCCGGTGCTTGGTTATGTTACAGCCGGTGCCAGCGCGCAAACCAGGATATATATTGACAGCAGGAAATTACCGGCATGGTTGGCCGTTACGCCATATGTAGGTTGTATATTGGATACCGACCTGTACGCAAGGCCCAGTGGAAACAGTTCTTTCAATGAGGTTAAGGAAAGAATATACGGGGGATATGACATACCGATAGTGCCTTACAAACCCGACCCCAGGATGGTGAACCCGCTGGGCTATACAGGTAGCTCGCCGGCATGCGTGGATTGCACTTTAAGAGGAACGAATAAACAACCAAATTTTTGGGTAAGCGAATGAAAAAAAGGACTTATATATTTTTTGCCTTTATTATAATTTGGTGGGGTTGTCAAAAACCATATCTGCCTCACGTTATAGCTGTATCCAGTAATTACCTGGTTGTAGAGGGCGTAATCAACACCGGTTCAGATTCAACCAGTATAAGGCTTAGCCGTACCGTACCGCTTTCGTCGACTGCGCAGGTGAAACCAGAGCTTGGCGCGTCAGTTACTGTAACAACTGACGCCGGGGGCAATTATCCTTTGTCGTCAACCGGCAAAGGATATTATACAGGACCGGGATTAAATGTAAACTCGTCGGCTAAGTACGGCCTAAAAATCGTGACCTCCGATGGTAAGGTGTACCAGTCGGATATGGTAGTTGCAAAAAACTCACCGCCAATTGACAGCGTTTATTACCGCATTCAAAGTAACGGGATAAAGATATATGCGGATACTCACGATCCGTCACACAACTCAACTTACTACAGTTGGGACTATAAAGAGACTTATGAGATTCACTCGGGGTTTTATTCATATGTCTATTTATCACAAATACCTATCGACACGGTTTTAAACCGGGCTTTCGCAAACCAGATATACGACTGTTGGTTAAATAACTCATCTTCCGGTATCGTATTAAACTCATCTGCCAAATTAACGCAGGACGTGATCACGAATAACGAAATAACGTCGATAGGTGCAACCTCTGAAAAGCTCAGGGTTCGCTACAGTATCCTGGTAAAGCAATATGCGCTGACACCGGACGCCTTTCATTATTACGAGCAATTAAAAAAGAATACAGAGCAACTGGGCAGCATTTTTGATGCGCAACCATCCGAACTGCCGGGGAATATACATTGTGTAACCAACCCCGGTGAGGCGGTAATTGGATATATAACGGCGGGTAGCCCGGCGCAAAGCCGGATATTTATTGGCAACAACGTTCTGCCGGCCTGGCAAGCTGTAACGCCTTATGACGGTTGCATGATGGATACTGCATATTTCAAAAAGTCGGTGGGGGCCGGTTTTGTAAACGAGGTGCAACTTTATATCTATACGCAGGAGCAGATACCCATATTCGCTATAGTGCCGCCGGGTTCCACCCAGGCCGTAGGCTATGCGGCTTCGAGCCCGGAATGTGTGGACTGTACCTTGCGCGGAAGTAATAAACAACCAAGTTTTTGGACTAATCAATGAGAAAAATATACCGCATAATCTATCTGGCAGCTTTGGCAATAACTGTGACATCCGGGTGTAAGAAGCCTTATGTGCCGCCAGTTATTTCGGCAAAAAATAGCTACCTGGTTATTGAAGGTGTGGTAAACACCGGAGTGGATTCTACTTTTATTAAATTAACACGTACGGTTAAACTATCAAGTAAAGCGGCCCCTGCGCCGGAGTTGAATGCGGCTGTAACGGTTGAAAGTGATCAGAATACTACTTACCCGTTACAGGAAGCAGGCAACGGGCTTTACCAGTCGGCGCCTCTGAATTTGAGCTCAACGGCAAAATACCGGCTGCGGGTAAAAACGGCAGATAATAAGGAATACCTGTCAGATTTTGTTGAAGCGAAAGATACACCCGATATTGATAGTATAAGCTACAAGGTGCAAAATAACGGAGTGCAGTTTTCAGTGAATTCGCACGATACCAAAAACAATACAAGGTATTACCGCTGGGATTTTGATGAGACCTGGCAATATATTTCGTATTACCAGTCATTTTACAAATTGGATAGTACCGGTTACCCAACCTATCGTATTTATTATAACGGGCCCGACAACATTTACAATTGCTATGCGACGGCGCAGTCTCACCAGGTACTGCTTGGTTCGTCTGCCAAATTGACGAATGATGTAATATCATATGCTCCGGTGGACTTTATATCGGCAGCGTCGGGGAAAATATCGCATGGTTATAGTATCATGCTCCGGCAATATGCATTGACGCCTGAAGGTTTTGCCTACTGGCAAATTTTAAAAAAGAATACAGAGCAACTGGGCTCCATTTTTGATGCTCAGCCGTCGACGCTACAGGGGAATATCCATTGCTTAACTAACCCGGCCGAACCTGTTATCGGTTTTATAAGCGCTTCAAGTGTCAAGGCAAAACGGATATATGTGGATAATCACTTTGCCGGGTTATTCGTACCCTTTTACGTGGAACCACCGGATGCTGGGGCGTGCCCGGTGAAAACTATACCCGTCGCGCCTGAAGTAAGTTTCCAGGATCGGCTTAACCAGGTATTCAGAAATGGTGACACGGTTTTAATAAATGCAATTCAGCCGCCCGGAGCGCCGGCAATTGTGGGTTATTCTTACGCCTGGAAAGAGTGTGTAGATTGCCGGACAAAGCAACCCTATGGTACTAATACAAAGCCTGTTTTTTGGCCCTATTAATTGATGGCCGTAATAATAAATATTGTTAAATTAAAAAAGTAAAAAGCTAAGCTGATGAATACAGTTAACCACATAAACAACAAGACTATGAAACCAGTAGCAACCCAATTAAAAGGTGTTATGTTTTTAGCATTCGCGCTGCTCTCACTAAGCAGCCGCGCGCAAACCTTAAATAGTATTCAAAATAGTTTTAGCAACTATAAGCAATATGCGTTGCAGGAAAAGGTATACGTCCATACAGATAGAGGCGCCTATATGACCGGTGAGATCATGTGGTTCAAGGTATATGTTGTCGACGGCACATACAATAGGCCCTTGAACCTGAGCAAGGTTGTTTATGTGGAGTTATTGGATAATAACCAGGTTGAGGTGCTGCAAACCAAGGTCGAAATGCGTAACGGCAGTGGGAGTGGTTCGATATATCTTCCTGTTACTACCAATAACGGTAACTACAAGCTGAGAGCGTATACCAACTGGATGAAAAACTTCAGCCCCGATTATTATTTTGAAAAAAGTATCACACTCGTAAACCCGCAGATCGCTCCGACAGCAATAGCTGCCGCCAATCCGGGGGATTTTGATATCCAGTTTTTCCCTGAGGGGGGCAACCTGGTTAATGGCCTCGCCAGCAAAGTGGCATTTAAGGCAGTTGACAAAAACGGGAAAGGCATCAGTTTTTCAGGTGCAATTATCAACCAGAAAAAGGATACCGTCGTAAAATTTACACCATCGAAATTCGGGATGGGTAATTTCTCATTCACACCTGATGCCGCAAACACTTATAAAGCGATTATAAAAGTGGGCAACAACGCAGCGGTTGTAAAAGATATCCCCGCTATTGACCAGCAAGGGTATGTGATGCAGTTGGCCGATAATGGATCGGGGCAGTTACAGTTAACGGTAACTACCAATACCAAAGCCGATGAGCCTGATCTGTATCTTTTTGTTCACAGCAAACAGGTGGTAAAAGTGGCTAAGCGGGTGGTACCGGCAAACGGAACGGCAAGTTTTACAATTGATAAAAGCAGCCTTGAAGATGGCGTATCGCACATAACTATTTTCGACAATAACAGGAAACCCGTGTGCGAAAGGCTTTATTTTAAGCGCCCGTCGAAAATGCTGGCAATTGATGCCTCGGCTGACAAGGCAGAGTACGGTGAACGGAAAAAGGTAAGTATTTCCCTTGCGACTAAAGATAACACAGGTAAATCTGAAGATGCTAACCTGTCAATGTCGGTGTACCGCCTTGACGCTTTCCAAACCCATGAATCGGGTGATATTGCAAGTTACTTATGGCTAAGTTCTGACCTGAAAGGCAATATAGAATCACCGGAATATTACTTTAAAAATAGTACCGCAGAAGTGGATGGCGCCGCAGATAACCTGATGCTTACACAGGGCTGGCGCAGGTTTCAATGGAGCGAAGTATTAAAAAACAAACCTGCTTCTTTTTCTTTCCTGCCAGAGTATAACGGCCATATTGTAACGGGAAAAATAGTTAATACAATTGGCAATTCCCCCACAAGCGATGTAGTGGCTTATTTTGGCATTCCGGGTAAAAAGGTGCAGTTGTTTACCGCCAGGAGTGATTCGTCCGGTAAACTGCTTTTTAATACAAAAGGATTTTACGGGCCGAGCGAAATAGTAATTCAAACCAATACCCAGCACGATAGTACTTACCGTATTGATATTGTGAGCCCATTTTCTGAACAGTATTCAAAAACCCAGGTACCTGCATTCAACGTCACCCCGGATATGCAGGTTTCGCTTGAAAAAAATAGCCTGGGCATGCAGGTGCTTAATCTTTATTCGGGTAAGGAAATCAGGCGATATTATGATTTGCCCGCCGACAGCGGCGCGTTTTTCGGCATACCTGACAAAGTTTACAAGCTTGATGACTATACTCGTTTTACCACAATGGAAGAAGTATTGCGCGAATACATAAGGGAGGTATATGTGGTTCGGTCGGACAAAAAGTTTCATATTAAGGTAATAAGCGGGGCAGGTTTCCTGGAAGGCGACCCGTTAGTGATGCTCGACGGGATCCCGATTTTTGATATCGATAAAGTAGTAGCCATCGACCCGCTAAAGGTTAGAAAATTGGACGTCATTAAAGACAGGTATTTTTGGGGGGCGGCTGATGCCGAAGGTATATTAAGCTATACTACTTACAAAGGTGACCTGGGCGGTGTGGAACTTGATCCGCATGCTGTAGTATTAGATTACGAAGGGCTGCAATTGCAACGGGTATTCTATTCGCCGGCCTATGACACCGATAAGGCCGTTGCAAGTCGCGTACCCGATTTTAGGAATGTATTGTATTGGGCACCTGCTGTTAATATGGGCAAAGAGGGAAAAAAGCAGCTTAGTTTTTATACTTCCGACCAGGGAGGCCAGTATATAGGGGTAATACAGGGATTAACCGCCGACGGACAAGCAGGCAGCCAGTATTTTAAATTTGATGTGAAAAAGTAGTCGATCCGAATTTTTGAGAAATGCCATACTTATTTGAAATAGGTATGGCATTTTTTTGTCCAGGGAAGCGAGTAAACAATACCGGAGATTTGCTGAGTTATGTCACCGAAATTTAATGAAAAACACTGCTAACCCCACTTTTTTTAATACACACGAAAATATTTTTATTTTCAAACAATAATAATATTTGAAGTTGCGTTTTCTTATCGTAACTTTTTTGTTACAGAGCGCGTATAATACATTTATATCAATGTATTATCTGCCAAACAGTAATACCTACGAAAACAGCTTTTTATTCCTTTATTAATTTAAAGGAGAGTATTATCAACCCCTATCGATATGAAAAGACCGATAATAATACTGGGGATCTTGATTACTGTGGTATACGCATGTACTCATGATCATATTATAGCCCCCGTAAAAACCGGAAGTACAGGAGCAACGGGTTCGACCGGAAGTACAGGTACCACAGGCACCGGTACGGGTGGAACAACCGTGAGCGATTCAGTTTGCTTTCAGACGGATGTGTTACCGTTATATCAAACGTATTGCGGGAGTACAGGTTGCCACGACGCGGCAACTCATGTTGAAGGCCTGAATTTAACCACTTTCGCTAATATTAGCCGGGGTATTGCAGCGGGCAATCCTAACAACAGCCGATACTATACCATTCTGCAGGATGGAATGCCGCCACGAAATTCGCCTCAATTAAGTTCTGCTCAAATAGCTACAATAGCCAAATGGATTAACCAGGGGGCAGTAAATCATACCTGCACCGTTACAACCTGTGATACCACCAAAACAACGTATTCAAATGGCATATCGGCAATTTTCGCAACCTATTGCAACGGTTGCCATGGTGTTGCACCGGGCTCTGGAGGTGTAGTGTTAAGCGATTACGCCAGCGCCAAGGCCGCGGGGACAGGTATGAAAACTAACTTTTTGAACGCGATCAAATATACCTCGACGACTGCCGCGATGAATATGCCGCAATCCGGAAAATTAGCCGATTGCCAGATCACGCAGATAACCAAATGGATAAACGCCGGTTGCCCGCAATAATTCAAATAGTCATGCGATATCTTGTCATTTCAGTTGCCCTTTTTGTTTGTTTAACAGGCTGTTATTATGATCACGCCAATTTGTCGTATCCACAGGCAACGGGCACGTGTACAGTTACCAGTGTTACGTACAGCGCAAATGTAACAGGCATCCTGAGTACAAACTGTTATAGCTGCCACAGTGGGAATGCATCAGCCGGCGCCGGAATTAAGCTTGACAGTTATACAGCCCTGAAAGTATATGTTACCAACGGGCAACTTATGAATTCAATAAATCAAACCGGAAGCGTCCCTTCGATGCCCCTTAATAGCAGCAAATTGTCGGCATGCGACATCAATACTATACAAGCATGGATAACTAATGGTACCCCTAATAATTAAACTCAAAGCAATGAACAAAGCACTCATTCTATTAACCTTCGTGAGCATTAGTTTTACACTGCAGGCCCAAAAACTGTACTCCACCAAAACAGGCCAGGTAAAATTTAACGCCAGCAGCCCCCTCGAACAAATTATTGCTGTTAACAACCAGGTGGACAGTAAAATGGTGGACAAAACCGGACAAATTGTTTTCAGTCTGTTGGTCAAAAGCTTCAAGTTTGCAAACCAGCTGATGGAAGATCACTTTAATGAAAACTATATGGAAAGCTCGAAAATACCGAAGGCGGAATTTAGGGGCTTCATTACTAATGTATCTTCGGTAGATTTTTCAAAAGACGGAAAATATCCTATTAAAGTTGACGGTACGCTAAACATTCATGGCGTATCGCAGAAGGTATCAACTACGGGCATTTTAGAGATTATTGGCGGTAAACCTTCAATCAGCGGGGCCTTCAAAATAAAGATTAAAGATTACGGAATTACCGGCTCATATATCGGCGGGAAAATAGCGGAAGACGCGGAAATAACGCTTAACTGCAAGTATGAGTGATGGAAGCGCACACAAAGCATTTTCGCGGTAATCACAGGATAAGGATTGCTGCGCTACTGGTATGTTTACCTTTTTTATTTTTAAAAGGCTATGCTCAAAACGTCGACCTGTTCAAAATGCAGGATGAGCAGAATAAGAAGGAAAAAAAGGAAACTACAGATATTACCACTTCCATATTTAAGACAACCCGTGTTGTCAACGGCCAATCGATTGAAAATACAGGGGCTGGTATTTTAGACCTGAAAATCTCGCATCGTTTTGGCATGGTAAACACGGGGGCCTATAATTTCTTTGGGCTGGACCAGGCAACCATGCGTATCGGGTTGGATTATGGGATAACTAACTGGCTGGAAATTGGTTTGGGCAGAAGTACTTATAATAAGGAGTTCGACGGTTTTTTTAAAGTAAGGATTTTGCGGCAGTCGACCGGCAAGGTGAATATGCCCATATCCATCAGCCTGGCATCGACTATTATTTGGCGATCATTAAAAGACCCGGTAACCCCTTATCCCATAAATTATTCGGACCATTTCAGTTACGCCAGCCAGGTGATCATAGCAAGGAAGTTTGGTGACTATTTTTCCCTGCAGTTTGTGCCAACTATGGTCCACTATAATATTGTGTCGACAAAGGCAATCCCGAATGACTTGTATTCATTGGGAACGGGTTTTCGTTTGCGCTTATCGCGGAGGGTGAACCTTACGGGAGAATACTATTATCAACGGAACCATTTGCCCGGCTACTATAACTCGGCATCAGTAGGTTTTGATATCGAAACGGGCGGCCATGTTTTCCAGTTAGCCTTTACCAATTCGACAGGAATTAACGAAGCCAGTTTTATTACTCAAACCGACGGGAAATGGGGAACTGGCGGGGTGCATTTTGGATTTAACATATCGAGGGTATTTACAGTGGTAAAACCCAACGCAATCATAAATAACAAACAACCATGAGAAACAAAATTTTAATGAGTGTATTGGCCCTTGCAGTTACAGGGGCATTTGGTGTATGGTATTATGTTTTTCAATATTCGAAAACGCACCATAGAAGTGTTGAATCTGAAGAGGCAACTTATATCACCGCAAGTCAAATTGTTAAAGACTTTGAAACCAATGAAAATGCGGCGGATGCCAAATACCTTAATAAAGCAATTGAACTGAAAGGAACGATACTGAAAAAGGACAGGGACCAGTCCGGCAATACAACGATACTACTCAAAAGCGGCGACCAGCTTTCCAATGTCTTTTGTACGTTGAAACCGGGTATTGGGATTAAGCGGGGCAATTCTGTTGTTGTTGTAAAAGGGATTTGCACTGGCTTCCTGAGTGACGTAGTCTTAAACGACGCAATTCTTGTAAATTCAAAGGCGAATTAATTGTGCTTTGCCGCCTCACCGTATCTCTATCGCATCGTAAATATCCATTCAGATGATGAGAAGGACAGGTAAGTATTTTCACCCGATATCCAAAAGGCCCGTTGCAGGGCCTTTTTGTTTATGCATAATAAACCTTTTGCCATAAATTCTGTCGTACTATAAATAAGTAAACATCAATTATGAAAAGGATATATAAATATTTGTCAGCTTTTGTATTCACTGGCATGCTGGCAATGGCGATGACAGGGAATGTGTATGCTCAACGCGGCGGACATGGTGGGGGCGGTGGTTCCCACGGCGGTGCTGGCGGCAGCGGTTCCCACGGTGGTGGCGGTGGCGGCGGTTTCCACGGCAGCAGTGGCGGTGGTGGTTTCCATGGCAGTAGCGGCGGCGGTTTCCACGGCGGCGGCGGTTTTCGTGGTGGTTCTTCGGGCTTCCATGGCGGCGGCGGTTTTCGTAGTGGTTCTTCGGGCTTCCATGGCGCAGTTGGTACGCGCGGTGGTGCGGGATTTCGTGAAGGTGCAGGTGTTCATGGCGGCGGCTTCCACGGTGCAGTAGGTGTTCGCGGCGGAACCCGGGGCGGGGTATATGCTTACCGTGGCGCTACCAGGGGTGGAGTTTACGCGTATCGTGGCGGACGTAATTATGGTGGTCGTTACTATGGCGGCGGTTATCGCGGCGGGTACTACCGTGGCGGTTATTATCATGGTTATGGCGACTTCAGGTTCGGCCTGGGTTGGGGATATCCTCATTTTGGCCTTTACTTCGGCTCACTGCCTTACGGCTATTATCCTTTCTATTGGGATTCTTACCCTTATTACTATTACGGCGGGGTATTTTACCGGCCATACAATGGCGGCTACCAGGTCACAGCTCCTCCAATTGGCGCATCAGTACCAACCTTGCCTTCTAATGCGCAATCGATAGTGATCGATGGCATCCAGTATTATGAAGCAGCGGGAGTTTATTACCACGCAGATGTTGACGCCAACGGTAAAACAGTTTATATTGTTGTTGGCCGTGACGGTGTGTTGAATACAGAAAGCAGCGACCTGCCTATGAGCAACAACGATGATCCGATAGATAATGCTCCTGTAAATAATAATGCACAGGTGCAAAGTACGCCACAGGATCAAGGGACCACCCAGGCAAATGTTGCAGCGGTTGCAAAGGTTGGTGATATTGTTGACCAATTGCCCCCCGACTGCAAGAAAGTTACATTGAATAAAAAGACTTTCTATGTATCACCGGATAATGTTTTCTTCGAAGAATATAAAGATGCTGACGGCGAGGGCTACCGCGTAGCGAGTGTGCCGCCACAAAGCAACGGACAGAATTAATTTGATTTGTCGTTTGTTTTTTAAATACGAAAGGCTCCGCGTGCGGGGCCTATTTTTATATTAGATACTGGTGAATTTGTACTAAAAAAAGGCCGGAAAATCAATTTTTGTGAGTCAGGAGCCGTTTTTATTTTTCTACTGCATTAAAAATTTATCGCTAAAGTATATTACAGAGGTATAAATACCGAATATCCATGTATGGCACCCGCTTTGCCTTTTTTGTTGTACTATGCAAAAATCAATAACCAAAGCTGCTTTACATATCCTATCGGTAGTTATAATAATTTCTTCATTTACCGCCTGTCATACGGTCAACAAAACGCAAAAAGGTGCTGCTTTAGGTGCGGGTGCCGGTGGCATTATCGGTGCATTTGTAGGCAAATCGGCGGGCAACACTGCACTGGGCGCCATTATAGGTGGGGCCGTCGGCGGTACTGCCGGGGCTTTCATCGGTCGTAATATGGACAGGCAGGCAGCCGAGATCAAACAAACTGTTCCAGGTGCTACCGTCATTCGCGAAGGGGAGGGCATCATTGTAAAATTCGACTCAGGTATATTGTTCGATGTTGATAAAACAGACATCAAGCCGGCAGCACAAACCAACTTGCAAAACCTGGCCGCCTCGTTACAAAAAAATCCGCAAACCAATATTTTTATTATCGGACACACGGATGATACCGGCACACCTGACCACAACGTCGACCTGTCATTACGGCGGGCTGTATCTGTTAAGGAATATCTTACCACGGTGGGAGTGAACCCGGCAAGGTTAAATACCCAGGGCAAAGGCGAAACGGAACCGATTGTTGATAATGGGACATCGGTTGGACGTGCACAAAATCGCCGCGTGGAGATAGTAATACTCGCAAATTCAAAAATGAAAGATCAGGCTACGCAGGGTGGGAAATAACAAAAATGACTTCGGAATTTATAGTAAAATAAAAGCCCCCTCACTCTTGCAGTTTGGGGGCTTTCAACCTAAACCTTATCACAATTAAACTGGCAGATCGCCAGTTCATAAATGATTAACGCAATTACTATACCATAATTGTACGGTTATCTGTTTTTATGTCTCTGTTGTTTATTTAATCAAAAATGTCACGAAGCCGCCTTTGTTCATGTGTTCCCTTTTAGGAACAGAGTGTTCCATTTGCAATACACTTTTACTTATTTAAACCTGTTTTGAAAGCTTTTTTGTGCAGGTAAGCATCGATAAGGAATAACGCCAATATCACATCAAAGAAGAAAAACCCTTTGAGCAGCAGGCCCGACGGGAAATTTTTCATGTCAGGTAATTTCAGACTTTCAGGCAGATGCACTGAAACACTGGCAGATGTAAAGTGAAAGGTTGACAGCATAAGAATGACCAGGAGCAAAATCGTCACGATAAAGAATCCGCCGATACCCCTGATGATACGCTTATTAATAGCAGCCTTTAGCGGTTTCTGCGCATGTTCTGCCCGTATACCTTCCATCACATTATAAGTGAAACCCATCGACGGTTCATCGGGCTCAAGGCCCGCAAACTCTTTGTCCAGGCTCAATAGTTCTTCGAATTTGCTCCGGTAGCCCTCGTCGCTGGCTATCAATAAATCAATGGCCCGGCGTTCCTCCTCGGTGCAGGTGCCGTCAATGTAGTTCCAAAGCCTTTCTTCTATCGTATTCATATCAACTCCTTAACTTCGTCTTTTAAATTTTTTTCCAGCTTTTCTTTGAGCCGCTGGCGTGCCCTGAATAATTTAACCTTTACCGTGTTGGACTCAATACCCAATGTTTGCCCTATTTCCTCAAGCGATTGTTCGCCCATATAAAACAGGGTGATTATGGCAGCGTCATCCGGTAAAAGCTGGCTGATCGCTTGTTGTAAATAATATGACCTGGATTTAGTCTCGGCCATATTGTTCTTCAATCCTGAAGAATGATTCTCCAGTTGAATATACGTATTTTCATCATCTATCGAATCCGTATCCACTCTTTTCTTTCGCAGGAAAGTCATTGCTGTGGTGTATACGATCGTATATAGCCATGTACTGAACTTCGATTGTTTTTGAAACGCTGACAAAGAACGGTAGGCCTTGATAAAACAGTCCTGCGCTATCTCCTCCGCATCCTCGCGGTTCTTGCTGAAACGCAGGGCCAATGTGAACACAAAACGCTGATGACGTCGTACCAAATCGGCATATGCCGCCTGGTTACCCGCCAGGGTTTGTTCAATCAACTCAATATCTGAAAGCTTGCTTTGCATTATATACAACCTCTCTGACTACCGTTTGCTTTCTAAGGTTACACCTTACGTAAAGATAGTTTATTAGTTGTACTGGTTGGAGAGGTTGTAGTGGTTAAATAGGTTCAAACCTATAACTTTTATAACTTTTTTTAACTAACCTGTAACCTCCTTAAAAACCATGTCGTCATAGTTTGCAAATACACCATTGGGGTGGTTTGAAAAAGAAAAAATCAATAAATTAAAAAATTAAATATCATGAATAATTTAGATACACCAGAATTTGGAATGATGACCGGGATTCTCATTTCACTTGGCCTTTTCGCTATGATCTTTGGTATAGTTTACTTGTACAAAAGAGAAAGAATGGCAATGATCGAGCGGGGTATGGACCCACGCAGGTATAAACAAACTTCGGCCCCCTTCTCAACTTTAAAATGGGGATTGCTGCTGATTGGTGCCGGAGCGGGACTCTTTCTCGCCTTTTTACTCGACCGCCTGGCTTTCAAAAGCGAATTTAATGATGGTAATCCCGCAATCTACTTCTCTATGATAGCCATCTTTGGCGGCCTAGGATTGTTTACCTCCTTCCGGATGGAGAAGAAAGAGATAGATAGTAAACCCGGCCAGGAATAATTGGTTAGAGTAAAGAGACAAGAATCAAGATACAAGAAGGTTTTGGCTATATAGCCGGAACATTTTTTATTTTTATCAAGTTGAGTAGAACATCTTGATTCCTGGCGCTTGCCTCTTGATTCTGTCTAAATATATTTCTCCTTAATAATATTCAAATGATGCAGTTCGTGCCCGGCGGTCATATAAACCAGGGCGCGTACGGATACCGGGTGCTTGCTTGCTATGCCCATGCGCATGAGTTGTTCGTCGGTAAATGAACGGTAAAGAAAAAGTGTTGCATCCCGTACAGCTTTATATTCAAGCGCCAGGTCCTGGATCGTACGTTTGTTAAAATCGGTATTGTTGATGTATACATCCTGGTCAAAACCCGGCAACTCAACGCCTTCGCGCGAAAAGACGAAGGCCCTGAAAGAAAACACACGCTCGGTATCAATAATGTGCCCCAGCATCTGTTTCAATGTCCATTTACCCTCAGCATAGCTATACATGGCTTGCTCATCATTCATGCCGCTAAATAGTTTGTACGTAGTATCTTTTAATTGCTGCAATAGGCCTATAACATCGGTTGTTTCAACAAGGCCGATATATCCGGCGGCATAGGGTGCGTGCTCGTTAGCTTGCGGTTTGTGTATCATTTTTTATGCTTTTTAATACGATGCGAAAAGTAGTGCCTTTGCCTAATTCTGAATCTTTAACAAAAATCTGCCCGTTGTGATAATTCTCAACCATTCTGCGCGTCAATGAGAGCCCAAGGCCCCAGCCTCGTTTGCGCGTGGTATAGCCCGGTTGAAATACAGTCTCGAACTTGGAGCGTGGTATGCCCTTGCCTGAATCAGTTACGTCGATATATACCTGGTTACGGGTTTTGCTGCCCGATATTTCAACCTTAATATTGCCCGAGTTGTCGATAGCGTTTACTGCATTCTTCAACAGGTTTTCAAGCACCCAGTCGAAGAGCGGCACATTCAACCCAGCCTGCAGGTGAGGGTTGCCATCAAGCTCAAACGCTATCTTGTGGCTCACACGCACCTTAAAATAGTCAACAAAATCCTTAACAACATCATAAACATCGTGCGGTTCCAGGATGGGTTGCGAGCCGATTTTTGAAAAACGGTCGGCCACAATCTCCAGGCGTTTGATGTCGTTTTCCATCTCGGCTATAAGCGGGTCATCTTCGGCGTTAAACTTCTCTTTCATCAATTCGGTCCAGGCCATTAGCGAAGATATAGGTGTACCCAATTGATGCGCCGTCTCTTTGGCAAGCCCCACCCAAACCTGGTTTTGCTCCGATTTGCGCGAGGTGTTAAAAGCGGTGTAAGCCAGCAACAGGAAAATAGCGATTACTGATAACTGTATGTAAGGGAACATTTTTAACTGGGTAAGCACAAACGAATCGTGGTAATATACATACCAGTTATTGCCAATTACATTCAACAGGATAGGCTCGTGTTCCTCTTTCATCGACTCCAGTTCAGTCTTAAAGTAACCCGGGTCGTATCTTTTTGCCTTTTTTACACCAGGCACGTCAGGTATTTTGATGTATGTACGGCTCGGGTCGAGGCCCTTGGTTGTGATAATGTCGCCTTTGGCATCCACTATCATCGCAGGCACCGACAGGCTGTCGCGAACAGTGAAAACGTAGTTTAGAAAGTCGTTATCATCAGAAGTAGTCATCTGCTTAATGCTGAGGGCCCATATCCCCGCGCGGGTGCGCTCAGACCGTTTGATGCTTTTGACCAGGTAGCCGGTATAAAGCAAGGATCCGCTGGCTATGACCACAGCAAATGCCAATAAAAAGTATTTCCAGCGAGCTCTCTGTTGGTATGGGTTCATGTGTTAGTTGGAGTCCAAATTACGGAAAAAGTTGTGAGTAATGTCAAAATCGCCAGATAACTCAACACTTACAACTCATAACTTAAAACTTAATTATCTTTGCACCCGCAATGGCAGATAAAAAAGTAAGAGTACGGTTTGCGCCGAGCCCCACAGGTGGTTTGCACCTGGGCGGTGTGCGCACGGTTTTGTTTAATTACCTTTTCGCAAAACAGCATGGCGGCGATTTTGTGCTGCGTATTGAAGATACCGATCAAAGCCGCTATGTGGCCGGTGCCGAGGATTATATCATGGAGTGCCTTAACTGGTGCGGATTGATCCCCGACGAAAGCCCCGCTGTTGGCGGGAAATACGCCCCTTACCGCCAAAGCGAACGTAAACCGATCTATCGGGAATACGCCGAGCGCCTGGTGATGCAGGGTCATGCCTACTATGCTTTCGATACTCCCGAAGAGCTGGACAAGAACCGAAAGGAAATACCTAATTTTCAATATGGCCACGCTTACCGCGATACTTTGCGAAACTCGCTGACGCTAACCCAAACACAGGTTGACCAGTTGCTGAAGGATGGGGAGCCGCATGTGATCCGCATCAAAATGCCGGTGGATGAGACCATTCATTTCGAAGATATGATACGCGGGCATGTGAGTTTTAATACTGCGGAGAGCGATGATAAAGTGTTACTCAAGGCTGACGGGATGCCAACTTATCATCTGGCAGTTGTTGTGGATGATTACCTGATGAAGATAACCCACGCCTTTAGGGGCGAGGAATGGCTGCCATCTGCTCCTATACATTTGTTGCTTTGGGAGTATTTGGGCTGGAAAGCCGATATGCCACAATGGGCACATTTGCCTTTAATATTAAAACCTGATGGCCACGGTAAATTGAGCAAGCGCGATGGTGCAAGGCTTGGATTCCCGGTGTACGCGATGAGCTGGCTGGACGAAAAAACGGGCGAGCTGACACCCGGTTTCCGCGAATTGGGTTTTTTGCCGGAAGCGTTCCTTAACCTGCTGGCAATGCTGGGCTGGAACGATGGGACCAATGAAGAGATATTTAGCCTGGATGAGCTGATTGAGAAATTCTCTATTGAACGGGTAAATAAAGGCGGCGCCAAATTCGATTATGAAAAAGCAAAATGGTTTAATTCGGAATGGATAAAGAGGTCGGAAGCCGGAAGCCTGAAGTCGGAAGTCAGAAAGGTTTTGGAGGATAAAGGTGTTGCGGTCCCTGAGAGTGATTACTTTTTGACCGTCATTGACCTTGTAAAAGAACGTTGTACGCTGTTGCCGGATTTCTACCAGCAATCGGCCTACTTTTTTGAGCAACCGCGTGAATACGACCTGGCCGCTGTGAAGCCTAAATGGACCGATGCTAAAACAGCGTTTTTCAAATCGTTTATTACGATACTCGGCAATGCTGAACCATCTATCCCGGGTCCCGAGCTTGAGATAGCATTCAAAGCACTTGCAGAAGAACAGGGTATTAAACCCGGTGAGCTGATGCTGCCCCTGCGCATTATGCTGGTAGGAGGTAAGTTTGGCCCGCACGTTTTTGATATTGCAGTTATTTTGGGCTTGCTCGAAACTATTGCCCGGATAGAAAAAGCTTTACTGGTATTTTCGCTGTAGAATAAAATATTAATCTAAACTATACAATTAGCTGACGTTTTAGTATGTAACGGCACTTTTACTTGGTCCCGGTACGTAATAGCCTATCTTTGCAGTACATATACTACCTACAACGCTTATTGATCCAAACATTTACCCCTGCCGCGTTGTTAATGGGAAGGTACCAGATGAAAATTTATGCGGACTGAAAATAGTAAAGACGATATAGAAGGCCCCGAAAACCCCGAAGAACACAAAGGAGATAAAACCCGAAACTACGCTCTTATTGGAGGTGCGGCGGGTGTGTTAATATTGGTAGTTTACCTGATAACTGCCGCTTATCCTTCGCGCTTGTTTAGCGAGGTGAAAAGTGGCGACCAGGTGATGCAGCAGCCTGCCCGGATTAACATCCACCCTGTACTTCCGGCAAGCCCGATGAAAACCAAATGCGAAGAGCTTTTTGCCAGCAGCAATAAGGTATGGGCAAAGGTTTTTGGCGATATAGATAAGTCCTATACCAGGGCATCGCTGCAGCTTTTTGAGGATACGATAACTGCGGACGCTTGTGGCTTTGTAAGACCGGCAACCGGCTCATTTTACTGCGCGGCCGACCAAAAAATATATATCGATGTTACTTCCTTCAATGTTATTCAAAAGCAATCAGGCTCTTCGGCCGACCTGGTACAAACCTATATTATAGGGCACCAGGCCGGGCACCATATCCAGGACCTGATGGGCATCACCGCCAAACTGGAAGCAGCTAAAGGCCGCCTTTCCCTGGCTGATTACCATAAACTATCTGATAAAGCTGAAATACAAGCCGACTATTTTGCCGGTGTTTGGGAACATTATGTGAGCCAAAAGGCAATTACCGAAACGGATATCACCATCGCCATAAGCACAGCTACACAAGCCAGCATGGTGCTTTCCCAAATATCCGACCGTGTGGTTGCCGACCCATTTGACCAGGAAAACCTTGGCGAACGTGCCAAGTGGTTCTCTAAGGGCTACAAAAGCGGTGATATGAAAGGTGCGGATAGTATTTTGACGGATAAGGATTTGCAGTAACCATGCCATCCAGAATTTATTTGAGGATACCGCAGGACGAGTAAAGAAGAGATGCCGAAACAAGTTCGACATGACGCATTGTCTTAAAAAGAAATCGTGACAGGTATCAATTCATGCCCGAAATATTAACCGACAACCAGGCGCTTCATCATTTCAAACCAGGTACTGTTAAAATATAAATATCCTGCCGCTATATTAACTGCCAAGTAGAATGTAGTAGCCCACACATAGGCTTTATTTAATTTTTTCCGGGTCACCAGGTCGTATACGCCAACGGCAAGTATCAATATCAAAGTTGGCAAAGTCTCGAAAACAAAAAATCGTCCGAAGCCTTCGCTCAGGGTTTTATAATTCCAGTAGAAATCGCCGAAAAAAGGCGCTATTTTATAACTAAACCACCTGCCAAATCCTGCGTCGGTCAGCGCAAGCGTTGCCACCAACATCAATCGTTTATGAGCTACATAGTTTTTCCGCATATAAAAACCGGCACCTGCCAGAATGCCAAATAAGAGCATATTGCCCAGCATCACACCCATAAAATGCAGATCGGAAGATGGAGTGCCGTATTCAAGGCGTTGCGTAATAATAGCGACCGCTACCCCAAGTATCACCATTATAGGTATCAGTCCGGCGGCCGCGATGCCCAATTTTTTATGCAGGGATAGATTTTTACTCCTGATCAAAATAATCTGAACCGTAAATAATACCAGCCAGCCTATAAATGCTGCGGCGTGAATATGTACGATGAGCGGAAAATGCAGTTTGCCCTGTGCGCTCCTTTGAACCATGTCATAACCAAAACCGGAGAGGATGGCCGCCCAGGTGATGATCATCATTGATAAAAAGAAATTCCTGTCGGCCGGGTGATAGGCGACAAAGGTGTTTGTTCGGTTCATTGTGAAGGAGGTTTAAATTGTGATTGCTGAATATAGGCAGAAAAACCTATACCACGCAAATGCTTTGACAAATAGCGTGTTAACTTATCATCGGTCCGTCGTAGCTGATAGCGAAGTTTAGTTTTCCGGGTTAATTTACAGACAGACTAATTTCCCGCTCCCTGCTTTTTCAGCTGATCGTAATAGTCATGCATGATGTACCATGCTTTTTTCTTTTCGCCCTGGTCCGATAACAGGCCCTTTCGGTTCCATCCTTTTTGATAAGTTGACTGCATCCGGTAGGGCGACCGGAAATCGGCCAAAACCCAGGGGCATACCCCTTGCAGGAACGGTATTGTGCCGAACATTTTAATTTGACTACGGTAAATATTAGCTACGTATTCCTCGCTCCAGGCGCTTGCTTTAACGGCAGTATCAATTTTGTTGTTGTACACTGATTCGCCGCCGAACTCGGATATGATCATTGGTTTATTAAAATCCGATACCCATTTCATCTGCTCTGGTTGACCGGGCCAGTCGGTATACCAGCCCATATACTCGTTCACACCTATCACATCCACATATTTCATTACGGTGTCCTTTAACTGCATCTCGTTATCCTTGCGGCTCACATTGTTGAACGCTGCAGTCACCAGCCTTGTAGGATCGAGTAGCTTAACCTCTTTTGCCAACTCAACCAGTGTCTTATCACGCTCTTTTGATGGCCCGGTCTCGTTGGCGATACTCCATAGGATCACATTGCAGCGGTTTTTGTCCCGTTTGATCATTTCTTTCAGCATCAATTCAGCTTTGCTCTTTATTGCCGGATCTGAAAATTCAATACCCTGGTAAACGGGTATCTCTTCCCACACTAACAAGCCCTTTTCGGCAGCGTACTTTACTTCATACTCACTGTGCGGGTAATGTACCAGCCGCACGAAGTTGCAGCCGAGTTCCTTTGCCCGGTCAATCAGCCAATGTGCGTCAGGATCTGAATATGCCCTTCCTCGTCTTTGTGGTATTTCTTCGTGAATGTTGACCCCTCTTAAAAACACAGGCTTTCCGTTGAGCAGTATTTTGGTGCCGGCCACTTTAATGTTCCGGAAACCTATCCGGTCGCTTATGCTGTCATCGTTAGTGCTAAGCTCAACAGTATAGAGTTTGGGTTGTTCCGGCGTCCATAATTGTATATTCCTTTTCACGCTGATAACGGCATGGCCTTTAGCATCCGTAGTGGTTTGTTCCTTAATTTTTAATTCGGGAATAGTTAGCACAATCTTTTGTCCGGCCAATGCCGTATCCAATTGCACATAACCGGAGATCCGGCTATTATCCTGTGGATCAAGCTGAATTTTATAATCGTCGATAAAGACATTCTGAGTTTTTATTAAATGCACATCACGCGTTATCCCACCATAATTAAACCAGTCGAATAAAGAGCCGGGGATGCCATTTTTAACTCTTGCGCTGTTCACCCTTACGATAAGCGAGTTGTCTTTTTCCCTGATAAGGTTAGTCACTTCGAACTGGAACGGCGTAAACCCGCCTTCATGCCTGCCCAGCTTTTTGCCATTAAAGTAAACATCGGCAATATAATTTACTGCCCCGAAATGAATATAGTAACGTTCTTTTTTGCCCGGTGTGCAGTCAAATGTTTTTTTATACCATACCGAACTTTCGAAATAAGTAAGCTCAGGCAATTGAGAATTGAAATCGCCCGGGACATTCAGCGTATTTGCGGGTTCAAAGGAATACTCAATGAAATCACTTTTGCCGGTTGCCTTGGCATCTTTGTAGATGGCGCGCCAGCCTATTCCCACATCAAAGGGGTCGATAATGGTTTCCCACTTTCCATTAAGCAACACAGTATTTCTGCCATAAACGTTGATCATGCCGGTTTGAGCCCGAACGGCAAGGTGTAGCAGGATAAACATTGTAACGACCTGAAACTTTCTCATGGATGGTGAATTTACTTATTATTTAAGAAAAGGTAAAAAGGATCGTCAAGGTACAAGCAAAGTTGTACAGGTCAATAGCTAAATATCAAAAAAACCGCAGGAGGTGGCCGGAATCATGGAAATACGTCCCGAGGACCTGGTATGCACGCTTAGCGCTTTTACCGCGCGCTGTATTGCTGACTTTATTTCGGCATATTTCCCTGCGGACAGTAAAGTATTTGCCAGCGGTGGCGGGGCAAAAAACAATTTTGTGATGACCTACCTGAAGCAGCTGTTGCCTAAAGCCGTATTTGCTGACACTTCCGCTCTGGGTATCGATCCTGATGCAAAAGAAGCTATTTTGTTTGCACTATTGGGTAACGAGGCTTTGTCCGGTGAACCCATGCATATAGGCAATAACCAGGCGATATTGCTGGGTAAGTTTAGTTTTGCGGTCTAACGTTGCGGAATAACCCGATGCCATCTTTATATAATCGGCTTACCTGGTTTTATGTATACTATCCTGTTCCATTTTGCTCAATTTCCAATCATTGCCGATTTTTTTCATCGTGCAGGTTAGGAACAAAGTATCATCGCCATTTAATTGGATTTGGAAAACCGCAGTATCTTTTGGATCCTTTGGCATAGCACCAGATTGATAAGAGTAAGAACTAAAATTACCAATCTTGTCTGCTACCAAATTATTTTTATGTAGCTGATCCATGCATTGTTCCAAATATTTAGGCCCTCTTATGGCAAATTGCACAAAGATTATTAAACCTGTAAAGATGAAGCCAGCAGCCATCAAAAACTCTTTAGAAAAAGTTTCAAAAATCTTACCTGTGAGGATATAATTGGTGAAATAACGCCATTGCCACTTTAAAGAATAGTATGATAATACAATGATTGATACCGCAAGTAAAAGAAGGATAAATAAAATCATAAGATCATGGTATATTCTAATGGTAAAAATAGTGACATTATTTAATCCAAAAGATTAACTCCAAACAAAATAGCGACAGGCCTAAACCCATCGCTATTCATATCAGCCAAAATCTTTACAATCTTTAAATCGTGTTCTTACAAATTCGCCTTGATGCCATACTTGGCGGCAAACTTGCGGTAAAGTTGTTTGTGCAGGTTATCAAGATTAATATCCCGACCTTGTATGTAGGCTTTTTGCACGTCAATCGTAATCATATCGAGGGCATCGCCTTTGGATATAAACAGGTTGGCATCCTTGCCCACTTCCAGTGTCCCGGTGGTTTTATCAATACCTAAAATCTTCGCATTGTTTAATGTGATCATAGATATGGCCTGTTCTTTTGTTAAGCCATAACCGCATCCCTCACCTGCCTCAAAAGGCAGGTTGCGCTGGCGCCAGAAACCGGTCCCGGTAAGGCCATACAATACTCCTGCATCCTGCAATATTTTTGGCAATTTGTAGGGTAAGTAAACATCGTCGTCGTCTCTTTCGGGAAGGGATTGCGTTTGGCGGATGATAACCGGTACATTATTATTTTTGAGCGCATCGGTAACCAGGTATGATTCTTTGCCGCCCACGATCACCACCTGCATACCCAATTTTTTGCCTAATGCAACGGCCTGTAAAATTTCTTTGGCGCCGTCGGCGTTTACAAAGAGTTTTTTGCTGCCATCAAAAAGGCCCTTCATCGCTTCAAAGCGGAGGTTGATAACAGCGGGCTTTGCCTCAGCATAAGCTTTGGCTTCGGTAAATAAGTTATAGATCACATCCAATGCTTTTTGCATGCGCTCCTCCGGCGAATCCTGCGGAACTCCCGGGGTTGGTTGCGCCCTGCGCCTGGTTTGAGGACGTATAACCGGCCAGTCCATGTGGATGCCGATATCCTTTTTATAAGCGGCATCCTCCCAGTTCCAGCCGTCCAGTTGCATTACAGACGATTGACCCGAGATCAAGCCGCCACCGGGGGTCGGCTGAGCCAGCAAAATCCCATTTGAACGGACTGTCGGGATAACTTTTGAATCGGTATTAAATGCTATCAGTGTACGCACATTGGGGTTAATTTCACCAGTTTCGGAATCGTCAACCGTGCCGCGCGCACCTTCTTCTACCTCAACAAGGCCGAGTGTAGTGATCGGGCAAATAAAACCGGGGTACACTTGTTTGCCTGAAGCATCAATAATATCTGCACCGTTAGTATTGGCAGGCGCGCCTTCACCAATTGCTGTAATTTTTCCTTTATCAAAAGTGATATAGCCATTATTAATAACCTGCCCGTTGCCAATATGAATGGTGGCCCCGGTGATGATAACGGGTTTGATTTGTGCCGGTGCAGGCGAAAAATTGGCCTGTCCGTAAGCGAGGATCGTGCCCAGCAATAATCCCCAAATGCTAAATAATACTTTTTTCATTTTCTTTTTCAATTAGGGTTATTGTTTGCTCATGCTTTGGTCATCGGTATTTTTAGTTTGCTGGCCGTTGTACTGGTCGGCAACCACGTAAGCGTCGTCCTCAATGCTATCGCAAGTATAACGCGGGCGCCGGCCTCCTGTCGGTTGTTGTGTAGCAGCGCCTTTGCTTTTAGCAGCAATCATTTTCTGTACGATACGTGCTTCGTCAGTTTTCAAAGTCTTTTGTTTAGCGGCATCCTCGTCAATATCCCAATATTTGATACCGTCAACATAAGTCTTTTCGGCTACAGCATAAATCGACAGTGGGTCGGCGGACCAAACTACCAAGTCGGCATCCTTGCCCGGTTTCAAGCTGCCGATGCGATCATCAACATGCAGCATTTTTGCGGGATTGAGCGTGACAAACTTTAATGCTTCTTCTTCACTTAGCTTGCCATAAGTTACGGCCTTGCCGGCTTCCTGGTTCAGGCGGCGGGCCATTTCTTCATCGTCCGAATTGAATGCAGTTACTACACCCACATCGTGCATGATGGTACCATTGTACGGGATAGCTTCGACAACCTCCATTTTATAGGCCCACCAATCTGAGAAGGTGGAACCGGCAATATTCCTTGCTTTCATCTTATCCGACACTTTGTAACCTTCCAATATGTGGGTAAAAGTATTGACATGGAAACCCATCGAATCAGCCACATGCATTAGCATATTTATTTCCGATTGTACATAAGAGTGGCAGGTGATATGGCGGGTATCGTCCAATATCTCGGCCAGGGCATCTAACTCCAAGTCGCGGCGCACGTGATTGCCTTTTACAGCGCGAGCGGCTTTATATTCTTTAGCGCGGGTAAAAGCGTCAACATAAACCTGTTCCACACCCATACGTGTTTGCGGGAAACGCATATTTGGCGTTCCTTCCGGGATGCCCCAGTTGCTTTGCTTAACATTTTCGCCCAGTGCGAATTTGATAAAGCCCGGTGCGCCATCCAGCTTCATTTCTTCGGGCAATGCGCCCCAGCGATGTTTAATGAGCATGGTTTGTCCGCCGATCGGGTTGGCAGAGCCATGCAGGATATGCGAGGTGGTTACGCCGCCCGCTAACTGGCGGTAAAGCTGAATATCTTCCGAATCCAACACATCGCCTATGCGTACTTCTGATGTTACAGCTTGGGTGTCTTCGTTCACCCCGCCTGTTACGGCGATGTGTGAGTGTTCATCTACAATCCCCGGTGAGATATGCTTGCCGGTCGCATCAACTACTTTAGCGCCAGCAGGTGCGGAGAGTTTTTTGCCAATAGCTTTGATCTTACCGTTCTCGATCAGCACGTCTGTATTTTGCAGGATGCCGTCTTTTTCGTTGGTCCAGACGGTAGCATTTTTAAATAATACGGTCTCCTGCTTTGGCAGTTCGATGTTTCCGTACGGAGCAAACGGGTAAACTATAGGGCCAACTTCGGTATTTGCCTTAGTATCTGGTTTTGGCTGCGAAGGCGTAAACGGTGTGGTGTAAGTTGCCGTCCACCGGGTAAAAGTACCATCTGGTAATACAGCATTACCGCTCATGGCGACAGGCGAAATGGAAGTAATATAACCGCTCAAACGTATACTGCCCGCTGGTTTATTTTTAAGGTCGAAATAGATTGTCACCATATCACCGCTGCGGGTAATTGTCCCTTTGGTTTTTACGGTGTCGGTACTAGTGCGCTCCACATTTACTTCATAAGAGCCAGGTGTGCCGCCTATTTTGAGGTTAATATTTGCTAGGCCGTCACCCGCAAGAGAATAGTTTCCGCGCAGGTCGGTCACATTCATATGGGTGACGATGTACTGCCGCCCTTCGACCCAATTCTCGTAAATGATATTGTCCTTTTTGAAAAGGTCGTCTGAAGTAATAATAAAGTTGGCCAGTTTGCCTTTGCTCAAGGTGCCTACCTTATCGCTTATATTCAATAACTCCGCAGGTATCTCCGTGAGAGACATCAGTGCCTGTTTTTCGCTCAACCCATAATCCATTGCAGAACGCAGGTTGGTCCAAAAATCCTTTGCATTTTGTAAACCATACGATGTGATGGCAAACTTTATTCCGGCTTTTTCTAAAACTGCGGGATTTGTTGGCGCAAGTTCCCAGTCTTTCAACTGCTCATAACTGATGTTGCGTGCATCAAGCGGGTCCTCAACATCATAGGGCTCAGGAAATGTAAGCGGGATGATGAAACTGCTGCCTGTGCCTTTCATTGCATCGATGCGACGGTACTCGTCGCCATCAGTTTTAAAGATATATTGCTTGCCAAATTCCTTTGCGATCTTATCCGCACGAAGCACATTAAGCGGGTCGCTCGTTTCAAATATCTGCGGCAAGCTTTGCTGACTATTTAAGTCGGCCAGCGAAATGTTATACTCTGCTTTTTGATTTTTATACCATTCTGCGTCGTAATAAGTCTGGCGCAGCAGTGCGATATCGCCCATCAACGAAGAAGGGTAATTGGTAGCCGCGGTGCCTTTGCTGAATGAATATTGCGCTGCAGCCTGGTCGTTTATCATTACCTCGTTATCACGTTCATCGGCCAGCGAAACCACAACCGATGTACCGCGTGCGATGCCATCATGAATGAGGGATTGTACAGCCCCGAAGCCATTCTTTTTTAGCTCTTCAGCTTTTGTGCCGTCGACGTGAAACACCATTTTGGCGCTCATTTCGGGCCTGATAGCTTCGTTCCAACCAAAAGCGCCCTGTTTGGTAGATACCGGTACGATCTGGAAGTTGCGGCCAAAGGCTTGTCGCGGCGCTTCGGGCATGCCGTAGGTTGTATAGGCATCAATAAGGCCTGGATAAATGTATTTTCCCTTGAGGTCGACTATGATATATCCTTTTGGGATAGTTAGTCCTTTGCCGACGGATTCAATGATACGGTCCTTTACCAGCAGCACTCCATTGCTGATGGTTTGGTTGGCGTTTACCACGATGTTGGCATTGGTAAATGCATAAAGCCCCGGCTTGATATCCTGCGCGCCATTTACCGGGAAAGTTTCCTGGGCATGGCAGAGACAGAACATAAAAAGGGCCACATGAAAGAGTATAAGTTTCTTCATTATGAGTTCAGTTTGTGCTAAGATATTTAAACATTTTATACACTAAGTAATTTTATTCCTAATCATTATATATTTGTTACATCTTTGTTACAATAGAACAATCAAAAACTTCAGCCTTCTGCTTAATTTCAAAAAATCAATTTAAAAAATGACCGCATATCAATTTTTCCTGTATCTCCATTCCGGTTTCCGGTATATCGTATTACTGCTGCTTGTAGTAGCTATCATCAGGGCATGGGCCGACTGGATGGGCAAAAAGGCATATAGCGAGGGTAACCGCAAGCTAAACCTGTTCGCCATGATTTCGCTGCACACCCAATTATTGATTGGATTGGTGTTGTATTTTCAGAGCCCCTTTGTCCAGTTCAATAGCAGTACCATGAAAGTGCATGATACCAGGTACTGGACGGTTGAACACTTAACGGCCATGATAATCGCTATTGCTATAGTGACTATTGGGCATAGCAGATCGAAAAAGGCAGCTCTTCCCGAGGGCAAGCACAAGGCTATTGCTATTTTTTACACCGTGGGTTTGGTGATCATAATTGCAAATATTATTTTGAGTCAGCGCGGATTGCTGTCGATGACGCATTAGGATAGAATTATTATAAACTACCTATTCCGTAGAATTAAATGAACTTTTTTTCATAAAAAATTTGGTAATTCAATTTTCTTTATAAATTTGTGACCGCGATGATTAAAAGCTACAAAAATATGAGCTGGTGGCACCAAGAAATTGGCAGCCGGACATGTTTTTGATATGAAATACTAATCAATTGTAAACCTAATATGAACCCGGCGCCAACCACGCCGGGTTTTTTTTATTTATTAATGCGAAGAACTAAAAATGAAAACTTATAAAATTACGACTACCTCTAAAAAACTATTAGCCGATACCACCACGCCGGTAAGCATTTTCCTGCGCCTGCGTGACGTGTTTCCAAATTCGCTTTTGCTGGAAAGCTCGGATTATCACAGCCGCGAAAACAGCCTGAGCTACGTTTGCTGTGAACCCATAAGCGGCTTTGTATTAAATGACGGGCAACTTAAAATAACCTACCCCGATGCAAGTACAGAAACCAAAACGCCCGGTACTTTTGACCTGGTTGAAGAGATAAGTAATTTCCTCGCTCATTTTGAGGTGGCCGAGACCCCTTCAAAAATTTTATCAAATGGGCTCTTCGGATACTTTACGCATGAGGCTGTTGAGCATTTCGAGACCATCAAGCTGAAGCAAAGCACGGATGATACCCGGAAGATACCCGTAATGCAATATCATATTTACCGGTACATTATTGCGATCGACCACTTTAAAAACGAACTGCACATATTCTACAATCAACCCGAAGGGCGGCCCGCTAACGGGGGCATCGAAAAACTCGAATATCTGATCAAGAATAAAAACTTCCCCGAATATCATTTCCAAAGCAATGGCGAGGAGCAATCAACCCTTACCGGCGAAGAGTTTATGGCGGTTGTAGATAAAATGAAACAGCATATTTTTAGGGGCGATGTTTTCCAGATCGTGCCTTCGAGGCCATTTTCAAGAAAGTTCTTAGGTGATGAGTTTAATGTTTACCGGGCGCTGCGCTCTATTAATCCTTCGCCATATTTATTTTATTTTGATTATGGTGATTTTAGGATATTTGGTTCATCACCCGAGGCGCAGATCACCATTAAAAATAATGTAGCCAGCATCTTCCCGATTGCGGGTACTTTTAAACGCAGTGGCGATGATATTAAGGATGCCGAAATTGCCAGGAGATTGGAAAACGACCCGAAGGAATCGGCAGAGCATGTGATGCTGGTCGACCTCGCGCGCAACGATTTGAGCCGCCATTGCGAAAACGTGGAGGTGAAGGCATTTAAGGAGGTGCAGTATTATTCGCATCTGATACACCTGGTTTCCCACGTAAGTGGTAAGCTAAGGCCGGGCGTTTCATCCTTTAAAATTGTGGCCGACACTTTCCCGGCAGGGACACTAAGCGGCGCGCCCAAATACCGGGCAATGGAAATTATTGATGAGAACGAAAAAAGCAAGCGTAGTTTTTATAGCGGCGCGATTGGCTTTTTTGGTTTTAATGGCGACTTCAATCACGCCATTATGATACGCTCGTTTTTGAGCAAGAACAACACGTTGCATTATCAGGCGGGGGCGGGCATTGTAGCGGATTCGGACCCGGAAAGTGAATTGAAAGAAGTAGATAATAAAATAGCGGCTTTAAGAAAAGCAATAGAATTAGCGGAGGAATTATGAGCAAGATATTAATAATAGACAATTACGATTCGTTCACCTATAACCTGGTGCATTTGGTAAATGAAATAGGTTTGGAGTGTGATGTTTGGAGGAATGATAAATTCGCTATAAGCGATGTGGACGTATATAGTCATATTATCCTTTCACCAGGGCCGGGGATACCCTCCGAAGCGGGTTTGCTTTTGGAAGTGATAGCCAAATATGCCCCAACAAAAAGTATTTTCGGGGTATGTTTGGGACAACAGGCGATTGCCGAGGTATTCGGCGGAAAGCTATATAACCTGAGCCGCCCGATGCATGGCATCGCGACGCCAATAAAAGTGACCGATACGACTGAAAAGCTGTTCAAAGGCTTGCCTGAGAGCTTCAAAGTTGGCCGCTACCATTCGTGGGTAGTGGACAGGGATGGCTTGCCGGATGTTTTAGCTGTGACAGCAATTGACGAGCAGGATAATAGCATTATGGCATTGCGGCACCAGCAGTATGATGTTCGTGGCGTACAGTTTCACCCGGAATCAGTGCTGACCGACTATGGCAAGGCTGTGATGCAAAACTGGTTAGATATCCCGTCTGAAGGAGGTGTAGAGAAGGCGAAATCTCAATTTGTAAAAATATAGTAGATTGGGATTTATGAATATATTGGATAAGATAGTCGCACATAAAAAAATAGAAGTTCAATCGGCTAAAAAGAACGTTTCCTATACCAGTTTGGAAGAATCGGAGTACTTTCACCGTGATGTGCTTTCGTTTAAAGATTTTTTGCTCGACCCCAATCGTACTGGGATTATTGCCGAATTTAAGCGGAAATCGCCATCCAAAGGAATTATTAACGATAAGGTTTCTGTAGAAAATGTGACTACAGGTTATGCCGCTGCAGGAGCTTCGGCACTTTCGGTATTAACCGACCGTCAATTTTTTATGGGGAGAAGGGTAGACCTGATGCGAGCCCGAAAGGTTAACCGTATCCCCATCCTGCGTAAGGATTTTATGATAGATGAGTACCAGGTAATTGAGGCCAAATCCATGGGTGCGGATATTATTTTGCTGATCGCTGCTATCCTAACACCCGAACAAATTCAGCGGTTAGCTTCATTGGCGAAAAGTTTGCATTTGAATGTATTGTTGGAGGTGCATAACCTGGAGGAACTGGAGCGCAGCATCAATCCCAATTTGGACGCTATCGGGGTAAATAACCGCAACCTGGCCGATTTTACGGTTTCGGTGGAAACATCCTATCAATTGGCAGAGCATATTCCGGCCGAATTTTTAAAAATCTCTGAAAGTGCCATTAGTAATCCCGAAACCATTAAGCAATTAAAAAAGGCCGGCTTTAACGGCTTTTTGATTGGCGAGAATTTTATGAAACAGGCGGATCCGGGTGCGGCGATGAAGGACTTCGTACAGCATTTGAAATAACCCTTACTGTTACTTTGGCATATTCCCTAACTTGGCACTTTGATTGATAAGTCATTATCTGAATGAAACCAAAATTTTATGATACTGCTGAGAAGCAGGAAAAAGTAGTGCTGGTGGGTATTATTACACCGCATGAGACAGAAGAGCAGACCAAAGAATACCTTGAGGAACTGGAGTTTTTAGTTCAAACCGCAGGTGGGGAAACCGTAAAAAGCTTTACCCAAAAAATGCTGCGCCCAGAAAGGGCCACTTTCGTAGGAACTGGTAAACTGGAAGAAATAAAAGCCTATGTAGATTCGGAAGAAATAGACATCGTGGTTTTCGATGATGAGCTTACGCCATCGCAATTGCGTAATATTGAGAATGAACTACAGGTAAAAATCCTCGACCGCAGTAACCTGATACTGGATATTTTTGCCAACCGCGCACAGACTGCACAGGCCAAAGCTCAGGTCGAGTTGGCGCAGCTTCAATACTTACTGCCCCGGTTAACCCGTTTGTGGACGCACTTGGAGCGGCAAAAAGGTGGTATCGGTATGCGTGGTCCGGGCGAGTCGCAGATCGAAACTGACCGGCGTTTGATCCTGAACAAAATTGATATATTAAAGGATAAACTAAAACTGATAGACCGGCAGAACGAAACACAACGCAAGAATCGTAACCAGTTGGTGCGTGCGGCGCTGGTGGGATATACCAACGTGGGCAAATCGACGATCATGAACATGATATCCAAATCGGAGGTTTTTGCTGAAAACAAGCTATTTGCGACTTTGGATACGACGGTTAGGAAAGTCGTAATCGAAAACCTGCCGTTCCTGCTTTCGGATACGGTTGGGTTTATCCGCAAACTGCCCCATCATTTGGTGGAGTGTTTTAAATCGACGCTGGATGAGGTACGCGAGGCGGATATTTTGATTCACGTGGTGGATGTTTCGCACCCTTATTTTGAGGACCAGATACGGACAGTTAACGAAACCCTGAAAGAGTTAGGCGCAGTTGACAAGCAGGTAATAACAGTTTTTAATAAAATCGACGCTTATAAACCTATCCAGGCTAGTCCGGAAGAGCATGCGGCGCATTTGACACTGGAAGATTTTAAACAAAGCTGGATGGCGAAAAATAATTGCCCGGCGATATTTATTTCGGCGCTGAAAAAGGAAAATGTAGATGAGTTCAGGGCCTTATTATATGAATATGTCAAGAAGATACATACGGTTAGGTATCCGTATGATAAGCTGCTTTATTAAATAGCGATGGGTTTCAAACCCATCGCTACGTTAGAAAAATCTCCTCTTTTATTTCAGGAATAATACCCTTTTCCCTCGCGGTATCAAAAAGCAGTTTGATGGCTTTACGGCCTTCATCGCCCAAATCAAGCGAATATTTGTTAACGTAAAGTTCGATATGCTTGTACATTACTTCCTCGCTCATTTCCTGCGCGTGAGAACGGATAAATTCCAATCCCGACTTTGGGTTCGCGAAAGCAAACTCCACCGACTTTTTTAGTACCCGATTTATTTTATGCTGCACATCCAAAGGCAGTTTTCGGTTCGCCACAATGCCGCCCAATGGAATAGCGCAGCCAGTCAGCTTTTCCCAGTAATCGCCCAGGTCGATGATCTTTTTGAGGCCCTTATTTTGGTAGGTGAAGCGGTTCTCGTGAATAATGAGGCCGATATCTATTTTTTCATCCAGTAAAGCATCCTCGATTTCAGAGAAAACAAGTTCTTGTTTGTTCGTCGCATTGGGAAATGCAAGTCCCAGTAAAAAATTCGCCGTAGTGTATTTTCCGGGAATCCCGATTTTTAGTTGTGAGTTGTGAGTTGTAAGTTGTGAGTGAAGTTTTTCCGGGTCGGCTTTGCAGATTAACATCGGCCCAACACCAAAACCCAGTGCGCTGCCTGTGCCTAACAAAACGTATTTATTAACGATGTACGCAAAGGCATGGTAGCTCAGCTTGGTAATATCCAATTCGCCGCGAAAGGCCTTTTGGTTAAGCGTTTCCACGTCATCATAAAAAACTTCAAACTCGAGCCCTTCGGTGTCGATCTTATGATGAATCAATGCATCGAATATAAAAGTATCATTAGGGCAGGGTGAGAAGCCGATGGTTAGTTTCATTTATCTAATAATCTTCGGTGGTAATTAATTTGCCCTAAATGGTAGTCCAAATGTGTTGCCAGGTGAATTAAAAAATACTCTGTTGACATTGGATACCCAAAAACCTCAATCGGATAAAGGGCCTCAAATTGCTCGGCCGTTATATTATCCAAAACCGAGTCGATCATTAACAAAGTTGCCTCAATTTGTTTGATCAGTTCGGTCCTGGGAACGTCTTTTAATGAAAACTCGAGCTCTCTTTGACGCACATAGCCTGTTTTACCCATTTGAGCGCCAATAAACCCATTGATATTGCCCACTAAATGCAGGCACAGGTTACCGGCAGAATTGGAAATTCCATCTGCAGTGATCCAGATGTTGCTTTCTTTTTGGTAGGATTCGATTTCAACCTTTAGTTTGGTAAGGTCGCGTTTAAAAAGAGATTTTAGCGTTTCGTTCAACATATTCGTAGCTTTTGTACAATTAATCAAATGCAACAAGGTTTCCTTCGAGGATAATAACAGCCTGGCTTTTTAGGAAAACTTTGTCGCCCTTAAGTTCAACATTCATATACCCGGTACGGCTTGACGATTGGAAAGCCTTCATATTTGTTTTGCCGAGTTTTTTAGACCAATATTTTGCTAAAAAAGTCTGAATTCCGCCGGTAACAGGGTCCTCATCAGTCCCCGCCCAGGGCCAGAAGTACCGGTATTGATAATCATGTTCGGGACTGTTGGATGGCGCTGTTACAAGAACGCCATTTATCCCCTGGTAAGAGGCAACCAGCGCTTTAAAATCCGGAGTCAATCTTGCCAGTAAATCAGCACTATTAATTTCGAGAAGTATTATTTTATTTTTCTCACTATAAGCCGTATTGGCAACTTCTGTTAATCCTAATGCATTTAACACCGCCGGCGGTACGGTGATATCGATAGTATCATAAACAGGGAACTCCATGATAATTTCGTAATTTTCCCGCGTTATAAAAAGGTCGACGTTTTCCCCTGTGATAAAATGAATATTTGAAGCCCCCGTAGTTTTAAAAATAACCTTTGCGGAAGCTAACGTAGCATGGCCGCATAAAGGGATCTCTTTTTTGGGTGAGAAATACCGGATATTGTAAGTGTCCGCTTTGCTGGTTGGTCGTATAAAAGCTGTTTCTGACAGTCCAAATTCGCAGGCAATATTCAGCATTTTTTCATCGCCGATGGTTTGCCCTGGGAAGCAAACGCCTGCAGGATTTCCTTTAAATGCTTCTTTGGTAAATGAATCTACGATATAAGTCTTCATTTTAGCGCTGATCCATTTGCTTTAACAGATCGATAGCAAAGCTATTCAGATTTTTAATAGCAAGCCCTATCTGCCAGGCATCACGGTTGCGCTTTTCGACGTAATTTGACACTGCCCTGATTTGCAAGCACGGAACGCCCGCCTTTTTACAAGCATAAAAAAAAGCGGCCCCTTCCATGCTTTCTAATTGTGGGTTCAAACGGTCGGCGATCTTTTGAATACTGGCTTCGTTACCGTGAATGGTATTGACCGTGATCACGTTGACCTGACGGATATCAGCTATTTGGTAATCATAGAGCCGGGCCGAAGGTTTAAAATTGCTCTCACCAAACCCTAATTTTTCTATAGATAAAAACTCGTCATCATCTTCGGCACCCAATTCGGAAAAGCTGTCCTGAACTACTTCAACCACTTCTCCTAAAGTGATGCTTCGGTCGAAACTGCCGGCAATACCTAAATTGATGGCGAGGTCGTATGGATTAGCTGCTAAATGCTTGCCTAATGCAAATGCTGTAGCCACCATACCCACTCCAGTTATGAGGAAATCTATACCAGGTTTCTGACTTCCGACTTCCGACCTCATATCTCCGACTTCAAACTCAGTAGCGGCAACAACCAACACGCGCATAATGGCTTTATTTTGACAACGAATATAAAACAAACCCCTGTTTTTTGTTTTTATATTTGCACCATAAAAATTATGATGATCTATATAACACGCAAAGAGCATTTTAACGCAGCGCACCGCATGTACCGCGAGGAGTGGAGCGAGGAAAAGAACAGGGAGGTTTTTGGCAAGTGCGCCAATCCTAACTGGCACGGGCACAATTACAATTTATTTGTGACGGTAAAAGGGGAGATTACGCATGCTACAGGTTACCTGATCGACCTGAAGGACTTGAAGGTAATTATCAATGAGTGTGTGATAGAAAAGCTTGACCACATGAACATCAACAAAGATGTTCCGTTTATGGCCGGTAAGATGGCTTCTACAGAATTACTTTGTATCGAGATATTTAACCAATTGAAAGGGCCCATCGAAAAACACGAAGGCGTATTTCTGCATTCGGTGAAATTGTACGAAACCGAAAATAACTCTGCCGAATATTTTGGCGACTAAACCTATAAGATGAGTAAAGAGCATATTATCCAGGATGATGACGATGATGTTGAGGGCTATCTGAAGATAGACCGGTACAACCCAACCTTGATAGATAAACTGAGCAAACATTATCATGGCGTATTAAAGCAAATAGGCGAAAATCCGGACCGTGAGGGATTGCTGAAAACACCTGAAAGGGTTGCCAAGGCGATGTTGTTTCTTACGCAGGGCTACGATCTGAATGCGAAAGAGATACTTATGTCGGCTATGTTTAAGGAGGAGTACAGCCAGATGGTGGTGGTGAAGGATATCGAGGTTTATTCGATGTGCGAACACCACATGCTGCCATTTTTTGGCAAGGCGCATATCGCGTACATACCTAACGGCCATGTGGTGGGTTTAAGCAAAATACCACGTGTTGTGGATGTTTTCGCCCGTAGGTTGCAGGTACAGGAACGGCTAACCAACGAAATAAGGGATTGTATACAGGAAACTTTAAATCCGCTCGGGGTAGGTATTGTGATCGAATGCCGCCATTTGTGCATGAGCATGCGCGGCGTACAGAAACAAAACTCGGTTACAACCACTTCAGCATTTACCGGTGAGTTTTTAAAGGAAAAAACCCGTACGGAATTTTTAAATTTGATATCAGCGAAACTGGGTTGAGTAAGTTGATTAAGTTAACCGGTTGATTGAGTTAATCGATCACAGCTAACCTAATCAACCCAATCCAACTTAATCAACCAATAAACCAACTAAATGAAAGCATACATTTTTCCCGGACAGGGCGCACAGTTCGTAGGCATGGGTAAGGATCTTTATGAAAGATCGGACAAGGCGCGCGAACTATTTGAAAAGGCCAATGAAATATTAGGCTTCCGTATCACGGACATCATGTTTGATGGTACCGAGGACGACCTTAAACAAACCAAGGTTACCCAGCCGGCCATATTTCTTCATTCCGTGATACTGGCTAAAGTATTGGGTGATGACTTTAAACCGGATATGGCTGCGGGACATTCGCTGGGCGAATTTTCAGCGCTGGTATCAGCCGGAGCACTGTCTTTTGAGGACGGCCTGAAATTGGTAGCCGCGCGTGCGAACGCGATGCAAAAGGCCTGCGAGATTCAGCCCTCGACTATGGCAGCGATACTAGGTTTGGATGATTTTACCGTTGAGGATGTTTGCCTTAGAGCTACTGATGTTGTAGTGCCCGCTAATTACAACTGTCCCGGCCAACTGGTTATATCGGGAACAATTGCGGGTGTTGATTATGCCTGTGAAAAACTACTTGAAGCAGGAGCCAAAAGAGCACTCAAACTTAACGTGGGGGGTGCTTTCCACTCGCCGTTAATGGATTCTGCGAAGATCGAGCTGGAACATGCCATCGCTAATACTGAGATCAAAACTCCTATATGCCCTATTTATCAAAATATTGACGCCAAACCTTATACCGATCCGGCTAAAATAAAACATAACCTGATAGAACAATTAACCGGCCCTGTGCGTTGGACACAAACAATGATGCACATGCTGGAGGATGGCGCCACCTCGTTTACCGAAGTAGGGCCGGGCAATGTGTTGCAGGGCCTGGTTAAAAAAGTTGACCGGGCGGCGATAACAAACAGCGCCGCTTTGCAACAATAAAAATCACAAGCCATCTGCATTAAAATACAGGTGGCTTTAATTTTTTAGTGTATTTTTATAGATACCTTTTGAAAACTTGACAACCTCTGCAAAAATACGTCTGATGCTGGCCCTGCTGTTTGCCAGTTTATTGTTTACGGCAATAATTGTCCAGAAAACCTACACCTCTAAAAATAATCTCGTTCAAACTGCTGAAACCCTCGAAGGTAATCTTCACAAAAAGGAACAATTTGTAAGCGATATCTTTAATGACAAGGCCAGGTTCAATCGGTTAAAAACGCTCCAGGACAGTGACAAGGCTGCCCTTCAAACCATCAAAGATTTTACCACGGACCAAAGTGTCTGGCTGGTGACCTACAAAAAGGGGCACCTGGCCTTTTGGAGCGGTATTAAGGTTATCCCCGAACACCCGGAAAAGATACGCGACGGTTTTTCATTTGTCGACGGGCAAAATGGCCGGTATGATGTTTTAAAGAAAAGCGATGGCGATTTTTGGGCCATTGCTTTTATACCCGTAAAAATTGGATATCCCTTTCAAAATCAATACCTCCAAAACACCTTTGCCAGCAATTTACTAAGTGACAATAATATAGCCATAGCCGATTTTAGCGATAAAAATATTTACGAGGTGACCAGCATAGATCATACTTATCTATTCTCGGTAAAGGTAAATCTGAATCATGTAAGCCATAAGTTTTTTTATTTCGAGATCGTTGTTTGGACCCTGTGCTTTATGGTATTGTGCCTATTAATTCACAACTGCTGTAATTATGTCGCCACCAGGGGGTATGTCTACCTGTCATTTACCATACTTGCGTTATTTATAATCCTTTTCAGGGTGCTTAACCTGTGCTACTCATGGCCCGATTTTACCTATCGACCGGATATATTTGACTCCAAACTGTACGTCGCGGGTGCGCTGTTTCCCTCATTCGGCGACTTTTGTATCAATATATTGGCAGCAAGCTGGTTCGTATGTTTCGTTTACCGTTTCAGGGACAAATTAATAAAACACACCAGTAATAAATTCATGGGTTACCTGGTTGCGTCAGGATGTATATTGTCGCTAATTATTGTGTCGACCTTACTGCTGCGGCGTTTTTATGGCCTCGTAATGTATTCGAAAATTAGTTTTGACGTCAATAACGTACTAAACCTCTCCGTATATAGCGTCCTCGGCATATTAATGTTATGCTTTGCTTTTTTAATATTCTATTTATTAGTAGAGATATGTTTGACACTCTGCTCCAATATTGAAATTCCGGTTTTGCACCAGGTATGGATGCTTATTTCGGCAATTCTGGTAGCAACGTTATTATCGGCTTTAAACCTGCGCGAATTCACCTTTTTTTACCTGCTCTGGGGCGTATGGGTGCTCATTAGGGGATATGCTTACCAGTATAAACAGGCCAAACTTAACTCAGGCGCAATGGTCAGTATCATACTGGTTTGTGCCTTGGTTTCGGCGATCAAACTCAACCATTTTGAGTCGTTAAAAGAGAATAGCACCCGCCGTGATCTTATTCGTCAGTTGGTGAGCTTAGATGACGAGAAGGCTGAAAAAGTATTCAAAGGAATAGAGAAAAATATAAGGGATGACCCCTTTATCAGGCGGTATTTTGCCGACTCGGTGCATAATGGCGATTACCTGAAAGATTATATCCAGAAATTGTACCTGAACGGGTACCTGGCCCGGTACAACGCCGAAGTTTATACTTACGACGACAAGGACCAGCTTTTGGGAGCATCCGGAACAAAGAGATATGATCGCGGCGTTTTTAAAGGCATGGTAGAATGTTGCGCAAACAAAGTGTCCGATTACTTTTCCAGGGAAAATAGTTCATTTGGTACACGGGAATATTTCGCACAGGTCCCGGTTGACAAAGGCGGTAACAACCTGGGAACCCTGGTAATTGACTTGACGTCCAAAACCGTGCAGACCGAAAACACATTCCCCGCTATATTAGTTGACGGCAATGTTGAACAGAGCGATGATTTTAAAGATTACTCCTACGCTTATTATGCAGATAAGATTCTTAAGGCTCAGCATGGTAAATATGACTACAGTTTTGTCAATAACGAATTTACGGGAAAGGTTAACGACTATGTGTACAAGACTACCTTATTTGCCGATCCAACCTTCCGCAGCTTTTGGTCGACATACAACCATTTGATATACCAGCCAGATAAGCGCAATCTCATAGTTGTAAGTATAAAGCAGAGCCCGGTTATCGATACGATTACGTCCGTCACCTTCTTTTTTATTGTATTCCTGATATTCAGCGTGCTTAGTATCGTTACCAGCTGGCTATGGGGCAGGATAAGGATATTGTACATCGAAAACAACTATTTTCATTGGGCGCTAAAGATAAACCTGGATAATATACTTTATAAAACACGCATCCAGTTTTCTATCGTTTTTGCAGTAGTAATTACCCTGGTACTGGTTGGCGTAATCACTTATGCCTCTATTGCACAGCAGTATGACGAACAGCAGGACAATACGATAAGCGACCGGGTAACGCGTATCGGAAAAGCTTTTGAAACATCGGAGTTTATAAATCAATTTAACCACATCGACCAGGATTTCCAGACACGATTTAACCAGTTTGCAAATACTTATTCGGCTGATCTTACGCTATTCGGTGTCGACGGTGCGGAACTGGTCTCAACTCAGCCCAAAATATACGATTACCACTTAATAGCCCGGCGCATAAATGGTAAGGCGTACATTTATCTCAACAAGCTGCAGAAAACTGAATTCATCAATAAAGAGATAATGGGTTCACTGAATTATAAAGCAGGATATGTGCCGATTAAAGATGCGAAGCTAAGGCCCCTGGGATATCTTGAATTACCTTATTTTTCCAACGAAGTTGATTATAAGACGCGTTTGGGTTCGCTGTTAAATGCAATGATCAATATCTACGCGCTTATTTTTATAGCCATCGGTTTATTGGCAATTATCATAGCCAGGCAAATTACCACCCCTTTAAATATTATCCAACAGAGCCTGAGCAGGACAATATACGGGCAAAACAATGAACCTATAAAATGGAGCCGGAATGACGAGATAGGCGCACTGGTGAGCGAGTACAATACAATGATTGCGGCCCTGGAGCAAAGCGCGCAGAAATTGGCGCAGTCGGAAAGAGAAAGTGCATGGCGCGAAATGGCAAAACAAGTAGCACATGAGATCAAAAACCCGCTGACGCCACTGAAGCTTGGCCTGCAATTGCTCGAAAAATCATGGAGGGATAAGGACTCCAAGTTTGACCAAAAATTTGAGCGTTTTAGTAAATCGTTTGTTGAACAGATCGAGAGTCTTTCATCCATAGCGTCGGAATTTTCAGCATTTGCCAAGATGCCTGACACACGTATAGAGCGGATGGACGTTTTTGAGGTGTTGACACAAGCGGTAGTGGTATATAAACAAATGGAAAATATCACGATCGCTTACCAGGCACCGGAAAAACCATTCTTTATAAGTGCAGACCGTGACCAGCTATTGCGCTGTTTTAATAACTTGCTAAAAAACGCCATTGAAGCCATACCGTTTGATACCCAGGGACTGATAGAGATCAATTACCTGCTAACGAGTAAGAATATATTGCTGAGCATAAAGGATAACGGGAAAGGAATAGCAGAAAATTTAAGGGATAAAATATTTGAGCCGAATTTTACAACCAAAAGCTCGGGTACGGGGCTGGGATTGGCATTTGTAAAAAACTCGATCGAAAATGCAGCTGGAAAAGTGTGGTTTGAAACGACAATCGGCGTGGGAACCACTTTCTATATTAGCCTGCCGGAAGCATCCTAAATGTGCCGGAAAGCATAAGCAAAAGAAAAGCCGCTCCAATTTATTTGGAACGGCTTTTTATGTTTTGTACCAGGTTTTTTTATTTGAGCGTGATCGTGCTTTGGCCCATAGTTGAACCATCAGAATATAGTATCACAGTATATGTGCCTTTTTGGAACGGTGGAGTAGTAGGGCTTTTCCAGTCGATAGTGAAACCGCTGCCATCGTCTTTAAAGTCGATAGATGTTTTGTAAGTATATTGAAGCGTCTGTCCGTCGGCAGTAAAGCTGCCAGAATTAGCGTCGGTAATCAGGTTGCCGGTAGGATCCAATACACGCACATCAACGTCATGCAGGGCCTTATCCGCCAGGGTATTGCTGGCAACCGTAAAGTTGATCTTGATCTTTGTCGTCGGCTTGGCACGAGTTTCCTCAACTTCTTTCCCACTGTTCTTCACTTTATAGGCAACAATGCTGATGGCCCCGGCTTTTAAAGCCTTGGCAATTTGTACCTTGTTATCCAGATCCTTGTTCTGCTCTGCCAGGGTTGTTGCCTTTTGGCTTACAGTAGTCAGGTTGGTCTTCAGGGTATCCCTTTCGGTGGTGAGGCTGGAGATCTGTTTCTTCTGTTCCTCTATCTGGGCGGTATAATTGGCAACAAAATACCTCAATTGTTTTACATCTTCCTGAGCTTTGGAGAGCTCAGCTTTTGTCAGTTTGCCTTTATCTAATTGCATGCGCAAAACCCTGATTTTCGACTCAAGGGAATCGTTTTTTGCTCGCAGCTCGGCTGTCATTTTTGCTTTGCCGGTGCTTACCTGTTCAATTTGCGCTTCAAGGCTGTCCAGTTCAACTTTCAACCTGTTCTTCTCATCTTCCTGGTAAACTATCTTCGTGTCCGACTTGTTTTTTTGCAAGTACAGGTACACATCAGTCCCAAGCAAGGCTAAAACAACAACAATCAGGAAATAGATGACGTTCGAATTTTTTTTAGGAGGAGCGGATTGATTTTCCATAGTGATTTTTTTTAGTTTAAATTGAAGTTTTTGATGCCACTGTTCTGATGGTTCACAACAGTAACACAAGGGTCATTACTTCTTAAAATTTTTCATACAGGGGGTATTAACAATCGTCAACAACAAATATTGCATATTGTTTTACCTTTTTGTTAATTAATATAAATGAAAAAGTTAATGAATTGTTTTTCTCTCACAGGCTATATTTTTCAGGCAGATGGGCTAAAAATACTTACAATATAGATAAAACACAAGAAACCTTGATTAATTGCGTCTTATAATAAAAAAATAAACCCTGAGTTTATATCTTTGGAACTTTTTAATACCAATTACGGATGCGTGTCTACAGATATTTTATACTATTAATCATACCTTTTTTCTTCTTCAACGCACACGCACAGACTGATTCTTCAAAAAAAATTTATACCGATACGCTAAAGGTAATCCGGGGAGATACTTTTAATAAAATAAAAAAAATACCGGTCAGTACCCTGGAACCCAAGCGAGAATTTAGGGGAGTATGGATAGCTACTGTGGTCAATATCGACTGGCCAAGCGACTCGCATTTATCTGTCGATCAGCAAAAAAAGGAACTGCTTACAATATTGGATGCAGATCAGAGAGCAGGTATCAACGCCGTGATACTGCAGGTTCGGCCGGCGGCCGACGCGATTTATGCCAAAAGCATGGAGCCCTGGTCCCGATGGCTGACAGGCAAGCAGGGTGTTGGGCCCGACCCCGCTTATGACCCTTTGGAATTTGCTATTAACGAAGCACATAAACGCGGGATTGAACTACATGCCTGGTTTAACCCGTACCGGGCCACTTTCGATGGTAATTTTAAAAGCCTTTGCACCTGTCATATTACCAACCAGGTACCAAGCTGGTTTTTTACCTATGGCGGTATCAAGCTATTTAACCCCGGCATACCCGAGGTGCGCGACTATATTATCAAGGTTATTCTACACGTAGTTGACAATTATAATATCGACGGCGTGCACATGGACGACTATTTTTATCCGTACAAAATTGACGGCCAAAAAATAAACGATGAGCAAACCTTCAGAGCTTATGCGGGAGAATTTACCGATATAAAGGAGTGGCGCCGCAACAATGTCGACTTGCTGATACAAGCGCTTGGCGACAGTATACATAAGCATAAACCGTTTTTGAAATTCGGCATTAGTCCGTTTGGAATTTGGAAAAATGCAAGACAGGATCCGGAGGGTTCACAAACAACGGGCGGCGACTCCTATTATGAATTGTATGCCGATACGCGCAGGTGGGTTAAAGAGGGATGGGTTGACTATGTAGTACCGCAGCTTTACTGGAACATTGGCTATCACCTTGCCGCGTTTGAGAATTTGGTGGATTGGTGGGGCGACAATTCGTACAACAGGCATTTGTATATCGGGCAGGCGCCTTACAGGGCCTTCGAGCCGAAATCAAGGGCGTATCACAATCCTTCGGAGATACCTAACCAGATACGTTACCTGCGCAATAATGACTATGCACAGGGAAGTGTGTTTTTTAGCCAAAACTCCCTGATGAAGGATCCGCTCGGGATAACTGATTCGCTAAGGCTTAATTTTTATAAATACCCTGCCTTACCTCCAACGATGGACTGGCTGGATTCCATTCCGCCCAATGTGCCCAAGAACCTGGTTGCTACTACTAAAGTAAAAAGCGTCAACCTGAAATGGCAAACGCCTGACCTGGCGCCAGACAAAGAAGCGGTGTATGGTTATGTGATCTATCGCTTTGACCTTGCTGATACTGTTGACCTGGAAAATCCCAAAAACATACTGCATATCCAATATAACGCAAGTACCGAATACGAGGACGATACCGTTGAAAGGAACAAGCATTATTCATACGTGGTTACGGCATTAGACCGGATGAAAAATGAAAGCGACCCAACGCCGACGGTAGCCGTAGCGACTAATTAGAAATGGAGAATCTTATAGCTCAATTAATTTTTTGTCGATGAGCCGCTGCAGGTAAATATCAAGCTCGGCATCGCCCATACCATATATTTTTTCTGTTTCCCAGAAGGATTCGTAAATGGCAACGCGCGTTTTATAGCCGTAGTTGTAAATATCCAATAGTTTTTGTTCGATATAATTGAGGCCGTGTTCATTGGTGCGCAGTCTTTTCAAATGCGCCTCTAAGGCGGGTTTCAGTAAATGCAGGCTTCCCCAAAAGGTATTTTTATTGAGCCAATTTTCTATTTTACCGGCGTTTCCTTCCACATATAATTTCCAGGCTTTGGCGGCAACTTCAAAATCGCCCTCGCTTAAGCGCAGCCGGATGTTATCGTACAGGTATTCCAGTTCCTCGCCATTCAGTTCGCCCATGCCTTTAAAGTTTTCCTTGCCGGGGAAATCGTCGGGGCATATCAAATAAACGGCAGGCGGCGACAAGTCGGTGTTTTTGGAGAGCAAGGCCATTACGCCCAGCAGGTTGGCGTGGCAATGCAGGTCGAACTCGAACCAGAGGTTTATTTCTTCATAAGGTTCGCTTAGTTTTGAAAGCGGTTCGACCACGTTTTTTACATACTTATCCGGGGTCTCTTCAAATCTGTTGCATATCCATTCTTCACGTGCTTTCCAAAAATCAGCGGAAACGATATTCTCAGTTAGGGGCCCTTGAGAAAATACCTCGCGCCAGATGAGGATATCGCCTTCCAGGCCGGTTTCGCCAAAGCTATAGGCGGTGGAATCACCGTTGAGAACATGGAGGACACTCATTTTGTTTATATCTTAGTTGTTAGAATGAAATACCCAATCAATTATAATGATACTAATTCAGATATCGAATATCACGCTGAATTAAAATCGCTATATACAAAAGCCGAATCTCACCTTAAAAGTTTTAAATGGTGTAAGGAAATTAAGTCTGCCAAAGTTTACACTAATCTCGGCAGAGTCTTTTGCATATTCCTTTGTGAGATTGAAAATATCGCAAGTAGCGAAAATAATTTTTTATGGGTAGTTGCAGGCGATATTCCAACTATGTATTTGGATGTTTTCGGGGCTAAAACGACCAGAGAAGTTGTCGAAATGTATGTTGGATTGGCGGAAGATTGGATAAATGGTATAAAAACCGGAGAAGGTGTAGGCAACTGCTATCCCTTTAATGCAGAACCAACGTTGGAATTGGCGGACCTTTTAGAAAAGAAAATTTCCTTTATGAAAACCACACTAGTAAATAACATCGACGATATTAAATTGCTTATTTAAAGGCTAATTATCACCTTTTCCTTTTAATTCTAACAATCAAAAAAGTTAATGTCTAATTCTCAGGTTCGTAGGCTGGTCGCCGGCTTGTTTAATATAGTATAGGTCCCATACATATTTGTAGGTGCCTAGCGGGCCGGCGGAAAGATCGGTACAATTGGCTACGTATTCATGGTGTATACTAAGCGTCGAGTCTGTAAACTGCCGTATTACCATTTTATCCGAAACCGGGGCAATAACCGGCGGTGCACTTGGCGGAGCGCCGTAAAATACGGTATTGAAATTAGTGAGGTACGAGGATATCAATAAACTGGTGTCGGCAAGGTGATAAGTCCCGGCGGCGTTGTCCTGCATTGTTCCGAATGTCGAGAGAGCAGGGTACCAGTCGATAGAGGAACTCGAATAAGTACTGTCGCTTTTAAAAATTACATAAGAAGAATTGTAACCGGCAGCAATGTCCGAGGCATTCACCATTAGTGCGCCATCGTGGTATTTAACAAATTGTTCTGCCTGCAGGTCCCACCTACCGAACAATGTTTTTTGAGGAGGGGTAACAACAGGTTTTTTTGTGGTGTCGATAACGATTTTATGCGTAGTGTCAGCAAGGGTTTTTAGCCCGATCTTATCATTTTTCACACACGAGGCTGTGCAAATAATGGCAAGAAGAGCTGGAAACAGAAGCTGAAATCTTTTCATCGTATTCTGACAGGAATTAGATTGCATAAAAATAATAAAAAATACCCGATCACTTAATACGCCTTGTATAGATGTCATGTTTATTCCATTTGTTATTTGTTGACGGCACTGGTCGCAGTAGTAAACTAACAACAAAATCCGACATCTGACCTCCGACTTCCGAAATCCTTTTCAATATCTTACTTTTGCCCCAACATGTCACCCCGAAACAAACTCTATTTTGCTTCCGATTTTCATTTGGGCGCGCCAAGCTATACTTCGAGCCGCGAGCGTGAAGCGATTTTGGTGCAATGGCTGGATATGATCAAAGCGGATGCATCCGAAGTTTTCCTGATGGGCGATGTGTTTGATTTTTGGTTCGAATATAAAACGGTAGTGCCTAAAGGCTATATCCGTTTCCTGGGCAAACTGGCCGAATTATCGGATCTGGGCATCAAAATCTACTTTTTTAAGGGCAACCACGACATGTGGGTGTTTGATTACTTTGAAAAAGAGCTTGGCGCGACGATCATCACCAACGAACTGGTTATAGAGCGTGGAGGTAAAAAATTCTTTCTTCACCATGGCGATGGCCTGGGCCCGGGAGACCTTAAATATAAATTTCTTAAAAACTTTTTCAGGAGCCGGTTTTGCCAGTGGTTATTTGCACGTATTCATCCCAACCTGGGCGTCGGCATTGCAAATTATTGGTCGAGCCACAGCCGCATAGCCAATGAGCGAAAGGACACGCCGCATAACCCGAAAAAACTGGAATACCTCCCCGTATTTTGCCGGGAAACGCTGAAGACTGAGCACTATGATTATATGATCTTCGGCCACCGGCATAGGGAAACTGACGTACAAATAGGCGGGAATAGTCGCTATATCAACCTCGGCGAATGGGTATTGACCAAAACCTACGCGGTATTCGACGGCACCGATGTTCGTCTTGAATATTTCAAACCATTTGTGGCCTGAGTGTAATAAGCTTTGGCCGCGTACCCTGCCCCTTCAAACTCTGCTTAATTTTTCGTATTTTTGTGCGCTTTTTTACTGCATAGCGGAGGCTTGCGGTATGGGAGGTAAAATACTATGTTAGAGAAATTAGAAGCAATAAACCAACGCTGGAAAGACGTAGAAGCGGAACTGACAAACCCTGATGTGATGTCGGATATGAAGCGCTATGCCCAGTTGAATAAGGAATATAAAGATTTACAAAAGGTTGTTGACGAGTATAATATTTACCGCAACATCATGAGTAATATCGATACCAATAAAGAAATTTTAGCAACCGAAAAGGACGAAGAGTTCCGCGAGATGGCTAAAATGGAGCTGGACGAGTTGCTGCAAAAGCAGGACGAAAAGGAGGAAGAAATTCGCCTGATGCTGATACCTAAAGAGCCAGAAGACGCCAAACATGCCATTGTGGAAATCCGCGGCGGAACAGGTGGCGATGAAGCGGCGCTTTTTGCCGGCGACCTTTACCGCATGTATATGCGCTACTGCGAAAAACGCGGCTGGAAAACTGAGCTGGTTGACTTCACCGAAGGCACTGCGGGCGGTTATAAAGAAATTGTATTCAACGTACTTGCGGAAGATGCTTATGGTACGCTGAAATATGAGTCGGGTGTGCATCGCGTACAGCGCGTGCCTGATACAGAAACACAGGGACGTGTGCATACTTCCGCGGCAAGCGTGGTGGTACTGCCCGAGGCAGATGAATTTGATATCGAACTAAATGTAAGCGACATCCGTAAGGACCTTTTTTGTGCTTCGGGGCCGGGCGGGCAGTCGGTTAATACGACATATTCGGCTGTAAGATTAACGCATATACCGACCGGTATAATTGCACAATGCCAGGACCAAAAATCGCAACTAAAAAACTACGATAAAGCTTTGCAGGTATTGCGGTCGAGGATATTCGAAATGGAACTGCAAAAGCATTTGGAAGAAATATCCAAAAAACGCAAAACTATGGTTTCGACGGGTGACCGCTCGGCCAAAGTGCGCACCTACAATTACCCGCAAGGACGTGTTACTGAGCACCGTATCGGGCTGACCATTTATAACTTACCCGAAGTAATGAATGGCGGTATCCAGGAAATATTAGAAGCATTGCAGTTTGCTGAGAACGCTGAAAAACTGAAAGAGGGCACCATCGCTTAAATATAAGCCGTTTGTCATTTTGTTAACGTTTGCAGTCTTTTTTTATCAACATATCCACAGCCAGGCTTTTTTCATTTTATTTTCATAAAGCTCATTTATTTTAGTGAGCATATGGTGCATTATTGTTTCCCCTATCGAGGCATCATGGCTAAAAATTAAACCTTATGGGTTTTAACACATCCTATGAAAATAAAATAAACGCCCATGTTAGCAGTAAAAACATATAATAATGACCTCAATATTTTCAGGCGCTCTATGCGACTGATGGGGAACAGGTTTGAGATAAGTGTGGTTGGCAGTGATACTGTTTGGGCGCACGGTTGCATAGACAGCGCGATCGCGGAAATAAACAGGGTTGAAAAACTCCTTAGCGCGCTAAGCGATGATAGCCAGGTAACCGAAATAAACCGTAACGCCGGGATAAAACCGGTAAAAGTTAGCGCGGAAATATTTAAACTGGTAGACCGTGCTTTGGAAATATCGGCGCTTACCCAGGGCGCATTTGATATCACCTATAATGCGACGCATAAGAATATCGATGTTCAGCAGATCGAACTTGAATCGGTAAAGTTTACCAATTATAAAAACGTGATCCTGAACGCGGATAAGACAACTGTCTTTTTACAGAAAAAGGGTATGCGTATTGGTTTTGGTGCGATGAGTAAAGGCTACGCAGCCGACAGGGCAAAATATGTGTTGCAGTTTGCAGGCGTATCAAGCGGTGTTATCAATGCCGGCGGCGACCTTTTAACCTGGGGCCTTCAGCCGGATAACCAGCCATGGACAATAGCCACCGCTGACCCGAGCCAGGATAACCAGCCATACTCTGAAATTAAGATAAGTAATATGGCTGTTGCTACATCTGGTAATTTTGAGGATAATGCTTCTGTCAGCAAGCGCAAATACATGAATAATATTGATGCAAAGAAAGGCTTCCCGGTGAGTATATTGAAATGTGTAAGTGTGGTTAGCCCTACTGCCGAACTTTCGGATGCTATGGCGACACCGATAATGGCGATGGGCGTAAATGCGGGACTTTACCTGATAAATAAATTGCAACAATTAGCCTGTGTCATCATTGATGACCACGACCGTATATATACTTCAAAAGAGATCAATTATTTGACTTAACCCCGGATTGGCCCTACGTGATAAGGGCCCCCTGCACCTACCTTTTTTGCAACATTCGGCATTTATTTCGTGCCGATGTTAGACCTGAATGGCTGAAATTTGCCATTTTTGAGATATATTGTTAAAAATATTGAATGGCTGTTTGACGGGTATTCAGGGACCTTAAATTGGTAATATTGAGAAGAGTTTTAAGTTTTATTATTTCAAATGATTAAGTGGTTTGTGTATATCGTCTTCGCGCTGATACTCATACCATGTTTATCATATGCTAAAATTACTCACCCCGGTAGCCCTATTGGAGGTGGAAAGCATATCTATAAAAAATATTTCATACCAATTGACTCAGCCATCCAGGCTGTTGCGGATACTACTCCCAAAAAACAACAAGACGATAAAAAGAAAATAAAGGAAGTTACCAAGGCTAAACCTGTGCCTAAACCTGAAAAGGTTGACAACAGCACAACGGCGCCAAAAACTAAGCCTAAGCGGCAGCGCAGGCCTCCGGGTATGGAGCGGCCGCCTGAAATACCAAGGCATAATGGAGATTAACAACCCGATTAAGTATTATATTGCATGATAATGAAATGAAGCGATTTTGCACCCTGTTTCTCTTTTGCATTTACATGAATACCGGCGCCTATGCCGGTACACCGGACGTTTTTGCCGATACGATACCTAAAAAAACTCCCGACACGGACACCGTGGTGCGCAAGCAATCCATATCGGTTGGGGTAAGTGTTGGCAGCGACGCACAGTTTTTTGGCCGTACCGGGCTTGTTAAATATCCTTTCCTTAATTCGGACGTTATTTATAATGCCAAGTCGGGCTTTTTTGTGTACGGATCTATTTATAAGGTCTTTGGGTCGATACCTATGATTGACGAAACGGACGTCGGCGGCGGGTACCTTTACCGCTTTTCGCCGAAGCTAACGGGCAACATCAGTTATACCCGTTTTATTTTTAATAAGAATGCATTGATCATCAAATCGGCCTCATCAAATGATGTCAATTTCAGTAACTCATACGACTGGAAGATATTAAAATCGACTGTAACGGCTGATTACCTTTTTGGCGAGTCGAGCGACGTATTTCTCACTATCAACAACTCCAAATATTTTGAAACCAATTGGAGCATATTTGACGATAAGGACTACCTGTCATTCAATCCTGGTTTCAATGTAATCTTCGGGACGCAAAATTTCGTTCAGAAATATTCCCAGAATCACCCTGGTAAATTTGATAAAGACCGTAATGATTTCGGTGACCCCTACGTCGTTCCGCCCCCAGTATATCCCCAGTATGCGGGCTATAACAGTGAATTTCGTATGTTGAATTACAGTTTTAAAATACCCATAGCTTATAACCGGCCGCATTATACTTTTGAGTTTTCATACAAATATTCGATACCGGTAAACGTGGAGGGGATATTAAATAACCGCAGGGAATCGTTCTATAACCTGACATTTTATTACGTTTTTTATTAATAAAATATGAATGTTCTTATTGTTGAAGACGAGAAGGCCCTTACGGCTGAAATGGAGCTTTTCCTGGTAGGTAACAACTATATCTGCGAAACCTGTTTCGACGGGCGCAGCGCATCAGAAAAGATAGCCACCAACCTGTACGATTTTATACTGATAGACCTGGGGCTGCCTGACTACGAAGGGCTCGACCTGCTGAAGGAAGCAAAGAAATATAACCCAGAAGCCGCCTGCATTATACTAACGGCCCGCGCGGAAGTAACCGATCGTATCAAAGGGCTCGACCTGGGCGCCGATGATTACCTGCCCAAACCGTTTTCGCTGCTCGAACTGCAGAGCCGGATGCAGGCCATCATACGCAGAAAATTTGGGTTGAAGAACTCGGTTGTTGTGCTGGGCGAATTTGTAATTGACCTGACCAATCGCACGGTCTCGCATGGTGATGCTGTTGTTAATACCATCACTAAAAAGGAATTTGACCTGGTGGCTTACATGCTAATGCATAAGAACCGAACGTTGACGCGATCGCAATTAAGTGAACATATATGGGGCAGTGTGGTAAACGACGACTACGATTCGAACTATATCGATGCGCATATCAAAAATATCCGAAAAAAACTGAATGCCTACGGGCCGCCCGACTGGCTGGAAACGGTACGCGGCCTGGGTTACAGGATAAATATAAACAACTAAGTATTTGAAACTCGGAACCAAACTGACGCTCTTTAATACCATCTCCAAGCTGGTAATTGTGGTGTTGTTTGTGTTGCTTTTGCCCCTGCTCATCAGGGATATTAATACTAAGTATACTGATAACTGGCTGCGTCGTCAAAAGGACAAGGTGCTCAAACTGGTGCAGGGCCCCGGTATTAATAATTATATCAAAAATGGCGAAGGTTACGGTAGTTATAACGCGCTGCTGAAAGAAGAATATATCAGTATGGATATCGATTCGGCAAGCGAAAAAATCGATACGATAGTTGATGAACCCCGGGTTGTTGAGGGCGATACCATCCAATACCGCATTTTGAGCCATACGTTTAAAGTGGGTAAACAAAACTACTTGCTGGAAATAGGAAAAAGTGCGGGTACAATTAACGAAACCGCCACACCACTGCAAAACATTGCCCTGGAGATACTTTTGGGCATGGTATTTTTAACCATCCTGGCCGACCAGTTCTACTCCACTTATGTCCTTAGGCCACTGGGACAAATCATCAAAACCAAACTCATTGCCCTTAAATTTCCGACCCATACCCCTTACCGGAAAGTACACACCAGCACCTCCGATTTTGAATACCTGGACATCAGCATTCATAAGATGATCATGACGATCGAAAGCGCCTTTCAAAAGGAAAGGGAGTTTATATCCAATGCTTCGCACGAGTTGATGACACCGATATCCATCCTGCAATCCAAAATCGAAAACATGTTTGGCAGCGAGGAGATTAACGACGACGTAAAGGAACGCCTGCTTGAAATGCAGAAGATACTGAACCGCCTGAAAAGCATCACCAAAACACTTTTACTGATATCGCAGATAGAAAACGAGCAGTTCCTGAA
>JAYUEE010000060.1:0-32844 GCA_043739405.1 Mucilaginibacter sp. | reverse complement strand
GTGGCGATAAACGGCTGCCCTGGCCGCCCCCAAGCACAATACTGATTACTTTTGAACTCATATAATTGGTTTTAAACTCTCGTAAAGGTTAACATATTCTTTGGCTGAACGGTCCCATGAAAAATCAAGGGCCATCATGCGTTTGCGTAATAATTGTAAGTGTGGTGTGGTTTCATAAAGTGATACCGCGCGGCCAATGGCGTGTAATATATCAGCAACACTGGCTTGGACAAACCGGATTCCATAACCGCCTTCATCGCCAAAATCAATTACGGTATCTTTTAATCCACCGGTAGTGCGCACTATTGGCACGGTGCCGTAACGTAAGGCATAAAGCTGGTTCAATCCGCATGGCTCAACCCGCGATGGCATCAGCAAAAAATCGGAGCCTGCATAAACCAGGTGTGCAAGCGTTTCGTCGTACCCTATGAACACATTGCATTGTTCAGGGAATTCAGTATGCAACGCCAATAACGCATCCTGTGTTTTCACATCACCGGTGCCCAATATCACAAAATTTACCCCCCCCGGATGTGCCAGTATGCTGCCCCTGATAGCCGCAGGCAGCAGGTCGGCGCCCTTTTCAACAACAAGCCGTCCGATAAAGGATATCAATGGTTTATCAGGCGACAGGTTAAATCGCTCGCATAGGGCGACCTTGTTTTTTTGTTTGCCGGCTGCCAATGTCCGGATGGCAAAATTTTCCGGTATCATGGCATCTGTTTTTGGGTTCCAGATATCGGTGTCAATACCATTAATAATGCCTGTTCCTTTGGCACGTTCCAGGTAAAACAAGAACTCTAAACCGTTCGACTGGTAAGTAAGCTCCTCCAGGTAAGTTGGCGATACCGTAGTGTATTTCCAGCAGCATTTGACTGCTGAGGCTAAAGGGTTGATGCCGCCGTTCCAATCCAGCAGGCCGGTTTTTGAAAGGTCTATTTCGGGGAGCAAGCCCAGTTTGGCCCAACTGAATGCGCCGTGGTATTGCCCGTTATGTATCGTTAATATCGTCGGTGTTTGTGCCAGGCGATGGTACAGCCGTGAATGCTGCAACAGGAAGGGCACCAGTCCCGAATGATGATCGTGACAATGAATTAAGTCTGGTGATTGCTGCGACCAGTTTATCCAATCGAGGAAAGCAATTTGATAGGCTATAAACTGCTCGGTTTCGTCAGGATAGCTGTAAACGTTTTCGCGGTCAAGCAGGCCGGGTATCTTCACCAGGAAAAGTTCAAAACCCAGTTTGTTGGTTTTCTCCTTTAGAATCTCAAAATAAAACCTTGTTGTGCCGAGCAAGGATGAAGCCTCAAACACAACTTCAAACTCGTTTTCCTGCACAAATTTTCTTTCGTAATAAGGCATGCAAACCGCTGCTTCCAGGCCCATTTGGTTCTGGTATTTTGGCAATGCGCCAACAACATCGGCCAGGCCACCAACTTTGGCAACAGGATAACATTCGGCACTCAGGTGGTAAACTTTCATAATGGGTGATAACCGGTTCAAGTTAAGCAACAATTAGGTAAATAAACAACCCCGCAAGGCATATTATGTTTAAAAATGAATTTTTATTATTTGTTTAGCTATGGAGGTTGTTCGCTTTTAAATTATAAGCATCCTGTTTGGTTTTTTGCAAAATCGATATTTTTTGGAGGAAAATGGTGCTGCTTTTTGCCAAAGTGGTAATCGAACGGGTTGTGCGTTTTACGTTAGACGTGGTACGTTTTGCAATATGTCCAACAAACTTGGTTTAGACTTTTGGCTTTGGACCTTAAAAAGGGCGCGAAATTTCGCTTTAATTAGGCTCTGTAACTGCCTGATCCAAATTAAATTTATGAAATTTAATTAACTGATAACGTGTTTGTTATCGCCGTTATTAAAATAATTTCGTTATTATTGTAACCCGGCGACTACCGACGCCGTAAATGCACGCGGAGAGTGGAGCATCATGAGTAATAAAACAGCGTTTTTTGTACCCGAAAACAACCAGGTTAAGGTTGATCAATGGGAAAATATACCCGTTTGGTGCGCGGGAGTGGTTATTTTTTCCGGACTTATCGCGTTGTTCGGTTGGTGTTTTGATATCAGCTCGCTTAAAGCGCTGCTTTCTGATGGTGTGGCGATGTCGGTGAATACCGCACATTTGCTGATTCTGGGCGGTATCTGCCTGCTTTTGCTCCATTCTGAATATTTACAGGCTGCACGCATACTCCTGGTCATTAGCCTGCTGTTTGCGCTGGCTATTATTTACGAAAATATTACCGGCGCAAATCTGTATATCGACCAGCTCCCTGTTCCCGGTTATTTTTACGATGGGAAGGCTGTACATTCCGTCAGAACCCCGCTACTGATGGCGCTTTACACGGTGCTTAGTTCATCGGCCCTGTTGTTAAGCTCGTATAAACGCTACTATACGGCCCAGTTTATAACCACAACGCTCATTATACTGATCTATATTTCTATACTCGGCACGCTTTTCCATTTTATGGGGTCTTTGGTTTCGACGGGCGCTGTGGGGCCGGCATTTAATACCGCGGCTTCGTTGTTAATGCTGGCGGTTGGAACTATCCTTTTAAAGCCCAACGAAGGCTGGATAAAGCTGATGTACCAGCGTATTGCACGAAAAAACCTGCTGATTTACCTGCTCGGTTATATTTTGGCGGCAGTACCGCTTTTTGCCGCTATGTACCTGTTCGTTATTAAAAATAGCGCCATTGCACCGGCTTCGGATATGCTGGTGTTGTTCCTGCTAACCATCATCTTGAGTGTTCCCGTGGTTTACTTTCTTACCCAGTTATTCCACCGCTTAGATGAAGAGGTGCAGGGAGCCCACGAACAGTTAAGGATAGCGGTGCATGCCTCCGGTGCAGGCGTTTGGGATTTGGACTTGCAACAAGGTGTACTTTCTCATTCGGCCCGGTTTACGCAGTTATTTGGTAACCCGCACAAACCGCTGCTAACTCCCCAGGCACTTTGGAGTTGTTTTTATTCGGAGGACGAGGCGCAGGCAAAATTGGCTTTTGAAGAGGCGGTGCGCTCAGGGCGGTTGGATTTCCAGGCCAGGATACTTAACGAAAACGGCCGGATAAGCTGGCTCCAATTTTACGGCGAAACGCAGCTCGACCGCAGCGGCATACCGGTAAGGTTATTGGGAACGGTGATGGACATTACCGCCCGTAAAGAACTGGAGCAGCAGAAAGATGAATTTATAAGCGTGGCCAGCCACGAGCTGAAAACGCCGCTTACTTCGCTCAAATCCTACGTACAGCTTGCCCATATGAAGTCGAAGGAGCAGAATACGAAAGAAGTTTCGGGAATGATCGAAAAGGCGGAGACCCAGATCAATAAGATGACGCGCCTGATACGCGATTTTTTAAATGCCGCGCAATCCGAATCCGGGAAAATGGTTTTGTATCACCAGGAATTTTTATTGGATGAGCTGGTCCGCGAAATTATCGCCGACCTTTCGGTAAATCTCAAAAAACGGCAAATCAGGCTAAATAACTGCCCACCCATAAAGATCAATGCCGACCGCGAGAAAATAGAGCAGGTGTTAGGCAATTTGATAGGCAACGCCCTCAAATATTCTGTTGGTGATGAACCGGTGATGCTTACATGCAGCCAAAAAGGTGGCCATGTACGCGTGCGGGTAGACGATCACGGCATCGGCATAAGCGATGAGGATAAACTTTATTTGTTCGAACGTTTCTTCCGCTCCGAAAACCCCGACTCACGCACTATTTCCGGCTTCGGCATTGGCCTCTATGTATCCGCCGAAATTGTACGCCTCCACGGCGGCAACATCGGCGTCGACAGTGAAATTGGCAAAGGCTCCAGCTTTTGGTTCGAATTACCTATCATGGCACCAGCTGAAAATGCGGCGAAAGTGTTGGTGATGAAATAGCTCAGTCTGGTTGATTAAGTTGATTAAGAGAGTGGTTGATTAAGTTTTTTGATTTAATAAGGTAACTCAATCAACTTAATCCAACCCAATCAACTATTCAACCAACCCCAAAATCAATGCGCCTCCAGCCAGTTATTACCAATGCCAACCTCGACCAGGATGGGGACATTGGTTTTGATGGCATTTTTCATGCCTTCTATAATGATGGGTTTTAGTTTTTCAACCTCGTGGTTGGGCACATCGAATACCAACTCGTCATGCACTTGCATGGTCATGCGGGCATCCAGTTTTAGGGCCTTCATTTCGCGGTGAATATTGATCATGGCGATCTTGATCATATCGGCTGCCGAACCTTGTATGGGGGCGTTGATGGCATTTCGCTCGGCAAAACCGCGCACCGTCTGGTTGGCTGAGTTGATATCGCGCAGGTAACGGCGGCGACCCATCAGGGTGCATACATAACCGTTTTCGCGGGCGAAATTCATGGTATCGCTCATATATTGCTTGATGCCGGGGTAGGTGGCAAAGTAGTTTTCGATGATCTCGGCGGCCTCCTTGCGGGGGATGCCCAGACTTTGCGATAAGCCAAATGCCGACTGCCCATAGGCGATGCCGAAGTTGACAGCCTTGGCATTGCGTCGCTCGTCGCTGGTTACTTCGCTCAATTGCTTGCCGTAAACTTTGGCAGCGGTAGCGGTGTGGATATCCAGGTTTTGCGCGAAAGCATCCAGCATGTTCACGTCCTTGCTGATCTCGGCGATAATGCGCAATTCGATCTGCGAATAATCCGCAGAAACAATGCTGTGATTTTCATCACGCGCAATAAAGGCCTTGCGCACCTCGCGGCCGCGCTCGGTGCGGATTGGGATATTCTGCAGGTTGGGGTTGATGGAACTGAGCCTGCCCGTAGCGGCAATAGCCTGGTTATAAGACGTGTGCACGCGCCCGGTTTTTGGGTTTACCATTTGGGGCAGCGCATCCACGTAAGTAGATTTTAGTTTTTGAAGCTGGCGGTAGTCGAGGATATCGCGAACGATGTCACTTTTGGAAGCCAGCGAAAGCAATACATCTTCGCCGGTTTGATACTGGCCGGTTTTGGTTTTTTTTGCCTTGGGGTCAAGTAGTAGTTTTTCAAATAGTACCTCGCCCAGCTGTTTCGGCGATGCGATGTTAAAACGGACACCGGCCTTTTCGTAAACCGTTTTCTCCAGTTTTATCACATCGGTTTCCAATTCTTTGGAGATCACCGCCAGGATGTTGTGGTCGATGCGCACGCCTTCGTACTCCATATCAGCCAGAACGTATATCAGCGGGTATTCTATCTCGTGCACCAGTTTTTCGCCTTCCACTTCTTTCAGTTTGGGTTCGAAAACGGAACGTAACTGTAAGGTTATATCGGCATCTTCCGCGGCATATTCCTTAATTTTTTCAAATTCCACATCGCGCATGCTGCCCTGTGCCTTGCCTTTGGCGCCAATCAGTTCGGTAATAGAAACCGGTTTGTAGCCCAGGTAATTTTCCGACAGGATATCCATATTATGACGCGTATCCGGGTCGATGATATAATGCGCCAGCATGGTATCAAACAGGTCGCCCTTAATCTCCACGCCATACCATTTAAACACCAGGATATCATATTTAATGTTCTGCCCTGTTTTGCTGATAGCAGCATCTTCAAGTACCGGCTTAAATTCGTCCACAATGGCTTGCGCCTCTTTTTGATCGGCCGGAACCGGCACGTACCAGGCTTCGCCATGCTTAATGGCGAATGATAAACCTACTAACTCGCAATTATTAGCGTCGATGCCGGTAGTTTCCGTATCGAAGCAAATGCTTTTTTGCTGCTTTAGCAGGGCGATCAATGCGGCGCGTTTTTCGGGGGTTTCGGCTAAATGGTATTCGTGGTCAACATTGTTTATATTTTTAGCGACTTGCGGCTCCGTTTCGGGCTCGCCGATGTCCTGGATATCAACCGTCATCGTCGTGCGACCGGAGCTCACAGGTTCACCAAATAAATCGGTTTGTATGCTAACGGCCCTTGATTCTGTAATGCTGAAATCGTCACCGAATACACGTTTGCCCAGTGTCCTGAATTCTAATTCGGCAAAAAGCGGCTCTAATATATCCTTGCTTGGGGCGCACATTTCGAGACCCGCCTCGTCGAGTTCGACAGGAGCATCCAGTATGATGGTCGCCAATTTTTTAGATAGCAAACCTTGTTCGGCATATTGCTCTACATTCTCGCGTTGCTTGCCTTTTAATTCATGGCTATGGGCAATGATGTTTTCCATCGAGCCGTATTGCTTGATGAGCTGCTTGGCAGTTTTTTCACCTATACCAGGGATGCCGGGGATATTATCCACCGCATCGCCCCAAAGGCCCAAAATATCTATTACCTGGAGGGGATTTTCAACTTCCCATTTTTCTAGCACTTCTTTTACACCCATTATTTCGACCTCGTTTCCCTGGCGGCCGGGTTTGTACAACCTGATATTTTCGGAAACTAACTGCGCGAAATCCTTATCGGGTGTCATACAATAAACCTGGTAGCCTTTTGCTTCAGCTTTTTTGGCGAGGGTGCCGATGATGTCGTCGGCCTCGTAACCATCTGAAGTGATCAGCGGGATATTAAATCCCAAAACGATCTTAAAAATATAAGGCAATGCCGCCGACAGATCTTCGGGCATCGACTCGCGCTGCGCCTTGTAGGCTGCAAAATCGGTATGGCGTTCGGTGGGCGCTTCGGTATCAAAAACTACGGCCATATGTGTTGGCCTTTCTTTTTTAAGCACATCCAGCAGGGTATTGGTAAAGCCCAGCATTGCCGAAGTATTGAGGCCGCCCGAAGTAAAGCGCGGAGTTTTGCTTAACGCGAAATGAGCCCTGTAAATAAGAGCCATGCCGTCCAAAAGAAATAGTTTTTTCATAAAGAAGATTTCACTGATTTATAAAATGGATTTCACCGATTTTTTCAAAATTACAATTTATGTTCACTCATCAATCGGTGTAATCAAAAAAACAATCGGTGGAATCATCTATTTAAAAGAGCAGTCGGGCAGGTGGTCGTTTACCATGCCTGTTGCCTGCATGTGGGCATAGCAAATCGTCGTACCAAAGAACTTAAAACCGCGCTTTTTCATGTCCTTGCTGATGGCGTCAGAAATGGGTGTACTTGCGGGCGTTATACCCGAAAAATTATTCATGGGCTTACCATCCGGCATAAAGTCGTACAGGTATTTATCAAACGAGCCGAATTCCTTTTGGATATCAATAAACAATTTGGCATTGCTTATGGCTGCCAAAATTTTAAGGCCGTTGCGAATGATGCCGGTGTCCTGCATCAGGCGCTCCACGTCTTTGTCGGTAAAGGCTGCAACCTTGTGCACATCAAAATCAGCAAAAGCCTTGCGATAACCTTCGCGACGGCGGAGGATGGTTATCCAGCTTAATCCGGCTTGCGCGGACTCGAGTACCAGGAATTCGAACAGGATCTTGTCATCATGAACTTCTTTGCCCCATTCTTCGTCATGGTATTTGATGTACAATTCGTCGGTTCCAGCCCAAAGGCAGCGTTTGATTTCGGTTTGCATAATGTCAAGTTTAATTATTGCGCGTTCAACTCATCCCAGTACTCAACCGCTCTTCTATAATGCGGTATCACAATAGAACCCCCTACCAAATTGGCTATCATAAACACCTCGTTCATTTCATCCTGTTTTACTCCGGCTTCGTGGCATTTGCCAAGGTGGTATTTGATACAGTCGTCGCAACGTAAAACCATGGACGCTACCAGGCCCAGCATTTCTTTAGTTTTTACGTCCAAAGCGCCGTCGGCGTAGGTAGTAGTATCGAGCGCAAAAAAACGTTTGATATTCGTATTGGCCGATTCCATTATCCGATCGTTCATTTTGGTGCGATAGGCGTTGAAATCATCTTCTAACTTTCCCATAGTTGAGGTTATTATTGTATGGCTAAATTGTTTTATTGTTGGATTTTTCCAGCTATAAAAATGCTAAAAAAATTAGTTTTTTACGAAATTAGTTTTTTATCTTTATATCCCTTAATCAAAATTAGTTTTTTACTTAATTAACAGGATATGGAAAGTTTAGCGCCTAATATTTTTACAAATAACATACAGGAAACCGTTGCACTTTACACGCTGCTGGGCTTCGAAGTAACTATGTCGGTACCCGAAAAGGGTGACGAACTGGTGTGGGTAATGATGGTGAACGGAAGCGTGACCGTGATGTTTCAAACTTATAGCAGCCTGGCTGATGACCTGCCCGAGATCAACAGGAAAGATGGCAGCTCGTTGCTGCTTTATATCACTTTGAAAGATATCAGGGGATTTTTTGAATCGGTTAAGGATAAAGTGAAAGTGCTGAAAGGTTTGGAAAAAACCTTTTATGGCGCTACAGAATTTTCTATCTTGGACAACAATAATTATGTCCTCACTTTTGCCGAACACGAATGATAACCTTTAAACGCGTCGACCATATCAATATCAGTGTACCCCCTGAAAGACTGGAAGAAGCGTTTGAGTTTTATTCGGAAGTTTTGGGCCTGGAACAAATTGAGCGGCCGGATAAGATCTTTGGCTCAAAAGGTTACTGGTTCGATATCGGCGATGTACAATTGCACATAAGCTGCGAAAAGCCTTTGCCGCGGTCGACCCGGCACACCGCTTTTGAGGTAACCGATATCGACGCCGCCAGGAAACAACTGGAAAAATATGGCGTCGAAATAACGGAAGAACCTAAATTACCCAACCGCGACCGCTTTGCGTTTATCGATCCGTTTGGGAACAGGATGGAGTTGCTGGAGATTGTTTGAACACGATTTTCAGGATTTTAATAGAGTGACAAGAGTAGGATGAAAATGGATTACGCCTTATATATTTTGTATCTGATAGCTTATTGGACGATGCTGATTGGCGCGCCTGTCCTGATATGTACTGTTGTGTATCGCTTATTTAATAAAAAGGGCCGTCCGAAAATGGCTTTGACAGTTTCGTTATTAGTTTTAATAGGAATTATTATCCTTTATAATTTTATAAAGCTTGGGTGATTAGAGTGCCAGTTCTATTGCCGGGTCCCAATACACCTTTTTAAAATCCTGCACCTGGTCGTCTTTTACTTCTACGCCCTCGCTGCGAAGCATTTCTGCCATCCGCTCACCACCAAAATGAAATTTAGCAGTTAGTAAGCCCTGCCTGTTTACCACCCGGTGCGCCGGTACGGGTGGATTGGCATTGCCGCAAGCCTGCATGGCATATCCCACCATTCGAGATGAGCCTTTAGTGCCCAAATAACTTGCTATGGCGCCATAAGAGGTTACCCTTCCCAGTGGTATCAACCTGGCAACCTGGTAAACCATATCGAAAAAATTCGGGTCGGGCATTCGCTACTCAAATGAGAACTTAATATAGCTGATGTTTTTGTTATGCTGCAAATATTTCTTCTCGTAATAGGTTTTTATGGATAGCACCTCATCGGCAAATTCGGAATGATAAAGATCTTCCGTTTTTATGTGGAGCTTTAAACCTTTTTCGGCAACTTGTTCTACTGTGTAAGCATAAAAATCATCATTGTCTGTTTTTAAGTTAACCGCGCCACCCGGTTTTAATACCTGCTTATACATTTCGAGAAAGCGGGGCGAGGTCAACCTCTTTTTTTCGCGGCTAATTTGCGGCTGCGGATCGGGAAAAGTGATCCATATTTCGTCTACTTCACCTGGTGAAAAATAGTCGAGTAGCATCTCAATTTGTATACGCAGGAAACCAACATTGTTTACATTACCGTCTAATGCATCTTTAGCACCGCGCCAGATGCGGTTGCCCTTGTAATCAATACCAATAAAATTTTTTTGCGGAAACAGCTGCGCAAGATTTACGGTATATTCACCTTTTCCGCAAGCCAGTTCTAATACTACAGGTTGATTATTTTTGAAGAAATCGGCCCCCCATTTACCCTTTAGTGGCTTACCGCCATCCAGTTGAAATACATTACTGAAGGTGTCTATTTCGGCAAACCGCCTTAATTTATCTTTTCCCACTTTTGAAAATCAGGATGCAAAATTAAGGATAATTTTTAGGCAAAAGGCGGAAAGGGTAAAGGCGAAAGGTTTCATATTGCAAAAACATACCTTTCTCCTTTTACCTTTGTCCTTTCACCTTAAGAAGCTTCGCTCTCCGGCGGGATGCCGTAATCAGTGTGTTTATCCTTTTTGTCAAACAAGATTTTTATCTTACTCCACAAGTCCATTATTGAATCCTCGTTAATGAAGCCGGAAGCTTTTTGTGAAGCCAGGCTTACAAGCGTTTTGACTAAGAAGCCTGAGTTGCGAAACAGCGTCTTGTTTAAAGCGAGAGGGAGAAATATACGCGATAACATGCTCACAAAGTCCTGTTGAAACAGGTTGGTCTTGCCATCCTCAGGCTTATTCGGAAAGATTGTATACAGGGTAGCAAGGGCCGTCATAGGCGTATTGAAGCGCTTAGCCAAAGCCATTCCCTGTTCCTCCTTCGTACCGCGCAGGCGCGCGATCTCGGCCCTTAGCTCATCAACATTATTTATGTTTACGTTAGTCATTATTTAAAAAAGTTTTTGATAAACATATTAGTGAGTTTAGGCCGCATCTTGTCTTTTCTTTTCATCATGATCAAAGCTATAATGAGGTATACAGCCGCCATACAGCCAAACCCGCCCCAATAGGAGCCCAATAATTTTGAAAGCAGAAAAGCAATAGCAAGACTCACGAAGAAGAATGTAAGAACAAAACAAACACTGACGATAAAATCAACAATGAAGCCCGCAAGGAATTTTGCTCCCTGTTCAATCGCCTCCAATTTGGCCAGCTTTATCTGCGTTTCGGCATACTCTTTTAGCTGGTCTATAATAGGAGGCGGCGTTTCTTTTTCCTTTTGATTTTCCATCATATTTAATTGTGACCCCGGTTTATCAAGCCGGGGCCAATTTGTTTATTATGCGTGTTCCAGGTCGTCCTGGTATTCCTTGTCTGCCGTTTTAATTTTACTTTTTATGTTATCAACAACCTTATCCTTCAGACCCACCAGGTTGTCAATCTCATTTGCCGCGGTTTCTTTTATCGAATCGCCTAATTTCTTCAGGGAATCCGTAAGCTTATCGCGTGTTTCGGTGCCTTTGTCAGGTGCGAATAATATTCCTAATGCTGCTCCTGCCGCTATCCCTACCAGCAATGCAACCACTACTTTTGAGTTGTCATTCATAATACTATAATTTTAAGTTGAACATTTTGTTTTCATAAGCGGTAAATATCTGCCTATTATTGATAAACAGAATTTGCCAGTATTTATTTTAATGATTTATCCTCTTAATATCGCGATTTAATTCGCGTTAGCAAAAAACATTCGTTTTAAAGTTTAATTGTCCGGCCCTGCCGCCATGCGCTCCAATCTGTCGGCGGCGAGGCGGTTGGTTTCATATATCTCGAGCAAAAGTAAGAAATAAGACAATAACAACGGCCCGAAAACTAATCCAAGTATGCCAAAAAGCGGTAAACCGATGAACACACCGATCACTGAAATAATAGGGTGCGTGTTAGCGATACGCTTGTTAATCATCATCCGTAGCACATTATCGATGTTGCCTATGAACAGCAGGCCATATACAAGCAGAAAAACACCTTTCAGTGGGTGGCCGGTAGCAAATAGTATAACACCTGCTGGTATGGTTAAGGTTGGCGCGCCTACAACAGGCAAAAATGAAATGAATGAGCCGATAACACCCCAGAAAACCGGGTCCGGAAGGCCAAAAAAGTAAAAGCCAAGTGCCAGTAATGTGCCCTGCGTTACAGCTATGATTCCCTGGCCTAAAACATTGGAATAAGTTGAATCGCGCAGGGCGTGGGCGAATTTTAAGGCGTGCTGTTCGCGAAAAGGAGCATATTTTAATAGTCCCGCTTCAAACTCTTTCATTTGCACCAGCATAAAGTACAAAAGGAAGTATAGCCCAAGTAGTGTCAAAATAATATTTACGGCGCTGCTTATGATAGAAGGAAAAAGTTCGGTAACATATACTCCCACTTTCTGCAAAGTATTTTCGGCTAATTTAGGCTGACCAATATGAGCCTTTGCAAAGACATCCACCTTTGAAACCCACTCTTGTATTGGAAAGGCGGAACTCTTGAGGCTGCTGATCTTGTCGATCACCATGATACTTAGCGATAAAAAGGGTATAACGATGACGATAAGGGAGATGAAAATAATCAGGGCGGCAACCAATGATTTATTCCAGTGCTTTTTTTCGACAAAATACAGAAAAACCGGCCTGAAAATAGTGAACAGTACGATTGCGCCAAGTATAGAACTGAACAGGCCGCTTAATGCGTAAACCAAAAAACAGCCCAGTACAATAATGCTGACCAATATGATATTGTTGCGCTGTTTATAGTTGAAAATCGACATAGGGACCTTTGTAATAAGTAAGTATTACCTATAAACAAAGATGCACTAAAAAGTTTTTAGTCAGCGCGTTAAAATGTGTTAACCGCCGAATTTAATCGAGTTCGTTGAGGAGCTGGTTTATTTTTTCGCAGCTTGTTTGAATGGTACTGATGTAGAATTCGCTGTCGGAGCCGACGTCGTCGGGTATTTCGTATTTTAATTGTTCGAGCGAGAGGTTGATGTTGGAGAGCTGGTTCCGGATATCGTGTCGTACCCTGCGAATGTTATCGCCGCCAAAAGTATCATCCTTCCCAGGCTCTGCCATGTTATTTACTTAGGTTAATGGCCTTCATTTTATTGTAAAGCGTTTTCCGGTCGATGTTTAATATTTCGGCAGCTTTTGTTTTGTTGAAGTTCACTTCGCGTAATACCTTTAGTATCGTATCGTATTCTGCTTCCTGTGCAGCATTTTTAAGGTCGTGCTTGCTTTCTTTAATAACTGAAACAGGCTCAGGGGCCTCCACACTGATCGTTTCATATACCGGGGTCGACCTGTAGTTTGAAATTTCAAGCGGTAACGCTTTTATTTGGATCACATCGCCCTCGGTTATCAGGGTAGCCCTGCGAACTACGTTTTTCAGTTCGCGGATATTTCCCGCCCAGCGGTAGTTTAAGAAACATTCCTCCACTTCGGGTGAAAACGAGGTTACATTGCGCCCTAATTCCTGGTTGGCAGTTTGCAAGAAGTGATTAGCCAGCAGCATGATATCGCTTCCTAATTCGCGCAATGGCGGCATATAAATGGTAAACTCATTAAAACGGTGATACAGGTCTTCCCTGAAACGGCCCTTTAATATACCTTCCTGCAGACTTTCATTTGTTGCTATAATGATGCGTACGTCAAGGTCTATTTCTTTGGTACTGCCTATGCGTTTTACTTTTCTTTCCTGTACGGTTCTTAACAGAGCTGCCTGGATCTCGTATGAAAGGTTACCAACTTCATCTAAAAACAATGTGCCTCCATTAGCCATTTCAAAGTGGCCGATCTTGGTGTATAAAGCGCCTGTAAACGAGCCTTTCTCATGTCCAAAGAATTCGCTTGCCGCCAACTCTTTGGTAAGTGAACCGCAGTCCATCGCAATAAATGGCATGCTGGCACGCTGGCTGTGCAGGTGTATACTTTTTGCGGCTGATTCCTTACCTGTACCGCTTTCGCCTAATATAATAACGCTATAGTTGGTAGGGGCAACCAGTTCGATCTGCCTTGCTAACTCTTTTGCAGCACGGCTTGAACCCACTACGAAGTCACTGTTAGGCAATTGCGGTTTTTTTCCGTTGGATGGTTTGGTTGCAGCCACCGAATCATGGTCATCAATCAAAGCATGATGAGTTTCAAAAGCTTTGTTGATGGTATTTAATATCTCATCGGGATAAAGCGGCTTGGTGATATAATCATACGCGCCCATCTTTATCAGCTCAACGGCCATTTTAATATCCGAATAGCCGGTGATAATAATTACACCTGTTTTTGGGTAATCTGTTTTGATGCTTTTTAGCATCTCGCGGCCATCGGTGTCTTCTAATCTAAAGTCACACAAAACAAGGTCGAAGGAGCCGTTTTTGAGTAATTCCAAACCACCCGAACCGGTAGCGGCAGTCGTAACATCAAAACCATTGCGTGTCAAAAATTTTGACAACAGTAACGCAACATTCACTTCATCATCAATGATGAGTATTTTTTTCATACAGGTGTAAGCTAATTTTGACAGGTAAACGTATTACTGCTACCTCAAGTTACATACAAATCTGCTAAATTTTCAGGTAAAATTTAATTATTGCGCTAATTTTTATATTTCATATATAAAAAAACGACAAAAGGGGCCATTGTAGCCCCTTTGTTACTTTAGTTAAAAATGTAAAATTACTTGGTATCAAACGCATAAGCTACGCGAAGGCCAAAGAAATTAACCTTGCTGTCGTCAATTGTGCTGTTGAATTTGGTAGTCGCTTCATAGCGTACTCCCGCATCTAAATAGCTCTTGCCGCCAAGTGCAAACTGGTAACCGATCTGCGGCGCATATAAAAAGGCTGCGCTGTTATCAAAACCAAGATCGGCTTTGTTCAAAGCAAACGCAGCACCTGCTTCACCCTGGATATAGAAGTGACTCACCGGGAAGAATTTTAAACCGGCTTTAACTGGCAGCAGTTGGATGTTGGTAGCATCAAGGCCTGTTCCGTCAAGATTTTTTTTACCAAAGATGTTGTTGTAACCCGCGTTAACCGTTACAAACAATTGATTTTGAATAACCGGGATATCCGCTTGTACCGAACCGCCAAGGTTCCAGTTATAGGCGTTGGATAAGTTTCCTGTCGGGATGCCGCCGTCGACGCCGACGCTTAAAATTACTCCGTTTGAAGTTGTGGTTTTTGCGGTAGATGTTGAGGTTGATTGTGCTTTTGCGCCAAATGCGAATCCGGCAAATGCGAGCACTAAGGCAGAAATTTTAAATGTACTTTTCATGATGTTTATTATGTGTTTTTGTTAGATATTTTTTAAACACAGGGCAAAGTAAAGCATGAAAAATAACATAGAGTTTCATCCTAATGTCACGATTATTCAATCGTTTGATTAATAGTGATTTATTTTTGACCAAAAATTGAAATTGGTCAGGATAGTGTCAAAAAAGTGGCTTATTTACCCAGAAAGGCAGGTTTTCGTTTTTCAAGAAAGGCTGAGACGCCCTCTTTAAAATCGGCGGTATCGAAGCATTGACCGAATAATTCGATCTCCTGTTCAAATCCGTCGATGTCTTTATCGATTGATGCGTTAACAGCTTTGATAGCCGATCCAATGGCCAGCGGGGCGCGGGATAGTATCCTTTTCATGATGGCTTCTGCAGCAGGCAATAATTCTTCAGGGGTAGTTACATGGTTTACCAAACGATATTCATAGGCATCCTCGGCGGTGATCATGTCAGCGGTCAATATCATTTCCATTGCACGACCTTTTCCCACTAACGCGGTTAGTCGTTGCGTACCGCCATAGCCCGGTATCAAGCCCAAGCTTACTTCGGGTAAACCCATTTTGGCATTATTGGATGCGATGCGTATGTGACAGGCTAAAGCCAGTTCCAATCCTCCGCCAAGGGCAAAGCCGTTGATAGCTGCTATGACAGGCTTTTTGCCGTTTTCGATCATATTGAAAACCAGCTGATGTCCTTTACGGGCCAATTCTTCGCCTTTGGCTGAATCAAATTCAGCGAATTCAGAGATATCTGCACCCGCTACAAAAGCTTTTTCTCCCGCACCGGTGATGATGATGCCGCCTACGTTTTCGTTTTGAAAAGCATCGTGCAGCGCGGTATGCAGTTCGGCCAATGTAGCTTTATTAAGCGCATTCATTTTGCTTTCGCGATTGATGATGATGTGCCTTATGCGGCCCTCGGTATGTACAAGCAGGTTTTGAAACATGGACATAGGTAGAATATTTAGTTATACTTGAAATCACGTGGCTGGTCGCTTCGCCGTCGACTCACCCGGTCGTAGCTCAGACGCTCGACCACCCTCTCTCCGCTTCGCGCAACGAGGGTTATTATTTTTTATTCCTTTTAAAAATTCCGGTGCTGGTGCACCCAATCGGTAATGTATTTCACAATATTGGAGGTAGTTGTACCTGGTGGAAACAACTCGCCTACGCCAATGTTCTTGAGTTCCTTCATATCGTTTTCAGGTATAATGCCGCCGCCGGTTACCAGCACGTCATCCATCCCTTTTTCTTTGATGAGATTGATGATCTTCGGGAATACCGTCATATGCGCCCCTGAAAGTATCGATATCCCTATCGCGTCCACGTCCTCCTGCAAGGCAGTATTCACCACCATTTCGGGCGTTTGGCGCAGACCCGTATAGATCACCTCCATCCCGGCATCGCGCAAACTGGTGGCAATGATGCGCGCGCCACGGTCGTGCCCGTCGAGGCCAACTTTGGCAACCAGTACACGGATGGGGCGGTTAAAGGTATCACTCATGGCAAAGCAATTGGTGGTGTAAAGGTAGTAAGATTTTGTGATGTCAGAAGTCGGAGGTCAGATGTCAGACGGATGGTATTTTTCCTTCCGGTTTGGAATAGGAAAAAGCGGAAATCATATTAATCCTCTAATCATATAAACGGCGAAGCCCTCTTGAGCGCCTTTAAAAATAAACAACCCGCGAAAAATCATAGTTCAGACAATTGCGTGAGCGATGGAAATGGATACCGGCCGGTGCGTAACGCTTGTAGGCGTATGAATGTACAGCGCGGCCCGCAGGGACACGCCCACAACAAACCATTAGCCAAACCCACCTAATTTTCCTAAATTTGCCCCTTTACGACTATCATGAGCGAAGAGAGATCATTAAATTTTTTAGAAGAGATTGTAGAAGAAGATATCCGCGAAGGCAGGCATAATGGCCGGGTGTTAACCCGTTTCCCGCCTGAGCCTAACGGTTACCTGCATATTGGTCATGCCAAATCTATCTGCCTTAATTTTGGCCTTGCGCTGAAGTATGGCGGCCAGACCAATCTTCGCTTTGATGATACCAATCCGGTTAAAGAAGATGTTGAATACGTAGACAGCATTAAAGAAGATGTAAAATGGCTGGGCTTTGAATGGGCCAATGAGCTGTACGCTTCTGATTACTTTGATATCATCTATGCATTTGCCATGAACCTCATCCGCAAGGGTTTGGCTTATGTGGACGACAGCAGTCCCGAAGAGATTGCCGCCCAAAAAGGTACGCCTACCGAGCCCGGCAAGGGCAATGAATACCGTAACCGCAGCATTGAAGAGAACCTGCGCCTGTTTGAAGAGATGAAGGCCGGCAAATACCCCGATGGCGCCAAAGTGCTGCGGGCCAAAGTCGACCTGGCATCACCAAACATGCACCTGCGCGACCCGCTGATGTACCGCATCAAACATGCGAGCCACCACCGCACGGGCGACAAATGGTGCATTTACCCGATGTATGATTTCGCGCATGGGCAGTCAGATGCTATTGAAGAGATCACCCATTCTATTTGCACGCTGGAGTTTATTCCGCACCGGGCATTGTACGATTGGTTCATTGAGAAACTGGAGATATTCCCATCCAAACAATACGAATTTGCCCGCCTCAACCTCAATTATACCGTGATGAGCAAGCGCAAGCTGCTGCAACTGGTAGAAGATAAGTTTGTTGACGGCTGGGACGACCCCCGCATGCCGACCATCAGTGGTCTGCGCCGCCGGGGTTATACGCCGGCATCCATCCGCGATTTTTGCGACCGTATTGGTGTGGCCAAGCGCGAGAACATGATAGACGTTAGCCTGCTGGAGTTCTGCATACGCGAGGACCTTAACAAAACCGCCTGGCGCCGTATGGCAGTGCTCGACCCGATAAAACTCATTATTACCGACTATCCCGAAGGCAAAACCGAGACCATGTTCGGCGAGAACAACCCCGAAGTTGAGGGTGGCGAAGGGGGCAGGGATATACCGTTTAGCAGGGAGTTGTGGATAGAGCGCGAAGACTTTATGGAAGAACCCATGAAGAAGTTTTTCCGCCTGGCTGTGGGCAATATGGTTCGCTTAAAGAGCGCCTACATCGTTAAATGTGAAGGCTTTGCCAAAGATGCCGATGGTAACATTACCGAGGTACATTGCACCCATATACCTAACTCCCATTCGGGCAGCGATACCAGCGGACTGAGCGTAAAAGGTACCATCCATTGGGTGAGTGTACCCCACGCCAAAACCGCCGAGGTTCGCCTGTACGACCGCCTCTTCCAGGTGGAGGACCCCTCTAACGAAGACGGTGATTTTAAAGATTACATCAATCCCAACAGTTTAACCATACTGCCCAACGCCTATATCGAAGCTGATCTGGCAACAGCCGTACCGGGTAAAGGTTACCAGTTTATTCGTAAAGGGTATTTTACGCTGGACAAAAATTCAACGGCTGAGAAGTTGGTGTTTAATCGAACGGTTACTTTGAAGGATGGGTGGATTAAAAAATAACAAACTCGTCGCATGCACAGCTACGAGGTTGCTTCGTCGCAGCCCCATGCGCCAACCGCCACGCTCCTCGCAATGACATAGTTTTATAAGTTTCTCTCAATACTTCTGGTAAACATTATAAAGCACATTCAAATCCAGCTGACTCAAAGCCGCCCCGCTATCCTTCTGCACAAAGTGCCTTTTAAAAGCTACAATAGCCGCATTTAAATTCGAGGTATCATAGCCGATGAGGCGCAGTGCCGTGGCATAGTCGAAGTTATCGGGGGCTACATCCAGCACATCATCGCTCCAGTAGCCGAAGCCATGCTGGGACATTATCTGCCAGGGGAAGTAAGGCCCCGGGTCGGGTTTGCGCAGGGGGGCAATATCCTGGTGACCAATAAAATTGGCCCTCGGTATGTTGTACGTCTTTTTCAGGTAACCCAGCAGGGCCACAAGGCTGCGCACCTGCGCGTCGGTATAAGGCTCGTTGCCGTTATTATCGATCTCGATGCCTACCGAGCAGCTGTTCATATCCGTAATGCTGCCCCATTTGCTAATGCCCGCCTGCCAGGCCCGCAGGTAATCGTTCAGCATGTGGTACACCTTGCCGTCCTTAGCCACCACGTAATGCGCGCTCACCTGCGTTTTGGCCACGGTAAAAGTGTGCAGCGTTTGGCCTATGCTGTCCTGCGCGGTAAAATGGATGATCACATAATTAGGCTTGCGTAGGTTAAAGTTCACCGTACCCACAAAGTCCGACGCTACCGGCGCCCCCGAACTATCCGCCAACATAACCGGCTGCGCCAGCTCTATCACCTTCGCAATCGAATCCGAATGCTGCTTATACACCTTGTTGGTGAGGGCGTAAGGGCCTTTGGGGCTGCAGCTTGTGAGGATGATAAAGGCGAAAGGTAAAAGGCGAAAGGTGGGGTGGAGTTTCATAGTAGAAGCTAAGGTACGCAATGAGAGTCAAGAGACAAGAGCCAGGAGTCAAGACTTTTTCGTGATCCGTCTTGGTTCTTGATTCTTGGCTCTTGATTCTAAACAGAGGGTTTACATGGTTTACACAATTTCAGGTATTTTGCGCTTAATGTATTTATTATCAAATACTTAACTAAAAAACGTGTAAACCATAAAAATGAAATAAAATTTAGCTCATCTAAAATAATTTTAGACAATCATAAAAATACCTATATTTATTATACTTTATGTACCGTGCTGGTCTGAGAGTTTAAAACAATGGAACAAGTAAAAAGCATTACTACCGAAAGCGATTACACAACTGTAATGGCCAAAATTGATAGCCTGATGGCTAAAGGAAGCGAAAATGTTTCCAAAGACGAACTGGCTGAGATACGTGCATTGGCCTTAGCCGCTCAGCATTACGAACAGCAGAAATACACCGTAGCGGCGCCAACAACCCTGGGCGGAATGATAGAAATGCGCATGTACGAAATGCGTTTAAAACAAAAGGACCTGGCCAAAAAACTCAATATCAGCGATGCCAAGCTTTCACTCATCATGAACGGCAAACAACGCCCGGATGTTGATTTTTTAAAAGCCGTGCATACCGAACTGCATGTGGATGCGGAGTTTATTTTACAGCATGTGTAATAGTAATTACGCTTCTATATGGATCAGTAAATAATTCTTAAAAGAAACGTTTAGATTAGTAACTTTGTTAATCATCAGGACGCTGCAATGAAATTAACCATCGAAATAGATAGCAAAAGTGAGCTGGAAAAACTCAAAGCGTTATTTAAAGTATTCAAAATTGACAAGGTGAATGTCGTAACCAACGATACCGCCGCCATACCTGTAAGTAAAGGTGACAAAAAATTGGATCCCACTTCGCTGTTCAGTATTTGGTCTGATAAGCCGCGCACTTTAGATGCTATCCGTAAAGCCGCCTGGCAAAGGAAATAGTTATGGTTTTGTGCGATACCAACGTTTTCGTACATGCCTTTAACGGCCGGCAAGCCACTATCGACAGAATGCAGGAAATCGGGTTAGAGCAAATAACGCTTTCCGTTATCACCGTGATGGAGCTATATCAGGGAATGAGCAATAAAACCGAATTAGCCCAAATGAAACGAAAGCTTCGGTATTATGATTTTATAGATATCGACGCGGCAACTTCACAACTGGCAACCAGCCTGATTGAAAAATTCAGGTTAAGCCATCATCTTCAAATCCCCGACGCCATCATCGGCGCAACTGCTGTTATACATCAAATTCCGTTTTATACTTATAACACCAAGGATTTTGATTTCATTCCGGGCATACAATTGATCTAAATTGCCGTTAAGACTTCGTGTTTTACGCACCGCTGCAACAGTATAATGGTTGTGGAACAGTGTAAACCTATAGCCGCATGAGTTATCACTTAATGCCACCCCGTTAATACGGCGTTACTGGCCGCAGCACTGGCTACCAGCACCACAACGGTTAAAGCCGCCCCGCCCCACAGGATGTAATGACCCGCAGTATGGCGGTGATGCGTTTTGGCGTAGGCCGCCTGCCGGTATGCCATTACGTACACCGAATCTGCAAGTAAAGCACTGTTGCTAACGTTTGCCGCTGCGGGTTTAAAATAATCCGAGCCCGAATTGCCGCGGTTTTGCCTGAATTTTTTAAAATCGGCGTCATTTAACCTAAAGTTTTTGGCATCGGCACGGGCTATGCTAACCAACGAATCGGTGCGGGTAGTTTGGGCTTTTGCGGCAAATACCGTTACAGCCGCCAGTAAAAGGGTGATACAGAAGAGTTTGATCATCCCGCAAAGTAATACTTTTTTCCGATACCGGATGCCCGTTGCCGGGGAGCGAGGATGATGTTGGGGAGGCCCACGCTTTACACTCATACGCCTGCAGGCATTAGGCTCGATGGCCGGTATACTTTCAATCTTTAACGCGGATTTCGCGTGAATTGCGGCACTTTTATGATAAACGCAGCTTTAAGGAATATCAGACAAAAATAATAGACCTTTATTAATAGCCTCTACTATAAAAGTATTTCCAGATAGGTCTTCATCGGGTAATTCTAGATAGGTATCATCTATTTCATTAATAATTAGCCAATTTTTTTCCTCTTTCGGTCTGTAACTTATTCTTTTACCACTTCTTAAAATGCCACCCGCAAGTAGTAAATAAAACTGAACGAAATCACCGTTATCACGGTTGGCTACACTTTTTAGATGTTCTACGGAAATAATTTTTTGCATAATTCTATTTTAAGTAGTGTATCATTAATAACATCAATTATAACCAAATATAATAAATAAATGACACTTATAGTCCGTTGACTTATAGTCAATAATAACCCAACTTGCCTTAATGAGTATTAAGGTCAAAGTAGGTCAACGAATTAAAGAATTACGAAAGGTAATCGGCATTTCTCAAGAAGCTTTAGCTAATAAAGCAGAGATTGACAGAACCTATGTGACTGATGTTGAAAATGGCAGGCGGAACATATCAATTGAGAACTTAGAAAAGCTTGTTACTGCTTTAGAAGTTCAATTTAAAGATTTTTTTGACTCTCCTAGTTTTAATAAATGATGAGGGGAGATACAATGAAAAGAAGCTATTATTCAAATTCGATTCCCCAATTCTTGCTAGATGATGAAACACGAATACTCGGTGATCTAGCTTTAAACCATAGTCACGCCCTTGAAGATTTGCAAAAGAACGCTTGGATAAAGCAGATAGAAATTCTAAAATACGCGCTTGAAAACATATCAAGCGGACGAATTTATTTTGAATTTGAGATTCCAAGAATGGGGAAGCGGGTGGACAATATTCTGATTATTGACGATTTAATTTTCGTTTTAGAATTTAAAATTGGTGAAAAACTATATCACAAGTATGCGATTGAACAGGTAGTTGATTATTGTCTTGACTTGCAAAATTTTCATGAAGGAAGTCACAGCGAAAAACTAATACCAGTTTTAATCGCAACCCAAGCGGTTGGGGTAAGAAACCAATTTGAATTTATAAACAATCTTTTTGAACCTTTAAAAGCTAACTATCAAAACCTAGCACAAGTAATTTCAGATGCTCTTTCGTTAAGCAGCGGCGTAGCGATTGACGCCCTACTATGGGAAAATTCAATTTATAAACCGACTCCTACAATTATCGAAGCAGCTCAGGCGCTTTATCGAGGACACAATGTAGAAGAAATCTCGCGAAATGATGCAGGGGCAATTAACCTGTCGATAACTGCTACTTGTATAAATCAAATTATTGAAAAGACAAAAAGTAAAAGTGAAAAGTCTATATGTTTTTTAACTGGAGTTCCTGGCGCCGGAAAAACCCTCGCTGGCCTTAACATAGCGAACGAAAGAAAAAAAATCGACGAGAAAGACCATGCGGTTTTTTTATCAGGTAACGGGCCTTTAGTAGCTGTTCTACGAGAAGCTTTAGCTCGAGACGATGTAAAAACATCAAAAGAAAAAGGTGAAAAAATAATCAAAAAAGATGCTGAGAGAAAGGCCAAAACATTTATACAAAATATACATCATTTTAGAGATGATAATCTAAAATCCCAAAATGCTCCAATCGAAAAAATAGTAGTATTTGATGAGGCTCAAAGAGCTTGGGCGAAAGAACAAGTCAGCTCTTTCATGAAAAGGAAAAAGGGGATTGAAGACTTTAATATGTCCGAGCCGGAATTCCTAATTAGCGTAATGGACAGACACACGAGTTGGTGTACTATTGTTTGTTTAATTGGAGGAGGGCAGGAAATTAATACCGGAGAGGCTGGAGTATCCGAGTGGCTCTCGTCGTTGAAAAACAATTACCCTGATTGGCATATCTACTATTCAAATCTTATTTCTTCCGACGATAACTACCTATCAGACAATAATCTAAAAGAATGGTTGCAAAAAGTTGGAAATGAAAATCACGAATTGCATCTGGATATTTGTATACGATCATTCCGGTCGGAAAAAATCTCCCTCTTGATTAATAAAATTTTGAAAGGGAATGCCATTGAAGCCAATCTGGTTCTCGATCTCACCAAAAATGATTTTCCTTTTTACCTAACTCGAGATTTGGCAACTGCAAAAAATTGGTTGAGAGAAAGGGCAAAAGGAAGTGAAAGGATCGGCATAGTTGCGAGTTCAGGTGGTCGAAGATTAAGGCCTCTCGGAATCGATGTGAAGAACGACGTTTCTGCTCCAATATGGTTTCTCAATAACTCCGATGACGTCCGGTCGTCAAATTATTTAGAAGAAGTTGCAACCGAATTTGATATTCAGGGATTGGAAATTGATTGGGTTTGTTTAGCATGGGATATAAACTATTATTTTAATGGCGAGCAATGGAATTGCCAAAACTTTGAGGGTACAACTTGGAATCAAATGCACCAACCTGAAGCTCGCAATTATTTACAAAATGCTTATCGAGTTCTGCTAACACGAGCAAGACAAGGATTAATTATCTATATCCCAGAAGGGGATGACCTCGATCATACTAGACCCAAAGAATTTTATGACTCGACCTATCAATATTTCAAAATATGTGGGATACCATCAATATAAACACATTAAATAATTATTTAGAATGGGTATGTCCGCTGGGCTTGGTATCCTTACGCCGTATCCGCGACATATTATAACTGCGGGTTTCCTTACTGTGCACATCGGCCATAATGTAAAGTTAAGAAAAGTGGCAGTGGCTGTCATAATGTTTACTTCGGCGGCGAATAAAATTGTCGCATTTTTCACCAGGCGTTCCTACGGAACGCGGACACCTTTGAATCTTTTTTCTACCGACCAGACGTCCCGATGGGACGATGGATGGGTAGCACGTCCCATCGGGACGTCTGGTTGGTAGAAAATATAAAATAACCGTTTTTACGTTCCGTAGGAACGTTTCGTGCTGAAGCGATCGGCATTACGGATTGCCTAAAGCGTGTTGTCATACGTCCCAATAGCTATCGGATTTGAAGTACCTTGGGCACCCCTGCGCTCACACTTCGACGCGGCTCAGTGTGACACCCTTTGAGTACAATGGCGTTAAAAACGCATATTATTTGTGCCCTTTAGCGACTTTCTTCTCATCATTTTCAAGACACCTCTCCAGTTTCTTTACATCTTCAGCAGGTGGCAATGATTCAGGTTTTACGCCACGCTGAAGCAATATATTTCTTACCGCTTTATTATTTTCAACATGCTCATTGGATATGGTAGCATTGGTATTTAAGTCCTTTTCAATAACGTTATGACTGGTTAGCTCATTAGCGAAATCCTTTGCTTTTATGGTCAATGTCGGCAAAAAATCGGCTAGTGGTTTTGACGCCGACACACCAAACTTTTTCTTCATGTCATTGGTGCTGAAACCACCAAATAATGCCTGATCTCCTTTGGAACGAATAACAGCGAAGCCTGCGTTATCAACGCCGCGTTCATATAATATTCCCGATAATTTCTTTTCTGATTTGCTTAATTTATCACGGGCGTTCACCCTCTCAACGTCGATCAATCGCTGTTCGATAATTTCCTGTTTGCGGGTTTGTACAGCAAAGTAGGTCTGTGCAAATGCAATAGCCGGTTTAGCTGGGTCGCCATTTTGTGCGATAAGGTAGCAGGCATAGCGGGTTAAAGCTATATCTTCCACTTCTCGTTTTGCGCCACCGCCAAGTATAACCATTTTCGTCATGTGACGAAAATGGTCTGACACGTTTATGTCAGCGTTTTTACAGGCTATTTCGGCTTTCGTTATGACGTTTGAGAAGCTTTCCCATCGCAAGTATCCAAAAATATCTTGCAATTCACGGGCGCTCCAATATTCAATTCCTTCGTAATTGTAGCAAGCCTGTTCAAACTTGCTGAATAATTCCAATATGATTTCTTTTTTCATACTTAGTACTTAAATCACTCATCAAAGTTATTTAGAGCGGCAGTCTTAACTGCTCGCCATCTTCACCCAAACCTTTTAACTTAAAACGTTCTACAACCTGGTATTTATTAATCGTAGGGTACTGTCTTTTGATCAATAGAACCTCATCGACATTAAAATTTGCGTTGAATTCATGGTTGTGCCAAACCGGCCATGCCTTTTGAAATTGATCTTCGTGCATTTTTCTTGCAATTGTTAGATGTGGAATCATGCTGAAAATAGGCGGAAAACTTTTATGAGGCGTAAGATGCCTGCGAAACTTCTTTCGTATGTCTTTTACAATCTTGACTATTGTCTCTTTAGTGCTAACTTTTAGAAATATAGTATGGTTTTCGAAATGGTCAAAACCATCGATTTCTAATTCAAATGGATTGCGAGAGGTAAAAAACCGATTGAAGTATTCTAAGATACGAGCTTCCATTAAACGCCCGACAAGGACAAAGTTTGACAACGTAATATGAGGTCGATTTGTAGCCATAGCGCAACCATACTCCTGCCCAAATATACATTTTACCTCATCTGCCTTTTGATTTGCTCTACCTTTCGGTTCAATTACAAGTAAATATTCATGTGATTTTTCTTCCATACTGATACTGTTCCAAGTAAAATTACTAAAAAAATTAGTAATTGCAAATATTTTATTAATATGAAAGAAATCCGCGTGAGGGATAGAAATGGATACCGGCCTGTGCGTAACGCTTGCAGGCGTATGAATGTATAGCCCGACCCGCAGGGACACGCCCGCACTTCGAGAGCCTCAGTGTGACACTCACTCACCAAAACTAAACTTCCCCATCAGCGCCGCCGGGTTATTGCCAATGTGCAGGGGCTGGCCGCACAGGGCTTCGTTACCAAGCAGGGCGAAGAGGATGGCTTCTTTGGCGTCGGGGTTTAGGCCCAGGGCTTCGGTATTGGCGATGGTGGCATGGGGCAGCAGTTGTTTGAGGTAGGTGGCCACAAAATAGTTTTTGGCGCCGCCGCCGCTGAGGTACAGGTGGCTTTGGGCAGGCAAATGGGCGGCAATAAAAGCGGCAATGCTTTTGGCGGTAAAGGCGCTGAGGGTGCAAACCACATCGGCCGCGCTGATATGTTGCGTGCCCGATACCTGCTGCGCGTCGGCCAGGTAGCTGAGGTTAAACAGTTCGGGCCCGGTGGTTTTGGGCGCCGCCTCGGCAAAGAACGGGTGGTTGAGCAGGGCGTTCAGCAACTGGTCGTTCACCAGTCCGGATAGGGCGATGAGGGAATCTTTGTCGTAGGGCTGGTTAAAATACTGGCGACAGGCGGCATCAATGAGCGTATTACCCGGCCCTATGTCGGTGCAGATGACCTGGTGCAGGTCGGCACTGGCGGGCAGGTAGGTGAGGTTGGCAATACCGCCGATGTTGAGCAGGATACGGTCTTCGCCGGGTTTGCTGGCTAACAGCACGTCGCCATAGAGGGCCAAAGGTGCACCCTCGCCACCGGCGGCAATATGCTTCTGCCGGAAATCGCTGATGGTGAGGATACCCGTTTTAACGGCGATATGGTCGCCGTCGCCAATTTGCAGGGTGGCGTTGGGGTATTCGGCCTGCTGGTGCAGCCGTTTGGGCGCATGGTAAATGGTTTGCCCGTGACTGGCGATAAAATCGACATCTTCGGGCTCAACGCCCCACTTTTCAAGGGCTTGTAAAACCAACTCGCCATGAAAAGTACCGATATAGGCATTGAGCAAAGTGATCTTCTCCAAATCAACCAAACGGCGCGAGAAAACCTCGTGTACTTCGCGTTTAAAATGGTCGTGGTAGGGGGTGGTGGTAAAATGGATCAGCTTAAATTGGGTGTTCGTGCCGTTACCGGTAAAGCGGCAGAGGGCGATATCCAGCCCATCCAGCGAGGTGCCCGACATTAAGCCGATGCCCAGCTTATGCGGTTTTTGGGCAATATCGAACAGTTTTTGCAGGTTTTGATTGAGCATGGGCATAGTGCAAGTTACGCATTGGGGGTGTGGGTTGAAAGTTTAAAATAATATCAATATTGTGCAAACATATCTGATATATTTGTTTCAACCACCCCAATTATACAACCAACCATGGCGCGATTAAATTTATTAGAAGAGACCCGTTACGAGAAGTTGCCGGTAACGGTATTTGCGACGCAAAAAGAAGCCTCCATCTCGGTAGCAAAACGCATAGCCGATTTAATAAGAACCAAAGCCGATCACGGCGACCAGGCGGTGCTGGGCCTTGCAACAGGTGTAACTCCAATCAACGTTTACGCCGAACTGGTGAGGCTGCATAAGGAAGAAGGCCTGAGCTTTAAAAACGTGATTACCTTTAACCTGGACGAATACTACCCCATGAAGGCCAAAGCGGTGCAAAGCTATGTGACCTTTATGAACGAGAATTTGTTCGATCATATTGATATTGATAGAAAGAACGTCCATATCCCGGATGGAACACTGAAGCAAGACGACATCGCCGCCTTTTGCCTTGAATATGAACGACAGATAAATGCCTTAGGCGGATTAGATCTCCAAATATTAGGTATTGGTAGAACAGGTCACATCGGGTTTAATGAACCGGGTTCGGCACCAAACTCGGGAACACGACTTGTCACCCTGGATGACCTGACAAGAAATGACGCTTCACGCGACTTCGGCGGAAAAGCCAATGTACCCACCAAAGCGATTACGATGGGTATCGGCACCATCTTCAAGGCAAGGGAAATCATCCTGATGGCCTGGAGCGGGAAGAAGGCGCCCATCATTAAAAAAGCAGTAGAAGGCGAAATCTCAGGCGATGTGCCGGCTACCTATTTGCAGCTATCTGACCATGTAGAGTTTATACTGGATGCAGACGCAGCATCAGAACTGACGCGCTTTGGTACCCCATGGTTAGTGAAAGACTGCGTATGGGACAAAATGATGAAAAAGAAAGCCATCATCTGGCTGTCCACAACGCTCGACAAACCGATACTCAAACTCACCGAAGAAGATTACAATAATCACGGCATGGCCCAGTTAGCTGTAGAACAAGGCCCGGTATATAACATCAATATCGACATCTTTAACCAGGTACAGCATACCATCACCGGCTGGCCGGGAGGTAAACCCGATGCAGATGATAGTCAGCGGCCAGAAAGAGCATTGCCTGCAAGGAAACGCTCTATTATCTTTTCGCCACACCCTGATGATGACGTGATCTCCATGGGTGGAACATTTATACGCCTCGTTGACCAGGGACATGATGTGCACGTGGCTTACCAGACATCGGGCAATACCGCCGTATGGGATGATGATGTGCTGCGATACATGGAGTTCGCCATCGACTTTAACCATAGTATAGGTGACAGCAATACCCATCTCACAAAGCTCTATGAGGACATGCGAACCTTCTTAGCCAACAAACAGCCCAATGAAATTGATACTATCGAGATCCGGGACGTAAAAGGATTCATTAGAAAGACCGAAGCCATCTCAGGCGCACGTTTTGCAGGGTTACAGGACGACCATATCCATTTCCAGGCCTTACCTTTTTACGAAACCGGCAAGACCCAAAAGAACTCAGTAAGCCAATTGGACGTGGACCTGACCAAGGAACTGCTCCAAAAAGTAAAACCGCAGCAGGTATTCGTAGCAGGCGATTTTGCCGACCCGCATGGCACACACTTAGTATGCTTTAACATCGTCATATCAGCATTAAGGCAACTACGCGAAGCAGGTGAAAGCTGGGTGAAGGACTGCTGGGTATGGATGTACCGTGGCGCATGGAAAGAGTTTGAAACTTACGAAATTGAAATGGCCGTACCGCTATCACCACAGGAAGTACTACGGAAACGCAATGCTATTTTTAAGCACCAGTCGCAAAAGGACAGGGCGGTGTTCCCGGGAGATGATGCGAGAGAGTTTTGGGTAAGAGCAGAGGATAGGAATCGTGAAACAGCGGAGGCTTATGACAGGCTCGGATTGGCGGAGTATCAAGCTATGGAAGCTTTTGTGAGGTACAAATATTAGAGGGATTGTACATTTATAAAATCGCTATTTTATGTTTAAGCTATATAAAGATATAGACGGTGTTCTTCATTATTGGGAAACCTGGGACAAAGATGACAAAACAGGGGTTGTTCATTGGGGCATCGTTGGTGAGCGTGGGGAAAGTAAGGAGGTAAAATCCAGTCTATTTGAAGATTTCCATAAAAAAATTCAAAAGGAAGTCACAAATATGACAAAGCAAGGGTATGACGAAATTAATGAGGAGGATATTTATACGCTCTTAATTGAATTCCTGGTAGATGGTATGGGTAACGCCGCAGATGTCGATAAAAGGACAAGACTTCAGGACAAAATGGATCAAACTCTTGGATGGACTGGGCTTGGACATTGCGATGGTGGAAGTATAGGAAGCGGCACGATGGAGGTTTGCTGTTTTGTTGTAGATTTTGACATAGCAGAAAGAGTGATAGAACAAGACTTAAAAGGAACAGAGTTTGCAGATTACACAAGAATATTTGACGAAAATGCAGAATAAAAAAGTAGAGACGCAAAATCCTGCGTTTCGGCATTACATATTATAAAATCAATGGCTGAAATCACAAGCAACCCTTCCGCACTCAAAACCCGCTTACTCTCTCTCGATGTCTTTCGCGGCCTCACCATCGCCGCCATGATATTGGTTAACGATCCCGGCGACTGGGGCCACATCTATGCGCCATTGGAGCACTCCAAATGGAACGGCTGTACGCCGACGGATCTAATATTTCCATTCTTCCTGTTCATGGTGGGCGTGTCCATTGTTTATGCCATGGAGAGTAAACGTGATACGGTTAGTCATGGCAAATTAATACTGAAAGCCTTTCGGCGAATGGTGATCATATTGATCATTCAATATGCCATTCAATTGCTGTTTCATCCCGGGATATCACACCTGCGTTTACCAGGCGTGCTGCCGCGAATTGCCTTGGTGTATTTTATCTGCTCCGTATTGTACGTAAAAACCTCCCAAAAAACGCGCGACTGGCTGTTTGTCATTGCTTTGATAGGATATTATATCATTATGACCTTTATCCCGGTGCCGGGCGTAGGCTATGCCAATTTGGAGCCAACCACCAACATGGGCGCCTGGATCGACCGGACGATATTTACACCAAATCACCTCTGGTCGCAATCACTCACCTGGGACCCGGAAGGTTTATTGGGAACTATTCCCGCAATAGCTACCGGCCTGTTTGGCATCCGCCTGGCCACCTGGCTTAAACGCGAGGATCGCGACGACAGCACCAAAGTAAGCTGGATGTTTACCTATGGTGCGCTGGCTGTTATTTTAGGATTATTGTGGGACTTGTTCTTCCCCATCAACAAAGCCTTATGGACAAGCTCTTTTGTTTTATATGCCGGCGGGTTGGCTACTATCGGGCTGTCGATAAGCTACTGGCTGATTGATGTGCAGGGTTATAAACGGTTTACACCACCCTTTGTGGCGTTTGGTGCAAATGCCATCACCGCTTATGTTTTGGCCGATTTTATCCCGCATTACCTGGGTATGATCAAAGGCGATGCAAAGGGAAATGCCTTTTACCATGCATTTTTTACGACGTTTTTGTCACCTATAAACGCATCGCTGGCAAGCGCCATTTTTATGGTTTTTGCGGTTTGGGTGGTGATGTGGATATTGTATATTCGAAAAATCATAATCAAAATCTAAACCAATGAAAATTAAATTGATTCTTATCACCTTCTGTAGTGCGTTATCTTTAACAAATATCTGTAAGGCACAAACTGACAGCGTCAATCTAACACCCTCACATCTGGCAGCAGCAGAGCAGGTGATCAATACTACCGGTATGACCGGTACACGTTTGTTATTGATGAGGGATCAAATGGCCAAATCGATAAGTGATGCAGCTCACATACCCGCAAAAAACCAGGCAAAGTTTGTTAGTGATATGTCTGCCTTTATGGATAAATACATGCCTATTGACGTCCTTAAGAAAAAATTTGTTGTATTGTATGCGCAAACCTTTACCGAAGATGAATTGAAACAATTAATTGATTTTTATAATACTCCACTGGGTAAAAAGATCGTCAGTAAAATTCCCGAGTTGACGCAAAAAGCAATGCAAATGAATCAGATGGCCTTAAAAGACCATTATGATGAAATACAAACCATCGTTGCACAGGCAATGCAGGAATAAAATACTTTGAAACTGATATATTCGTTTGCATCTTAGCAAATCATTAACCCTCTACTATGAACCTTAACAAAAAGATATTATCAGCAGCCCTGGTGCTGTTTGTCACGGCAAATGTTTCATTTGCCCAGGTAAAGAAAAAACCAGTCATATCACCAAAAGAGAAGCCGACCACAATCCAGATTGCGGGTAATGTGCTTCCTGTGGACCCGGATGTAATTATTGGCAAACTGCCGAATGGATTAACATACTATATCCGAAAAAATGCGGAGCCCAAAAACAGGGCCGAATTATACCTGGTGAACAAAGCGGGTTCGGTGCTGGAGACTGACGACCAGCAGGGATTGGCTCACTTCACAGAGCATATGGCTTTTAACGGTACCCGCGATTTTCCTAAAAATGAGCTGGTTAGCTACCTGCAAAAAGCAGGTGTAAAATTTGGCGCCGACCTAAACGCTTATACCTCATTCGACGAGACTGTTTACCAGCTTCCACTGCCGACCGATAGTGTTAAAGTGTTTGAAAAAGGTTTTGACATATTGGCTAACTGGGCCGGTTATCAAACCTTCGACCCTAAGGAAATTAACGATGAGCGCGGTGTAGTGTTAGAGGAAGAACGCCTTCGCGGTAAAAATGCCCAGGAACGTCTTCAGCACCAGATATTGCCCGTATTATTAAATAATTCAAGATATGCTCTGCGCCCGCCCATTGGCAAAGTGGATGTATTGAAGACCTTTAAACCTGAAACGATCACACGGTTTTATCATGATTGGTACCGTCCCGACCTGCAGGCGGTAGTTGCTGTAGGCGACTTCGACCCGAAACGTGTGGAGCAATTGATAAAAGACAATTTTTCGGCTTTGAAAAACCCGGCAAACGAAAAACCGCGGACAAAGTATACGGTTCCGCCGACTCCCGGAACAGTAGTTAAAATAGCTACCGATAAAGAGTTCCCTTATACGGTTTGCGAAATAATCGTTAGACATCCCGGAACAAAAACAAAAACGAAAGCGGAATACCTGCAAGGCATGCGCAATGAATTGTTCAACCAAATGCTAAACGATCGTTTAGGCGAATTGACGCAAAGGGCCAATCCTCCATTTTTGTTTGGCAGGGCAAGCTACAGTGGTTTTCTTGCCGGCATTGATGCCTTTACTTCTATTGCTGTGGCTAAGCCCGGTGAGCTGGAAAAAGCGATAAAGGCCGTTGTAGCAGAAACAGAACGAGCCCGCAAATTCGGGTTTACCCAGACAGAACTTGACCGCGCCAAGCAAAGTACATTAACACAAATGGAGAATGCTTACAGGGAACGGGATAAAACCAAATCGGTAAACTTTGTGCGGGAGTATCAGCAAAATTTTTTGCAGGGCGAAGCTATTCCCGGTATTGCCTGGGAATACAATTTCACTAAGGATAACATAGGCAGCATTACACTAA
>JAYUEE010000059.1:0-89511 GCA_043739405.1 Mucilaginibacter sp. | reverse complement strand
ACACGTTTGCGTAGTAATTTTATAGTTTTCTTTTGTTTGTTTTAATGATGCTTCAGGCTAAAGCCTACCTGCGTGGTCCCTGAATTCCAGGCGGTATCAACTTTAGCGGTGAATGATTGCGGGGCGCTGTTATTAAACAAATTACCCGATAGTATCGTTTTCTGGTTAGCAGTAATGGTCACCTGGCCCACCGTTGCCTTACCTAAGACATTGCCCCCCGCATCTTTACATGTAATTGTTATAGAATCCCTGTCCCTAAGAAGAAAATTTGTATCACTAAGGAGGAGCCTGTCAATGGTAAAATTGGGCTGTCCCTTTACCGATTCCGGTATTCCTATTTTGAAGTTGGTTGTTACTTGTATGTTTGACACGCCAGGCGCCACTGCGGGACCAGCACCATAAACTGAAATTGAAAGGCTATCGGCATTCGCCGGTATGGGATCCAGTAAAGTTACTTCCAGCTTACCAACTACCCGGTTAAGGGTAGCTGTCAGGTCGATATTTTGGGTGCCTACTGTGAGGCGATATTCATATTCAAACGCGTCCTGCCAGGGTAAGCCGATGTATCCATTTGGATACTCGGTCCAAAACGAACCCTGCCAGGGTTGACTGGCATAACCGTACAAGGGGACGCTAACTACTGCACCGGGTGCGGAAATCTCCAGGCCTTTTTTCCCCGCGATCATGACAATGACATAACTGCCCGCAGCGAGCGAGTCTGTGATCATACCCATGTTAGCCATCGTCGAGTCCTGGGCGATCATTTTTATTACATTATAATTAGTATTATCCAACACAAGATAATAAAACTGGTCAATGTAACTTGCCAGGTTGGTCAGCGTATCGGATGGTGAAGCCAGGTGGCTGCCTTTGGCACGAAGCGCAAAATTAGTGTGGCTCAGGGTAAAGTTGGCGACGCGTATGTTCACCGCATACTTTTTTGCCGATGTGGCCTTTATAGTAAGTCCATGCTCCTTTTTACATGAAGAGAAAATAATAGCAGCAATGGTTATTAGAGATAAGGTTTTTTTCATTATTCTGAATTAATGATGTTAGTTAATAATTATCTTAATGGCGCTTCAGGCTAAAGCCTGCCTGCGTGACCCCTGAACTCCAGGCGGTATCAATTTTAGCGGTGAATGATTGCGAATTACTACCACTGTCTAACCCTGGAAACAAATCACCCGACAGTATCGTTTTTTGGTTAGCGTGAATGATCACTGTGTATGCCGTTATGCTATTTATGGGATGGCCTCCTGCATTATTACAAGTAATGGTTACATCAACCCCGCCCTCAATAGCACCGAGCAGCCTGTCAACGGTAAAATTGGGCTTTCCTTTTGCCGACGCTGGTATGCCCACCGCGAAGGCCGTGGTTTTTTGGTCAAAGGAAAGCGGGGTACGTATGTCTTTCTCGAAAGCATCGCCGGCAACTGATATGAAAAGGCTGTCGGCATTAGCCGGGATATTATCCAGTATAACTACTTCCAGTTTACCAACTGCCCGGTTTAAGGTAGTTGTCAGGCTGGCATCCTGATTGCCTACAGTGAGTGGAAATGAGCTCCAAAACGTATCCTGCCATGGGTTACCGTCATAATTGTAGTAAGTGGCTACACTGCTGGTCGCCACCGTTAAGCCCTTTTTGCCTGCAACCATCGCAATATTATAATTGCCTGCCGGAAGCGAGTCGGTGATCATACCTATATTAGCCATGGTTGAATCCTGCACAATCGTTTTTACTATCTTATAATTGCCATCGAGCACTACATAGTAAAGCAGGTCGACATAGCTTGCCAGGTTGGTCAGTGTATCAGATGATGACGCGAGGTAGCTACCTTTGGTACGAAGCGCAAAATTGGCGTGACTCACAGTAAAGTTGGCGACCTGTATATGCACCGCATACTTTTTTGCCGACGAGGCCTTTATAGTAAGTCCATGCTCCTTTTTGCATGAGGACATAATAATAGCAGCAATGGCTACTAGGAATAAGGTTTTTTTCATGATACGTTGGTTTGATAATGTGTTTAGATAATTATTGCAATACCAACGCAATAGCTGCTAGCAGAGAGTGAGGTGGCTTATTCGTACTTTTATGGTAACGTCACTTTATATCCAACACCATCACCGGAAATTCACCGTAAATTCAGGATATGCCCAAGCGTTTGCAACAATCATTCCGCTTCGAATAAAAATTTAGTTAATGGCTATAAGTAGCTCATTATAAAATCTATATGTCTTGTAATATTGTTGTTACCGATAATTTACCAAGATTGCCAGATAGGCATTTCCCACAGTGAGGAAAAAAAATACCGCCGCCCCTTTAAATTGGGGAAGGCGGTATTTTATAGGGTTTGCCGGGACGTCTTAGTGCCTTCGCAAACTAAATGACACCTGGTTAGGTGTTGAGTTCCATCCGGTGTCCACCTTAGCGGTAAATGATTGCGTAGATCCGCTTCCGCCAGACCCTGTAAACAAGTTGCCCGATAATATCGTCTTCTCGTTGGCATTAATCACTATTGAGCTTGCCGTGACACTTTTGATGACATTGCCCCCGGCATCTTTACAGGTTATAGTTACATTAAAACCAAAATCTATACCGCCGATCAGCCTGTCGACAGTAAAATTAGGCTGCCCTTTTGCCGACGCTGGTATGGCTACCGGGAAGGTGGTGGTTTGAGCGCTAAAGAAAGCCGAGTCGAGCAAGAATGTTTGGGTAGCATCGCCATCAACCGAAATAAAAAGGCTATCGGCATTAGCCGGCATGTTATCCAGTATAGTTACTTCCAGCTTGCCAACTACGCGGTTTAGGGTAGGTGTCAGGCTGATATCGTGATCACCAACTATGATCGGAAACGAACTCCAAAACGTGTCCTGCCAGGGTTTGCCGGCATAATCGTAAAAATTACCGAGACTGGGATTGGTCACAACTTCTAAGCCCTTTTTCCCGGCAACCATCGCAATATGGTAATGGCCCGCTGAAAGCGAGTCGGTGATCAGACCCATATTTGCCATGGTTGAATCCTGTACGATGGTTTTCACTACATTAAAGTTACTGTCAAGCACAACGTAGTATAGTTGGTCCACATAGGTAGCCAGGTTGGTCAGCGTATCCGATGATGAAGCCAGGTGGGTAGCTTTAGTGCGAAGTGCATAGTTGGTATGCTTCAGCCCAAAATTAGCAACGTGCACAGTTACCGCGTATTTTTTTGCCGTCGAAGTTTTCATTGAAAGCCCATGCTCTTTTTTGCATGAAAACAAAATAAACGGCGCTATCAATAATATAAATAATAGTTTTTTCATGACTTGTTTGATTAATGGTTGCCGAATTTTTTTGTTCGTAAACTAAAACTTGAATGCGTAGTTGATGAGCCCCAGGCCGTATCAATTTTTGTTGTAAACTGCTGCTGGCTGTTTGATCCGGCTAAAGCCGCAAACAGGTCACCTGCTACTATCGTCTTTTGGTTTGCCAGGCAGGTTACATTTTGTACTGTAGTACTCGCAATGTTGCTATTGTCTGCTGCTTTACAAATAATTTCCAACGGAAACTGCGAAGAGCAATTGCCGATCAGCCTGTCAATTGTAAAATTGGGTTTGCCTTTAGCAGAGTCGGGTATTGCGACAGCAAAGCGAACGTTTATATAACCGCCAAACATAAAAATGCCTTCATACAAGTCCTGGTCCAAAGCTTCCTGGTTCGTCGCAATAATAAGGCTGTCGGCGTTAGCGGGAATATTGTCTGTTAGCTTTACTTCCAGTTTTCCAACCACGCGATGCAGCGTAACATCCTGGCTTATATTTTCGGTTCCGACGGTAATCATAAAGGAATCAAAAAAAGTATCCTGCCAGCTATTACCGCCGTAACCGTAAGCGTTGGAGCCAAAAAAATTGGCATCAGCGAAAAGGCCTTTTTTACCCGTTAATATGGTAATGCGATAGGTTCCTGCAGGCAGCGAATCGGTGATCATACCCATATTTGCCATCGTTGAATCCTGTACCACATCTTCCAGGGTACTGTGAAATTGATCAACCACTACGTAGTGCAGCACGTCAAAATAGGTATTTAACGACGGGAGCGCCGCAGCCGTAGACGTACCGGGATGGCGCTTTAAAGCAAATGCACCCTGCTTGTTCACAAAATTGGTTACATTAAAATTAACCTTGTATTTTTTTGCCGCTTTGTTTGTTGCCGAATTATCTTTTTTGCAAGAAAAAAGAAAAATGGGCACGGTTAATAAGATCAATAAAGTTTTTTTCATGGTTGCTGATTTGAAATATAAGTTATAGGTTGTAAAATGGTCAATGTGTTCTCAGGCTAAAGCCCTGGTGTAATGGTGTCGAGTTCCAGGCGGTATCAACCTTAATTGTAAATGATTGCGAGTTAGCACCTCCGGGGCCTCCAAAAAGATTGCCTGATAAAATGGTCTTTACATTATTTGTAAAAACAACATTGTTAACCGTAGCAGTGCCAAGTATATTATTGCCGGCGTCTTTACAGGTTATGGTAACTGTATTAATATCCTGCGTATCGCCAACCAATCTGTCCAATGTAAAATTAGGCAGGCCCTTTGCCGACGCCGGGATAGCTACTGTGAATGTTGAGGATGCGGTTGGGGTACTGCCATTGTTTGTTCCGCCATCAACCTGTTTGCTCAATATCTCCGGATTTATCGTTACACTGAGGCTATCAGCATTGGCGGGCATATTATCGAATATTTTCACCTCCAGTTTTCCGACTACCCTTTTTAATGTAACGTCCTGGTTTATATTTGAACTTCCAACCGTAATGGTGAATTCGTCCCAAAAAGTATCCTGCCAAAAATAGCCCGCATAGCCAAAATTGGCATTCGCGATAAAACCGTAGTTATTGATAGCCAACCCTTGCTTTCCGGCTATGATAGCTATCGTATAGGTACCGGCCGGCAACGAATCGGTGATCATGCCCATGGTGCTGCAATAGGTTGAATCCTGCATCAAAGGCAGTCTCACAGCATGGGTTCCGTCATAAACGATATAATAAAGCACATCCAAATAGCTGCTGATATCTGTCAATGTATCGGAAGATGCCAGGTTGCTTGCATGATGCCGTAAGGCAAAGGCCGTTTGCTTTTGAACGAAGTTGGTTACATTGAAACTAACCTTATATTTTTTGCCTGATGGGTCTATTGCAGCATGTTCCCGTTTACATGATGAGAATAATGAAACTGCAAGGGCTGCAATAAGTAATGATTTTTTCATAGGTCCCTATGCTAAAGAATTGAGTGTATGGTATGATGTTAAAAGGTTAATCACTCATCCTGATACGCTTTGCGCGATTGTTGTTCACACAAAAACGCACGGTCGCAAGCGAACACGGAAATGAGGATCCAATAAATTATTATACAGGCAGACTCTAAAAAAATATTGCACTAAGAGGGTTGCAATATGTCGATAACAAAAAAGCGATAAGGCTTGTTTTTACTAAAATATTATTTTTTTATATGTCAGTATATTTAATACTGTGAAGTTACAAAAGGATATTGGAATTTATAATTTAATTAAAAAAAAATGCCTGTTGAAGAGAACAGGCATTGATCAAATATTATAAGTGGAATTTTATCAACTAAAAGCCTATTGTGGTTGTACTTTTCCAAGTGGTATCTGCGGTGAACTGCGCCGATGTATTGCCGTTGGTTATGCCATTTCCACTGAATAAATTCCCGTGCAGCAAAGTCACCTTTCCGGGGGCGCCTGGTATCCCGGTAACGGTTTTAACGGTAGGTGTACTAACACCATTATACGCGGTAATTACCGCAGTAAACGGGCCGTAGTAGAGAAAGTTTGTTTGCAACTGGAAATTCTTGGTACCTACCGCAGCCGCCGGAACAGTAACCGTAACAGATGGGTCCTGAATAAAATAATCGCCCTCTCCATTTGGATTTGCCGGTTCGGTGTGTCCATCAGCGATATAATAGTTCCAGGCTACCGTACTTCCCATTAGCTTAACCGATATCGAGGTAACACTCGTCGTTATTACATCATCAATGTTAACTTTTAAAACAGAGCTTATCCTATCCAAAGCAACATCCTGGCTGGCAGCAGAACTGCCCACCGTAAGCGTTATCTGTTTAAAAAATGTATCTCCGGGAAAGGTAGCCAAAGCTGAAAAGTAACTACCTTGAGTGTAGGAATAATAATAAAGATATGTGCCGGTAAGGTTAGATTGTTGTACAGCCAATCCCTGGTCAACGTGGAGATCGGTACCCAGCAGCCTGTGAACATATTGTCCTCCTGCTATACCTGCTGTATATTTTCCTGCTGGCAGGTTTGTGCTAAAATGACCAAAAGTAGAATCTGTGGAGTATTGCGTAACGGTTTGGACACTTTTACCCGTCGAGTCGTACACCATATAGTATAATATGCCGATATGGTTGCTAAGCGCGGTATCGGTTGTGCTATTGGTTGTTAACGAATTGGTGTTTATTGGTCTTTGACCGAAGCTCGTTACACTTTGAGAGAACCCTACATTCAGGCTAACCTTTTGTTTTTGGGTAGACGTTGTCGTTATGTTTTCTTTAGCACGCTCTTTTTTACATGCGCTAAAAATCAAGCACATTAAAACTAAACTATATATGATATTTCTCATTGCTGTGCGATTAAAATTGTACTACAATAGGTGTTCCCGTCCCTAAATTCAAACCGGGATTAATGCCGTTGCCTCCATTAAATAAATCACCGGACAATACGGTTTGCGTATCCACAGCGACACTTACGTTCTGGACTATTCTTTGCGCGATGATCGTTTGAGAAGCATCATAGCATGTGATGGTAACATTAAAAGGCTGTGTAGTGTTTAACACATCAATACTTCGCGTATAGTTAGGCTGGCCCTTCGATGATGCCGGTATACCGAAGGTTGTTTGTGCATTGGTTACTGCGCCAACAAGCGGACTTAAAGCTGCGGTGCCATAACTGGCATATTCGGTACTCATGGCAATGACTATGCTACTTGCATTTGCCGGCATAGTATCTAGTATTTTAAGCGTTAATTTACCTACGATCCTGCTCATGCTTATAGTTTGTGATACGTTGCTGGTCGAGACAGTCAAGGCAGACTCGCCTACGAATGTATCTTCCCATGTCGGGCCACCGGTCACAAGTGCACTTGCAAATGTGCTGGTAGCAAAGTTTGAGGACAAATTCCCCTGGCCACCAGCCACTAACACTGCGTAGTTGCCCGACGGAAGCGTGTCCGTAACCGTGCCCAGGTCTAAATAGGTGCTATCTCTATATATCGTGTGTACCAGGTTACCGCTGGCATCGTACACTGCATAGTATAACATTTTGATGTACGGTGCAATCGGAACATCAGCATCGGCTTTAACACCTGATAATGTTTGTTTCCCAGGGGTCGAACCAATAACCGTAGCACTAAAGCCAGAGATATTAAACGTGACCTTATATTTTTTCTGAATAGGGTTGTTATTTCCTGAATGCTCCTTTTTACACGAGTAAAATAAACATGCGGATAGCATCAAATAGAGTATCGCTCTTTTCATTCGCTCTAATTTATATATAAATATAAGGGTCTTTTATCGACTGTTGCCGGCAAAAGTCAATATGTATTTTCTCTATTGCCCTGATTATGTTTGATGTAACGGGCAAGTTACACAACCGGATATAGTAAAATATGCATATCCCATTTTGAAATAAAACCTTTAAAACAAACTTGCTTAACTTGGGTTTATGTAGTTGAAAAACATTAATAATAATATCTAACCTGTAAAAAATGAGTACAAAGTCAACCGGGCCTGAAGAAAAAGGATTTTTCGAGAAGGTGAAAGACACGATAGAACATCTTTGGGATGGCACCAAAGAAACAGCCGAAGAAGTAAAAGATAAAGCAGCAGATACTATCAGTAATTTAACACATAAAGCATCAGCAGAAAAGAAAACCGTAGCGAAGAAAGCGACAGTCGCTAAAAAGACAATAGCTGCAAAAGCCGGCGCTGCCACTGATAAAGCGAAAGCAGTTGCCCATGATGTAAAAGCTAACGCCGATGATAAAGTAAAAGCGATTAAGGCCAAAGCAACTGGCGAAGCAGCGAAAGCAAAGAAAGCGGTGTCCGATGTTAAGACCAAGGCTGCGGTTAAGGCAAAATCAATAACTGCAAAAGCTAAATCGGCGGGTACAACTACCAAGAGGAAAGTTGCGGCAGTTAAATGAAAACCGATTGTAAAAAAGCTCTTCAAATTGAAGGGCTTTTTTATGTTTTAAGCTTCGAACTTGTAGCCTACTCCTTTTACGGTGGCTACAATGTCATCACCCAATTTTTCACGAAGCTTGCGGATATGGACGTCGATGGTGCGGTTGGTAACCACTACCGAATCTTCCCAAATGTTTTTGAGTATGACCTCGCGGGTGTAAACTTTGCCTGGTTTTGAGGCCAGCAGGTAAAGCAATTCAAATTCCTTTTTCGCCAATACCACTTTCTCACCGCGCTGGAACACCAGGTAGGCTTCGCGGTCTATTACCAGGCTGCCAATTTCCAGCTTGTTGTCCGTTACTTCTTCGGCAGGCGCGTTTCTGCGAAGGATAGCATTGATGCGGCTCACCAGGGCACGCGGCTTAATAGGTTTTGCTATATAATCGTCGGCGCCAACGTTAAATCCGGCAATTTCGGAATATTCTTCGCTGCGGGCGGTTAAAAACACCATAAAAGTATTCTTAAACTCGGGCATGGTTCGCATAATGCGGCAAGCTTCTATCCCGTCCATTTTCGGCATCATAATATCCAAAACTATCAGGTCGGGCAATACCTTTTTTGCTTCGGAAACAGCTTCCTGGCCGTTCCGGGCGGTATAGACCTGATAACCCTCTTTCTTCAGATTATACTCAATGAGTTCTAAAATATCGGGTTCGTCGTCAACAATAAGAATCTTTTGTTTGGCAGATGTGCTCATGTTCAAAATTTTGCATAAATGTATGAGCTTAAGAAAAGCAAATGGTTAATTAGATATTAACAAATTGTTAAGTGTTACGTTATCTTAACCTATTATTGAGGCTTATTAAACGTTTTGTTTAAAAATTCTTCAAGATCGCCACCTGTAATGTTCTTTGCAACGATAGTTCCGCTGGGGTCTATGATAAAATTTGATGGTAAAGCCTGGATGTGATATAACACCTCGGTAGGGCCATCAAATCTTTTCAAATCTGAGGCATGGTTCCAGGTTAATTTGTCATGGTTAATAGCTGCCTGCCAGGCGTTTTTGTTTTCATCCAGTGAGATGCCCAGGATATTGAGCCCTTTTGATTTATAAATAGCATATTGCTTTACCACATTAGGATTTTCGGCCCTGCATGGAGCGCACCAGGATGCCCAGAAATCAACCAGCACATATTTTCCCTTATAGTCCGATAATTTAACAGGTTTGTCATCCAGTCCGCTCGTGGTAAAGTCGGGAGCTTTATGGCCCACTGAAAGCGGGGCAACTAAGGCCATATTGCGCACAAAACGTTGTACTGCTGGATTATCTTTGAATTTGTTCTTGATGTTATCAGCATATGCCACAAATTGCTGTTCGTATCTAACTGGGTCGAGCACATTCAAGGCAAAAAAACCAGCTAATGAACCGTTATTATCCTCAGCGAATTTTAATACCTCTTCGTCACGTGCATTGGTTTCTTTGGTATAAAGCGGACGGAAAACTGTAATTAACGAATCTAACCGGCGCCGGGCAATAACTGTATCCCGGCTTTGCTGTGTAATATCCCGTGCGCTTGCTTCATACGTATTGTAAATAGCACTAATCTTACCCGTATAAACATTGTAAATACGGTTAAACTCTTTGATCTTCTCAGAATCCTCTGACCCTTTTATCGTGTAGGAATGGGTGGTGTCTGACAAATTTGTGGAAAAGGTTATGTCATCGCCGTTTTTGGCGATCAGATCAAAAATGGCGCTGCTGCCTACACGAATATCATACAGGTTAATGAATGGTGCCTGGCGTTTAAATTTGAACTTCCCATCTTCGCCAAGATTTGTAGAATCAACCATGGTAACACCGGTGCTATCGCCCTGGTACAGGTAGACCTTTTTTATGCTGCCGGGATTATTAACTGTGCCAGATATAGTAAAACTTGAGCCATCCTTGCATGAATAAACCATGCCTACCAATGCAACAATACAACAATAAAAAAAATTCTTTCTCATCTATTTAGATTCTAATTCCTTGATCAATAACTGGTTGGTCTTTTGCGGGTCGATCCTGCCTTTTGAGCTTTTCATTATTTCGCCCATAAACAGCCCCAAAACGCCTTTTTTACCCTTTTGGTATTCAATTACCTTATCCGGGAACTTGGCAATGGCTTCATTTATAAATTGATAAACATCATCAGCATCGGCATTGATCAGTAAATTCAGTTGTTTTGCCAATTGTTCGGGCGATTTACCAGGCTCTACCAGCATCGCAGGGAACAGCTTTTGAGCAGCAAGTGAATTGTTGATCTTACCGCTGTCAACCAGGGCTACCATTGCGGCCAAATTAGCAGGTTTGATACCAAATTGTGTAATGGATATGCCATTTTCGTTCAGGTAAGATTTTACGCTGCCCATCAGCCAGTTGGACGCGGCTTTATAATTATCAGTATGTGTTACCAGTTCCTCAAAATACATGGCAACTTCCTTATCGGCCGTAATTACCGAGGCATCGTATTCAGGCAGGCCTAATTGAACAGTGTATTTTTCGTATAATTCGTTTGGTAAAGCGGGAAGGCTCTTCCTTATTTCGTTAACGTAGTGATTGGTCAAAAACAAAGGCTGCAGATCAGGTTCGGGGAAGTAGCGGTAATCATTTGCCATCTCCTTCGAGCGCAAGACCGAAGTTTCGCCCGTATCAGCGTTAAAGTTTAGCGTATTTTGTTCGATATGGCCGCCTTTTTTTAATATACCTACCTGGCGCTCAAATTCATGTTCGATAGCGCGCTGCACATTACGTATCGAGTTCATATTTTTCACTTCGCAGCGGTTGCCGTATTCAGTTTGCCCCTTTAACCTAACGGATATATTAGCATCGCATCGCATGCTGCCTTCTTCCATATTACCATCACAAATATCAAGGTAACGTAGCAGCTTGCGCATTTCGGTAAGGTATAGCCCGGCCTCCTCGCTACTGCGCATATCAGGTTCGGATACAATTTCTATTAGCGGTACCCCAGCCCTGTTCAGGTCGATAAGCGAATCAGCATGGTGCTGATCGTGCATACTTTTGCCGGCATCTTCCTCCATATGGATATGATGGATAGCAAGATTCTTTTGTGTGCCATCTGATAAGCGTATCGTAACCTGGCCGCCCAAACATATCGGCGCCTGGTCCTGTGTAATTTGGTATCCTTTGGGTAAATCAGCGTAGAAATAGTTTTTACGAGCGAAAGTATTATTGAGGTTGATGGTGCAATTACAGGCAAGACCCATTTTCACGGCGTACTCTACCATCCTTTTGTTAATATTAGGCAAAGTACCCGGATGACCCAAAGACACGACACTTATATTCTCATTGGGGTCGGCGCCAAAAGCAGCAGAATCGGACGAAAAAGCTTTGCTTAATGTGGATAACTGAGCGTGCACCTCTAATCCCACCACCAGTTCGTACTTATTTTTTATCTCTTCAGACAGAATAGTCATTTTATTAAACTCCAGCCCATAATTGAAAGGCAGCCGCCAAATATAAACTAAAACTCACAAATACAGAGGCAATAAAGTGGTATCTCATAATTATCGCCTTATAATTACGTTATTGGATCAAATTACCACGCTAACCTTATTTAACCCCTATTCTGTAACAAAACACACCATCTTAAAATAAAATGAACAATAACTAAAAAATTAGTTGTAAATCTCAAATCTATTATTTAGTTTTGATTAACTAATATTTTTGTTGTTACTTATGGTTCTATGCTACAGATTTGGATAAAAAAAAATTAATTATAAACCGAACGATATGAACACGGCGCAATACATCATCCTGGCTAATGTGTACCTGGCAGTATTTATTGGCTTTTATTTGCTTTTTTTGAAAAGAGAAACTTTTTTTCAAATGAACAGGGCCTATTTATTAGGCGCTTTGCTGATGTCATTTTTGATACCCTGCGTTCAAACTAATTGGTTCGTACATTCTAATGTAGTTGCCGAACTCAAATATACCGTGTTGCTTAAGCCGGTAACTATCCTGGCAAACCCGCAGGCCTCTACGCAGTCTTTAACACTTAGCCAGTGGATTTTCTTTTTATATATGGCGGGAATCGCCGTTTTCGCCATCAGCCTCATTATAAGATTGCTGGCGGTTAAAAAATTGATGTCTGTTTCTGAAGGTTCAGCATCGTATTCCTTTTTTAAAAGAATATATCTTGGCGACGCTCCTATCGCAAACAAAGCTATTAGTGCGCACGAAAGTATTCATGCAAGCCAGTGGCACTCGGCGGATATCCTGTTTGTCGAATTGATAGTTATCCTGAACTGGCTTAACCCGGCGGTGTACATTTTCAGGAAAGAATTGAAGAATGTGCACGAATTTATCGCCGATGAAGGCGCCCTTAAACTCGCAGCAAGCAAAAAAGAATATGCGCTGCTCTTACTTAGTCAAACGTTTGAAACACCAATAAATAACCTAGTTAACACATTTTTTAATCAAAATTTATTAAAGCAACGAATTATGATGATCCAAAAAAATAAATCACGAAAAAGGGCCCTTGTGAAATACGGCCTGTCGGCGCCACTGTTTGTAATGATGCTGATATTTTCTTCAGCCACGGTGGCTAACCCTACCCCTGGTTTTATGCCTGTAAAGCACCTGCAAACTAAACAAGGCGTTGACGACAAAGTATTCACAGTTGTGGAGCAAGCGCCAGACTATTCCGGCGGAATGAGTAAATTCTACGAATTCCTGGGCCGTAATATCCATTATCCGGCGGCTGCAAAGGAGAAAAATATAGAGGGCAAAGTATTTCTTACTTTTATCGTTGAGGCGGATGGCCGCCTAACACATATCAAAATATTGAGAGATATAGGTTATGGTTGTGGAAAGGAAGCGGCAAGGGTATTAGCCATATCCCCAAAATGGAATCCGGGTGTACAAAACGGCCGTAAAGTGAGGGTACAATATAATGTGCCGGTTAGTTTTGCTTTAGAGAAAAAATAATAAAATATAAAAGGCTATACCAGACAACATACGCTTCTGCGCTATCTGGTATGGCCTCTTTTTATCTCTAGATCAATTGCTTCGCTTTTTCCAGCGCTTTATCCAAACCGCTTATGTCGCTGCCGCCGGCTGTAGCAAAAAATGGTTGACCGCCGCCGCCACCTTTGATTTCTTTGGCTAGTTCTTTTATGATATTGCCGGCATGTAATCCTTTGTCTTTTACAAGATTTTCGGATATCATCACGGTCAAATTTGGTTTGCCGTCGATATCGGCAGCCAGTACAAGGAACAGATCGGATACGATGTCTTTTAACTGGTAAGCCAGGTTTTTGATGGCATCCGCATTAGGCAGGGTAACTTTTTCGGCTATAAATTTAATACCGTTAATAGTCTGCACTTTTTTAGCCAGTTCATTTTTTAAGCCGGATGATTTTTCGAGTACGGATTTTTCAATTTCCTTTTTCAGCTTCGTATTTTCCTCCAAAAGTGTTTCGATGCTTTTGCCGATGTCCTTTGGATTCTTCAACAGTTCCTTTAACTGGTGGACCAGTTTGCTTTGCTCATTGATATAATTCTCAGCGCCAATCCCGGTAATCGCTTCAATACGTCTTACCCCTGCCGCTACCGCGCTTTCGGATATAATTTTAAAATAGCCGATATTGCCCGTAGCTTTTACATGCGTACCGCCACAAAGCTCTTTAGAGAAGCTATCATCAAAAGTGATAACGCGCACATACTCGCCGTATTTTTCCCCGAATAGGGCCGTTACACCGCTCGTGATGGCTATTTGATAGGCCACATTGCGTTCCTCTTTCAATGGGATGTTCTCACGTACTTTTTCGTTTACGATAGCCTCGATCTGAGCCAGCTCATCTTCAGTCACTTTAGCAAAATGAGAAAAGTCGAAACGCAGGTACTCATCATTAACTAAGGAACCTTTTTGGTTAACATGACTTCCCAAAACCTGTTTCATTGCCGCATGCAGCAAATGCGTGGCCGAGTGGTTGCTCATGATACTTCCACGCCTTTCCGGGTCGACAATCGCTGTTAAAGCATCGTCTATCGCTTCGGTGGTTGGCAGTTTATCGGTAAAATGCACAATGAGGGCATTTTCCTTTTTGGTGTCCGTTACTTCAATCACCTCGCCATCCGGGAAAACCAACTGGCCTGTATCCCCTACCTGGCCGCCACTTTCGGCATAAAAAGGTGTTTTGTCTAATACAATCTGGTATTGCTCCTTGCCTTTTGCCGTTACCTTGCGGTATTTTACGATATGTGCAATGGTTTCCAGTTCATCATAGCCGGTAAATTCAACGGCATCTTCATCCTCTTTTACTATTATCCAATCGCCAGTATCAATGGCGGTTGCGGCACGGGAACGGTTTTTTTGCTCCTGCATAGCTTTCTCAAAATTATCAAGATCCACCCTCCAACCTTTTTCGCGAGCCATCAACATTGTCAAATCCAATGGAAATCCATAAGTATCGGATAACTCGAATGCAAATTCTCCTGCAACAATTTTATCCTGTCTCGCTTCGTAATAATCGGTAACATCCGAAAAGGATTTATTTAACTCGTCACCAGAGGTGGTTACTCTTAAGTCAAGTTGATCCTTGGTATAATTTTCAAAACGATTTATTCCGTTTTCTAAAGTCCTTAAAAAAGCAGTTTCTTCTTCTAAAACTACTCTTTGCACAAAGTCCTTTTGAGAATACAATTCATCAAATACACCTTTAAACTGTTCAGCCAAAAGCGGCACCAATTTGTTTAAGAAAGGCTCCTTGAAATCCAAATATTGATATTGGTACCTAACTGCACGGCGTAGAATTCGACGAATAACGTAGCCGGCCTTATTGTTTGCAGGCAATTGTCCATCAGCAATGGTAAAACTAACCGCGCGAACGTGATCAGCCAAAACGCGCATGGCTACGGCAGTGTTCCAATCGGCATCGCCGGGTTTGGCGTCGCTGTTATATTTTTTCTTGCTTTTTTCGGATATGAATTGGATCAATTCCTGGAAAACATCGGTGTCATAATTAGAATCTTTGAGTTGAAGTACCCGCACCAACCGCTCAAATCCCATCCCGGTATCCACGTGCTTGGCCGGCAGTGGCTGCAATGTGCCATCCTTCAGGCGATTGAATTGCATGAATACATTATTCCATATCTCGATCACCTGCGGATCATCGGCATTCACCAGGCTTGCACCGCTTACCTTTTGCCTTTCGGCATCCGAACGATTGTCGTAATGGATTTCAGAACAAGGACCGCATGGACCCGTTTCGCCCATTTCCCAAAAGTTGTCCTTTTTATTGCCTAACAGGATGTGATCTTCTGGTACATATAATTTCCAGTAATCGTAGGCTTCCTGGTCCTTTGGCAGGCCCTCTTTTTCATCACCTTCAAAAATGGTAACGTACAGGCGTGCCTTATCAATTTTGTAAGCTTCAGTCAGCAGTTCCCAACTCCATGCAATGGCTTCTTTTTTAAAATAATCGCCAAAGCTCCAGTTACCCAGCATCTCGAACATGGTATGGTGATAGGTATCAATACCCACTTCCTCCAAATCGTTATGCTTGCCGGATACGCGCAGGCAGCGTTGGGTATCCACAACACGCTTGTATTTGGCAGGCGCTTCGCCCAAAAAGATGTCCTTAAACTGGTTCATCCCTGCATTGGTAAACATCAATGTGGGGTCGTTTTTTACTACGATTGGTGCAGAAGGTACGATCTGGTGCCCTTTGGAAGCAAAAAAATCAAGAAAAGCTTTACGTATTTCGGAGGCGGTCATAAGCTGCAAAGTTAATTATTAAGCGGAAAGCGAGAAAGGCGGAATAGAATAAGTTATATTATAATAAGCCAGGGGCATATATTTCATTATTATTCGTAAGTTTTCCACATTTTCATATTTTGCAGAACTTTACGGGGCTTCGCTCGTATAAAATCCAGAATCATAATTACTTTTGAGCATGCCGTATAAAGAACACGAAATCAGCAAGATGTATTACACGATGGGTGAGGTGGCCGCGATATTTGACGTAAATCAATCGCTGATCAGATTTTATGAGAAGGAATTCGATGTACTTCAGCCTAAGAAAAACAAAAAGGGTAACCGTTATTTTACCCCGGAAGACATTGAAATACTGCGCATTATTTTCCACCTGATAAAGGAAAAAGGCTATACCCTGAATGGTGCTAAGGAGCATTTGAAGAAGAACATGGGTGATGCTCAGGAAAACCAGCGCGTAATAGATGCCCTGGAAAACATAAAAAAATTCCTGCTCGAAGTTCGCGAACAGCTTTAATTTCCTGACTAAATTATATCTTTATTGCAGCATGGCATGACATCGCTCCTGCCTAAACCTGCTTTATATAGATATGATAGCCGCTCACAAAGGCGAAATCCCTTTTGCAGTACTTATTATCCCCTTTATAGCCGGCATTGCCTGCGGGCTCAACTTCATTTCGGCTGCATCTCTTTTATTTTTACTGGCCACCCTGGTTGCTTTAACAGCAGTTTTCTTCGTCCTGAATATCGGCTACAAATACTTCAGCATTTATAAACATAAATGGTTAGGCGGCATTCTGACTCATTTAATATTGTTTTTGACCGGATGCATAGCGGTTGTCAATTATAATGAACTCAGCAGCAAAACTCATTTCTCAAAAAGCACGGCCGATTATCTCGTAGTAAAAATCAGCAATGAGCCAAAACTGAGCGGCAATATGTTGCGGTTTACTGCGGATGTTGAAGAAAATATATCGAAAGGGGCGGCAATTCTTACAACCGGCAACCTGCTAATCACTACCAAAGACAGCGCTGCCGCGAACTTATATTATGGTGATAAATTACTGATACCAGCCTCCTACCAGGTCGTCGCCCCTCCCGCAAACCCGGCAGAATTTAATTACAAAAGATACCTCGCCAATCAGAATATACACTTTCAAAGCTATTTGAACCGTTGTCAATTTTATGTTTTGGAAAGGAACACGGGCAATGCGCTTATCGCGACTTCGCTCAGGTTAAGGCAGCATTTGGTTGAAAAATTCAAACAACACATGCACAGCCCGGAGGCTATCGCGGTGGCGTCAACGCTGATATTGGGTTACAAGGCAGATTTGAGTAATGATGTATTACAGGCTTACTCCAAAACCGGCACTATACATGTGCTATCGGTATCGGGTGCGCACGTAGCTATTGTTTTCATTTTGCTGGAGTTTCTGTTCGGGTTTTTGAACCGTTTCAGGTATGGCCGGACAATTAAAGCGGTACTAATCATCACGCTGATTTGGTATTATGCCTTGCTTAGCGGCTTTTCACCAGCGGTATGTCGCGCGGCTGTAATGATATCAATGGTTATTATGGGTAAAACCTACAGTCGAACCATCAACACCTTAAATATTTTAGCCATCTCAGCGTTTTTCCTGCTGCTCTATAACCCTTTGTTTATTACTGATGTAGGTTTTCAACTATCATATTTAGCAGTTTCGGGGTTGATCATATTTCAGCCCATCATTTACAAATGGTTCCGTTTTAAAAATAAATGGGCGGATAAGCTCTGGTTACTATGCTCGGTGTCACTTGCGGCGCAGGTCATCACGTTTCCGCTCAGTGCGTTTTATTTTCACCAGTTCCCGGTTTATTTTCTGGTGAGCAACTTGTTTATCATTATTCCTTCCGCAATCATTATGTATTCCGGAATTACCTATTTGATTTTTGGTTCGATACCTGTTTTAGGCGATGTTTTAGGTTTTATCCTGGAAAAATCCATCCTGTTTATGGATAAAGTGCTGGCCTTCATCGAACATGCACCCTGGTCGGGTATCAGCAAAATATGGATAACCCCGACCGAATACCTGCTGCTTTACGTCATCATCATTAGTATGTTTTACTTTTTGTACAACCGAAAAACGTGGCTAACGCGATTGAGCCTTGCGGCGACGTTGCTACTCACGATAAGTGTAAGCGTAAAAAGATGGAATAATCTAAATACCAGCGCCGTTACCGTTTTAAATCTCAGGAGACATACCGGCATTCTACTAAGAAAAGGCAATAACGCCGCCGTTATTACTGATCTTTCAGATACGGATAAAGTTTTTAAATATTCGGTGCAACCGTTTCTTGACAGCTGCCAGGTTAGTAATATCAAAATATACAAGCCTGCCGACAATTCCCTGGCAATCAAGCATTCAAACAGTAAAAACATGCCTTAATAAAAATGAGCGTTTGAAGGCGTAACAAATCAATCGCCATCCTATCTAACTAAGAATTAGAAATAAGAATAAATTTATTTGCACCCTAATCAATAAAATATCTAAATTGTATAACCAAAAATTTCACTGTGAAATTATCAAGAGCTACAAAAACCTAACACTGCTCATGATAGCTTCATAACCATAAAAAACGTCGAAGACCTCTTGAGTGCCTTTGAAAACAAATAATAACACGAAAAAACAAATAAAACCCATGAAAATTAAATTTTTAAGCGCTGTTGCGGGCATTGCCTTATCAGCAACCGTAATGAGCGCAAGCGCTCAAAAAGCGTACACAGCAGGTACCATTACTTATAAAACCACTGTGCGCGGACAAGATATTGAAGCAAAGGAATATTTTACGGCCGATTCAATTGCAACATCATTCACAGCCGGCCCTGCTACAATAAAGGTTTTAGCAAATGCCAATCACACATCAATGGCTATATTAGTTGATGTACCGGTAGCTTCGATAAAAAAAGCTGCTATTATGACGCCCGACGAAATTGATCAGGCCATGACTCAATTACCAACCTTCACTTTCACACCTGGTACCGACACGAAACAAATTTCGGGCTTCAACTGCAAGAAAGTTTCTGCAAAAGACAACAAAACCGGCACATCTTATGATGTTTGGGTAACCAATGATATCAGCGTACCTGCTACGGCATTGCCTCCTTACTATAAAACCATCGGTGGGTTCCCGGTTCAGTATACCCAATTTCAGCAGGGTCAAAGTGCCGATGTAACCGTTACGGCTATTAGCGACGAAAAGGCTCCGAAAGGAACATTTGCCATTGCATCTGATTTTGATAAAATTACCATGGACGATTTAAAAGCCATGGGCGGTGGTAAATAACCATTAAATAATCATACAAAAAAGGCTTCTTATTATTTAAGAAGCCTTTTTTGTTGTTATCTCTTTGCTAAGCTGGCGTATCCATTCCTTAAATAAGCCACTTTCCATTTCCACCGCGTTGTCGGCATGTAGCTGCCAATCGGGCGAAAAAGTTTGAAGTTGTTTGATCATTTCTTCCAAATGCCCCTCTTCTTCCAGGATTATTGATTTCACATTTACTTTGCTGGATGCACTATCTAATGCTTCCTGGTAAATGGGATAAAGTTCATCAGCACGTACTTCTATCGCATAAGTGACCAGCAGATAAGCGGCAAAACGTAGTTCGCTTCCTTTTAAGCCCAACACCTTCTTCAAATAACGGCAAACATCAACGTCCAACTGGTTCAAATAATGCTTACTACTCGCCGGGGCAAGTAAGTATGCCGAAGAATAAGTCGGGCAGGCTGTTTTATCGATCTTTTCTATTTGTTTTTTGAGGTAGAAAGCATGGCGGTGTTCCTCGGCAGCATGTTTCAAAATGATATAGGTCACTGTTTCGGTATCCTCGCATGCAGATATTTTACGTGCACCGGTATTTTCCATTAGCGAAAGCGTATTCAGCCAGCGCGTGTGGAGCATGTTATCGTTTATAATTACAGGTAAAAGTTCAGCAAATTTCATTATTCAAGTTCTTCAAGCGCGGTTTCAATTTTGCTGTAAATATAATGCAGCTCCTCGTTTGTGATGCAATACGGCGGTAAAATATATAATACGTTACCTAATGGGCGTAAAATAATGCCTGTTTCAAGAAAGTAGGTGTATAGCCTGTCACGCAGCGAACTGAAATAGGAAGTACCTGAACCTGTCTCCCACTCCATCGCCAGGATGGTACCTGTTTGGCGCACCGTACTGATGCGAGGGTGTGCTTTTAACTTTACAGCGAATTCGCGGTGGCTATCCGCTATCCGTTTAATATTTTGCTTGGTTGACACTTCCAAAAACAAATCCAAACTGGCCAGCGCTGCCGAACAGGCAACCGGGTTTGCAGTATAGGAATGCCCGTGGAAAAGCGTCTTCATACGGTCCTCGGATAAAAAGGCGTCGTATATCGGTTGTGCACAGGTTGTTAAACCAAAAGCCATCGTGCCGCCAGTGAGCCCTTTTGAAAAACACATGATATCGGGCTGAGTAGTCACATGATCGCAGGCAAAAGATTTTCCGGTGCGACCAAAGCCAGTAAAAACTTCATCAGCTATCAGCAAAATGCCTTCCGATTGGCAATGCTTCATCAACTCATCGAGATACTTAGCCTCGTACATAATCATACCAGACGCTCCCTGTACCAAAGGCTCAAAAATAAAACAAGCTAATTGAGTTTTGAGATTTGAGATGTGAGTTTTGAGTTCATGGATATTCGAGGCATCCGGTAAATCGATAAACTCTACTTCGAATAACAAATTATCAAAAGCGGCGGTAAATGCACTTCGACCACTTACTGCCATCGCACCAAAAGTATCGCCATGATAGGCATTTTTGAAGGCCAATATTTTTGTCCGCTCAATTCCCTGGTTGTGCCAGTATTGCAGGCACATTTTAATAGCGACCTCAACCGCCGTGGATCCATTGTCCGAATAAAATGCCTTTGCCTGATTCGATGGAAGAATTTTGAGCAGTCGCTCCGCCAGCAATACAGCCGGTTCGTGCGTAAAGCCGGCGAATATTACATGCTCCAGTTTCAGGAGTTGCTCAGCTACTTTTTGTGCGATATAAGGATGCGCATGGCCGTGTATGTTTACCCACCAGGATGATACCGCATCGATGTAACGCTTTCCATTTTCATCATACAGGCAAGCGCCTTCACCCCTTACGATAGGTACCGGCGGCAGGGCAGTTTTCATCTGCGTGTAAGGGTGCCATATAACTTTCAAGTCCCTGTCTACAAGACTCATATATTATTAATTAAAAGTTTTACTACATGCTTATCCGTCGGAAAGGTAACATCATCTTCGGTCAAATTAGCCAGATCTATCCACCTGAAAGACTGCAGCACGTCACCCCCGCCGTCGAAATCAAATTGCACTGTTTTAAACATTAAATTTAAAGGCGAAACGTTTTTCACGAGATAATAAACGCTGATGATCTGTGAATCATTAAATGCCGATTTGACAAAGAAATCCGTCGTATAAAAATGGTTTATGACATCAATTTCGACATTACATTCTTCAACAAATTCGCGTTTTAAACCATTTATTAATCCCTCGCCGTATTCCAGTCCTCCGCCCGGGAACTTGCTAAATTGCATACCGTACTCCTGTTCATCGCTGATCAAGACCTGGTGGTTAGCATTGATTAGCAGGCCATAAACACGTACGTTGAATTGATACATTATTCGAAGTGTTTTTTGTTGCGGATAACTTTTTCCATCGTCCAGGTGATATCTTCAGTCTTAGGCTCCGATCGTATAGGGCAGTCGGGCATATTGCAATAATAACAGCAATCGGGCAAGCATGGGTCGGTATGAATAAACAATTCTGTCCTCGTAACTTCCCGGTTTATAAGCTCGTCAACCAGTTTAACCTCCGTATGCACCTGGTTCAGGTCGAAGTAATTAGGGAGCGTCAGGTGACAGTCGATATGCAATTCGTTGCCATATTTTTGAGCGCGAAAATTGTGAATGTCAATCCATGATTCCCGCCTCCTTTCATTCAATACCATTACGACTTCGTTTACAACGCCAAAATCGGCTTCATCCATTAGCCCGGAAACCGACTTGCGGACCAATTTGTAACTACTGTATAATATATACAAGGCCACCAGGATGGATAGGGCGCTATCCAGCCATTCAATTTTTGTAAAGTGGATAAGCAGCAAGCCAACGACTAAACCCACGCTGGTAAACATATCAGCCATCAGGTGCCGTCCGTCAGCTTCGACGGTAATAGAGCGCAGCGATTTCCCTTTGCTTACCATGTAATAGCCCAATGCACCGTTAACTATACCTGTCGCCCCAATAATTGCGGCGCCGATAAGCAAGTCGTGTATCCTGGTGGGATAAAACATCGCATAAACGGATTTAAAAATAATGGCAATGGCTGCGATGCCAATCAGGGTGCCTTCAATAAAAACGGAGAAATATTCGACTTTACCGTGCCCGTAAGGATGGTTCTCGTCGCGTGGCTGTGATGCAAGGTAAATACTAAAAAAGGCAAAGGAACTCGCCAATACATTGACAATACTCTCTGCTGCATCGGTCAGTACAAAGTTTGAGGCCGTTAGCAAATAGGCCCCAAACTTCGCTATCATCAGGACGATGCCGGTGACCAGCGCGAGTAAAATTATCCTTTTTTGCTGTTGCAAAGCTTTTCCAGATTAGGCGCCAAATTTATAAATAACATTTTGAAGTCTGAGGTGAATAGTCTTAAATCAAAAGCCGATAATTTGAAATAAATGCATAAATAGACCACAAAATTGTGTTTCTTTTAACATTATCTTAAAAAGCAAGAAATGGCCTCATCTTTCGGCTAAAGACTTTCGACTTTTTCTATATTTGCCGCGAGAAGAAAAAAGTAAATATGAGCGCATTAAGTAACAGAATCAACAACCTTTCAGAGTCGGCAACTATCAAAATGGCCAAACTGGGCCGCGAGCTTTCCGCTAAAGGGGTTGATGTGATCAGCCTTAGTTTTGGCGAACCCGATTTTCATACCCCCGAATACGTGAAGGAAGCCGCTAAAAAGGCTATGGATGAGAATTTTACCTATTATACACCCGTTTCAGGTTACCCTGAATTGCGAAAAGCGATTGCAGCAAAACTGAAGAACGAAAATGGCCTGGATTATGATTTCAGCCAGATAGTAGTGTCGACAGGTGCCAAACAGGCAATTGCCAATGCTGTACTTTGTTTGGTTAACCCCGGTGAAGAGGTGATTATTCCCACTCCGTACTGGGTATCTTACTCGGAAGTTGTAAAACTGGCCGAAGGCAAAAGCGTATTTATTGATACGACTGTTGAGCAGGAATTTAAAATTTCGCCTGAACAACTGGAAGCAGCCATAACGCCAAAAACTAAATTGTTCATGTTCTCTTCGCCATGTAATCCTACGGGAAGCGTGTACAGCAAGAGCGAATTGGAAGGCCTGGCAAAAGTATTTGAACGCCACCCGAATGTTTATATCCTGTCGGACGAAATATATGAGCATATCAACTTTGTAGACAAGCACGAGTCTATCGCACAATTTGACAATATAAAGGACCGCGTAATTATCATCAACGGTTTTTCGAAAGCATATGCAATGACCGGATGGCGAATTGGCTATACCGCATCTAACAAGGAAATTGCGAATGCTTGTGATAAAATGCAGGGGCAAATTACGTCGGGTACTTGTTCTATAACACAAAAAGCAGGTGTAGCAGCCAGCGAAGGCGGACTTGAAAGCGTGCTTAAAATGCGCGAGCAGTTTAGGAAACGCCGCGATTTGGTTTACAGTTTGCTGAAAGAAATTCCGGGCGTAAAGGTAAACCTGCCTGGCGGTGCGTTCTACTTCTTCCCTAATGTGACTTCTTTCTTTGGAAAAAGCTATAATGGGCGTACCGTCAATGATGCAGATGAACTGAGCTTATACCTGTTGGAAGAAGGCCATGTAGCTACCGTGGGTGGTGATTCATTCGGCGACCCTAAATCGATCCGCATATCCTATGCTGCTGCTGAAGACAAGCTGATAGAAGCCATGAAACGCATTAAGGAAGCCCTCGGTAAATTGAGCTAAGAAATACTACGAATCATAAAAAAAGCCCTCTGAATTTAATTCAGAGGGCTTTTTGTTTACTTGGTGAAAAATGGGAAGCAGTAGGCTATGCGCACCGCAACAAAGCCGTAGGGGTCGCTTTGGCCCGAGTAATTATCATAACGCACACCGATATCCCACCGGGTATTGGCCCAGCCTAACTCAGGCGACAGGAGCATTTTGGTATTGCCTGCACCACTGTCGGTTTCCTCAACAGCAACGCCGCCCTCGCCGGCAACATACAACGACGGAACAAAAAACCATTTCACACCGGCTTTAACAGGTATGATGCCGAAGCTATCGAACTTGGTGCCCGTGGCGGGATTGATTTTGCTAAAAAAATGATCGGCACCAGACGCAAGTGAAATGGCAAAATTATTAGATATGCCATACTGTAAATGGATGGTGCCACCTAATACAAAATTGGAGCCAATGGTAAGGTTACCCGTTGGCAGCCCGGCATCGGCTCCAATGCTCATACGAAGGGTATTCGCTGGAGTTGTTTGAGCTTTTACTGATGTTGTAAAGAATAAAGCTGCGATTGTGAATGATGCGGCTACTAGTTTTGATAATGATTTCATTTAAAATGGTTGTTGGTAAATAGTTACTACAATTACCGTAATACCATAAAATAGGTTGCCTTGAATAAAAAACTTCCCACTCAAATTAGCTATAACGTATTTATCACCAATAAAAAAAACGCCCCGGAGACCGGAGCGCTTTTTGTTTATCTTCTGATTTGATTATAAACTAAACCCATAAGCTAAACGCAATGCCACTGTGCCGTAGTTATCACCCTGGCCCGAAAGGCTTTCGTAACGGACACCAACATCCCAATGGGTATTGGCCCAGCCTAAACCCGGTGATAAAATCAGCTTGGTATTTTTAGCATAAACGGTTTCAAAACCGGCACCTGCCTCAGCACCAAAATAAAAACTTGGGAGGAAAAATGCCTTTAAACCTAATTTTACGGGAACAATACCAATATCAGTTCCGCTAGTTGCTTTAGCCGCATCATCCGCAAAGAAATTATAGTACCCCGAAGTAAGGGTTATACCAAGATTTTTTGCGATACCATACTGAAGGCGTGCAGTACCGCCTAAATTAAATTTTGAATAACTATTGATGCTGCCGGTTGGTATACCGCCCTCAACTCCAAATCCAAGGCGCCATTTATTCGGGTCGGATGTTTGTGCTTTAACGTTGGTTGTAAAAAATATAGCTACTGCCGCTACAGCGATAGCTATTAATTTAGACTTGTTTTTCATTGTTGTTAGTACTTTAAATTTGTAAATAAGTGTATTATGTTAACACCCGATTAACAAATACTTTGCCACAGCGTCAAAATATTATTGTCCAAATTTATTTTATTAACTTAAAGTGATAATTAATGATGTATTAAGCTGCTGGCTATCAGTAGCTACAAATCAAAGCTGAAACAGGAAGAAATTTGTCTTTACCTGTTTTATCCGAAATGTGCAATCCCTCGTTAAAACTAAAATTTGTAGTGTTTAGTAGTAATTTTTGGCCTTTATCGAGGGCATTTTTGCGCTAACCAAATGATGAGCCAATTGTTTGAATCAATTTCGACCGGCCTTCGCACCTCAAATTATGGTGTGCAAACTCAAACCATTGTTTTAACGTAAGTGGTTTTGAGCCATGGGCAGAAAAGAAAGAAAAAATAAAAATAGGCCAACAGAAACATTCATTTCCATAAACAGATGATAAAACGTTCCTTTGGAGAAGCAAATTAGTAACTTTGGCCCGGTTAAAATCTGGTGAATTGAAGCGGAATTACGATTTATGGCATAAATACAATTAAAAGAAAATAAGCAACAATAATTTTACTTAACAGGCGTAGAATCAGGTACAATAACGCAGGTTTTTTTGCTTTTTTAAAAAAAATCAAAAATAGAGGAGTGAAATAAATAAAAATTTTAATTAATTTGCCATATGAGAATTTACATTGCCCGTAAAGTGGAATGTATACATTATCAGCTAACTAACTTTGAAGTTATAAACTTGTTTACAAAAAATTAAAGCAGGGTTAATACATGGGTAAAAAACTACATGATAGAATTGCGTTGTTTAAAGACGCAGAAGAAGTAAGAGCGAAAGGCGTTTACCCCTACTTCAGGCCCATTGAATCCGGACAGGACACTGAGGTGATGATTGATGGCAAGCGGGTTTTGATGTTTGGTTCTAATTCCTATCTCGGACTAACAAGTCATCCAAAAATTAAAGAGGCTTCTAAAAAAGCCATTGATAAATATGGTACAGGTTGTGCCGGTTCGAGATTTTTGAACGGAACGCTTGATATCCATATTGAATTAGAGCGCCGCCTGGCCAATTACGTTGGTAAGGAAGCGGCCGTACTATTCAGCACGGGTTTCCAGGTAAACCTGGGTGTGTTATCAAGCATAACAAGCCGGAATGATTATTTGATATTGGACGAATATGACCATGCCTCGTTAATTGATGGCAGTCGTTTATCCTTCTCAAGGGTCATTAAATACGCCCACAATGATATGGACGACTTACGCCGCAAGTTGAGCATATTACCTGAGGATGCCGTTAAACTTATCGTAGTTGACGGTATATTCAGCATGGAAGGCGATATTGTTAAATTGCCTGAAGTTGCTGAGTTGGCGGAAGAATTTGGCGCCAACATAATGGTTGACGATGCACATAGCCTTGGAGTAATTGGCCACAACGGCGCCGGTACTGCTTCACATTTCGGCATGACTGACGATGTGGACCTTATCATGGGTACTTTCAGTAAATCGCTTGCATCACTTGGCGGTTTTATCGCTGCCGATGCTATAACAATTGATTATTTAAAGCATCGCGCCCGTTCGTTAATTTTTAGTGCAAGTATGCCTCCTGCTGCTGTGGCAAGTGTTATTGCAGCACTGGATATTATCGAATCGGAGCCCGAGCGCATTGCCAAACTTTGGGCAAACCGCGAATACGCCTATAAATTGCTGATTGATGAAGGATTTGACCTGGGTCCTACAGAAAGCCCTATCTTCCCGATCTATGTGCGCGACAATGATAAAACCTTCATGGTTACCAAATACCTGCAGGATGCAGGAGTGTTTGTTAACCCTGTTGTATCTCCGGCCGTGCCTTCTGATTCCTCTTTACTGCGGTTCTCATTAATGGCCACGCATACCTTTGCCCAGATTGACGAAGCTATTGACAAAATAACTAAGGCTTTCAAGGCAGTAGGTGTAGTAAGTGTTAAGGAGAATATATAATTACCGGATAAACGCTATAGCTGTAATGAAAAAAGTAATACAGGCCAGTTCAAAAAAAGAACTGGCCAAATTTATTGATTTCCCGCACGACCTTTACAAAGACGACCCAAATTACGTACCGGAATTATTCATTGCACAAAGGGACCTGCTTACCACGCACCCTTTCCACAAACACTCGTCGCTTCAAACATTTTTAGCGTATGACGGTGATAAAGCAGTTGGCCGCATTGCCGCGATACTTAATACAGCGCATAACGAGTTTAATAAAGCAAATGACGGTTTTTGGGGGTTTTTTGACTGTATCAACGACCAGGAAGTTGCCGATATGCTTTTTAAGGAAGCGGCTTCATGGTTAAAAAACCAGGAAATAACTGAAAAATTTATTGGCCCGGTTAACTTCTCGACCAACGAGGCAGCCGGTTTGCTTGTTGAAGGTTTTGACAGTCCACCGATGCTGATGATGACCTACAATGCCCCCTACTATGCGCAACTTATTGAAAAAGCGGGCTTCGCAAAACAAATAGACCTTATAGCCTGGCATTGGGAAGGCGATAGTTACGATGATCGTTCTGTAAGGCTTTTAGATGCGCTAACGGGACGTTTGAAGAGAAATAATATCACCATCCGCAAAGTGAATCTAAAAAATTTCAAGGCTGAAGCCGCGGCACTTAGGGAGGTTTATAATTCGGCATGGGACCACAACACAGGTTTTGTGCCTTTGACCGATGATGAATTTAATTACCTGGCAAAAGATCTTAAACTGATATTGGATACTGACTTTGCCCTAGTGGCAGAGCAGGATGGCAAATTGGTGGGTTTTGGTTTGGCATTGCCCAATTATAACGAGGTATTTAAAAAAGTAAAAAGAGGCCGGCTATTGCCGACAGGTATTTTTAAAATACTGATGAACAAGAGCAAAATCAAAAGTATACGGATTTATGCGCTTGGCGTTATTGATGGGTATCGTAAAATGGGTATCGAAGCCGTTTTATATGGAACCATTATAAAAGAATATAAACGAAAAGGCTTTACGCATGCCGAGGCCGGATGGACATTGGAGAACAATACCATGATCAATGAGGCTATTAAGGCCATTAACGGCGACCCCTATAAAAAATACAGGATATACGAAAAGACTATCTAACGGATAATTTAAGCCGGCAGCATACCCCATGCCCGTCTTTATGAATATCAACTCATATATACTATTATTCCCGGTTGATAGTTATTTGTTCATCTAATGGTCAAGTTTGTAGAATTGATGGCAGAGTCTTACTAAAAAATCATTCCTTTGAACTTTACAACAATAAAGTCAGCATAAAATAACCAAACAATATCCTATGAAAAGCAATATTGAGCCTGCACAAGGCAAACTGGGCATCCTGATACCAGGTTTAGGTGCGGTAGCAACTACATTAATAGCCGGTGTTGAAGCCGTGAAAAAAGGTTTATCACAACCAATTGGATCGCTCACGCAAATGGGCCACATCCGGTTAGGAAAAAGAACAGAGAACCGTTATCCAAAAATCAAGGACTTCGTTCCGATTGCTGATTTTAAAGATATCGTTTTTGGTGGTTGGGATGTGTACGAAGATAACGTTTACGAGGCTGCCATGAAGGCGAAGGTATTGGAGCCGGGCCTGCTTAACGCGATAAAATCGGAACTTGAAGTTGTTGTGCCCATGAAGGCAGCTTTTGACCATAACTATGCAAAAAACCTGACCGCAACCAACGTTAAAACCGGTACACGGTACGAGCTGGCACAGCAGGTAATGGCTGATATCAAAAACTTTAAGCAAAAAAACAACTGCGAAAGAATAGTTTTGGTTTGGTGTGGTTCGACAGAGATATATTATGAGGCATCGGAAATACACCAGACCCTTGCAAAATTTGAGCAAGCTTTACTGGATGATGATAAACGCATATCCCCAAGTATGATTTACGCCTACTCAGCTTTAAAACTTGGTATACCGTTTGCAAATGGCGCCCCTAACCTGACGGTCGATATCCCGGCCATGGTTGAACTGGCAAAACTAACCGAAACTCCCATTGCCGGTAAGGATTTTAAAACCGGTCAAACCCTGATGAAAACCATTTTGGCGCCGGGCTTAGCAGCGCGCTCACTTGGTGTTAAGGGCTGGTTCTCGACCAATATATTAGGCAACCGTGACGGTTTGGTGCTTGATGACCCGGATAACTTTAAAACCAAAGAAGTTTCGAAACTGGGTGTGCTTGAAGATATCTTCAAACCCGAAGAGAATCCTGAATTGTACGGCGATTTATATCACAAAATACGTATCGACTACTATCCGCCACATGGCGATAACAAGGAAAGCTGGGATAACATCGATATTTTTGGCTGGCTTGGATACAAGATGCAGATCAAGATCAATTTCCTTTGCCGCGATTCCATATTAGCTGCGCCGATTGCCCTCGACCTGGCATTGTTCAGCGACCTAGCTAAGAGATCGGGTATGAGCGGAATACAGGAATGGCTGTCCTTCTATCTTAAATCGCCACAAACGGCACCGGGTCTTCCCCCTGAAAATGACATCTTTAAACAACTGATAAAATTGCAAAACACACTTCGCCACATGATGGGCGAAGACCTCATAACACACCTCGGCCTGGATTATTACCAGGACCTTGTTGAAGCGATGTAATGCAATTTCATAAACTAATATCCACCTGCCTGGGTATCGGGTACATCGGCAAAGGAGCCGGCACAGTTGCCGCCATTGCCACGTGTATAGCCTGGTATTTTGCTTGGGCAGGTGGTTTACCCCCACTCTATCTTTCCTTAACTATTACGCTTACCCTCACCTTTCTTGGTGTTTGGTCATCAACTATCGTCGAAAAAATATGGGGAAAAGACCCCTCAAAGGTTGTGATAGATGAAGCCGCAGGCATGTGCATCAGCTTACTGTTTTTGCCGGTAAACTACAAGTACGTTGTTGCTGGGCTTATATTATTCCGCTTTTTTGATATTGTGAAGCCCCTTTTTATAAAAAGAATGGAAAAACTTCCTGGCGGCTGGGGTATCATGTTTGATGATGTGCTGGCCGGTATTTACGCTAATGTTTTATTGCAGTTGGTGATGTTGTTTAAGTTGTTCTAAAGTTAATGTCAATTTATTAATCGATTGATTAATTTTGACTTTTTGACCACAATAGTCTGACTGAAATTTTTCTACTTTTGCGCTTACAATGCAAAATGCTTAAGCCCCGTTGTAAAATAATAACCGGGCCCGCGGGGTAATAAAAACAAGGCGGATGCCACTTATTAACAATCAGCGAATAATTAAAATAAATGTATCGGTAATAATCAGGTACGTTTATACTACATGGGGCAAATTGGGTTTGTATTTGAATAATGCTGCAACTACATGACTGGCAAAAGTATATATTTAAAAATATTCGTTTTAACGGCTTTCTTTTTTTCGTCTCTCGCGTCCTTCGCACAGATAACCAAAGTAAGTGGGCTAGTTATTGATGCAAAAACCAAACAAACACTGCCTTTTGTAACTATCGGTTCTGAGGACGGAACAATTGGCGTAACATCCGGTGAAGATGGTAAATATGAATTGCAATCGGATAAGCCATTCAGCAAAATAATCGTCAGCTATGTGGGCTATCAGCAAGCTGAAATCAATATAACGCCCGGCCAGGAGCAGATACTGAATATACGTTTGGTGCCGGTATCGCGGCAGCTTAACGAAGTTGTGATCAAGTCTGGTAAAAAAACAAGATATCGTAATAAGGAGAACCCGGCGGTTGAGCTTATCCGGCAGGTAATAGAGCATAGGGAGCAAAACAGGGCCGAAAGCTACCCGTACGTCCAGTACAAAGAATACGATAAGATGATGTTTTCGTTGCTAAACGTTTCACCCACCTTATCGGATAAAAAGTTCTTCAGAAAATATAAGTTCCTGCTTGATAACCGCGACAGCACCACAATTCCGGGCAAAACAATATTGCCGATATACCTGGATGAAAAACTGAGCCAGTACTACTACCGCAAAAAACCTGAAAAGGACAAAAGCATTTTATTGGGCGAAAAAGGCGTGAATTTTGGCAGTTATATTGACAATGAGGGACTCGGTCAATATTTCAAACACATGTATTATAAGGTTGATATTTATGACAATAATATCTTCCTGATGACCAACGAATTTTTGAGCCCGATATGTAATTCGGCCCCCACTTTTTATAAGTTTTTTATTACCGATACCGTGACGGTTGATAACATCAAGGTAGTTGAATTAAGCTTTACCCCGAGGAATACGACGGATATGCTGTTTGAGGGTAAAATATATATCACCCTTGACGGTAACTATGCAGTGCAGAGAGCGGCGCTTACCGTTAATAAAAACATCAACATCAACTTCGTAAAATCGCTGCACGTTGACCAGGATTTTGAACAAAACCCCGACAAACGGTACCACTTGAGCAAAAGCAATACGATTGTTGATTTTAGCTTTAATAAAAACGGGAAGGGCGGTTTACTCGGGATACGGACCATAACCTATAAAGACTACCAGGTAAATAAAGAATTGCCGGATACAACTTATGACGGCCCGGCGCAAGTAGTATCGGAAGAGGCAAAAAGCAGGAGTAACGATTATTGGAAGCAAAATCGCCTGGATACATTAACCAAAGCCGAATCCAAAGTTTATCATAACATAGATACCCTACAGACCATACCCTCCTACAGGCGTACGATGGATATTTTCACGCTGGTATTTGCCGGTTACAAATCTTTTGGCCCATTTGAAGTTGGTCCGGCAAATGCTTTCTACAGCTTTAACCCGGTTGAAGGCCTCAGGTTAAGGTTTGGCGGGCGTACCACACCCGAACTAAGCAAAAGATATTATTTTGAAACGTACGCGGCGTATGGATTTAAAGATGAACGATGGAAATATTTCCTGAGCGCCACCTACTCCCTCAACGATAAATCAATCTACCGGTTTCCGCAGAATTATATCAGGGCAAGCTTCCAGCGGGACACCAAGATACCGGGCGCTCAGTTACAATTTGTGCAGGAAGATAACTTTTTGCTTTCCTTTAAACGTGGTAATAATGATAAGTACCTGTACAATGATTTTTACAGGTTCGATTATGTTCACGAATATGAAAGCCATTTTTCGTATAGCCTTGGATTCAAAAAGTGGACACAATCGCCTGCAGGAAGCCTTTATTTCATAAACCAGGTAAATAACGCACAGAATGTGGTTAACAGTCTGACCACTACAGAGGCTACATTAAATTTGCGGTATGCCCCGAATGAGCAATTTTACCAGGGCAAGATTTACAGGGTGGATATCCCTAACAAATACCCGATATTTTCTTTGGATTTTACGGCCGGGTTAAAAAATGTTTTAGGCGGGGAGTATAATTATCAAAACCTGCATCTGCAAATCAACAAGCGCTTCTATTTATCGCAATTAGGCTATGCCGATGCGCAATTTGAGGGTGGACACATCTTTGGACAGTTGCCATACCCACTATTGACCATACCCCATGCCAACCAAACTTATGCTTACCAACCGGATGCATATAACTTAATGAACTTTTTGGAGTTTGTAAACGACCACTTTGAAAGCATGGCCATAGACCAGCACTTTTATGGGTTCTTCTTTAATAAAGTGCCTTTATTAAAAAGATTAAAACTGCGCGAGGTAGTATCCTTTAAAGCCCTCTGGGGTGGTGTTTATGACCAAAATAACCCTACCATACATCCGTCGTTATACCAGTTACCGGTTGCAAGCAACGGACAGCCGATTACCTACATTATGGGGAAAACACCTTATATGGAAGGAAGTGTTGGTATCGAAAACATTTTTAAGTTTTTCAGGGTTGATTTGGTCGAACGGTTTAATTATTTAGATCACCCTGATGTGGCTAAAATGGGTATAAGGGTACGGGGTGATTTCAACTTTTAATTAACTTTGTAAATTAAGCATGGCACATCAAACATCTTTACGCAATACGCTCCAGGCAATCATCTATAAAGTTATAGATCCTGCGGTAAAGGTTTTGATCAAACTAGGCCTTACGCCTAACGTGGTAACCACGATAGGTTTTGTGCTGAATTTAGGCGTAGCCGTGATTTTTATATTGGGCGCCGAAGAAGGTAACCGCGGCGATCTGACTTACATAGGCTGGGCGGGCGCACTGATACTTTTTGCAGGCTTATTTGATATGCTCGACGGGCAGGTAGCCCGTTTGGGTGATATGAAATCGACTTTTGGTGCTTTGTACGATTCCGTACTTGACCGTTATAGCGAGTTGGTAATGTTTTTGGGAATTTGTTATTACCTGGTGGCGCACCATTATTTTTTGAGTTCGATCTTTGCATTTGTGGCGCTTATAGGCTCCATGATGGTAAGTTATGTAAGGGCGCGCGCCGAGGGGCTGGGGGTAGAGATAAAGGGCGGCCTGATGCAACGCCCCGAACGCGTGGTAACGATTGGCTTGTTCGCCATGCTGTGCGGTGTAACCTCACTGTACATTGGAGGCGATTACAAGCTGTACATACCAGGCATCAAATTCCATGTGTTTGAAACGATATCTATCTTCACCTTCCCCATCGTTGCTTTGGCATTCTTAACCAACGTAACGGCCTTCAGGCGTTTGATAGATGCAAAAAAAGCGCTGGAACAAAAGAATCAAAAGTAAATTGCGTTATCAGAATTGTATCGTAGAGAAAACCTGCGCTTAGTTGAAGTGGGACGGAGATTGAAAATATCCTATATTTGCGTCAAATCCCAAAAACAGGCAGAGAAATGGGTTAACGTTTTAAACCCTGAATGTTATGGCAAAAAAATATGTTTCGAATTCACAGGAATCTGTGAGAATGTTTAAAAACGGCTTGCTTGAAAGGCTGTCGAAAGTGCATTATTTGGTACCGGTGTTCATTTTTATGCCGGTTATCCTATTTTGTATCTATAAATCTTTCTTTGACGTTCATATGGGTGCGCTCGCTTTTATTGGGTATTTCGCACTTGGCCTTTTCGTCTGGACGCTTGTTGAGTACGTGATGCACCGCTTTGTATTTCATTATGCGCCACCAGATAAACCCTGGGCACAACGCATGCACTTTATCTTCCATGGTGTTCACCATGATTACCCGAGCGACGCCAAGCGCCTGGTTTTACCGCCATCGGTAAGTATCCCTTTGGCTACCTTGTTCTATTTCCTGTTCTACGCCATTTTACCGGTTAACTATATCTTCGCTTTTTTCCCGGGCTTTATTTTAGGCTACCTTTTTTATGATATGACGCATTACGCCATTCATCATTTTAACTTTAAAGGTAACATCTGGAAAAAGATCAAGCAGCATCATATGCTGCACCACTACCAGGACCCGGACAAGGGTTACGGCGTAAGTTCGCCAATGTGGGACAAAGTTTTCGGTTCAGACTTTTTGAAAAAATAGCATGAGCAATAATGTCAGTAATGACATTACAGTAAATCCCCGCTCTGTAATCGTTATTTCCCTTTTATCAATAGCGTACATGCTGTTATCCTGGTCCCTTGTCGGCTATAAGCCCGACCAGCTAGTTTTGATGCTGCTTTGCAATGTGCTGTTCTACTCGTCAAAAATATCGCGCAAGTTTTTGTTCGCCTATTCAACCTTCCTGGTGTACTGGATCATCTTCGATTATATGAAGGCCATCCCGAACTATAAGTTGAATACGGTACATATGGAAGACTTATATAATGCCGAAAAACACCTTTTTGGGATCAATTTCAATGGCAACCTGCTAACACCAAACGAATACCTGAAATTGAAGAGCACGACTTTTTTGGATGTGATGTCGGGCATATTTTACCTGTGCTGGATACCTGTGCCTTTTGCTTTTGGCTTATACCTGTTTTTCACCAACCGTAGGCAATGCCTGCATTTTACGCTGTCATTTGTGCTAATCAATGTCGTAGGATTTATTGGTTATTATGCCTACCCTGCCGCACCGCCCTGGTATATACAACAGTATGGTTTCGTTTTTCACCCCAACACGCATGAGGGCATTGCCGGACTTTCCCGGTTCGACGATTACTTTCATGTGCATATCTTTAAGGGTCTTTATACCAAAGGTTCCAATGTGTTCGCTGCTATGCCGTCCCTGCATTCGGCTTATCCTATCGTCGTGTTTTATTATGCAGTGAAAAACAGGTTAAAACTGGCGAGTGTGATCTTCGGCATTGTAACAGTCGGAATTTGGTTCGGAGCGGTTTATACCAGTCATCATTATATTTTAGATGTGATAGCGGGCATCCTTTGCGCCATAGTCGGAATCAGTCTTTTCAACGTATTGCTGGCCAAATGGGGCTGGTTCGCCAGGTTTGTTGACAGCTACGAAAAGCTGGTTAGAAAGTAGCCCTTGGGGAATTTGCTGCACTAATTTCCATACTATCCCTATATTTTAAAATACACTTCACTGGATTTCAATACTTTAGAAGAACACGCATACGTCACTCAAGACAAGGCATTTATAAGGTAAAATCAACGGCGAAGGGGCATTTTTCAGTAAGGGGCATGGGGTTTGATATGCTATAAGCATCAATCTTATGGATAAACCTGTATTTAATACAAAAAGATTTATACTAATCGTTACTGCAATGCTTTGCGGCCAGCTGATTTTTGCTGCCGGTAAAACGGACAGCCTGAAACAAAAGATAGGTGTCACTATCAGTAATATCGACGACTTAAAACAGCAGCTTAAAACAACCAACGATTCGCTCAAAGGGCCGCTTTATAGCCGGATAGCCGCCCAATATTTGAATTACGACACGATCACCAATAAGAAAACCAGGCTCGAGTACCAGGAAGCTGCCCTGAGCAATACCTATTCGGCGCTCCATTGCTATTCGAGATACAATGACACCGCAGGGTTAAGGCTTTGCTTTGATAACCTGGCCAAAGTGTACCATGCGCAAAAGAAATTCCCGCAGGCCAAATGGTTCATCCTGCAATCCAACACGCTTTCGCGCGCTATAAATGACAATCAAAACATTATAACTTCCTTATTGGTACTGGCGTCCATAAAAGCCGATATTAAGGATTATTCGCTTGCAATGCGCGACCTGAACGAGGCGCTGACCCTATCGTCCAAAAAGCATTATCCACAACTGGAATCTCAGGTGCAGTTAAGCTACGCGATGCTGTACAGCACGATGGAAAAGCCGGCAAAGGCTGCGATAGCGATGAAGCGCCATGTGGCTATTGACGACAGCATCAAAAAGGCAGAGGAGGCTATTCTGTTAGCTAAACAACGGAGCGAAGATTTGCTTGAGGCAGCTAAAAAAAAAGCTTATTTGACCACCAACAGAAAGCCTTACGCCTTCAGCTCATCCAAAAGGCCCGATTCATTACAATACTTGTCGTTGTCATCGTTTTAATCACCTTGGCGCTATTTACTGTTTACAAGCGTAAACGAAAAAGCAGCTGGCGCTCGCTCCTTCGGCGAAAAAAATAATCATATTGTTATGTTTCGCGCGTTATTTAGCATTGACTAAACTCCGGGTAGTTTAGATCGTCAAACCATATATGAAAGTATTGTCCATAAGCTTAATTGTATTTTCTTTCTTTTTCTCGGGCATGGTGGTTATCCCAAATCATTCCCCAAAAAAGGATTTTAAAAAGGAATTTTTGACCCGAATCAATAAAGCCCGGCATGAGGGCTGCCATTGCGGCGATGTTTATATGCCGCCCGCGCCACCAATGGTCTGGAACAACGATTTGGCGAACGCCGCACAAAATCATGCCGAGGACATGTCGGCACAAAAATACTTTAGTCACACCAGCAAGGACGGGCGCACCATGTCGGACCGGGTGATAGCAATGGGTTATACTTATAAAGGCTTCAAAAGCTTTGCCGTTGGCGAGAACATTGCGCAGGGACAGGAAAGCATTGCCGAAGTAATGGACGGCTGGCTAAAAAGCCCGGGCCATTGCAAAAATCTATTGAACCCATCATTTAAAGAAGTGGGCGTAGCGCAATTCAACCAGTATTGGGTACAGGATTTTGGCGGCAGGGAGCCCTTCTCGGCGAAAGAGGAAAAGTTGCTAAAAAGCGGTCGGTATAAGTTGATTGAGCAGCATCCGTGATCACCACCCCATCAATCCCATCACCCTAATAAACTCCGGCTGCAAAGGCGCTTCCACAGAAATACTCTCGCCGCTATGCGGGTGATTGAATGTTAAGAACGAGGCATGCAGCAGCATGGTTTCCATTTCCCATTTCTCTTTAAAGAGCTTGTTCTGTTTATTGCAGCCGTGGGTGCGGTCGCCGATGATGGGATGAAAAACGTGGGCGAAATGTTTGCGCAACTGGTGCATGCGGCCCGTTGCCGGCGCGGCTTCCAACAGCGAGTACCGCGAGGTGGCGTGATTCCCTAAGGGTACATCCAGTTCGGCGCGGTTGAGGGTGCGGTAAGTAGTAAAGGCTTCCTGCAAAGTACCGTTCTCTTTGCGTAGCGGGTAATCAATATCCTCCGTTTCTGGGGTATGCCCGCGCACAATGGCGAGGTATTTTTTGCGGACGAGGTTAGCGGTGAATTGCTTTTGCATGGCGATCTCAGTTTGCTTATCAAACGCGAACAGCAGCACGCCCCCTGTCTTACGGTCGAGGCGATGGACAGGGTACACCGCCTGGCCGACCTGGTCGCGGAGCAGCTGCAAGGCAAATACTTCTACATCCGCAGCAATGGAAGAACGGTGCACGAGTAGCCCATGCGGCTTATTGATAGCGATCAGATACTCATCCTGGTATAAAATAGTTAACATTCAAAAGCAAAACTAAGCTTTTAAAGCTCGGTGAAAGCACTCAGCTGCAAATCAAATTAACGCGCGCAACACCAAACCTTCCTGACGAAACGTAAAAATAACCTTTCTAAATTTCTACCTACCAAACGTCCCGAAGGGACGATAGTTTTTCGAAGCGTCCTGTAAGGACGCCCGGTCGGTAGAAAAAACAAGTATAAGAAAACGACGTGCCGTAGGTACGGAACTTCAGCGCCCTTTCCGTTTGAGAGAATCGTTATCGCAGTCCTTTTTGCTTTAGAAAACTTATCAGGACGGCGGGATGATCGGTTTGTAAGCCTGTAAAGCCCTTTGCCAATGCCGTTTCCCAATCCTGGGCTTCATCTTTTCCCTGTATATCGGGCCATACCGTTAGTTGCATGGCTTTCGCCAACGATACCATCACAGCAGTGTATTCCTTCCAGCCGCCGTCCAAAATATCCGGTTTGGTTTGATCGATAAATGCCTTCATGGCGGCCTCATCCTTAATATTGCCGGGCATGCTTACCATCAGCGGCATAGCAGGCGCCACCTTTCGCCAATCCACAAATTGCTGCGGCGCATTGATGTAAACCAGAACATCCTTTTCCATGCCATACTTTTTTAGAACGGCATACGTGGCGGCAGCATCAGCATTTTTAAAATCGATATAGATATATATTTTGCCTTTGCAAAATCCCAGTATCTGCTTAAAGGTAGGCACCCGGTAGCTGGTTTTATCCAGGCTATCTTTACTTTTTACCCGCAGTGATTCAATTTCGGCCAGGGTCATATCGCTTACGTTGCCTTTACCGTTAGTCATCCGGTTCACGGTGCCATCATGCATACTTACCAGTTCGCCGTCTTTGGTTGTACGCAAATCAATCTCGATATAGTCAGCCCCGTTTTTTATCGCTTCCGAATACGCTGCGAGGGTGTTCTCGGGGTAAATTACGTGGTCGCCCCGGTGGCAAATAACAATGAAACTGTGCTTTGCAGGAGGCTGATTAGGCTGGGCTATCGCACCAAGCGAAATAACTCCGGTTAAGAATAAAAGAAATAATAGCTTTTTCATGTGGTTTATTTACCCAAACTGGCCTTTTCCCTGAACATGATGGTTTCTACAGCGTCGCCTACATCATGCCCGGCATTGGCCTTAAAATCAAAGCCGAGGAGTTTGGCCATGCTTTGCGCCAGTTGCTTGTGGTATGTGGTGGTTTGCGTTTTCACAATGCCGTCGTGTGGGGTATCGGGGCCAATAATGGCGAACCAGGTTTGATCCGAATGCTTGACCCAGTTACCATGACTGCGCCAGGCATCGGGTGAGGCATCGCCCCTGCCGTGGTCACAGGTGATAATAAGCGTGGTTTTATCTTTGTAAAAAGGGTCGCTTTGGATGTACTGCCAAAGTTCTTTCATATAAGCGTCTTCAGCATGGGCCTGGCTCAGGTACATTTTGTAATTGCCGGCGTGTGCCAAGTCATCGGTTTCGTCAAAGGCAAGGTACAACACGCGGGGCTTGTATTCCTTCATGTATTCTTTGCCAAATTCGTAGGTCATAAAATCGATACGGGTATCGCCGAGGTAATGCGGGGCCTGCAGTTGCAATTCGTCCAGGTATTTCAAACGGTCATCAGCCTTAGCATCGACAAAATTGGCATAGCCGGCATTTACTTTCAAGCCAGAACGCTCTACGTTAAATATCGCGGGAAACACTTCCCAGGATGCAAAGACGGCCACCTTATTTTCGAAGCCTTTTTGCTTATCAAGGTATTCGAGCACATTGGTATTGGGGTTAAGTACCGGATTGTTGGTATTCATCCTGTCATCCGGGAAACCTGTAAATATCTCGTTATAGCCGGGGTATGAAAAGAAGTACTTATTGGCCACTTCATCACTATTGCCTTCATCACGGTCACCATATAATTGCCCCTGTTCTTCCAAAGTCGACCAGAAAAAAGGCATCAGTAACTTGCGGCGCTCTGTGGGTGTTTCGGCCCAGAACTTCTTGCGGACTTCGGCTTTGGTTTCGGTAAGTTTGGAGTTAATCAGGGATGAATCGGCGCCGCGGTAGAGCTCCTGCCAACGGAACCCGTCTAAAGTGACAATCACTATATTCTGGGTTTTGTGGCTTTGCGCGAAGAGCGCCGGGGTTACCAAAATGGCCAAAAGCAATAGACTGATGTGCTTCATATATCAAGTTTGCTGTCGCACAAAAGTACCACGCCAATATTAAGCCCGCTTTTACTGTAGTTTAACTTACCGCTTGTTGAAAAATTCCTTTTTGTGGATAAAACCGGCAAAAACGGGTTCCAATCGGGACAAAATGGGGTTGAACCGGGCTAAACCGGGTCAGAGCCGGGTCAGAACCGGGCTAAAAGGGGTTGAACGGGGTCTAATATTGCCTTTTGTTTAAGACAGTGTTTAGTAAATATAAAATACTTAATGAAGGGTTAACATTCGGTTAATGAGGATTCGGTTACTTTGAAGAAAAAAGTATATGAAAATACTTTACGCCATACAGGGTACAGGGAACGGCCACCTGAGCCGTTCGATGGATATTGTTCCCCTGCTACAGCAAATGGCCGATGTGGACGTGCTGGTAAGCGGCACGCAGGGCGATTTAGCGCTGCCTTTCCCCGTGAAGTATAAGTTCAATGGGTTTGGCTTCATATTCGGTAAATCGGGCGGCGTTGATCTCTGGAAATCCTTCTACAAATCGAGGTTCCGCAACTTTCTCAAGGAGATCAACAAAGTGCCGGTTGAAGATTACGACCTGGTAATCAACGACTTTGAACCTGTTTCATCCTGGGCCTGTTACCTCAAAAACAAAACCTGCATTGGGCTGAGTCACCAAGCGGCTGTGCTGGCAGAAAATTCCCCAAAAACCGAAGATTCGGACATGGTGGGTAAGCTCATCCTTAAAAACTATGCCCCTACAACAGTTCAGTACGGGTTTCACTTTAAGAGTTTTGATGAGAATATATTCACCCCGGTTATACGCAAACAGGTAAGGGAGCAAAAAATAAGCTTCAAGGGGCATTATACCGTTTACCTTCCAGCCTACGATGATAAGCGACTGATCGACAGGCTTTCAGAATTTAAAGATATTGAATGGGATGTGTTCTCCAAGCACAACAAAAAGGTGTTGAAATATAAAAACGTGTCGATACAACCTATTGATAACGAGAAATTTATCAAGAGCATGGCCCAATCGGCCGGGGTACTTTGCGGGGCTGGGTTTGAAACACCTGCGGAGGCGCTGTTCCTGAAAAAGAAGCTACTGGTAATTCCAATGAAAAGCCAGTACGAACAACAACTGAATGCGGCTGCCTTGAAATCAATGGGGGTGCCTGTGATCAAGAGCCTCAAACCTAAACATGACGAAACCATCAAAAACTGGCTGGAAAATGGTAAGGTGATTCCCGTAGATTATCCTGACAATACGAAAGAAATACTGGAACGGGTAATCCAAAGACATTATCACCCGCTTGCTTCCGCTGCCATTAGTCCGAAAGTTTAGTACATTTGGCGCAGTAATCTGCAAACCAATGGCACAAAAAGTAATCACGGTGAATATCAACGTTTACGAGCAAACGGTAACCAACCGCCATTCTGCCTACGAAATCAGGGACGTCAACAAGTACCTGGATGAGGGATGGGTGATAAAAGAGTGCATCAATGCACCAACTACGTCAGGCAACTGGATAAACCTGACGTTTATACTGGAAAAATTGTAGTTCGTAGCCACAATTCATCAACAAAAGTTTCAATTAAGCCCTTATTTCCCGATATTTGGTAGATTAATGAATACCAATTCACTAACCAACAACCACATTATTGCCCTTATTTCGGAGTTTAAAATTGATGCTCAAATTGCATCGGTTAAGCCGTTTGGTTCGGGGCATATAAATGATACCTACCGGTTAATTAACGCGGACAGCGGCGGTAATGATTACCTGTTGCAGCGCATCAATCACCACGTTTTTAAGGACGTGCCTATGTTGATGAACAATTTGCTGCATGTAACACGGCATTTGAAGCATAAACTTGGGCTATGTGCCGAAAGCGGAACTCTAACTGTCATCTTAACAAACAACAACCTACCCTTTTGGGAAGATGGGAATGGCAATTACTGGCGTGTTTTCTATTTCCTGAAAGGAACCAAAAGCTACGACCAGGTTGAAACTGTAAAGCAGGCTTACGAAGGTGGTAAGGCATTCGGACGGTTTGTAGCTTTATTATCCGATCTGGATACCAACCTGGTTAAAGATTCGATACCCAATTTTCACAATATTGAATACAGGCTGGCCAATCTTCAGAAAGCAATTGAAGCGGATAAGGCTGGCAGGTTGAAAATGGTACTATGTGAAATAGAGTTCATTAGGTCGCGTGCCGATAAGATGAGCAAGATATTGCAACTTGGGAAAGCTGGAATTTTACCGAAAAGGATTGTACATAATGACACCAAGTTCAACAACGTGCTGTTTGATAGCGATGACCATGCCCAATGTGTAATAGATTTGGACACCGTAATGCCGGGCTATGTGGCTTATGATTTTGGTGACTCGATTCGGACCATCATCAATACAGCCGCAGAGGATGAAGTTGATACGGATAAAATCGACCTGAATACTCCCCTGTTTGAAGCTTATACTAAAGGTTATTTGCAGGAAGCTAAGGGATTTTTAACTGATGAAGAGAAGGATTCATTAATGAAAGGCATTCTGTTAATGCCCTACATCCAGGCAGTAAGGTTTTTGACGGATTATTTAGACGGCGATTTTTACTTCAAAATACACTCGCCCGAACATAACTTGCAGCGCACACGGGCGCAACTAGCTTTGATAAAGAAACTTGAAGAAAACCAGGAATTGCTTGAACAGGTCATAAACGATACCTGGCAATCTTTTAAATCATAAATGCTATGTTATTTTTTCGAAACCTGATTGTAAGTGTATTATTGTTATTAACCCTGTTCTCAGCAAGTTCGTCTTACAGTCAAACCAATCTGCAGGACAGTACAATTGTGGTTCCCCTCGGAGGGAACGCATGGCGTATTGACAAAGACACAGTTGGCGGAAAAATAACTAACGACGGCATTGTAGATTGGAGTAACCCCCAAGCGACTTATAAAACTTACGTTAGATTCGACCATCCTGGGGTATTTAGGCTATCTCTCAGGGCTGATGTGCCTACCGGTATCAGCCTGATAACTGTAACGGCATTGGGGCGAACTAAGGATGTTATACTAACCAGTAATCAATTGCACAATGCCGGTAACTGGCTGGTAAAAGACACCGGATATGTGGTCTTTACTGTCAAAGGTGTGAAGAAAACAGGCCTTATATATGCTAATGTAAAAAGCCTTGAATTGCAGGGCATTTCAGAGGATATCAAGGCAAGTTATGTCAAAAATAACGATGGCGACTTCTTTTACTGGGGTCGCCGCGGGCCATCGGTGCATTTGAGCTATGTTGTGCCCGATGGCGTGAATGCTGAATGGTTTTATAATGAGGTGACTATCCCGAAAGGAAATGATGTTTTAGGCTCGTATTTTATGGCGGATGGCTTTGGCGAGGGTTATTTTGGTATGCAGGTAAACTCACCAACGGAAAGGCATATCCTGTTTTCGGTTTGGAGCCCGTTTACGACTGATGACCCCAAAGCAATCCCGGAGGACCAAAAGATAATCATGCTGAAAAAGGGCGAAAATGTGCATACCGGCGAATTTGGTAGTGAGGGTTCGGGCGGGCAAAGCTATCTAAACTATATGTGGAAAGCCGGGAATACTTACCGGTTTTTGATGCACGCCAAACCCGAGGGGAAAGGGCGCACGGAATATACAGCTTACTTTTTCGCACCCGAAGTAGGTAAGTGGCAATTGATAGCCAGTTTTAGCAGGCCAAAAACCGATACTTACTTGAAGCATTTGCACTCTTTTCTAGAAAATTTCGAGCCGGAACAAGGCACCCTAACCCGTGAGGTTCATTTTAATAACGAATGGATTTGTGACAACAACGGTAAATGGACAGAGTTAACCAGAGCCAGGTTCACCGGCGACAATACAGCCGTAAAGGGTTACCGCATGGATTATGCAGGTGGGAACAGCGATAACTCATTTTATCTTAAAAACTGTGGGTTCTTCAATCATTATACTCCAGGTAATATTTTCTTTGAGCGGCCTCCGGGTGGCAAACAGCCGGATGTGGATTTGAACACGATTGATGGATTAAAATGATTCCCGCATTCTAAGCGGCAACTGTCTCCCGTTATCCGATAAATAAATACCCCGAACTTAATTGCTGTTTTAGTGTTAAAGGAATACATCTTTAAAACTATAACTATGACATCCGATCCGAATTTAAATCATACCGACATTAAACAATTGTTCATCCACCAATTGAACAGGATAAACTGTACAAAAAGTTATCTCATCAGAAACCTCCTGACGCTTGCTGATGTAGCTTCGTCTAAAAACATGCGACTTGCCATACTGGAAGCACACGATGATGTGCAAAAGCAACAGACACGTGTAGACGACATCTACAAATTACTAGGCTCGAAAGCGTCAGATGAGGGTTGCGAAGTGGTGAAGGCTGTGATCGAAGAGGCTTACCGTTTTGGAAATCATACTGGGAAAACAAAGATCATGAATGACTTGGACATCATATTGTATATGCGGCTGATCGAAAATATTGAGCTGACTTCTTTCAGAATGCTGAAATTGATCAATCAATTTATCGGCAACGGAGAAGTAGCCCAAATGCTTATCGAATGCTGTGATGAAAATATGGATAATGATAAGCTGTTCATGCTGATCTCCGAAGAATACCTTACTCAAAAAACGCAAGAAAAGATATTGTTAAGCTAATGGAGTACAAAAGAAAAGCCGGCTCCAATGGATCCGGCTTTAGAAAAGTTATTTAATACCCCTATTAAAATAACTAAACCAAAGTAAAAGAATAATTCGCTTTAAAGCAAATTTTGTAACCATTTATTTACAAGATTTTTAGTTTTGGGCATTTATAAATAGTTGATTTTGGCATATAGGGTTTGCAGTTATTATCCCTTAATTTGTTTAAAACTTATTTATGATGTTAAAATTTACTATTCTATCCGGTCTGCTTGTTTTTATTTTGATACAGGCAAACGCCCAGGAGCTGTATATGCCCAGGGAAATTAAAAAAGCTTACCAGAAAGGTACCCGCGAAATGGATGGCCGCCCGGGTAAAAATTACTGGCAAAATCACGCGCGTTACAACATCAGTATAAGCGTTGCAGCTCCTAAGCGCGATGTAATTGGCACCGAGCATATTGTTTACGTAAATAACAGCCCGGATACTTTGCGCCGGCTGAATATGAAGGTGTACATGAACATTCATAAAGCCGACGCTATGAGGCTTAGAGGAATACCACCAAATTATGTAAATGATGGCGTTACCGTTGATACTATTAAAGTAAATGGAACTGTCAAAAATTGGAACAATAAGGCACCAGTTACTAATCAGTATGTATCCCTGCCAAAACCCTTAATGCCGCACGATTCCGTTCAATTGGATATTGCCTGGCATTACCAGTTGGTGACCGGACGTGGGCGTGAGGGCGTAATAGATTCGACATCGTTCTACCTGGCTTATTTTTACCCACGGGTTGCGGTGTACGATGATTACACAGACAATGGCCCAAACAACAAAGGTTGGGACAGGATAAATTTTAATGATGCGCTTGAGTTTTATAACGACTTTAACGATTATACTTTAAATGTTACCGTACCCAGGAACTACGTGGTGTGGGCTACGGGGACATTGCAAAATCCCGACAAGGTGCTTCAGCCTGAATACGCTCAACGCCTGGCGAAATCGATGACAAGCGATTCGACCATCCACATTGCTACTGCTGAAGAAATGGCATCTCACAAAGTGACCAGTCAAAGTGATTTTAATACCTGGACATGGAAAGCCTCTAACATTACTGACGTAGCCCTTGGTCTGAGCAGTACTTATGATTGGGATGCTGCCAGTGTTGTGGTTGACGATGCGAATAATCGCCGTGCCAGTATGCAGGCGGCTTTTGACGATAAAGCACAGGACTTTCATCATTCGGTACAATTTGGACGCAACTCCTTAAGCTGGTTCTCGCATAACTGGCCAGGCGTTCCTTATCCTTTCCCAAAGATGACCGCGTTCCAGGGGTTTGCCGATATGGAGTACCCGATGATGGTAAATGACAGTCATATGGACGATCTGCGCTTTGCACAATTTGTGGAGGACCACGAGATCGCACACACTTTCTTTCCTTTCTACATGGGTATCAATGAAACCAAATATGGTTTTATGGACGAAGGATGGGCAACCACCCTCGAATTGTTGATCGGCCGGGCCGAAGTTGGTAATGAAAAAGCCGAGGCTGCCTATAAAAACTTTAGAATAGCAGGCTGGATACAAGATCCGTCAACAACGGAAGACCTTCCGATCATTACTCCGGGCACCGAACTATTATACGGCCTTGGCAACAATGAGTATGGCAAGCCTTCGTTAAGCTACCTCGCCCTGAAAGATATGCTTGGTGACGAACTATTCAAAAAAGCCCTGCATACTTATATGGATAATTGGCATGGCAAGCACCCTATTCCATGGGATTATTTTAATTCGATGAACACCGGGTCGGGCAAAAACCTGAACTGGTTCTTCAATAACTGGTTTTTCACTAACAACTATATCGACCTGGCATTAACCAATGTTGTTAAGGGCGAGGGCAATTATAAACTGGACATTACGAATATCGGCGGATTTGCTGTTCCTTTCGATGTAAAGGTTGTATATGCCGATGGCAAAACCGATAATTTCCATCAAACGCCGGTATGCTGGGCGAAGAATCAAAAGCAAACCGTTATTGTTATCAAAACAAAAAGCGCCATTAAATCGATCAAATTAGATGGCGGTATTTTTATGGATGCCGACGAAAGCAATAATAGCTGGACAGCTAAATAAGCCGAGCAAATACATATTCAAAAGAAAAGCCTCCCGATGTATCGGGAGGCTTTTCTCATTTTGGCTACCAAGAACGCTTATGCGTCTTGTATAGAATCGTTTAGGTCATTGGCTGCACCTTTTACTTTTGATTTGGCGTGTTCGACCGCATCTCGTCCTGCATCTACGGCATTGTTAGCCCTGCCCCGTACATTCCCGGCAACGTCATCCTTATAATCGGCCAAGTTGTTTACCGTGCTCCTGAATTTAGACTTCGAGCGCTCGATAGCATTGTTGCCGTATTCGCGCATATTATTAGCTGCGCCTTCCGCTTTTCCCTTCGCACTTTCAACCAGGTCGTTCACATAATCTGCTATGTCTTCGCGAAGTTGCGCGCCACTACTTGGCGCAAGTAATATGCCTACTGCGGCCCCTACGGCTGCACCGGCCAAAAGTGCTACAATTATTTTTCCTGAATCTTTCATGGTGTATAGATTTACGTAAATATTTACAATAACCTAACAACGCATAGCAGATAGTGTTTAGCTTTTTATGAAAAAAACGCCTTTTTTATTCATTACAAGCCGATTAGAAATAGAAAAGTCCCGGCTTTTGGCCGGGACTTATACGATTGCAATGGGATTATTTATAATTAAATAACTTTTACATTTACCGCACTAAGACCTTTGCGTCCGTTTTCTACTTCGAACTCAACTTTGTCGTTTTCACGAACTTCGTCGATTAGGCCTGAAGAATGCACAAATACGTCCTGACCACCGTCAGAAGGTACGATAAAGCCGAAGCCTTTTGATGCATTAAAAAATTTTACTGTTCCTTGTTTTGACATTGTATTAATTAATTGTTTTTTAAAGGGCGGCAAGGTAATGATAATAATTTATAATATGCAATTACCTATTATAATTAATAATTAATTACGCTTATTTATAATACACCTCGTTCCACCTCAATTCATTTTTTAGCTGGGGCAGATTAGTTTCTTTGCCTATCAGCACACACTCGATACCAGCTATATCGGCGAAATCAGTTAAATGTTCGGATGTCAAATTTTGGCTATAACAAGTATGATGTGCACCGCCAGCCAATATCCACGCTGCGCAGCCGGTTTTCATATCCGGGTATGGTTTCCATAAAACGCGGGCCACTGGTAGTTTTGGCAGGTCATGTTTTGGCGCAACGGCTTCCACTTCGTTTACCAATAAACGGAAACGGTTACCCATATCAACAACCGATGCGTTAAGCGCCGGGCCACCAGCTACGTTAAACACCAGTCTTACCGGGTCGGCTTTACCGCCGATGCCCAGGGGGTGTATCTCGCATTTGGCTTTTCCGTCAGCAATTGATTCGCATATTTCCAGCATGTGCGATCCCAAAACCATCGGGTTAGCCGGGTCGAAATGGTAAGTATAATCTTCCATAAAAGCGTTACCGCCTTTTAACCCGCTGCCCATTACTTTCATGGCGCGGACCAGGGCAGCGGTTTTCCAATCACCCTCGCCGGCAAAGCCGTACCCCTGTCCCATCAGGCGTTGCGCAGCTATACCTGGTAATTGCACCATGCCATGCAGGTCCTCAAAGGTGTCCGTAAAGCCTTTGAAATTATTGTCCTTTAAGAATGCACCAATTCCTAACTCAATTTTTGCCGCCTCGCGAAGGGAATTATGTTGCTTACCGCCCTTACGCAAATCCGCAACAACAGCGTATTTTTCCTCATATTCGGCAGTCAATTTATCTATTTCGCTGTCGCTGATCGCATTAATTACTTTCACCAAATCTCCCACTCCATGCGTGTTTACGGAGTAGCCAAATTTCATTTCAGCCTCTACCTTATCGCCATCAGTAACTGCGACAAACCGCATATTATCGCCAAAACGAACAAAACGGGCACCCTGCCAATCATTCCAGCCCGCTGCAGCACGGCTCCAGGTGTTTATCTGTTCTAATACTTCCTCGTCCTGCCAGTGCCCAACAACAACCTTCCGGTTTAAACGCATGCGGGTCATAATGAAACCAAACTCACGGTCGCCATGGGCACTTTGGTTCAGGTTCATAAAGTCCATATCAATGCTGTCCCAGGGAATATCCCGGTTAAACTGGGTGTGTAGGTGCAGAACAGGTTTTTGCAAAATTTTCAACCCTCCTATCCACATTTTGGCGGGCGAGAAGGTATGCATCCATGCAATAATGCCGATGCAGTTTTTGGCCGTATTGGATTCCTGGCAAATGCTATATATTTCTTCCGGTGACTTCACCGTCGGTTTAAAAACAACCTTTACAGGTATCTGCTTTGCGGAATCAAGCCCTTTTGCGATTTGCTGCGAATGTTCAGCAACCTTCTTCAAGGTTTCTTCGCCATATAAATGCTGGCTGCCGGTGACGAACCAAACTTCGTATTCTTTTAAGTTTATCATTGAATTTACTTTTATTGCTATTAATTATTTTTTATAAACGAGGTTACCCCGTGTGGTTTAATTTTCAATATGTTATTATCCGCATCAAAATTGAGGCTATCTATGCAAAGCTGCCGTAATACAAAATCCTTTTTTTGCGGATAAATGCGATGATACAGAATGTAATACTGCCCGTTCTTTTCAAAGACTGTATGATGTCCCGGCCCATAAGTCGTACTATCAGCCGAAGTTGAAAGAATAGGGTCATTTGGCCCTTCGGTCCACGGACCTAAAGGTGTTTTGCTGGTCGAATATCGGATTTGGTAAGTGGCATCAATCGCTTTACCGTATGAATACATCAAATAATACAATTGATTTCGCTTAACCAAATGCGGCGCTTCAAAGTAATGCAGCGGCGTTATATCCTTTGGCGCTCCGTCAAAAGTTACCATATCCTTTTTGAGTTTTACCGCCATACAATGGCCATTTACCCAATTAAAGCCCGAACCCCAATACAAATAAGCCTGCCCGTCCCGGTCAATAAAACAATCCGGGTCGATATTATGCACTGTTGGAAAATCAGTCGCAGCCACCAAAGGCGTATTATCGGCTTTAGCATTTTTCCATGGCCCCAGCAGGTGTTCGCTTACACCGGCCCAAACTTCGCTGCCCACAGCAACGTACATATAAAACTTTCCATTCCGAGCTTTCCTGATAGATGGCGCCCAAACCATCGACCCGCTCGACGTCGGGCTGGCACAAGCCTTTTTTGTGGGCCAGTTGATGTGCTTTTGCGTAAACGTTTTAAAATCCCGAGTTACCAATACACCGAGTTCATCAGCGCCCCAGGGATCGATCGTTGCATAAATATAATAGATCCCCTTATCCTTTATGATGGTTGGATCAGCAAAATAACCATCAACTATAGGGTTTTTAATAAAGTTTTTCTGCGCGAAACAAAATAATGCACCACATAAAAAGAATGGCATTATTACGGTTGTTTTCAACAGCTTCATGCTCAATAATTATTGCCCGTAATACGAATCCGGCCCGTGTTTACGCTCATAATGTTTTTTTATCAGCGAATCCTTTAAACGCGCACTTTCAGGATTAATTTGTTCTGTTAGAAAAGCCATTTGTGCGATAGACTCCAACACCGCGCTGTTATAAACCGCTTTATCGGCTGTTTTGCCCCAGGTGAAAGGCGCATGATTGCCTACCAGTATCATTTCCACCTCTTTATAACTCAGGCCTCTTTCCGTTAAACAATTCATGATCTGGAAACCGGTTTGATATTCATAATCACCTTTGATCATTTCATCATCCATCGGCTTTGCGCATGGAATATCTACTGTTTTATGGTCAGCATGCGTGGTACCATAGATGGGTATATCGCGCTGCGCCTGCGCCCATGAAGTAGCGTAAGTAGAATGCGTATGGCAAATACCACCTATCTCCCAATGTTTATATAAAACGGCATGTGTCTTGGTATCTGAAGAAGGGCGTAAATCGCCATCCACCACATTACCGTCAAAATCGACAATCACCATCTTGGCAGGCGATAATTCCGCATAAGGCACACCGCTTGGCTTAATGGCAAAAACACCCAGGTCGCGGTTGGCGGCGCTCACATTGCCGAAAGTGAATATTACTAAATTGAGTTTCGGCAATTCCATATTGGCATAATAGGCTGCCTCGCGGATATGCTGGTATTTATTCATGTTTAATTTTTCTCCTGTTCAATATATTTACCTAATTCAAGGTAACGTTTATGTCGCTTTTGATATAATTCAGCTTTAGCTTTATCCGGAAAATACTCCTTATCAAAACCGCCACCCATAGCCTGCATAGCATCTTCCACTTTGGGGTAGATGCCCGCTGCGGTAGCTGCAAACATAGCCGCGCCCAGTGCGCAAGTATGCTCAAACTGGTGGATGCGAATAGGCATCTGCATTACATCAGCCATCATTTGCATGATATAAGGCGATTTTTTTGCGACGCCACCTATGCCAATCAGTCCTTTTACGGGCACACCCTCACTTTCAAACCGGTCGACAATGCTTTTGGCGCCAAAACAGGTCGCCTCTGCCAATGCCCTGAATACCCTGGGTGCATCGCTTCCTAAACTCAAGCCGCTGATAGCACCTTTTAATAATTGATTAGCATCCGGCGTACGACGACCGTTTAACCAATCGATCGCCAATTCGGCGTTCTCATCCAAAGGTAAAGCTGCAGCCTGTTTACTTAGTTCGGGTATAATTTTGACTGAAACTTGCGCCCTTAATTCCTTATCGTCTATATACTCCAATGGCCATTCCAATAATTTTCGGAACCAGGCATAAGTATCGCCAAAAGCGGATTGCCCTGCCTCCATCCCTATCATTCCTGGTATCACCGACCCATCCACTTGTCCGCAGATACCTTTAATTAATTTATCCTCAAAATCGGCCTTCGGGGCGACAAGCATATCGCAAGTTGAAGTGCCCATTACTTTACTTAAATGGTAAGGCTCTATTTGCCCCCCCACGGCGCCCATATGCGCATCAAACGCCCCCACGCCTACTATCACATCGGTAGATAGCCCCAACCGTTGCGCCCATTCAGCACTCAATGTACCGGCTGACTGATCGGACGTATACGTTTCTTTGGGTAATCCGGCGGCATATCCTTTTAACAATGGGTCCAGCGACGAGAAAAAATCATCCGGCGGGTAACCACCAAAATCTGCCGACCATATTGCCTTATGTCCTGCCGAGCAACGTCCTCGCTTCATCTGGTCAACATGGCTGCCGCCAGTTAACAGAAATGGTATCCAGTCGCAATGCTCCACCCACGAATTGCAGGCTTTATGCACCTGCTCATCAGCTCTTAAGACATGTAACAGTTTTGCCCAAAACCATTCGGACGAATAGATGCCCCCTACATATTGCAGGTAATTGATGTCAAATTTTGTAGAATGATCGTTTATCTCGCCAGCTTCTTTAACACCTGTATGGTCCTTCCACAAAACAAACATGGCGTTCGGGTTGCTTTCAAAACCGGGGGTTAGGGCCAATGGGACTCCTGCTTCGTTTACAGCCACGGGTGTTGAGCCTGTGGTATCTACCGAAATCGCTTTTATAGCTGAAGCTACTGATGGACCTGCCTTTTTGATGCAATCTTTTATGGTTTGCTCCAACCCTTCAACATAATCCAAAGGGTGCTGGCGAAATTGGTTTTGCGCGGCATTGCAATACAAACCCTGCTGCCATCGCGGGTAATTAAAAACGGAAGAAGCTAACTCTTTACCGTTACCTGCGTTCACAATAACCGAACGTACGGAGTCGGTGCCATAATCAACCCCGATGACAAATTTATCCTTACTCATCTATAAAAATGGTTTATAATCTACAACCCTGCAATAAGCGAGGCCGATTAACTGTTACATATACATTTGTTAGCAGCGCCGTAAACATAAGCAATTTAGATATTAATTTAAAAGTTCTTCGGGCAATTGTTATATATTGCTATTCATGAGCGTAATATCTGTATGAAACCTATTTACTTAATCATAACAGCTTGCCTGCTACTTTTATTAGGCGCTTGCGACAACCATATTTATACCCCAGCACTTTATCACCAGGATATTGCTTATCAACCCAAGCCAGCTTCATTTGATACGGCCAAAGCGGCGAGTTATTTTTCCGGGGGATTAAATTATTATGTTGACCAAACCTGGACAGATTTGCTGGTAAGCGGCCAATTTAATTGCAGCCGCGGATATGTATTTAACAACCTCAATTTGGCCTACGGAATATTTGGGGTTGCCGGAGATTATGAGAAGGGCAGCACAGGGAAAGGGCCAGATAGCTTCACCGATAAATTTTTCGGAGCAGTTGGCGGTAGAGCATCCGCTAACTTATTTACTTCGTATGAACGAATGGATTTTCGTTATTTGGGTATTGAAATGGCCTATAGCCATGAATTCGGTGACTATGCAAATTTCAGACATTATATCAATACCCAACCCGGCTACCAGGCCGATACCCGGACAGACCTGGTTACTGTTGGATTGACGACCGAGATCATATTTCATAACCAGAGGAATGTGAATATTGAGCACGGAATACGTGGCTTCCTCGGTGGCACATTCGGGCCAAACCCTGTCGGCAATAATACCAACTATGTATCTTCTGACTTGACGCCACAATTTTTCCGGAATATTTTTCCAAAAGTGAGCTATTTCATCAATGCCAAACACTTTTTTGGGGTAGCAGAAATTGGGAGCGCAATATTTATAAGGGCTGGGGTTAAATTTTAATACCTATTGCGAATAAACACTCTGCACCTTATCTCGCAGGTTGTAACCCGATGCCATTACTTCGCCATAAGCACCCGCCGTACGGATAGCAAACAAATCGCCACGGAATGACTCTGGTAGCTCCACATCTTTTTGAAAACAGTCTGTGCTTTCACAAATTGGACCAACTACATCATACTTAAGCTTCGATTCTGACTTCTGACCTCCGACTTCCGACTTCCGGCTCAAGTTCTCGATCTTCATATAAGCCTGGTAAAGCATTGGGCGTATGAGCTCCGTCATACCGGCATCAAGCACCAGGAAATTTTTCTTCTGCCCCATTTTAACATAAAGAACTCTTGAGATCAGCGCAGCAGATTGGGCAACCAAGGCACGTCCCAATTCGAAATGTACTTCCTGGCCAGGTTTTACTTTCAAAAAGTCCTTAAATACTTTAAAATAACCTTCAAAATCGGCAATGTTATTGGTGTCCGGGTTATGATAATCTACTCCTAATCCGCCGCCTGTATTCAGAACCTTCACCTGGAAACCGTGGTCCTCAAACCAATCCTGCATTTCGTTGATACGGATGCAAAGACTTTTGTAGACTTCTAAATCAGTTATCTGCGAACCAATGTGGAAATGGATGCCAATGAATTTCAAATTACTGCATTTCCTTAGCGTATCAGCTACTTCGGTTAATTGCCAGCCATTGATACCGAATTTATTTTCGTCCAATCCAGTTGTAATAAAATGATGGGTATGCGCATCTACATTGGGGTTGATGCGGATGGCTACTTTGGCAATTTTGTTTTTTGCTTTCGCAAGATCGTTTATAATAAATAGCTCCTGTACCGATTCAACATTAAAGCAAAAAATATCTGCATCCAAGGCAGTATTGATCTCTTTATCCGACTTCCCTACTCCAGCAAAAACTACTTTACCTTTATCAAAACCATTTGCCAGGGCAGCACTCACTTCATTACCACTTACGCAATCGGCGCCAAAGCCGTACGATTGGATAGTCTGCACTACTTTCGGGTTAAAGTTAGCCTTCATGGCATAGTGCACATGGAAACCGTACTTGTCTGATGCACTCTTACAGGCTTCCAAAGTTTGGCGAAGCAATCCCAGATCGTAGTAATAGAATGGGGTTTCTAAATTATTGAAGTGGGATATGATATTGGTATCGAACATTTTTCTTTAGCTAACACGTCATTGCGAGGAACGAAGCAATCTCTGAACTGTGCTCCGAAAAGCACCGTCGATTTGCATGTGCAGAGATGGCCGCGCTATCGCTCGCCATGACGATCTTTTTAAAATAACCTGTTATGTAAACTCCTCAATGCCTCAGTTTTATCCGCAGTACTCAGCAATAGCGACAAATTATGGTCACTGCCACCGTATGATATCATCCTTATCGGGATATGTTTCAAGGCTTCCAGTACGCGCGCGGCATAACCATGCTTCTCGGCACCAAAATCACCTACCACGCATATAATGGTTTGATCCTTGTCTATATCTACTGTACCAAAAGCAAGCAACTCCTTTTCAATATCTTTCAAATAAGTGGTATCGTCAATGGTTAATGATACGGCTACTTCCGATGTCGTCACCATATCAATTGATGTCTTATACCTTTCGAATACCTCGAACAACCTGCGCAAAAACCCATGCGCCAGCAGCATCCGGCTTGATTGTACTTTGATGGCGGTAATGCCATCTTTAGCCGCAATCGATTTTATCCTATCCTTTTCGCTGTCGTTGGTAATTAACGTTCCGGCGGCCTGCGGATCCATCGTATTTAGTAAACGAACCGGTATCTTATATTTTTGAGCCGGAAATACACTTTGCGGATGCAAAATCTTCGCACCAAAATAGGCTAACTCGGCTGCTTCATCGAATGAAAGCTGTGCGATCGGTTTGGTACCTTTCACAATACGCGGGTCGTTATTATGCATACCGTCAATGTCCGTCCATATCTGAACTTCTTCGCTGCGGATGCCTGCTCCTATTAATGATGCCGTATAATCGCTTCCACCGCGACGCAGGTTATCTATCTCGCCAAAAGAATTCCGGCAGATATAGCCTTGCGTAATGAATAATTTATTATCAGGATATTTTTCCAGGAGAGGCGTAAGATGCTCGGTGATATAATCGACTATCGGCTCGTTATCCTCGTCGATCTTCATAAAATCAAGCGCAGGCAGTAAAACTGATGGCACACCAATTTCCTTCAGGTAAACATGGTATAGCGTTGTTGAGAGTAACTCACCTTGTGCCAGTATGATCTTCTCTTCGATATTGGTAAAAAGGTCGTTTGACAAATTAGATAGCAGGTCGAAATGATAATCAATCACTTCTTTTCCTTGTTCCAAATATTCAGGTTTTGCAAAAAGCTCCTTAATAAAATATTCATACTTTACCTTCAGCGCCGCGATCAAAGCCGCCGCTTTAGGTTTGTCACCGGCAAGATAAGCCTGACCTATTTCGACCAAACTATTGGTAGTTCCCGACACCGCCGACAGCACCACGATCTGCCTCTCGGCAGGATTTATGATATCCAGCAGTTTCATCATCCGCTCAGGGCTTCCCACCGATGTACCGCCAAATTTTAAAACTTTCATTTTTTGTTTCTGTTTACCACAAATGATTAATATTCTTGTATTGATTTTGAGGCGCTAAAAATAGGATTTTAACAACTATATACCTAAAATGAACAAAATAAAATTCGGTACCGACGGCTGGCGAGCCATAATCGCTGACGATTTCACCGTTGAAAACGTAAAACGGGTAGCCTATGCAACTGCATTATGGCTCAAACAAGAATTTAAAGAACCTTCAGCAGTGGTGGGCAACGACCCGCGGTTTGCGGGGCCTTTGTTTGCCGACGTTACTACCTGCGTACTGGCTTCGCAGGGTGTGAAAGTTTTCCGTGCCGAAAACACTTTCGTTTCTACCCCCATGATTTCGCTGGGAACGGTAAGAAAACACGCCTCGGCGGGTATTATCATTACTGCAAGTCATAACCCGCCGTCATACAATGGCTACAAAATTAAAGCCAGCTACGGCGGCCCGGCTACGCCTGACGATATTGAAAAAGTAGAATCGCAAATACCTGACACTATAAATCTCACCCTTAAGTCGGTTGCAGATTACAAAAAAGATGGCCTGGTTGAGTTTGTCGACCTGGAAGCCATGTATATCGCCCATGTGGAAGACAATTTCGACCTGGAACTTATCCGCACCAGCGGTTTGGGCTGGGCATATGACGCCATGTACGGCGCCGGTATGAATGTAATGGAGCGTTTGTTCCCTGATATTACCCGTATCCACAGCGATCCCAATCCAGGGTTTAACGGGCAGGCACCTGAGCCGATCCAGCGCAACCTTCGTGAATTTGAAGATATTATCAAATTATCAGAAGGAGAAATTGCATCGGGTTTAGTTACCGACGGTGATGCCGACCGTATTGGTTTGTATGACCAGGACGGGACCTTTGTGGATTCTCATCACATTTTGTTGCTGCTTATCCATTACATGTACAAAGTGAAGGGGCAAACAGGTAATGTCTATTCGACCTTTAGCTGTACCAGCAAAATCCAAAAGTTGTGCGATGCTTACGGTTTGAAAAATACGGTAACCAAAATAGGGTTTAAATACATTTGCGACCTGATCGTTAATTCAGGGGAACCCTTCCTGGTAGGTGGCGAAGAATCAGGTGGTATCGCGGTTGCAGGGCACATTCCCGAACGCGACGGTATCTGGATAGGCCTTATCATTTGGGAATTTATTGCCAAAACCGGGCGCTCTTTAAGCGAACTTGTACAGGAGATTTATGACGTCGTAGGTAAATTTGCAGTTGAACGGTATGACCTGCACGTTACGGAAGAATTAAAGCAACAGATCATCAGTAACAGCAAAACCGGCAAATACACCAGTTTTGGCAACTTGAAAGTAGCACGAACTGAAGATATGGATGGCTTTAAGTTCTTCTTCGAAGACGAAAGCTGGGTAATGATACGCCCATCGGGGACAGAGCCCGTGTTGCGTGTTTATTGCGAAGCGCCAAGTTCAAAAGAGGCATTCACAATATTGGATATTGTAAAAGCAGTTTTATTATCTTAAAATAAATCATAAACATATAAAAAGCCATCTCCAAACAGCAGGTGGCTTTTTTATTGCCAAAACTTCAAATTCATTACAGATTATTAGCGTATATCGCATTAATTTTATTGTTAAATAATCAAACAATTTTAAGGGCCAATGAGTTAGCCTCTAAGATTGTTTTGAACACTTTAATACGACTGCTATTGAAAAAGCTCTTATTTGCCTTATTATGCATCATATCCATTGAGGCCAGCGCCCAAAATAAGGTTGCAGATACCTCAAAAACCAAAAAACTTGCTGATACCGTTAAAAAGGATTTACTGACCGCGCCGGATACCGTAAAGAAATTGCACACCAACCCGCTTTCATTAGTTCCGCCAGCGGCAATGATTACTTATGGAAGCCTGTCATTTGTCATTCATCCTATCCGGCGGTTTGATTACTATATCAAAGCCGAAGTAGCCAAAACAGATCCAACTTTTAGTACCCATGCCGAAAGTTATTTCCAGTTTGCGCCCGTTGTGATCGTTTATGGCCTTGATTTGGCGGGCTACCAGGGGAAAAATACTTTTATTGACCGCACAGCGCTGCTTGGACTTTCAAGCGGTATTTTAGCACTTAGCGAGGGGCTTACCAAAAGATTTACTCATCGGCTGAGGCCTAACGGAGCGGATCGCTTATCTTTTCCTTCTGGTCATACGGGCTTAGCGTTTATGGGAGCAGAATACCTTGCCCAGGAGTATGATGCCAAGTCGCCGTGGTTTGGTGTTTTAGGCTATACAATAGCCTCCACAACAGGTATTTTCCGTATGTATAACCGCGACCACTGGTTTAGCGATGTGGTGGCAGGCGCGGGTTTTGGCATACTTTCAACTAAAGCGGCTTATCTTATTTATCCTACTATTAGGAACTGGATCACACATACTGATAGCAACACCGGTGAGAAAAAGGCAGCTAACAAAAGCAAATTTAGGAACACACAACTTATGCCCTCCTACCAGGATGGGGCAATGGGTTTAGCTTTTTCTACCAATTTCTAAACAAAAAAGCAGGGCCGTAAAATGGCCCTGCTCACTATTATTTATCATCATCCCATTTTCAATCTGGCAGATGCAGGGCTTGTTGTACAGCCTGGTAATTTTTGATATTGATATGTGCCAGCGTATGAACACCACCCGGTATAATAACATACCTGAACTGGTGGGCATTAGATATGCTGCCATATAAATTCTTATCGTCTACGAAATCGATCTTAATATTGCCCACGGTTGAAAATGCCTGCCACGTATCGTTATATACGGCTGCGCCTTCCATGTAAGTTACGGTTATAGGCAACGGGCTCACCTGTGACGAAGGCCAAATTATTGAGGTATATCCATCCAGTTTTCCATAAACTAATACGGTGCCGTTATCAAGGATAGCCTGGGTAATCTTCGTCGCGGCAATATTTGCATAAAAATGATAGGTGCTGAAAATAGTGTCTTTCGTGTAGGTTGAAGGTGTCGTCCAGTCTGAGTAAATGACGTTAGCTGTTCCTGTTGCACCTGTAGGCCCTGCTGGACCTATCGGCCCCTGCGGGCCGGGGTTACCATTTTTTCCGCATGATGATGCTGCCAGCATCATAAAAGCAATTGCAAGCAGCAATAAGTAGTTTGTTTTTTTCATGATTTAAATGTTTTAATTTTTTATTAAATGCTTTTCGTCACTGGAATCAAAGTTGCCTCAAAAGAATATTATAGCTATCAGTAAGCCTACGCGAAATGCCGGGGGATTTTACCCGATCAAACAAATGTGATACCCGAATATCCGGGGAGTAGATTTACCTACCGAAGCAATGGGGTAAATACGTATGCCTGTAGTATATTGCATTATCTTTAAGCATCATGAAAAAAACAATCCTTTCTATTGCCGCCATTTTAGCCTTTGCGGCGACTGCTTATTCCCAGGCGCCGACTTACGAAATTTATGCCCTGCGGTTTGCTTCTATGAAAGATGCTACGCCTACCGAGGTTTGGTCGCTCAATGCGCCAAAAAAAGATAGTGTTAAAATCGACTTTGTTATCTGGCTGATCAAAGGCAGCGACGGAAAAAATATTTTGGTGGATGCCGGATTTTTAAACGACATCCCTGAAGCCAAAGAATTCAACCCGGTAAATTATATACGGCCCGATTCGGCATTGCTTAAAATTGGCATAAAGCCAGAAAGCATCACGGACATCATCCTATCTCACCCGCATTGGGATCATATCGATGGTATCAGCTTATTCCCAAAGGCCCATATCTGGATACAGAAGGATGACTATGGTTATTTCGTTGGCGACGGTTGGCAAAAGGATCCAACCAATAATGGATTTAACCCAAGAGACGTTATAAAAATGGTTGAACTGAATATGGCCGGTAAAGTAACCCTGGTTGATGGAGATAATAAAGAGTTAATGCCTGGCATTAGTGTATATACCGGCTCGCGTCATACCTTTAATTCGCAATATGTGCTGGTTAAAACGGGAACTGACCGGGTTGTGCTCGCTTCTGACAATATCTGGATATATTACAGTTTGGAGCATATGGTGCCGGCATCTGTTGGCGGTACTTTGGATCCTGCCGGATATGTAAGGGCCATGGCGAGGATGAAAACCTTAGCCTCGGATATTAAATATATCATCCCGGGTCACGACCACCAAATGTTTTCGAAGTTTCCGATGGTTACCGACGGCGTGATAAGGGTAAAATAAAATGGCTAAACCGATAAAAGATATCTTAATAAAAGACTTACAGGCAAGTGTAAACGGCAGCCTGTGGATCGAGGCTGGCGGAGAGCGTTTTCTTGGCCCTGGCCCTATTGAACTGCTTGAGCGCATTGCCGATACCGGCTCTATCAGTAGTGCTGCAAAGGAGATGAACATGTCCTATAAAAAAGCATGGGAACTCATCAGCAAATTAAACAAGCATACAACAAACCCAGTTGTAATATTGCAAACAGGTGGCGAAAAAGGTGGGGGTTCTACCCTCACTTACGAGGCTAAAGAACTAATAAAATACCACCGCCAGTTAAGAAAAAGATTCGCTGCATTTTTAGAAAAAGAGAGCAAAAAGCTCAAACTTTAATACTTAATTCTCACTATTTTTTTTACTTAGCGTTATATATTGAAAAATATAACGAATATTTGTAAAAGCGAAAGGTGTCCTGGCTGAACAGGGCTGAATGATAATGAAACCATCATCTTAAAATCAAACCATGAAAAAAAAAATACCCTCAACTCAAAAAACAATTTCAAACTCCCTCTTGCTGCAAGGCATTTTTGCAGTAATCATTCTTGCATCCCTACTAATACCTGGAAATACATTTGCACAGACAGCAAAGCCTGACACAGCAAAAACAATGACAACATCCACGCCCGCCGCGGTCAAACCTGGCTATCCAAGGGCGGTGGGTTATTTAAGCTTTATTTTTAATGTAGTTACTTTTACCAATGATGCTACTACCTTTAATTTCAGTCACCACAGTTCAACTATCGGATTCCCGGTAGGTGTAAACGTGCTTTACAGCGATCATTTTGGTTTCAGTTATGAGTTTACGCCAACTATTAAATCAACCAGTTCAACCAGTAAAGTGAGCAACCTGCTATTTGACCCAGGCACCATGTTCCGTTTTGAGCACGGTTTTACTATCATTACCCGGCTGGCATTTGAAACTTCGGGTCGTTATGGCTTTACGCCGGTGTTTAACAAAGTATACGCACGTACCAAATATGTGAACTACTTTATTGCAGGGTCGCTCCCAACGCGTTTTGGTAACGGCGATATTCCTTCGTTAGGATTTAATGTGCAGTTTGGGTTTACGTTTAATTAAATCACATAGAAAAGAGTACTGTTAATTTCTACGATTACTTAATTATTTGACGTGTTTGACATCCTTCAATTTGTTGAATCGTCGCTTATTTGACGTTATTAAAGCTATTTTACCTCAAAAACACTCTCGACAGACATCTATCTGCCAGCTAAAAACATACTATAAGCACAAATGGTCAAATAATTCTCAATTTGCCATCAACTTTGAGTAAATATTCCCGTATAAGTGTGAAAAATACACACAAAATCAAATTTATTTAAAAATATATGACTTTTTCAGTCAAAATTGGCCCACAAAACTTAATCAATCATACTAAAACAGCAGAAATATGAGCAATACCGATATTTCGTCGGGATTAGAGCTCATGTTTGATCTTTCTCCTGACCCGCTTTGCCTATTGGGATCAAATGGTTGCTTTTTAATGGCGAATAAAGTCTTTATGGACGCAAGCGGTCAGTCCGAAGAAGAATTACTATCCGGGAATTTTTTGAATTTTATTCACCCTGAAGATAAAGAAGATACTGACAAGCAGCTCAGATCACTATCATTAGATAACGCCGTATGCCAATTTGAAAATCGGTTTCTGCATACAAATGGTGGATACAGGTGGTTTTCGTGGAATACCAAAAAATTGCAGGACCATACATTTTACGTTTCGGGGAGGAGTATCTCAAAAAGCAGTTGCGCCAGTTTTGTTTGGAGTGGCAGAGTTGCTGATAAGACGCTGGTAAAGCCTGGCGAAGATTATTCGCTTCTTTTTTATTCGAATCCGCTGCCAATGGTCATTTACGACCAGGGAACGATGGTTATACTTGATTGCAATCAAAAAGCTACCGAATTGTATGGTTATAGCCGACAGGATCTTTTGAAGTTAACAATAAAAGATATCCGCGCTGCTGAAGATATTCCATTGATTGTTGAAACTGTTAAAAACAGGAAATTCAATAAGGAAATAGACAACCTGGGAACCTGGAACCATAAAAAAAAGGATGGATCGCCTATTAAGGTAGAGGTAACCGGTCATTCTGTGGAATATATGGACAGGCATTGCATGATCGTGGTGTGCAATGACATAACGGACTTGTCAAAAACGATGCGTTCGCTCGAATTAAGCATTGAAAGATTTGAATATGTTACCGAAGCCACATCGGATATAGTTTGGGATTGGGACCTGGAAACCAATGAAGTTTACTATTCCGGCAATATCAAAAAATCATTTGGTCACACGCCGGGAGTAAATGTTGGGGATATGCGGTTTTTTGCGCAGCACGTACACCCAGACGATAGGGAAAGGGTTGTACTTTATGCTGATCCGGTTAAGTATGGCACTATGAAATACTGGACCGAGGAATACCGGTTTAAAAAAGCCAACGGCGAATATGCATTTGTGCTGGATAAGGGCATAGTAATACGGGATAAAAAAGGGGTTGGTAAACGGATGATCGGAGCTATGCAGGATATTACCATATTAAAGCAAAACGAGTTACACATTTTATATCAAAAAGATCAATTAATGGAAATTGCGCGGATCAATGCGCACGAGATCCGTCGCCCGGTAGCAAATATTTTAGGCCTGATCCCGCTTTTAGATAAGACATCCGTAATGGATGAGAGCAACCTTGAAGTATTAGATTACCTGGAAACTACAACTATGGAGTTGGATGCGGTTATAAAACGTATTATTGATAAAACCATCGATTAAATTTTCTTTAACAGTCCCACTTAGCGGAACCATTACAATACTCCAATCGCTACAAAAACTTGCGCCATATCTCATCAAAGCAAGCACCTGATAAATCTAAAGAAAGACAATCAGGTAATATTACGCGGGTAGCCATGTAAAATTGCGTAAAACTACGTGACCTATTCTTTTAACTTATGCGTAAATTTATTATTGATTAGTGATACCTATGCTAATCTTAAAGAAAAACAGTCATGAACGCATATTCAGTTTTTGGAGCAATTATCACGTTTGTACCAATGGTTATGATTCTTTCAATCGTTATTATACGCGGTAAGAAGATATTTGACCAGTGAGTACTAAACCTGGATCAGTCGGTATAGTGTCCGAAGTATCAAATTTTGGACGGGCGTAGCCGTAACTCCACGCTACACAGGGGAATTTTACGCTAAACCCAGGCCGGCTGAAAATAAACATACAGGAATAAAACACTCAAATACGTCCATAACAGGGAAAAAAAGATGTGCATGACTGTTTCAAATGTTTTCCCCTTCCATAGTTTCGACGAATAAACAAAAAACTGAATAAAGAGCCTTATAGCCCAAAATATTCCCAATCCTAATGCCAGTTTATTGCCCAATGGGGTTTTAACCATGTCGTTGGCTGAAGTCATACAAAGTAAACCCATCAGGAATACGGTAAATGCAACAAAAAAGGTATGGACCTGCATCATTTGTTTATTCATTAAGCTCAGGCTGCTTAATTCTACCTCCCAATTGAATCTTTTGGGGAATACAACGTGCATCAATGCCACGCCAATTAAAACAATACCGGCTATTTTAAGATTAAGCTCCATATTTTTCGAGTACAAATACTGTGATAAAAGGCGTGATTTTAAATTGATTAAAGATATTCAACTGAGCATGCTCAAAAACTCTTTTCCAGGACGATTTAGGGAGAAAGTGAAAAAATCCAAAATTGTATGCGAGGAAGTTAGGGACATCGCGTAAATGCTCCACCACGATAACATTTCCTCCGGGCTTCAATACCCTTTTTATTTCTTCAAAAAAAACTACCCGCTCATCTTCATTCCGGATTTCGTGTGCGGCGAGAATCGCAAAAACATAATCAACTGAATTATTATCCAGCGTTAAACTGTCAGTATTAACATGCTTAGTGCCTTTATATGGCGGATAGGCTTTTCGCGCTCGTTTGATGGATACTTCGGTATGTTTTAAGGGGTCGTAAAAATCAAAAACCGTCAATTTTGCATCCGGGTACCTTTCAGCCAGCAAAATACTGGTTTCATCAAATCCGGAGTGGATGTTAACCACTCGGCCATTTGTTTTTATGGCTAATTTATCCAGCCATTTGAGCTTATACAAGCCAGACAAATCATATACGTAGTAAGATGTAAGCGTTGAAACTAAAATGGCTGCTGCAAGTAAACCGAATAAAATCTTACTATAAATTAAATAAGGGCTGCTGAAGAAAATATTTACCAGTACAATAGCTATAAGCAGGCAAACGGACAACAGGTAAAAGTGCCAGTTAAAACGGATAATGTTTGTTACGCCCTGCAGCGGTTTTCTTACACTTTCCATTGTTCTTTTTTACCTTTTTTCCAATAATATGGAATGTCGCTGATCACAAAAGCATTCGCGAGTTTTATCCCATCAATATGCAAGTCATCCAAAAATGAAAATTTGCAATCGATAACCTTTAATGGGGCCGGCGTCCAATTTTCCCTAACGCCCTCAATAATCAACACAGTTTGGGTTGCGGCGTTATAAGTAAAAGTAAAAGGTAGTGGCCCGGCAAATCTTCGTGCCCCTTTCCAATCTTTAAATGGAGAACTTTCCGGCAGCGAAACTCCATCCCTTTCGGTTCCCAGTTCTACTTTAAAACCAGATTTAACAGATTCGAATGCAATTATATCTTCGCTGCGTGTTTGGGTTATGTCGGTAGTTGTGTAATTATAATGCGTAAAAATATTGCCCATCACCTCCATTTTCTTTTTATCAGTTTCTGATTTAAGGATATATAAACCTCTCAATCTTTTCCCGGCGTTATTGGTGTACCTCACAAAAATCCGGTACCCGATAAGGAAAAAATCATTGCCCATAAACAACGGGAATTTCCTCGGCCTTAACCCTCTGGTTTGAACCATCGCCACAGCAATAAATGCCCATTTATCTTCAAAAGTATCCAGTTGCAGGCATTCGGGAATCATATGCTCGACACTCTCCTTTGGAACCGCGAAAGTGAGCACATAAGAGTTTTCAAAAAAGGCATCAACAGCAAAGGGGTGATTCTTCAGGAATGAAAACATAAGGGCTATTTAGCCATTTTTTTGCGAAGTACAAATTCATTGCGGTAAATCAAAAGAACAAACAATAAGGCAAAAGCCAGATTCGCCCTTCCCCACAGCAACAAATCTGGGGCAAGCGTAAATTCAATCATATTCATGGTCAAAATAATCACCATTTGAGCCACGGCGTTCAGACGGGATTCTATTCTGCTTACGATCCAAAAAGCCATTAACACCTCAGCAACTCCAATTGATTTGGTAAAAAATACCGCATGCTGATTCCCTAATATCCGGGCTACAATTAATTCGTGCCGGGGTACCAGGTTAAGTATTTTGCACAGAAAGCCATTCACGAACCAAACTGCTGCGATAAGATAGGTTAGGGTTTTGTGCACTTTTTATTTTCTGAATTGATTGGTTAGGATTGAAGTTATTAAAATTAGAAATAAAAGTGGACTCCTGTTTTTCGTTCTAATGCCTGTTCAAAAAGATACTTGATTTTATTTACTATCTCGATAAGTTCATCATCATAACTATTGTTGAATACGCCGCTCTTGAGAACAACTTCCAATTTTTCCTTTTCAGTTATCTGCTCATCCTCGTAATTATCAATAATTGAGTTTGTCAATTTATTTATGCCCTTAAAAAAACCTCCGGTCCAAAGTTTATTGAAAATATGATCATCCAATCTTAATTCAATTAAATCACCTTCACCACATTGATTGTAGTTCAATTTTTCTTGAGCGATTAAATCCTTAGGAACGATTATGATTTTCATAAACTGCTATTTTACTTTATCAAAGCATCCTTTTCCTTAGCAAACGTCTTATAAACCAGTTTATCCAGCCATGCAGGGAAAAATTTACTTAATTGTACCAATAACTTACCCTGGCCGGTCATGATGAGCGTACGACTGCGGTTCTCTACGCCGTCGGCAATAATTTTGGCTACTGCTTCGGCAGTCATCATTTTATCTTCTTCCATGTGGCTCTCGCCCTGCTGCGAGCCATCTTTAGCTAATGCTGTATTGCGGATATTTGATGCTGTAAAACCCGGGCAGGCGGTCATTACATGTACGCCGGTTTTCAGGTTCTCCATGCGCAGCACATCCAAAAAGCCGTTCATCGCAAATTTGGAGGCCGAATAGCCTGAACGCCCCGGCAAGCCTTTATATCCGGCTATTGAAGATACGCCGACTATACTGCCATGTGTTTTAAGGATATGCGGCAGGGCATATTTGGTGCAGTACACCGTTCCCCAGAAGTTAACGTCCATCAGGCTTTTAAGCACTTTAAGGTCAACATCCTTAAACAGTGCGCGCATACTGATGCCCGCATTATTGATGAGAATGTCTATTTTGCCGAATGTAGTGATGGATTGTTTGATGAGATGGTCGCAATCTTCCTCCAGCGTTACATCTGATTGTACCGCCACGGCTTTAATGCCATATTCCTTGATCAGGCTTTCGGTTAACTCGCAAAGGGCAACGTACTGGCGGGCGGCTACTACAAGATTGGCTCCGCGACGGGCAAACTCAATTGCCAGTGCCTTGCCTATCCCTGATGATGCCCCGGTGATAACAACGACTTTCTCATTCAACTTCATACGACGAAGGGTATATTTCGCCTATGTCCTTTAGGTTGATCACAGGCAGTTTAAACAAATATTTAGCTGCGAAGATAAACATAGCGCCATAAAAATGCCTAATGCCATCCCAGCTTAATTTGCTCACAAACTTGCCCGGTAATTGAATGATATATGTTTTTGAATAATAATAAGTTTTAAAGCCTTGCTGCCGCAAACGGTAGGCCATATCGATGTTGTAACCGTAACGATTGAAACGCTCGTCGAAAAGTCCGGCTTTGTCTAACGCCGATCTGCGCAGCAGCATGCAATCCTCGTGCAATACGTCAACTTCCGAAGTTTCAAATTCCTCAACCCAGTCGCTTTTTCTTGCGATTGACGAGATTGATTTTGGGAAATAACCTGATAATCTGGCCAGTTTCAGCACTGAGGTCCATCCCCTGCTTAAACTGCGTTTTGACTCGGGTAGGTAATCGCCCTTATAATCAACCATGCGTACGCTTGCTCCGCCTACTAATGGGTGGCTATCCATAAAATCGGTAAATTTTTCCAGGCTACCAGCATTGGTGAGCACGTAGGGGCTCAAAAGTAATACATAATCGCCTGTTGCAACGCGGATGGCTTTATTGTAAGCTACAGCAGAGCCTAAATCAGTATTGCTGGCCATGATGCGCACTTTGGGGAATTCGAAGGAAAGCATTTCGATTGACCGGTCAGTCGAACCATTATCCACCACTATCACTTCGTAAGGCACACCACTGCGACCCTTGAAAAGGGTACCCAGGGCCAGCCTTAGCCCGTTTTTTGAATTGTGATTGATAAAGATAACCGACAGCTTCATAATTACTTCGAAAGTGAATTTTCGTAAGGGACACGGGTTACAATAGAACGTCCTAATGTAACCTCATCCACATACTCTAATTCACCACCAAAAGCTATGCCACGCGCTATGGTTGAGATGCTTATGTTGAAATCTTTTAGCCTTTTGTGCAAATAAAAAATCGTGGTGTCGCCCTCCATCGTGGCGCTCAAAGCGAAAATTACCTCCTTAACCTCATTTTCCCGTATACGCTCTACCAAAGTGTCCACCTGGAGGTCTGAGGGGCCTATTCCGTCCATTGGGGATATTAATCCCCCAAGTACATGATACACACCGTTATACTGGTCGGTGTTCTGTATAGCCATTACATCACGTGTATCTTCTACCACACATACCAGGGTGTGATCGCGTTTATGCGACGAGCATATTTCGCACACTGCAGAGTCAGAAATATTATGGCAAATACCGCAAAACTGTATCTCGTTCCGCAGCTTACTGATAGTGTGGCTAAAACGCTCCACATCGGCCTTATCCCGGTTGAGCAAATGCAGCACCAGTCGCAAAGCAGTTTTTTGTCCCACCCCCGGCAGTTTAGCAAATTCGGCCACTGCATTCTCCAGCAACTTTGACGAAAAGTTCATGTTGCTAAATTAGCAATTAGTCGGGAAGTCCGAAAGTCCGCGCAAGTCCGAAAGATTAATATGGGAATATTTATTTTTAATTGATAAAGTACATAAATTGCCTTCACAAGCAATCTTCCGGACTTTCCGACTTATGCGGGCTTTCGGACTAAAAAACAAACATGTCTCCATTAGTACTCCTATCATTTATCATCGGTTATTTCGTCGTTCTCCTTGGCATCTCCTGGCTTACGTCAAGAAAATCATCGGATAACGACACCTTCTTCGTCGCCAATCGAAACTCCAAGTGGTATTTGGTGGCATTCGGAATGATAGGTACAGCACTGAGCGGTGTGACTTTTATTTCCGTTCCCGGCAATGTCGGCGGGGCAACCGGCAGCCAGTTTGCTTACTTCCAGTTTGTATTAGGTAACGCAGCGGGGTTTATCATCATCGCGACGGTATTGCTTCCACTTTATTATAGAATGAAGCTTACGTCCATTTACAGCTACATCGAGCATGCTTTAGGGCAATGGAGTTATAAAACAGCGGCGGGCATTTTCCTCATTAGCCGTACCATTGGTTCATCTTTCAGGCTTTACCTGGTGGTGATCGTATTACAGAAATTCATTTTCGACGCCTACCATATACCTTTTGCCGTCACGGTGATAATATGCCTGGTACTGATCTGGTCGTATACCTTTAGGGGTGGCTTAAAAACCATTATTATTACGGACAGCCTGCAAACCTTCTTTTTGGTATCCTCGGTCTTCCTCTCGATATACTTTATTTGCAGCAGCCTGCATATGAATATTTTCCAGGCGGTTGATGCAATCAAAGAAAGCAGCTATTCAAAAATGTTTTTCTTCAATTCCTTTGTAGCAAGCAAATTGCATTTCAGCAAGCAATTTTTAGGGGGGCTGTTTATCACCATTGGTATGACCGGCCTTGACCAGGACCTGATGCAGAAGAACCTGAGTATGAGCACTATCAAAGAGGCTCAGAAAAATATGTTCAGCTTTACTGCAGTGTTTGTCATCATTAACATCTTTTTCCTGGGCATAGGCGCTTTATTATATATCTATGCAGCCAAATATGGTATCTCGGTACAAAAAACCGATTACTTATACCCTACCATAGCACTAAAATATTTGGACGTGTTCCCGGCGGTAGTTTTTATGCTTGGATTGACGGCTGCTACTTTTGCCACAACGGATTCGGCCCTTACCGCTTTAACAACTTCATTTTGTGTCGATTTCCTGGGATTCACTAAAAATAAGAATGTAAACGATCCTGGCATGGTAAGAACCCGGCACTACGTGCACATTGCATTTTCGGGGTTAATGCTGCTAACTATTGTCATTTTTAATGCTATCAATAACGAGGCTGTGGTGAGCGCTATATTCAGCGTAGCTTCTTATACTTACGGGCCGTTGCTTGGTTTGTATTCATTTGGCCTCTTCATGAAGAACAGGCAAGTGACAGATAAACTTGTACCCTTTATCTGTATCCTGTCTCCCGCCATTTGCTACTTCCTCAATATGTATTCGGCCAAATTGCTGGGGGGATATGTTTTTTTTAATGAACTTATTATTGTAAACGGACTAATTACATTTGTTGGCCTCCTTGTAACTTCGTCGCGCAAAACCGAAGCGGCTAAATTCTAAACTTCAAATCATGACTAATTATTTTTCCAAATTGCTACTCTTATTATTATTGGCGGATTTTTGCAACCCCGCTAGCGCTCAAAGCACATATAACATCATCCCCTATCCGACCAATTTAATTACCCGGCCGGGAAACTTCGTTATTAATTCAAAAACACGATTAGTTAGGCCACATCAATTTATTAACGAAGGAAAACAGCTTAAAAAACTGATAAAAGCCGGTATTGGCGGCTCACTACAAGCCGGAACAATTAAAGGATCAAATACGATAAGGTTTTACTACGATCCTGCAATAAGCGCGCCGGAGGGATATAAACTCGAAATAACGCCACACCAAATTTTAATATCGGCAAAAGATGGCGCAGGGGCTTTCCATGCTGTTGAAACGATAAGACAATTGATGCCGGTATCGGTTGAAACAAATACCCTGAGAAAAGAGTTGGTTTTGCCGGCTTTGACCATTGAAGATGGCCCTGCCTATGCCTGGCGGGGTATGCATTTGGATGTATCCCGGCATTTTTTTTCCATTGCCTACCTGCAAAAATTCATCAATGTGATGGCGCTTTATAAAATGAACAAGCTTCACTTGCACCTCACCGATGACCAGGGTTGGCGCATCGAAATAAAAAAACACCCCAAACTGACAGAAGGAGGCGCATGGCGAACTTTTAATAACCAGGATTCGGCTTGTATGAAAAAGGCTAAAGACAATCCTGATTTTATTATAGATAAAGAACATATTATCCAGCGTAATGGCAAAACACTTTACGGCGGTTTTTATACCCAGGAGCAAATGAAGGGGTTGGTGGCTTATGCGGCAGCAAGACACATCGATATTATACCTGAAATTGACATGCCAGGGCACATGATGGCTGCTATTAATTCCTACCCTTTTTTGACTTGCAACGGTGATAACAAATGGGGTGAATTGTTTACCAAACCTATTTGTCCCTGTAATGAATCAACTTTTGAGTTTGCCGAGAATGTATACAGCGAGATCATGGATATCTTCCCATCCAAATACATCCATATTGGCGGCGATGAAGTTGATCGCACCGACTGGGGGAAATCAGAAGCCTGTAAGGCGCTCATGCAGCGTGAGGGAATTAAGGATCTGCCCGCCTTGCAAAGCTATTTCATCAACCGGATGGAGAAGTTTTTTAACTCAAAAGGCCGCAAACTGATCGGCTGGGATGAAGTTTTGGAGGGCGGCATTAGTTCAACCGCTATCATTATGTACTGGCGCACCTGGGTGCCCAATGCCCCGGTTAAAGCCGCACAAAATGGCAACCAGGTAATCATGACTCCCGGCAGCCCGTTATATTTTGACAACCCGGCCGACCAAAATTCGCTATATAACGTCTATCATTTTAACCCAATACCCGCAGGGCTAAACGCGGAGCAAGCCAAACTGATCATTGGGGCACAGGCAAATATCTGGACGGAAAACATCCCTTCCGAAAAGCGTGCTGATTATATGTACATGCCGCGTATGACGGCACTTGCTGAGTTGCTTTGGACCAACAGGCAGGATGATTATGAGAGTTATAATCAACGGTTAACACAGCAATTCAGCCGCCTGGATGCACTAAATATCAATTATCGCTTACCCGACCTGGCCGGAATTGTTGACAGCAAAGTGTTTGTCAATAGCGATACTTTAAAAATAAAACCGCCTTTAAGCAATTTGACAATAAGATACACCACCAATGGCGATCTGCCCGGTGAAAGGTCGCCGGTATTGAACAACCTTGTTATTACTAAGTCACAAACCGTTAAGCTGGCTGCGTTTACTCCGGGCAACAAGCGGGGTGATATTTACAGCATCGATTACCGGCAACAAGCCATGGCCGAGCCGCAAAAACCCGCAAGTGTGAGTCCGGGACTTACCGCAGGCTATTACAAAGCATTTTTTAAATCGACTACGGTTATCAGGTCCGGCGAACCTGATAGTACTTTTATATCGCCTGATATTTCGGTGCCCCCATCCGTTAATGCACCTTCTTTCGCCATAAAATACAGGGGGTATATCGATGTTCCGGGCGATGGAATTTATACCTTTTATTTTACCTGCGACGATGGCGGCGTGCTGTATATCGCCAACAGGGAAACGGTTAATAATGACGGGCTGCATTCTGCAATTGAAAAAACCGGGCAAGTAGCGTTAAAAAAGGGATTGCAGCCATTTGCATTGGATTTTATAGAAGGCGGTGGCGGTTTTACCCTCAAATTAAAATATAGCAAAAATGGCTCGGCACCACAGGAAATACCTGCTGCCTGGCTTAAACATTAAGCTTTTCTGAAACAAAAAATACATAAACATTATATTTATCGCTTAATAACGAATTATGACCGGTGAAGATAAAATAAGACAAGCGTTTGAGAATAAGAACTGGCAGGAGATTAAGGTAACTGACTCCTGGCAGATATTTAAGATCATGGCCGAATTTGTCGACGGCTTTGAAAAACTAGCAAAAATTGGCCCTTGCGTATCGATTTTTGGCTCGGCACGCATGCATAACGACAATAAGTATTACAAATTGGCCGAAAAGTCAGCAGCACTTTTAACTGAGCGCGGTTATGGCGTCATTTCAGGTGGTGGACCAGGGGTTATGGAAGCAGCAAATAAAGGCGCTTACGAGGCAGGGGGCAAATCGGTAGGATTGAATATAGAACTTCCCTTTGAGCAGTTCCATAACAAATACATCGATCGCGATAAGCTATTGGAATTCGATTACTTCTTCATCCGCAAGGTAATGTTCATGAAATACTCGCAGGGGTTTATCATCCTGCCCGGCGGTTTTGGTACGATGGACGAATCCTTCGAGGCTATTACATTGATACAAACCGGTAAAATTGCCCGTTTCCCTATCGTGTTTGTTGGCGTTGATTACTGGGGTGGCCTGTTTAAATGGGTGGAAGAAAAAATGCTTGCCGAAGAACATACTATCAGTCCGGACGACCTGAACTTGTACCGTGTTGTAGATACGGCCGAGGAAGCCGTTGAACACATCTTCCGTTTCTATGAAAAATATGTATTGAAACCGAATTTTTAATTACTTAATGCATAAACCCAGGGGACAGGCCGCTTTAGGTTTTATTTTCGCTACTCTGCTTATTGATGTAATGGGATTTGGTATTGTGATACCCGCTTTACCCAAATTGATAATGCACCTGATCCATAGCAATAAAGTAAGCGATGCATCTCCGTATGCGGCATGGCTAATGGTAGCTTATGCAGGCATGCAATTTTTGTGCTCGCCGCTAGTAGGCAATTTGAGCGATCGGTTTGGCAGGCGACCGGTATTATTATGCTCACTGCTTGGTTTCTGTGCCGATTATTTGTTCCAGGCGTTTGCCCCTACTATCGGACTTTTGTTTGTGGGCCGCATAATAGCAGGTTTAACCGGGGCAAGCTTCACAACCGCATCCGCCTATATTGCTGATATCAGCGCACCCGAAAAACGTGCAGCAAATTTCGGCCTGGTAGGTGCCGCCTTTGGATTGGGGTTCGTGATTGGTCCGTTTATTGGCGGAATTTTGACTAGTTACGACGTACATTATCCATTTATTGCAGCGGCAATACTGGCATTTTTAAATGCTGCTTACGGATATTTCATATTACCGGAATCGCTGTCGTTAGAGAACAGACGGCCGCTGGAGCTTAAAAAAGCCAATCCCGTTGACACTTTAATGAAGTTGAGTAAGTACAAAGCTGTGCTGGGCCTTGCGGTGTCGCTGTTCCTGATCTATTTTGCTGCACAGGCTGTTCAAAGCGTGTGGCCATACTACACCATGTATAAATTTAAATGGAACGAGAAGATGGTTGGCTACTCGCTTGCTGTCGTCGGCGTGGTCTATGGGTTGGTACAAGGGGGCCTTACCCGCTTTATTATACCTAAATTTGGAACCGAGCGGAGTATCTGGGTCGGATTACTGCTTTACAGCATTGGCATGGCCTTATTTGCATTCGCCTCCAAAGGCTGGATGATGTACGCCATACTTATACCCTATTGTTTGGGCGGTATAGCCGGCCCGGCACTACAGGGTTATATGAGCAATCACGTGCCAGCTAATGAGCAGGGGGAGTTGCAGGGCGGCCTCACCAGCCTGGCAAGCCTGAGTACCATATTCGGCCCGTTAGCTATGCTTGCGATCTTCCGCCTTTTTACTAAATCCGACGCTCCTTTTGTATTTCCCGGCGCAAACTTTATTGTTGGTGCGATATTAATGCTTTTAAGTGCTATATTGGCCGTATTATCCTTTAAGAAAAATAAACCAGCTGTTAAACATCCTGTGGTTACTGATGTTTAATATTTTCTGAATATGGAAAAAACACCTAAACTAAAAACATCCGCAGCGCTCGGTTTTATTTTCATTACCATTTTTATCGATGTGCTGGGATTGGGCATTATTATTCCCGTGCTTCCTAAACTATTGCAAATATTAGGACATATTAATGTTAATGAGGCTTCTGAATATATCGGTTGGCTGACTTTTGTTTACGCCTCTATGCAGTTAATATTTGCCAGCATAATGGGTAATCTTAGCGACCGGTACGGTCGACGTCCCATTTTATTGATCTCATTGTTTGGTTTTGGGTTAGATTACATAGTAATGGCGTTTGCACCAACTATTGCCTGGTTATTTGTAGGGCGAACTATTGCAGGTATTTGCGGTGCAAGCACCTCAACAGCAACTGCATACGTTGCTGATGTAAGTACAGGTGATAAAAGAGCCGCAAATTTTGGCCTGATTGGGGCCGCGTCAGCCATCGGGCTTATTTTCGGCATCGCCCTGGGCGCTTACCTTTTTGCTATCAATATAAGGCTTCCATTTATGGCCGCGGGCGCGTTTGCATTTGCCAATGCTCTTTACGGACTTTTTGTATTGCCCGAGTCCCTGGCAAAGGAACACAGGAGAAAATTTGAATGGAGTCGGGCCAACCCGCTTTTGTCCTTATTAAGGATATATAAAAAGCAACCTGTGCTGGCAAGTTTATTAGGTGCCACGGCAATAGTTTATATCGCCCAAAAAGCAGTAGAGTATTTGTTATCAACTTTTATTTACGAAAAGTTTAACTGGACCCCGGCCGGGGTTGGTACCCTGGGGCTATTTATCGGCTTAGTTTTATTTGGTATCCAGGGCGGCCTGATAAGATATACCATGCCAAAATTTGGCCAGCAAAAGAACATCGTCGGAGGTTTAATATTTTATGCTGTTGGTTTATTGCTTATCGCTCTTGCGGGTCAAGGCTGGATGCTTTACTTGTGTATGATCCCATATTGTCTTGGTGGATTATCGGGGCCTGCCTTACAAGGGTTAGCAACAGACCAGGTGGGAAAAAATGAACAAGGCGAATTACAAGGCGCTTTTTCTATATTAAATAGTATAAGCCTCATTATCGGACCGCTTTTGTTTAGTTACGTATTTTTCTTTTTTACAAAGAAAGGGTCAGAAGTGTATTTCCCGGGAGCCCCTTACCTGCTAGGAGCTGCGCTAATGCTGATTAGCATCTTGTTGGTGATCAGGAGTTTTAAAAAAAACATTAATCCAGCCCACTCACCCCACCCGAAATAACAAACTTCATCATATCGGCAGCGCTTCTATCAATAGGTTTTACTTTGTCTGCAGAAATAATAACGACCTGTCCGGCAAACGAATACGACCATGGGAAATAAACCGCTACTTCGCCCGCTAAGCCGAGTTTTGCCAGGTCCTTTTGAACAAGAAACCCGACCTTTTTCAAACCAAATTCATTTATCTCGACCAAAACTGGCTCGTTAAACTTCTTTTCATCGCCTACAAAGGCTTCGGTAAGGTCTTTAATGGACGAATAGAGGAACTTGAAAATAGGTAAACGATTTATCCAGCGGTTTATCCAGCGTTTTATGGGGTCGGTCACTACATTCGTCACCAGGACACCTACGATCAGGATGATAATCAGCACATTTACGATACCCAAACCGGGTATATAAATGGGCTTGCCTTTGCTATCCGTTAAGAAGAATCCACTTAGGTTAAGAGCACTGTCAATTTTATATACACTCCAATAAATAAGGAAAGCAGCGGCACCAAGCGGAACCACCACGATCAACCCCTTTACAAGGTAATTCAGTAAAGCTCTAAATAGTCTCCTCATAGCGGCGGGTAATTATTCGTAAAAATACACTCTTTTTACCCGTTGCGAAACATTAGTGAGTATTTCATAGGGTATCGTGTTGATCTCTTTCGCAAGCTCTTCTATTTTCAGCACTTCATTAAATACAATAACCTCATCACCCTCTTTGACATCGATATTACTTACATCAAGGGTGCACATATCCATAGAGATATTGCCCACCGTAGGCGCCATTTTACCATTTACGAGCATTTTGCCCACGCCATTGCCAAATGCCCGCAGGTAACCATCGGCATAACCGATTCGAATGGTTGCGATTGTGCCATTTTGGCCCAGCTTGCCATTGCGATTATAACCAATCGTATCATTGGCCAAAACCTTGCGGACCTGCGATACGCTTGTTTTAAGTGAAGCCACCGGCTGCAAGCCATTTGTTCCGTCAGGTATGGCCGCATCGATGCCATATAAGCCGATACCAAGCCTTACCATATCATATTGCGCCTGCGGCCACCGTGTTATACCCGATGTATTGGCGATATGCTTAATAACTTTATAACCTAATGCTTTCTCGATCTTTTTAAAAGCGCTTTCAAAGCGTTTTACCTGGCGGCGGGTAAATTCATCATGTTCTAATGCGTTGCTGGCTACCAGGTGCGAGAAAACCGACTGTACTTTGATGTAACGGTTTATTTCAAGCAAATCGCACAAATTATCTATCTCAAAATCTTCAAAACCGAGGCGGTGCATGCCTGTGTCAATTTTAAGGTGAACGGGGTAGTTGCTCAAACCGTGCGTTTGCGCGTATTTGACAAACTCATCCAGTAAATTAAAGCTGAATATTTCGGGTTCGAGCTTAAATTCAACCAGTTTATCAAATGCCGAAACCTCGGGATTCAGCACCATGATAGGGAGTGTGATTCCTGCCTGCCGCAAAGCAACGCCCTCATCAATATAGGCTACAGCCAGGTAATCGACCTTGTTGTATTGCAGCATATTAGCCACCTCGAATGTTCCGCTGCCATAGGAGAATGCTTTGACCATGGCCATTACTTTTACACCGGGCTTTAGCTGGGCACGATAAAAGTTGAGATTATTTAGCAATGCGTTGAGGCTGATTTCCATCACTGTCTCATGCGCCTTCAGTGTAAGCGCCTGGCTGATTCGCTCAAACTCAAAACTTCGCGAACCTTTTATCAGGATAGTTTCGTTATCAAAATTAAGCGTATTTATATGTTTTAAAAGCGTATTGGTGTCATCATAAAAATGCTTTTCGGGCACATCAAAGTCTTCGCCATATTTTGCCAGCGCTTCGCCCACCCCAATAAACTTATCCACCTTTTTGTCGCTGATCAAAGCTCCAACCTGTTTGTACAAAACATCCTGTTGCAGTCCTGACTGGAAAATATCCGAAAGAATTAATGTTTTTTTGGGATGCTGGTTTTGCTGGCCCAGAAAATTAAGCGCAATTTCGAGCGACTGCACATCCGAATTATAAGAATCGTCAATAACCGAACAATCGTTAATACCATTCTTCAGTTCGAGCCGCATACTCACCGGGTTTAGCTTTTCAATCCTTTTATCAGCCTCAACTGCACTGTAGCCCAAAGCCAGCACGGTGGCCCAGCAAACAATGGCGTTTTCAACGGAAGCCTCATCCATAAAAGGTATCAGGCATTCTATTTCCTTACCGTTATAAATGGCGCGCAGGTAGTAGTTACGTGATATGACAGTCTCGGCAAAGACATACAGGTCGGCCTGGTTGAATTCCCTGCTCCAGGTAAATCTTTTTTTGCCTTTGATCTCATTTTCATAATCAAGTAACCTGTCATAATTATAGACAAGCAATCTACAATGGTTGAATAGCTTTAATTTTTCGAGTACCTTTTCCCTGCGGTCTTTAAAACCCTCGTCATGCGCGGGGCCGATATGGGTTAAAACGCCGATAGTTGGCTTAATAATAGCCTCCAGCCTAGCCATTTCATTTACAGTGGATATGCCGGCTTCAAAAATGCCGAGTTCATCTTTCTCGTCTATCTGCCATACCGAAAGCGGCACGCCGATCTGTGAATTGTAGCTTTTGGGGTTACGAACTATGTTTTTGTCTGCAGATAGTAACTGGTAAAGCCATTCTTTCACGATGGTTTTGCCGTTGCTGCCGGTAATGCCGATAACTTCAAGTTTAAAACGACTTCGGTGATAGGCGGCCAGTTTTTGTAATGCTTCGAGCACATTTTGCACAAGCAGGAAATTCGCTTCCGGCATCCTGATTTCCGTTTGGTGTGACACCACGAAATTTCGAACCCCAGATGCATACGCTTCTGCAATAAATTCGTGCCCGTTGCGCCTGCCGCTCAATGCAAAAAATAAACCTTCAGCTGCGTTGGTGATTCGGCGGCTGTCAGTAAGCAGGGTGCTGACGACATCGTCTTTTACGATTGTCCCATCCGCTCCTATTATTTCTTTGACGGCTGTAATCTGGTATTGGTTGCTGAGCATGGTACGAATTTGCTTATATTTCTGCCAATAGAAGAATTTTTGAGCATTTTGGTTTCGGGCATTTAAACAAAAAATGTTTTTGAAAAAATATTTGCGTAGTTAAATGACTACATTTATATTTGTAGTCAAATAGCTACACGATGAACTTAAGACGAGATGTATTCCAGGCCATAGCCGACCCTACACGAAGGGCAATATTACTATTGGTTGCCTCGCAGGCCCTGACTGCAGGTGCTATAGCCTCAAACTTTGACACGGCGCGGCCGACAGTTTCAAAACACCTGCAAATACTCACCGAGTGCGAATTGCTTAAACAGGAGCAAAATGGCAGGGAAATTCACTATCACATTAACGCAAAAAAAATGAAGGCAATAGCCGACTTTATCGAACCATTCCGCCAGATGTGGGACGACCGGTTCAACAAATTGGAAACCATAATGCAACAATACAAGAACAAAAAATAATATCATCATGGAACTAAAAACAAAGGTCAATGCCGAAGAAGGCAAACACGATATCGTCATAACCAGGGAGTTTGATCTGCCTTTGGATTTACTTTTCAGGGCCTTTTCAGAGCCCGGGCTTATTGAGCAATGGATGGGAAACAAAGTGTTGAAATTTGAAGCCAGGAAGTACGGCGGCTGGCATTTTGAGAAAAAGGACGATAAGGGAAACATTGTTTTTGAGGCAGATGGAGTAATCCATGAGTTTATTCCTAACCGGAAGATCACCAGGACATTCGAGATGCACAACACCCCTTTCGGCGTCCAGCTGGAAGTAACAGAATTTGAAAAATTGACGGATGAAACCAGCAGAGTCAACATGCACGTCATCTATGAATCGGTTACCCAACGCGATCAGGTGCTGAAGCTGCCATTCGCCCAGGGTATTAACTGGGCGCATAACCGGCTGGAAGAAATAGCGGGCAAATTAAAATAATGGACATGGAAAAGAGAAAGCTAATTTGGTATTGGATAATCACAGCGTTACTATCCTTTTGTATTTTTTTCGGCGGATTGGCGCAGGCACTCCAGTTAAAGGAGACTATTCAAGGTTTTAAACCGCTCGGGTACCCTACTTACTTTATTTCGCTCATCGGCATCTGGAAGATGCTGGGCGTAATTGCGATATTGCTGCCGAAATTTAGGCTGCTTAAGGAATGGGCCTATGCCGGCATATTTTTTACCATGACCGGCGCCGTGATCTCGCACCTGGCCAGCAATGATGTTAAAGCGCAAATAATCGCCCCGTTTGTCTTAGCTGTTTTTGCGGTACTGTCATGGTATTTGCGACCTGCGGATAGAAAGATCGCTTCAGTAAATCAATAAGCATTCATAACTTTATTTCAGTTAATCAATAATGAATAGTATGAACCCTAAAGTTGATTGGTTTTTTAATAAGGACACCCAGTGGCAGGAAGAATATGTGAAGCTGAGAATGATCTGTCTCGACTGCGGGCTCACTGAAGAATTGAAATGGGGTCAGCCGTGTTATGTACTCAACGGGAAAAACATCGTGCTCATACATGGATTTAATGAATACTGTGCGCTTTTGTTTTTCAAAGGAGCCTTGTTGAATGATGACCACGGCGTCCTGATCCAGCAAACGGAGAATGTGCAGGTGCCGCGGCAAATGCGGTTCACCAGCGCCGTAGAAATAGTTGAGCTGGCAGCTACAATTAAGGCCTATATCCATGAAGCTATTGAGGTGGAGAAAGCCGGTTTGAAGGTGGAGTTAAAGAAAACCTCAGACTACAAAGTTCCCGAAGAATTTCAATATAAATTAGATCATATCCCGGCGCTGAAAACGGCTTTTGAGGCTTTAACGCCTGGCCGGCAAAGAGGATACCTGTTTCATTTTTCTCAGCCTAAACGATCCGAAACACGCGAGGCGAGAGTTGAGAAATATATTCCTAAAATTTTGAGCGGTAAGGGATGGGATGATGAGTAAATTTGATATTAGCATGAAAATTAGGCCGATGCTTTTATTGATTGCATTCACAGCTTTTTCTTTTGGTTTTAAGCACGCTGAACGCCAAAATAAACCCCGGTATAATATAAAATTAATACACACGCTTAAAGATAAAAAAGGGAACCTACTGGGCAAGGTCTATATTGAAAATTTTAAAAATGACGTTTTTCGGAAGTTGCTGATTACGAAAGAAGCAAACGGAAAAATGGATACCTTGTATTTCATAAATGACGGCTTATTTACAAATCCAAAAGGAGTTGACATTCATTTTGCTAAAGAAACATTTAACGGATATAAAATCGAATACCTTAAGGACGATGCAATTCAATTATTTGGTATAGGCAAAGGTTCCCTTGGAGCTTCAGACCCTTTGACGATAGTGTGGAATTATCGCAAGAAAATATTTGAAGTTTTTAAAACACCTTAACGAATAAGAAAATACTTATGACTATAAAATCATACCCATAATTCCTGATGGCACACTCATTTAAGCTGACCATACATATGGTTTCAAGCCTGGATGGCTTTATTGCCAAAAAGGATAATAGCGTTTCGTGGTTTGAGACATCTGATCATTACGAAAAGGGCGTTTCTGTCACCGAACAGGATGCTGTGGAATTTCTGAAAACAATAGATTGCTATGTAATGGGCGCCCGCACATACGAACACGCTTTGGAACTTTCAAAATCCTACGGATGGGCCTATGGCGACACGCCGACAATTGTAGTAACTCATCGCAACTTGCCTGTTGACAGGCCGAACATTGAAATTTATTCAGGCGACCTGCACAAACTCGTGAACGAACGGCTAAAACCCAACTACCAGAATGTTTGGATTGCGGGCGGGGCGATGCTTGCCAAAGAATTCATTCGTTTAAAGCTGGCCGACGAAATACGATTATCAATTATGCCCATTATTTTGGGCGACGGTATACTGTTTTTTAACCAAATTGGGCAAGAGCAGGCACTGCACCTGAAAGACGTGACAGCCTACAAAAGCGGGATGGTGGAATTATGGTATGAAATAAGAAAATAGGGAATATCTCCCTATTCGCAACCTTTCCGCAATAACCAGCGCGCAAACACAAAATCACATCCTCAATCCAACGGGATACTTTGCGCATATTTATTTAGCCACGCTTCGAACGACAACAGGTCCGGGTTCAGTTCTTTTGAAAGTTTAAGATCGCGTGTTTTGTTGCAATGCGCTTCAAATTCGGTGTAGAATTGGAACATATTTCCCAGGTCATCTGCGCCCGGAAATCCGAAAGCGCGGTATTGGGCAGGCGTCACCACATTATAAACCACTTCTTTGTCAAGAGCTTTGGACAGGTCGGCCGCCATTTCGTCGCCGGTAAGCTGATCTCCCCCAATGCCTACCGTTTTACCTATAAACTCGTTTCCTTTTTTAAATATCCCGTAAGCGCATTTGCCAATGTCTTCGGCAGCTATACCTGCCATTTTTTTATCTGCCATGGGCAGTGTAAAATAATACTTCCCATCAGCACCTTTTTTGGGACCCATACCAAAATAGATCATGTTGTCCCAATAAAACGACGCCATCAAATAGGTAGTTGGCACTCCTGCTTCGGCAAAAAAATGATCACCTTCGCCTTTGCCATCAAAATGGGGTACTTTATATTTCCCTTGCAGGGTAGGCATGCTGTCGTTATCTATGGGTACAAATGTCCGTACATCTTCCAGTGTGGACCAAACGGCGTGTTTTATTCCCGCTGCCTTAGCAGCGGCGGCCATATTTTTTGCTTCTCCAGTCTCTTTTTCTGCCGAAAAATGCGCCCAGAAAAAAGTCACAAAGTAGGCACCGTATGCACCTGCAAGGGCCTTCTGCATACTTTCTTTATCATCGATATCGGCTGTGACAACCTCTGCGCCTAGCCTTGCCAGTTCTTTTGCCTTATCAGAATTAGGGTCGCGGGTTACCGCCCGAACTGCAAATTCGCTGTTTGCATCATTGAGGATAGCATAGGCGAGGCCCCCACCCTGGGCGCCCGTTGCGCCAAATACAGTGATAATTTTTTTTGCTGACATGAGATTGATGTTTAAACTTCTAAAGCTAAATAAACTTATGTCCTTTTCGCAAAATAGTTTGCGATATTTTACTTTTCGGTCATTTGGGCACATAAAATCCCTCAGTTGGGGTGAGTTATTTTTCTAATTATTGCTATATTTTTATTAAAGTATTGAGGAAGACATTTCTTAAGAATTTTTAATAATATGCTCAAAATATTTTTCTCAGCCCTGCTTTTATTATTGGCTTTAAGCCAAAATTTAATTGCCCAGTCCAGCTTCTGGAATAGTAGTAACGCCTATCTTGGACAAACCCCGCCCGGAGATACCCCGAAAATATTTGCACCGGGACTTTTGGCTGGTAAGGGAGAGTTTACCGCCAACCGGACGGCTATTTCACCGGATGGCAAAGAAATTTATTATTGTACGAATAAGAGCTGGAAAAACGCTAACGACCTTAAAGTAAAATACTTTAAGTATGACGGGCAAAAATGGGTCGGTCCAATAGTATTAAATGAACATTTCAACCAAACCTCCTTTTCGCCCGATGGTCAAAGTTTATTCTTCGCTAACGGCCAGTCGGCAGGAACGGTCTACAGATCGACCAGAACCGACTCCGGGTGGAGCGCTCCCGTGGCCTATATCGATCGAAATTACGTGATCTATGATTTTATGGCTACCACCAGCGGCAACAAATATGCGGCAAGCAATGGTACGTGGGGATCGGCTTCTGATGCTAACTCATACCGATTTAGCGTAATGCCCGCATCAGCTAATGATACGACCATTCAAAACCTTGGCCGACCGTTAAATTCCGAAGGCTTTAACGGGGACTTTTTTGTTGCCCCGGATGAATCCTATATGATCGTTAGTACAAACGAAACCGAACATTTTGAGTGTGAGCTTTACATCAGTTTCCGTAAGAAGGATAAAACCTGGACTAATCCGCAAAGTTTGGGCCCATTGATCAATGATGGCCTGGCGCACCGGTATGGCCAATATGTATCTCCGGATGGCAAATACCTTTTTTATACCCGTGGCGAAAGTGAAGCGGATTGCGCTATTTACTGGGTGAGATTTGACGGGTTATTGAAAAAGTTGAAGCCGGCGGGGTTGTAGCTAACTTTCAAAAAAGACATTATTGGCTATAAATTTATTTCCCAACTTCTTTACCGTTAAACCCGGTAATGGTACTTCCATCATAACGATACACACCATCTAAAGCGCCAAACCAAATACTTCCTTTTTCAACGTCTAAAATCCCGAAAATCATTGGCTTATTTGTTATTTCGGTTACCGTCGGATTTTTATCAGACAAGGATTTTTCATCATAACGGGAAAGCAACCATTGGCCCCTGGCACTTGCTAAGCCCGACAAACGCCTTTCGTCAGAAAGGGAAAGTGTCAAATCCCGGCCGTTAGCACTTTCTGAACTCGTCCAAATATTCCCCTTTTTATCTTGGTAGATATAGCCAACAAAATCCTGGGTGAAATTGGTAAATGTGCTGCCGTTATAGCGCCAAAGGCCGTCCTTGCCCCCCAGCCAGATATTGCCTTTGTTATCTTCTTTTATTGAACGAACATTCGTAAAAGATTTGCCGTCATTGATGAAAACGGTAAATGTCTTGCCATCATAAATGCATGCATTGTCCCCTGTGCCAAACCAAAATTTCCCGGTTTTGTCTTCAATGATCGCGTTAATATCATTATCGGGTAAACCATCTTTCGTTGTATAATTTCGAAAGGATTTTCCATCGTAGCGGCTTGCGCCACCGCCAGTACCGAGCCATATATTGCCCGTTTTATCTTCATAAATACAAGTAACCCCATTACCCGCAAGCCCATCTTTTATCGTAAAATTTCGAAAGGATTTCCCATCGTACTCATAAACACCTGAGCCAATAGAGCCGAACCAAAAGTTACCCTTGCTATCTTCCAAAACAGAAAAGAAGCGTGCCGAACTTACTTTACTTGTGACATTAGTAAACGATTTTCCATCGTATCGAAAAATGCCATCAAATGCAGCCAACCACAAGTTGCCCTTTCTATCCTGTATAATATTCCGGGTGATTTGTCTAGGTCCGGAGGAAGTGATTACCTCTTTGGTTTCGGACTTGATATTTTCTTTTTGGGGGTCTGGTTTGTTTTGTCCGCAGGAGGTAAAAAAAACAACCGTTAAAAATAAAGAACATAAGTATCTCATAATTTATTTACTTAGCAACCACCTTTGCGAGGGGCATGTTTATAAATTATTTCACCATCCCGTTCTGCATATTCGCCCGATACTATTGGATATGCATACTTGGGCGCGTACGATACGCTATGGCTTTTTATAATTATTTTGTCGTTAACCTTCAGGCTATTTAGCTGTTGAAGCTCATTGTCAAACCTAAGAATATAATCGTCACCATTAATCCTGGCCATCACTCCGAAACCTAATAATGAGCCTGGCGGAAGAGAAAGAGAGGTTACAAAAGCCTCCATATTGGTATAATCCCTAATGTGATTCCTTATTTTAGCTGCACCGGCATATACTTTTTTACCTGCGGGAGACGCTTCCCATTTTTTGTACTTTATACCATCAGGGGTAGCCTCCCATTTTTTCAATGCAGCTTCCCTTTCAGCAGCAGAGAGAGGGCGGATTGAATTTTTAGAAGGCTGATTTTTGATTTCGCGATTAGCAAATAATGATCCGCTTAGCACAACCAGCGATAAGATCAGCACATAAATTACCTGTCTCATTTTTTTATTTTTCATATCCTGTAAAAATTGATTCAACGAAATTACTTTGATATCTTTCGACCTGAGGCATCAGGATTGTAAATAAAAATGTAAACTTTGTAAATAAAAACTTGACACTATGCCTGATAGCAGAAATCTCCTATTCGGGAAACGCAAGTACCTGTGGGGGGCGATCCTACTCTTGTTTATCGCTGTAACCTGCTTGGCTTTTAGCATGACCGGCAGTGACGATTTTGATATCGCCAGGAGGGAAGTTTTGCTCCGCAGGATCGGGCATGAGCTGCTTTTGCAGTCGGGAGATAGTACAACAAGGGTGCTCCCGGTAAAAAAGATCGGAGAAAATGAATACCAGATCAGTTTTGAGAATGAGCTTACTTTTCGACCGGACTCCCTGGTGAATACTACCAACCGTTTGCTAACTAAGGACCCGCTTACACGCGATTATATTGTTAACGTTATAACCTGTGGCAACGCCGGTGTAGCCTATGGATATGCTATATCCAAAAATAAAAAAGATGATATCGTACCCTGCAGGGGAAGAAAGCAACCCATGGCATGTTACATGATCAACGTAAAATTCAAACCGACGGGTATAACTGCAATAACCAAAGGTTATATTCTCGGTGGCCTCCCGTTTTTAGCATTTGTTGGTTTTATTTTTTTTAGATCGGTTAAGCCGCGAGCTGCCTTACTTGGCGGTCAGTATACTGACCTGTTAACTTTGGGCGCGGTGTTGTTCGATGCGAGGAACCGGAAGCTCATCATAAACGGAAAAACAATAGACCTGACCGGAACTGAAACCCGTGTACTGCGCATTTTCGCGTTGTCTCCCAACCAGGCCATAGAGCGAAGCCGGCTGCAAAAAGAGATATGGGAAGATGAAGGTGTTATTGTGGGTCGCAGCCTGGATATGTTTATATCAAAACTCAGAAAAAAACTGGAAGTTGATCCCAATATCAACATTGTTGTTATACGCGGCAAGGGGTATAAGCTTGACATTAACTCTTAGGTGGAATCACCTCGCCCATTCAAGTGTCCGGTTGAACCGGCGGGAGGCGTTAATATTTATTCACGGTTCACGCCAACTATGGTGAATGTATTTATTTGATTTCTGTCAAATATTGAAGAATACGATACGTAATCCATAACAAAATTTTGATTTGATTCAAGAGCAAATCCTAATTCTATCCGATAATAAAAACTATTTGGGAGATATTTGTCACTATTATACCTAACTATTTCCATCCCGTCAAAGTCAAAATAGCCCTCTCTTTCGTGATATTCATTCCCGAAAATTTGCTGGTGCAGGGATATGAGGACCTTAGTCGATTGGAGTATTAAACTTTCGACATGCTCTTTAAATTCCTTTACCACCAATTTTATAAAATCCCAATTTATGGCAGACTCGCCACTCTTATAATCTCTGAATATTTCTTCACTGAAGGTAATTTGGTGTTTCGACTTGTCTATTTCGATTGACGTAAACCATTCATTCCGGGCATGATTGGTTTGATGATCAACAAATTGCTTGAATTCTATTTCGATATTGTCAATTAGCAGTTTCATAAAGCATAGCGCTGTTTTTTGTAAAATATATAGATTTGATCAACAGTGGATGCGGCGAATTTGCTTATAATTTATACAAATAAAAAATTAACACTTTGGGTCACCCATGGCCTCCCCCGTTGGTCGGGATTTGCAACCCGACCCTAATTCAAGTGGATTTACAATCCGCGAAACAAAAGATAAAACAACAAAGCCCGATATTTTCATACCAGGCTTTGTACTCCTAACGACACAGGTATCCAAACATTTTGTTGCGGATGTACAGCTTTTGGGAGGATTCATCGCATAAATTGAGATAGATAGCGGGAAAGATATTCGGACGTTTTTATAGCTTCATACATCGAACTTTTGAAATTATGAAATCTACGGGAAGCGTGCCTCATGCCGATAATCTTTATATATATTGTTATAGTTGTTCAATATTTCTTAATGGTTCGAGCCCATTAGGGAGCACACATTAAGGTGCACCCAACTGGGTGCTTCTCGAACCATTTCATATATAATTTGAAGAAATTGGCGCAATTGGATTATAAATTGTCAGCTGAAAGTGGACCGGTAGGGTGCTAATCAAGATGAGCGCTTTAAACTTAAAAAAGTACTGCCATTTCAAAAAGGGGGACGCTATAGGGGGCGAACGAATGAGCCGCTTTCATTCCGTTTAAGTTTAGGTGAGACAGTATGACTCCAAAAAGAATATTTTTCGCGCTTTTTCGCATGCTTTTTTAGTCTCGTCGGGATCACATAAATGTCTCAAATTAGTTCATCACGACTCATTTGAGCTCATTTAGCCTCATATAACTTTTCCCGATTTTATTCCTAATAAGACTTGAACTCTCTATTTTTCTTCGGCTTTTTATCGAATAAGCGGTATCTCCGACAAAGCAAAAGATCTAAATGAATAAAACATACAATATTATTTCCAAGTATTCGATCTGAAACACTTCGTAAGATGTCGTCGACTTTTGTTTGAATTCCTCCGGCAACCAACGACTTGGCAAATAATTAATTATTTCAAACATTCATTTGTAATTTATTCTCCTTTAAGTTACTTAATATTACAGTTACTTTAAATATCGGGAATATATAAACCTTTGTTATACGAATTATCTGCGGGATTGCTGTTTATTAAAAATTGATATCATATATTAAAGTAATTTAGTTGCCTATTTTTGATATCAAGCCATGTTTAAAACCTATCTGGACAAATTTAGTATCTCATCTAAGGGCGCGGTGGTCGACGGTAACTTTAATAGTTTCGTCGCTTTTAAGGCTTGAACTAGGCTAATTTTAAACCATTAAATTTGCAGGATAGTGTAATAATGTTAAGGATATCAAAGAAATCCGCAGCAAGACCAAAAGAATATTTATACCGATGCAGATACAGTGCACAGGAAAGTATTTATTTTGCTCAGTAAATTTTAAAACATAATTGTATGGACTCATTAAACGACTTCTTAATTCAGAAACCAAGACCTCTTCCTGTTATTGTTGCAGTAGACAGAAGCGGCAGTATGGGAACAAATGGTAAAATAGATGCCTTAAACATCGCACTCAAAGACTTTATTAATTCAATAAAGGACGAAGACAGCAACAAGGCAGAAATACACATTTCTTTATTCAGCTTCGGGGGTGAAAGAGCAACTTGTGATATCCCGTTGATACCAATTAGCCAAGTAACCACACCGTCATATCAGGCACAAGGCAAGACCCCGATGGGTGGTGCGTTTACAATGTTAAAAGAATTAATAGAAAACAAAGCACAAATTCCTTCAAGATCTTATAAACCAACAATTGTTTTATTGACTGATGGGATTCCAACTGACGATTTTCTTTCTCCAATGAATGACCTTATAAATGATGGACGGTCTTCAAAAGCCTTCCGCATTGCTATGGCAATTGGTGATGACGCTGACCACAATATGCTCTCAAAATTTGTAAGTTCATCTGAATATTTGGTTTTAGGTGAAAGTGCAAGAGATATAAGAAAGTTTTTCAGGTTCGTAACAATGTCTGTTACACAGCGCATGAAAAGTCAAACACCGGATATGCAGCAAATACCACAAATGCCTGATGACGAAACCCTGGATTTCTAATGGCGTTGAAAACTACAATCATACAAGCAAGCATCCGTGGCGATAAAGATGAAGCCATTCCCAATCAAGATTATATAGCCGTTTTTGAGAATGATGAATATCT
>JAYUEE010000058.1:0-3765 GCA_043739405.1 Mucilaginibacter sp. | reverse complement strand
CAAGCCGGGTTGCGATCAGGTCAGAGTAGGATGTTTTCAACTCTAACAGATCAGAACGATGGATCAGTTCAACGACGATATTTTTAATCGCTTCCACGGTTTTGTCCGTTTCATTATTGAGCAATTCAAAACCCGGGACTTTTAGTGCAGCAGCAATCAACTGCAATTGCTCGTCATCAGGATCAGGCGTTATTTCTGCTTGACCCAAAGCAATTTGCATGACCGTAAATCCCAGGTTTTCCAGTTGCTGCCGGACAATCATTATACACCGGTCGCAAACCATATTTTTAATGTGTAGTATCATTCCTTATTGGTCTGGTTGCCTTTTACGGCTTTTATTCACGTTTCAAAGCTACGCTATTAAGCAAGTTCAGTTTTACAGTATTTTGTTTAATTTTTATAAAATTTCGCAAAGTTCATTTTATGACCATTTTTCATAAAAGGCATAACAGGCAACAGGAGGCGCCAATTCAGCAATTCAAAGGAATATTACGGCATTGAAGCAAGTTTTCTATAATTGTTTGCTCAAGTAAATTACGGGGAGATAGGCATTGTTTGATCCATTTGTCAGCCGTACAGGGATACTGTTTTTCCAGTAGGTTGGAACGCTATGACCCGAAATATTTTCGTACCCGGCGACATAGATATCATTACCCCAAACAGCGATAGCCGAAGCAACTGCGTCGCTGTTTCCCGTTGTAAGATGAAAAACGGCGTCATTTTTAAAATAACTTGCTGCGTTTGCATCATTTCCGGCAATATAAAGGTCATTATTTGAAACCACTATAGAATTAAAAGTTTGAGAACTGTTCGCGGTTTTTATGACTGATCCATTTTTCCAAATTTTTGAAACACGAACAACACCCGGAGCGGCACCGCACATCGGGCAGGAATTAGATGGTGTATATTCATTGCCAGCTACATAAATATCATTTCCAGAAATTGCAATACTTGTAGCTTCCGTATTTTTTGAACCATCACTTAAACTTACAGACGTGCCATTTTTCCAATATTTTGCAACTTCAAAATTTCCGCTCGACTCCCAGCCTGCCGCGTAGACATCATTACCCAAAACGGTAATTGATGTAATTTGAGCATCGCTTAAACCGGAAGTCAGGTTCACACTTTGGCCATTTTTCCAATATTTTGCAATTTTATGGCTTCCGTTGTTTTCATACCCGGCCATATAAACATCATTCCCTGAAACAGCTAAAGCATTTAATTGAGAATCTTTTGTCGTATCTGTCAAATTTGCCATGCTCCCGTTCGTCCAGTACTTTGCAACGAAGTGATTATTAACAAATTGGTTTCCGCCGATATAAACATTGTTTCCCGATACTGCTATCGAATTTGCCGTTATATAACCCGAACCATTGGTAAGGTCGGATGAAACGCCATTTTTCACATACATCGGAAACTCAAGAGCCGGATAATAGGATCTCCAGCCAGCCAGGTAAATATTTACCGGTCCTGTTTGCGTATTTATCGGGTTAGGTTTTGGATTGTTACCGGCAGCGTTTTTATTGCAGGCAGGAAGTACTATTGCGATAAAAATAAATAAACACGCATTTCCTGCAATTATTAATTTATTTGAAACACCGGGTTTCCAAAATGGAACTGAGGATTTCATAATTTAGCGAAGCTTAAAGAAATAGGTACCTATAAAATTAAAACCTTATCACCTATACGAATAGATCAAATTAAACGCGACAATCCGTATAAATTTTATAATTTAAAGCTAGAGCTTAATTATTTTGAATTCAAATAATTAAGCGTAGGTTTTCTTAGTCAACTTCAACGAGCAAAGCCAATGAAACGGCCTTGATCGTTAATAATTTTCAGATTTTTTCAGCTTTATAACCTTTGTGTTTTAAGGTTTCTATAATCTGACTTGCTGCTAACCCTTCATCGGCTTGCACGGTTAGTACTTTTTGCGGGTTAGCTGTGTCCACCTCCCAATGCCGGATGTCTTTTAGTCCATTTAAAGCAGGTGTCACGGTGGCGATGCATCCACCGCAGTTAATATTTGTTTTAAATTTTAAAGTTTCCATGATTATATAAATTAAAAATTACAATTCGAGTTTTGAAAATTTGAGTCTTAAGCTGTTAGTAACTACGGATACTGAACTTAAAGCCATTGCCGCACCGGCGATCATCGGATTGAGCAAAAATCTATTAATAGGAAATAGGATGCCTGCAGCAATAGGTATTCCTATCAGGTTATAAATGAACGCCCAGAACAAGTTTTGGCGAATGGCCCGGACGGTCAGCTTCGATAGTCTTAATGCTTTGGGTAACTGTTGTAAGTCGGAAGAAACAAGCGTTATTTTAGCAACATCTATCGCAATATCGGAACCCCTGCCCATCGCTATACTTACGTCAGCTTGTGCCAGCGCCTGGCTATCGTTAATGCCATCACCGATCATTGCCACAATTTTACCGTTTACCTGTAAAGCTTTCACAAAGTCAGCCTTACCGGATGGTAACGTATCGGCTTGAAAATGATCAATACCTGCCTGCTCTGCGATTGCTGCGGCAGTTTGCGCGTTATCCCCGGTAAGCATATATACTTCAATGCCTTGTTTTTTTAAGGCTTTGACCGCCTCGGCAGACCCGGTTTTGATTTGATCGGCAATAGCGGCTATGGCCAGTACCTGTGTTTGATCTGCAAAATAGATTACGGTTTTTGCCTGGCTTAAATAAGAATCTATCGGTTTTTTTAACTCATCAGGGATAGCGATTTCTTTTTCATCGATCAGTTTATGGCTTCCTGCTAAATAAGTATCACCTTCAAATACCGCTTCAACACCTCTGCCGGTTAAGCTATTAAAGGAAGAAATATTAGCCGGTTTTACATTTGCTGATTTTAAATAAGCCACAATGGCATCTGCCAGGGGATGTTCTGATTGCTGTTCTATTGCTGAAAAGACGGCTTGCAGCATAACCTGGCTGTCTTTAGCATGACCTGCCCATACCATGTCTGTAACGACTGGTTTTCCTTCAGTTATCGTTCCTGTCTTATCCAGCACAACTGCGTTCACCCGGTAGCCCAATTCCAGTGCTTCAGCATCTTTAATGAGGATGCCGTTTTCTGCACCCCTGCCAATGCCTACCATAATGGCCGTTGGTGTAGCTAACCCTAAAGCACATGGACAGGCAATAACTAATACAGTGACCATCGCCAGCAGACCCTGTGTAAAAGCGTGCTGTCCGCCAAATACCATCCAAGCAACAAGACTGAGCAAAGCAATGAGTATAACGAAGGGTACAAAGATACCGGCGATCTTATCCACTAATTTTTGTACCGGTGCTTTTGAGCCTTGCGCATCCTGTACCAGTTGAATGATCTGTGCCAGTAATGTGGCTCCCCCTACTTTCTCGGCAACAAAACGAAAGCTGCCCTTTTGGTTTAAGGTCCCCGCAAAAACTTTTGCGCCCTGTTTTTTCTCGACCGCTATGGGTTCACCACTGATCATGCTTTCATCTACATAGGAATGGCCCTCATATACTTCACCATCTACCGGAACCTTTTCTCCCGGCCGTACCAACAGTTTGTCACTGGCCCGCACATCGGCTATTGCCGTTTCTATTTCTCCTTGTGGCGTAACCAGCATGATCGTTTTCGGTTGCAGTCCGATCAGTTTTTTGATAGCGGAAGAAGTGTTTGATTTCGCACGCTCTTCCAGCAGCTTACCCAATAGTATAAAAACGACGATCACGGAAGCCGCTTCAAAGTAAACATGAGGTTGTAGTCCTTGTCTTAGC
>JAYUEE010000057.1:0-33643 GCA_043739405.1 Mucilaginibacter sp. | reverse complement strand
CACACCAAAGCCGACATAGCTCAGTTGGTAGAGCAACTCATTCGTAATGAGTAGGTCGCTGGTTCGACTCCAGTTGTCGGCTCCTCAAAAAATCAGGATAATATAAAGCAAATGGCTTCCGTACTATCGGGAGCCATTTGCTTTTGGATTTGAGCTTTCATTTTGATCACGTGAACTCACTGCAAGTTTACTTACGAAAGACGTTGGCTACAGGGTGAAATTATTCCCCGATGTTAGCGTACTTTGAAATCCGCTTAACCACATTGAACAGCCGTTAAATTTATTATTTACAAAAGTATACCCGGTATAGGTTACCCCATTGTTATTCATGGCAACGGGTTGATTTCCAGCCTTGTTTTTAACAGCATTGCCGTTTACAATATTACCGCTTAGGGTTACGCTATTAGTACATGTTGCTATCGCCGTTTCAGTTCCTGCCCCTCCGGCTGAAGTAGATGTGTAGGTGAAAGTATTATTGGTTAACGCCACTTTTTGAGTAGTAGTTTTATTAGCTGTATACGTTGCTATGCCACTCCTTCGACCGGCATCCGGTTTACTCATATTAAATGTGTTGCCCGATACTATTAGCGAATAGGATGGTGCATTGCTTATGATATCAACTCCGGAATTTTTGGGGTTACTGATGTAGTTATTGGTAATACTCACACTTGGTGTATAACCTCCCACAACCTCGATGGCATTCAAACAGCCGGTAATACTATTATGATTCACGATTGTGGTAAATGATGAGGCGTGAGGTTGTGTACTTGAACCAACTGTATTTATAACAATACCCTCGGCTACCAGGTTATAGTCAACTATGGTATTGCTATCGATCCTTTTGTTAGTCATAGCTACTTCAATATATTCTGCCTGGGCATCTGTTATTTTATTTTGCGACACTATCGTATTCACAGCAACAGCCTGTATTCCTTCGCCCAAGGCTCCTTCTGAAGGGCTTTTGCCTGAACCGTTAACGACATTCCCTCTTATATTTGTCCCGTCAATTAACCCATAATCATTTATGCCGTTATAGCCTGCATTGTTTATCGTATTAAACATCACCCTGTTACCTGTACAATAGTAAGTGCCGTTGCCTTCGCCGTTAAGCGCATTTGAATGGGAGTTATTGATCGTATTATATTGACAAACGGTTTTGCTGGCCCCATTTTCGGCATACTCAATACCCACTGTATTACAGATATTTTTGAAAATATAGGTCCCTGAAGATGATGGCCCATCAACCCATATACCCTCAAGCCCGAGGTGCTGATAAGGTTGTTTGAAGTTGAATTTGCAAAACTGAACCATACAATTCTGGCTATTAGTCAAAAAGACGACGGTATTGCCGTATGTAGATAGATTAAATGACTGGCTGGACGGCACAAACGTAAGATTTGTTATTGCTGCCTTGCTTACTGCATTAAAGAAAAAATACCTTCCGTTAACAAGCAATTTCCCCGACATGGATGTGCCTGGTTTAATCGTTGCTCCGCCAGTGCCATATATTTGAACGCCCGAACGCATGTTCAATGTTTGGTTGATAATATAGGTGCCTTTTTTAAAAACGATCGTGTTTTGTGCATTAATGGCTTTTTGAATCGCCTGGGTATCATCAGTAACGCCATCACCTTTTGCACCGTAGGTTTTTACGTCAACTGCAGTTGATGGAGGAATTGTGTCGTTGTTAACTGTGACGCCATTTACGGTTACAAGAGCAAGGTTTTCAAATGATTTTGTTTTGGAGAGATCGGTAACGGGTGTTACCACATCCTTTTTGCACGAGAACAGTGCAAGTAAACAGAAAGATCCCACGAGAGCTGTTATTCTTTTCATAATTCAAATAGTTTAAATAAAACAGGTAGAGTTTGTTGCCTTTACTTATCAACGAGGCACCAAGAGTTAAAAATTTGGTTTTTACAATTAAACAATTTAGATGTTGACAAAACGATTCTGCGAGAATCACCACTGTCAACTTTTAATTTTTAAACTAATAATTCGGTTTGTTGATGCAAAAATATAAATTATTTTTTATAAATTAAATTTTTTTCTAAAAAATCGCCATAGATTAACTTATAATTACTAAAAACGTTCGGATTAATAGACACTAATGTATTGTTTATGAGAGGAGGTGCCCTTTCAATGCTCTTGATATAATTTAACTTTTTTGAAAGCGATGATTAGATCAGCGGTTTGTACCAAAAAAAATAGCCGGTTCTCGCGTCCGGCTATTTTCCCCTTTTTATTTAAACTTTATGAAAAGAATTGAAAGTACTGTTGATGCCTTTCTACTCTTTTAAACATAGATTAGCCATAGAAGGCAAATCATATGCCAAAGCGCAAACTTGGGTAAAAAAGTTTTAAGTTTTTGCGGTTGGCAAATATTCTTTTTACATTTATATAAAAATAAACCTTTGACGTAGAGCCTTATTTTCAAGCAGTTATAAAAAAACCTGGTAGTCATGAAAAAAGCATTCTTTTTGTTTATGTTGCTGGCCTTAGGCGCTTGCGGCAAGAAAAGCGCATCTACTCCAGATAAGACAGTTCAATATCAGTTTACAGGTAATACAGCTGCATCTTACCAGGTTACTTATACAAGGCCGGACAGCAAGCCTGTAAGTACAACCTTTACAGGTACTGTATGGTCAAAAACAATTACAGTAAACCAGGCAACAGGATTTAAGAGCGCGGTATTTTTTATCAGTTTAACATCGCCCGGTACGGTTGTTACGGGAAATGCGAGTATATTGGTCAATGACCAGGTATCCAGCCAGGTGTCCCTGAATTTTAACTCCGGTAATGGCTCTACCGACTTGACTTTTTACGCCTTCGTGTTTAAATAATAATAGGAGATTTACCGCCATCCACCACCTAATGCACGGTAAAGATTTACAATAGCCTGCAATTGCTGAAGCTTGTCGTTAACCCCACTCAATTGTGCACCAAGCAAACTTTGCTCGGAGGTCAGCACATCGGTATAGTTAGTAGCCGAGCTGTAACGTAACAACTGCTCTGTATAATCAACCGCCTTTACTAAGGCTGCTACCTGCTTGCTGCGGGCATCATCCTTTTCCTTAGCAGATTGATAAGCGTACAGCGCATTTGAAACTTCGCTTCCTGCTATTAATACCGTTTTCTGGTAATTATACATCGCTTCCTTTTGCTGCGCCTGCGCGGTTTTTAAACGGGCTTTGTTGACACCCTGGTTAAAGATGGGCTGGGTTAATCCTGCGGCTATGTTGTAAAATATCGAATTGATAAAAAAGTCCTTCAGCGTCAGGTTTGAAAAGCCACCCGAAGCTGTGATCGTAAATGAAGGATAAAAATACGCATGCGCAACATTGGTGTTTTCAAATGCACTCCTGAAACCAAATTCGGCCTGCTGTACATCGGGACGGTTTTCTAATAACTGGGATGACACGCCGGTTTGGAGGTCGGTTATAGGTTTTTGGTCATCCAGTTTACCGCGCCTTACCGGGCCCGGCGCACGGCCCAATAAAACATCAAGCGCATTTTCGGTTTCCCGGATGCTTCGTTTTATATCGGGAATAGCTACCTCGGCAGCATAGCGGTTTGCTTCACTTTGCACTACTGCTGCACCATTTACTACCGCGGCGTCCTTCAGCGTTTTCATCGTTTCGACATCCTTCACACGGTTTTGCAGGGTTTGGGTGGTGATATCCAGTTCTTTATCAAGCGCAAGCAAGGTGTAGTAATTATTAGCAATATCAGCGATCAGCTGGGTTTGTACGGCTCTTTTAGCCGCATCGGTTTGCAGTAAATTCGCAAAGGCGCCCCTTTTTGCGCTGCTGAGTTTACCCCATATATCAGCTTCCCAGGAAGATGTCAGCCCCAACTGGTACGTAGTAGTAGTTGTATTAATAGAGCTCCCAGCGGGCAAGTTCAAACCTGCTGCCGACTGTTTTGACGGGCTTACACTGGCATAGGCACTTAAACCGGGTAATAATGCACCCTTTGTTTGTCCCAAAGTTGCCTGGGCCTCCGCTATCTTCTGCATAGCAACTTGCAAATCCAGGTTATGGTCCAAACCTTCTTTGATCAATGCTTTCAGAGCCGTGTCGGTAAAGAGGCTTTGCCATGGCATGCTTGCGATAGTTGCCGTATCTGTCGTGGTTTGATCACGATAGAGGGCATTCGCATTAATAGCAGGCTGCTGGTAGGGCCTTGTAACCTTACAGGAAAGCGCGGCGCTACAGATAAACAAAGACAATAAAATATATTTCGAGTGGGTCCTATTCATTGTTGATAGCTTATTTTGCAGGCTCAGCGTCCTCTTCATAGTCATCATAATTTTTTAAATGCGCCGGGCCAGTTATTTTTTCCTGTAAAACCTGGAATATGATAAACAACACAGGTATCGCGAAAATTCCGAAAATGGTTCCAATAAACATACCACCTACGGCGCCGGTACCTATCGAACGGTTGCCATACGCACCTGCACCAGTGGCAAACATTAGCGGCATGATACCAAAAATGAATGCGAACGAGGTCATTAAAATAGGGCGTAATCGCGCTTCAGCACCTTCAATTGCAGCTTGTACAATATCCATACCTGCACGCCTGCGGTCGAGGGCGAACTCAACGATCAGGATGGCATTTTTGGATAAGAGGCCGATGAGCATGATAAGCGATATCTGCACGTAAATATTACTGCCGATACCCATTAAATTGGCAAAAATATAAGTGCCTGATAAACCGATCGGTAACGTCAATAACACCGCGAAAGGTAAAATATAGCTTTCGTACTGTGCACTCAGCAAAAAGTAAACAAAAAGCAAGCACAGGATAAATATGTATAAGGATTGTGAACCTGATGATATTTCTTCGCGCGTAAGCCCCGAAAAATCGTAACCATAGCCTGGTGGAAGGCTTTTGGCCGCTACTTCTTCAATAGCCTTTATTGCGTCCCCTGTGCTGTAGCCGGCATTAGGCTGTCCGGTTACCGATACAGCCGTAAACAGGTTAAATCGCGATATCGATTCGGGGCCGAATACTTTGGTCAGCGTTATAAATTCAGTAACAGGTGCCATAACGCCGGTCGCGCTTCGCACAAACACTTTATTTAAGCCTGTTGGATTGGCCCGGTAAACGTAATCGGCCTGTACCATTACCCTAAACTGCTTGCCAAACTGGTTAAAGTTAGAAGCATAAAGCCCACCGTAATACCCCTGCAAAGCGCCCACCACCGAATTAACCGTTATACCGGCTTCTTTACATTTGGCTACATTAACCTCAACCTGGTATTGCGGGAAGTTTGGATTGAAGGAACTATTGGTATTTTGAATTTCTTTACGTTTGTTTAATGCTGCCAGGAAATCATTCATTACCTTATACATCTCTGCAGAAGTGTGGCCGCCTTTATCCTGCAACTGAAAATCAAATCCGCTGCCAGCGCTAAAACCCTGTACAGTGGGTGGTGAAAAGAAGAAAATGCTGGCACCATGGATACCCCCGATCTTGCCATAAAGCTGTTTTACAACGGCATCGATACTTGTATTTTTTCGCTCATCCCATGGTTTTAATTTTATAAACACCATGGCGTACGAACTGCCGGAGCCGGCTAAAAAGTTAAAGCCAGCAACTACGAATACATCTCTTACGGCGGGAATGGTTTTGGCAATGCTATCTACCTTTGCCGTTATAACTGTAGTACGCTGCAAGCCCGATGCAGGCGGCAAACTAACGCTGGTAATAATTACGCCCTGGTCCTCACTGGGCACAAAGCTGGATGCGGTGGTTTTTACAAGGATTACCAGGGCCGTGGCAAAAACGGCAATGCCTGCCAGTACGATCCATTTTTTGCCTGCCAAAAAGCCTACTGATCTTTCATATTTTTTCTTAGCCCGATCAAAAACCATATCAAAACGCGAATAGAACCAGTTGAAAAAGCGTTTCTTCTTTTCTTCTTCCGAGTGAGGCCTAAGGAATATAGCACACAAAGCCGGACTAAGCGTTAGAGCATTTACAGCAGAAAGGATGATAGCTACCGCAAGCGTGATACCAAATTGTTTGTAAAACACACCTGTTGAACCTGTGATAAACGTTACCGGCAAGAAAACTGCCGCCATCACCAGCGTAATGGAAATGATGGCACCGGCGATCTCGCTCATAGCGTCGACTGACGCTTTGCGGGCCGATTTATAGCCTTTATCCAACTTGGCATGTATGGCTTCTACCACCACAATGGCATCATCCACCACAATACCAATGGCTAAAACCAGCGCAAAAAGGGTGAGCAGGTTGATAGTAAAGCCAAATAGATTTAAAAAGAAGAACGTGCCGACAATGGCAACCGGTACCGATATGGCCGGTATAAGGGTTGAACGGAGATCCTGCAGAAAAATGAAAACGACAATAAATACCAGTATAAAGGCTTCAATCAGTGTACTGATAACTTTCTCGATCGAAGCATCCAGGTATTCGTTCGCATCAACATAATAGGTGAGTTTAACACCCTTGGGGAAGGATGCTGATGCTGTTTTTAGAATGTCTTTTGTTTGATTAATTACATCGCGCGCGTTTGAACCCGCCGCCTGGGTTACCGCCATGCCGACTGACTGCAAGCCGTTGTTTTTCAACTCGACAGAATAATCAAGTGCGCCTAATTCAACACGGGCAACATCGCTTAGATGCAGTATCTGCCCTTTACCATCGGATTTAAGGATGATGTTACCAAATTCAGCAGCCGTTTTTAGGCGCCCGGTGTATTTGATCACATATTGAAAGGCCTCGCCACTGTTTTCGCCAAATTTACCGGGAGCAGCTTCAATATTTTGCTCGTTGAGGGCGTTGGTGATATCGTCAGGGACAAGTCCATACCTCGACATGGCGTCCGGCTTCAGCCAGATTCGCATCGAGTAATCTTTTCCACTGAATATTTGCAAATTACCCACACCGTTAACCCGCTGTATAGCGGGTACCAGGTTTATTCTGGCATAATTGTGCAAAAATGTTGCATCGTATGCCTTGTTTTCGCTGTAAAGCGCAAATATGAGCAAGTTGCTGTTCTGACTTTTGGCAACAGTGACCCCCGATTGGGTCACAACTTGCGGTAAAAGACTTGTTGCCCTGGCCACACGGTTTTGTACATTTACTGCGGCAATATCTGGGTTGGTACCAACCTTGAAATAAATACTGATCGAAGCTGATCCATTATTGCTGGCGGTGGAGGTCATATAGGTCATGTTCTCTACACCGTTGATCTGTTCTTCCAACGGGATGATCACACTTTTAAGCACCACATCAGCATTTGCCCCGCTGTAGTTAGCTGAAACATTTACCGTTGGGGGTGCGATATCAGGGTATTGTGAAATAGGCAGTGATACCAAGCCTATAACACCCAAAATAACCAGCAGCACCGAAATAACGGTGGATAGTACGGGACGTTGTATGAATCTTTTTAACATAGTACGTCTCTTATTTCAGGTTTTTGTAAACAGATTCGGCAGTAACATCAGCCGGCTTTATTTCGGTGCCATCGGGTAAATTACTTGCGCTTTCGATAATGATCCTGTCACCGCTTTTTAACCCATCGGTAACGATGTAAAACTGACCGGGTGTATTATCCATTGTTTTTACCACTGCGTTCTTAACCTTGTTCTTATCATCAAGCAGGTAAACAAAACGTTTGTCCTGCAATTGATAGGTTGAAGTTTGCGGAATTATTATAGCATTTTTTACCACTGTCGGGATGCGCACCGTTGCGCTGCCGCCACTGCGTAACAGACCTTTAGGATTCGCAAATGCCGCCCTGAAATTAGCAGAACCTGTATTCGTATTGATGAGCCCGTTGATGGTTTCTAATTTACCTTGCTGTTCATAAACTGTACCATCTGAAAGTACCAGGGTAACTTTTGGCATATTAGCTATTTTGGATTCGATGCTCTTGCCTGTACTATCCCGGCTAAAATCGAGCAGTTGCTTCTCATTCATCGCAAAATAGACATATACCGTAGCCGTATTATATACGGTTGTCAGCGGATCGGCAGTTGCACTGGTAACCAGGCTGCCTAATTTATAAGGAAGTGCGCCGATAACGCCGTCAACCGGGCTGGTAATGGTAGTGTAGCCCAGGTTCACACGGGCATTTTCAAGCGTGGCTTTAGCCTGAGCCAAAGCAGCCTCTTTTGCCTGTAGTGCATTTTGTGCCGATTCTAACTCGTAATGGCTGATAATCTCTTTTTCGACTAAAGGCTTAACTTTTTCTACCTGTAGTTTAGCGGTATTTACATCCGCCTCAGCGGTTTTGATACCGGCCTGGGCCGTACGCACATCCTGTTCGTATTGCGGCGCATTAATTTTAAAAAGCAATTGCCCTTTTTTTACCACCGAACCTTCATCTACATAAATTTTCTCGACAAAGCCGTCTACTTTAGGGCGGATCTCGATATTCTGAAGGCCCTGTATGCTGGCCGGGTAGTCGGTACTCATGGTAACCGACCGTGGTTGAAGGGTAAGAACCTTGTAGGTTTCTGGCGGAGGCACAAACCCTGCGCCATTTTGCCCACCCTTGCCGCCGCATGAAGCTATTGCTAATAAAACCGGGATGGCTATCCAAAGCGTAATCGGCAATTTCCTAAAAACTGAAAGCAGGCGAACTCCGTCGTGTTGCTGGGTGATTTTCATTAATGGTGATATGTTTACTGCTTTGTTAGCAGGCAACCAAGATACAACCTATATTATTAATGAAAATCATAAATCTGTCAGAAGGCAGTAATTTATCTACAGAAAGCAAAAAACTAACGTTGATTTATTTTTGTGCGATCCAATCCTTTATGATGAGCGCATGATTATGCTCTTGATCCTTGACAGAAAATAAAAGCGTTACGGTTTCGTGTTCATTGATTAAGGCTATCAGATCGTCGACGGTATTTGATTTTTTCAATTCATCCAAATATTTTATCCTGAATTGTTCCCACCGCCCTGGTTCGGCATGAAACCATTGGCGAAGTTCCGTCGAGGGTGCTATCTCTTTCAGCCATTTATCCACATGCGCTGCTTCTTTAGTCATCCCACGCGGCCACAAACGGTCGACCAGGATGCGGTAACCATCATCCGCTGAAAAAGGCTCATATATTCTCTTTACTTTGATGTTTGCCATATTAAGTGGCTGTTTTAGTTTTTATATTTTAAATTTAGGGATAAAATCGCACAATACCCATGCCCAAAGAAGAAGTTGCCGACCTGGTAAAATTTATGCTGCCTTATCCCGATAAGGTAAAAGCGGCTGCCTTATGGCTGCGCGAATTTGTGTGGGACCTTTACCCCGAAACCAATGAACTGATTTACGATAACTACAATGCCGTTGCTTTTGGCTGGTCACTAACCGATAAGGTGGGTGATGTGTTTTGCAGTATCGCTGTTGCCAGCGACCATGTGAATTTTGGCTTTAACTGGGGTGTGAACGTTGCCGATCCAAAAAAGATATTGCTCGGCAACGGTAAACAATACCGCTATATCCAGGTAAGAGAGAAGGAAGATTTCCCAGAAGAATATATTAAACACCTATTAGAACTAGCTTACGAGGACAGAGTGTCGCATAAAAAACCTGTTAAAATTGAGCTCTTGGGTCAGACCATTGTGAAATCGATATCTCCTGTAAAGAAGAGGCCAAACAACTTTAGTGTCGATAATAGAAAGAAGTAGTAATTAGTGACCTGCGACTTGTGATTAGTGACTTGTGATTAGTTTGCTTTATTTGTAACTATGTACCAGGTTAAACAGCCTCTAATAACTGGTTACCAATCGCCGGTTAACTAATCACTAACCAATGGATATCGAATTCAATAAAAACGAAGATATAAACAAGCAACTCGTCTACGAACTGCATACACGGCTGAAGAAAGTTAATGAAGGTGGCGGCGAAAAGGCAGCAGCAAAGCAAAAGGAAAAAGGTAAAATGCTTGCCCGCGAGCGGGTAGCTTACCTAATTGATGACGATAAACCCTGGTTGGAAATGGGGGCCTTTGTTGGCGAGGGCATGTATGCCGAACATGGTGGCTGCCCTTCTGGTGGCGTGGTGTGCGGGATAGGTTATGTATCGGGCAGGCAATGTGTGATTGTGGCTAACGATGCCACGGTGAAGGCAGGAGCGTGGTTCCCGATTACGGCTAAAAAGAATTTACGGGCACAGGAGATCTCTATTGAAAACCGTTTGCCTATCATCTATTTGGTCGATTCAGCAGGAGTATACCTGCCTATGCAGGATGAGATATTTCCCGATAAGGAACACTTCGGGCGCATTTTCCGCAACAACGCTATCATGAGCAGCATGGGTATTATCCAAATCGCTGCCATTATGGGTTCGTGCGTGGCAGGCGGAGCCTATTTGCCTATCATGAGTGATGAGGCGATGATAGTAGAGGGTACGGGCTCGGTATTTTTGGCGGGATCGTATTTGGTGAAATCAGCGATTGGCGAGGATGTTGATAACGAAACATTGGGCGGCGCAACCACGCATTGCGAAATTTCGGGCGTTACGGATTATAAACAGCCTAATGATAAAGCCTGCCTGGATTCGATCCGCAATATTATGAGCATGACGGGCGATTTCGCGAAAGCAGGATTCGACCATATTAAGCCTGCACCGCCTAAACTGAACGAAAAAGACATTTACGGTATTTTGCCGATCAGCAGGGAAAACCCTTATGATATGCGCGAGATCATTCTGCGCCTGCTGGATAATTCGGAATTTGAGGAGTATAAAACAGGTTACGGGCAAAGCATTATTTGCGGCCTGGGCCGGGTTGACGGCTGGGCTGTTGGCATCGTGGCTAACCAGCGTAAAGTGCTCAAATCAAAAAAAGGAGAAATGCAGTTTGGCGGTGTTATTTACTCCGATTCGGCGGATAAGGCCACACGCTTTATCATGAACTGCAATCAAAAGAAAATCCCATTGGTGTTTTTGCAGGATGTTACCGGCTTTATGGTTGGCAGCCGTTCAGAGCAGGGGGGTATTATCAAAGACGGCGCTAAGATGGTAAATGCGGTTGCGAATTCGGTAGTGCCAAAAATCACTATCATTATTGGCAATTCATACGGCGCGGGCAATTATGCCATGTGCGGCAAGGCATATGATCCGAGGCTTATTTATGCCTGGCCATCTGCTAAAATTGCCGTGATGGGCGGCTCGCAGGCGGCTAAGACTTTATTGCAGATACAAGAATCTGGCCTGAAGGCCAGGGGAGAAGAGATCACCCAGCAAAAAGAAGCCGAATTACTGAAACAAATAACAGACCGGTACAACACCCAAACCACGCCATACTATGCCGCAGCACGGCTTTGGGTGGATGGTATTATCGACCCGCTGGAAACCCGGAAGGTTATTTCGATGGGGATTGAAGCGGCAAATCATGCACCGATCGAAAAGGCGTTTAATGTAGGAATAATACAGACGTAATCGGAAGTCGGAAGTCGGAAAGAATTTATTAGAAATGAAAAAATAGTCATCGTCAAGGAAATCCTTTAATCTTAAAAATCGTTTTCAGACAATAAATTTTTGTAATTTCATACGTTCATTTACAACTACCCCTAAAAATGCACAGCGTCATCCATGAAGTTACAGCCGCTATAGGCGGAATTCTATTTATTATCATCGGCGTCGCCCGCCAGAAGGAGCGCTTGCGACTGATAAGCACAGGTAAAAAAACTGAAGGAAATATTTTGTGGGCCTCATTGATAGTTGCCGGAGTATTTCTGGTCATATTTGCCCTGGGGTTGATGGTTTACCAGCTTACCCACACGACCGCCTAAATAAATTTGTATCTTTCGGTTATAAAAATTCATTTGAGGTTTGCCCTTTGTGACCAAAACATAGAAATTATATGCATATTCCCTGGTACGCTTATTTATTTATGCTATGTATTGGATCGACAGCAATCTATGGGGGTATTGGTCAAAGGCGAAAAACGACCAAACTGCTTAAAAATGGAATAAAAGCAGGGGGAACTGTGGTAGAACTTGTTTCGGGCGGTGCTACCCGCAACTCTACCTTCTATTATCCGGTGATACAGTTTGAGACTTTAGCAAAAGAATCGATAACTCATAAATATGATGTTGGCGGGTCATACAACGTTTATCATGTGGGCGACAAATTGACCGTGATTTATGAGCAGGAAAATCCATTGATTTTTATGGTTGACGATAAACGCGCGAAACTGGTAGGTCCGCTTTTTATGGTTATCGGCATTATTATTTTAGCTTTTGAGTTGATGCTATTTACGGTGTCTTTGCTCTCATAAATAAAAATTACCTACATTAAGCCATGAAAAAACTGCTGCTGCCACTGCTTCTGCTACTCATTATACGGGCTTCCGCTCAAAACGCACAGGAAATCCATCAAAAAGCTATACTGGTTGATACCCATAATGATGCGCTATCCAACGAGTTGATCACAAAAGTTGATTTGTCCAAACGCCAAACAATTGGCAACCTGGATTTGCCGCGAGCGAAAGAAGGCGGTTTGGATGTCCAGGTTTTTTCTATCTGGTGCGGGGCTGAGTATGGTAAGGGAACAGCCTTTAAATTTGCTAACCGCGAAATCGATTCGCTTTATGCGTTGATAAAACGCAATCCCGGTAAAATGGTCATGGTACGTAATTCGGCAGAACTCAAAAAAGCAGTAGCCAAAGGCCAATTTGCTGCTATGATAGGTGTGGAGGGCGGCCACATGATCGAAGAGAGGATGGATTATATTGATGCGCTGGCCAAACGTGGCATGCGTTATCTTACTTTGACCTGGAACAACAGCACCTCATGGTCGACATCGGCTGCTGACGAAACGCATCACCGCGATTCATTAGTAAAAGCCGGGCATATTGGATTAAGCGATTATGGTAAACAAATCGTTCATCACCTGAACGATTTGGGCGTAATGGTGGATGTATCGCACGTTGGCGAGCAAACTTTTTATGATGTGATAGCTACTTCAACCAAGCCCGTTATTGCTTCGCACAGCTGCGTTTATTCGCTCGACCCAAACCAGCGCAACATGAAAGACGACCAGTTAAAGGCCCTGGCCAAAAATGGAGGCGTAGTGTTTGTAAATTTTTACAGTGGTTTTGTTGACAGTGGCTACGCCAAAAAAGAAACGGAATTTTTGCGGAGACATGGGCGCGAAATGGACTCGCTTATCAAAATTTATAACGATAATGACCTCGCGAAGATGAGGCTGAATGCGATCTATAAGTCCGAATCGGATCAAATACGGCCCCCGTTAAGCCAGTTGATCAAACATATTGATTATATCGCCAAACTAATAGGAGTCGACCATGTGGGCATCGGCTCGGATTTTGACGGTGCCGAATCGTACCCGCTTGGGATGGATGATGTAACCGATTATCCAAAGATCACCGAAGAACTGCTGAAATTACATTACAGCGAAGCCGATATTGATAAAATATTAGGTGGCAATTTTATTCGTGTTTTAAAGGCGAATACGGGAAAATAAGTGTGGATATCGCTGTTTAGAAGTTTACGGCTGCCTGACTAATAAAATCCTCTTTTTTATTAGATTTGTACCTCATTTTGTATTCTAATGCCACAAGAAAACGAACACGTTAAATGTCTTATTATAGGCTCCGGCCCGGCCGGATATACAGCTGCCATTTATGCTGCACGTGCTGATTTAAAACCTGTTTTATATACAGGATTACTAGCCGGCGGGCAGCTTACACAAACAACTGAAGTTGAAAATTATCCCGGCTACCCGGACGGCATACAAGGGCCGATGATGATGGAACATTTCGAAAATCAAGCCTCGAGACTGGGTACAGATATCCGGTTTGGCTATGTTACATCGGTTGATTTTTCGAGTTTACCCCATAAAGTGATCGTAGATGAAACTAAAACGATATTGGCCGATACCGTTATAATTTCCACGGGAGCATCCGCCAAATGGCTGGGTTTAGATTCAGAACATAAGTATAATGGATTTGGCGTGTCGGCCTGTGCCGTGTGCGATGGCTTCTTTTTCCGCGGTCATGATGTGGCAATAGTCGGGGCAGGGGACACCGCTGCTGAAGAAGCTACCTATTTAGCCAAATTGTGTAAGAAGGTTTATATGCTGGTGCGCAGGGACGAGTTTCGCGCTTCAAAGGCGATGATGCACCGCGTTTTAAATACGCACAACATCGAAGTCATATATAACACCGAAACCAAAGAAATTTTGGGCGACGGCCAGGTGGTTACCGGCGTACGCACGTTCAATAATAAGACCAACGAGGAAAAGGTGCTTGATGTGACAGGGTTCTTTGTGGCTATTGGTCACCATCCAAATACAGAGATATTTAAAGGCTGGATTGATATGGACGAGAATGGCTATATCATCACTCAAGCGGGTTCAAGCAAAACCAATATCGAAGGCGTTTTTGCCTGCGGCGATGCACAGGACCATATTTACAGGCAGGCTGTAACAGCAGCTGGTACTGGTTGCATGGCTGCCATTGATGCCGAACGCTACCTGGCTGCGAAAGAGCACGTGATACCGGCTTAATTTTGTTGTTCAGACAAACTTTTATCCGTAATATTGAGTAAATTAAAATAACAACATCAAACTATGGGAAAAGGTGATAAAAAATCGAGAAAAGGCAAAATTGCAATGGGCTCGTACGGTAAGACGCGACCGCATAAAGAGAAAAAAGAGGCCGAAGCTAAACCGGAAAAGAAATAATTAAGAGCCATTCGCGACAGCGGGTGGCTTTTTTACTATCATATTTTTTACACTAAATGAAACACTATTTTTACCAATTCCGTTAACTTAACCACGTTGATTAATAACCTGGTAAACTATTATGTATAAAAAACTATTTCCGCTGCTTTTATTGTCTTTTTTACTTGTCAATATTGCGGCTAATGCACAGGACAACGACCCGAATATGGGCATTGTTCCTGCGCCTGTTTCTGTTAAAAAATCCTCTGGCGAATTTGTGCTGAGCCAGCAAACAGTATTGTTTGCAGATAGCAATACCAAAGCGGTTAGTTTTTTTACCGACTATCTTTTAAATAAACTAAAGCTGCATAATACCCTCAAAATAGGAGATACCGAAAGCGCCGGAAATAGTATCGTTTTCACCGCAAAAGGAACCGAAAACCTGCCCGACCAGGGTTATCGTTTGACAATTACGCCTAATCAAATTATTATAGCAGGTAAAGGCGCAGGTCTTTTTTACGGAATACAGACGCTTTTACAATTAATGCCTGCCGACAGGATGGCGTCTATCAAAATACCTTGCGCCCAAATAGAGGATTACCCGCGTTTTGGTTACCGGGGCTTGATGCTTGATGTTTGCCGTCATTTTTTCTCGGTTGAGTTTGTTAAAAAGACCATTGATGTGATGGCTTATTATAAGCTGAATAATTTTCACTGGCATTTGACCGATGACCAGGGCTGGCGCATCGAGATAAAGAAATATCCAAGGTTAACGCAAATAGGTAGTCAGCGTGCGCAAACCGTGATAGGGAATTACCACGACCGCACCCCGCAACAATTTGACAACACGCCTTATGGCGGATATTACACCCAGGACCAAGTACGCGAGGTGGTAAAATACGCTGCTGACCGTTATATCAACATTGTGCCCGAAATTGAAATGCCGGGCCACTCTTTAGCCGCATTAGCTGCATATCCCGAACTAAGCTGCGACCCAAACAAAACCTACGAAGTGGGCCAAACATGGGGCGTATTCCATGATGTGTACTGCCCGTCGGATAAGACATTTGATTTTTTGCAGGATGTGCTGACTGAAGTAATGGATCTTTTCCCAAGCAAATACATCCATATCGGCGGTGATGAGACGCCGAAAGACGCCTGGAAAAACTCCGCTTTTTGCCAGAAACTTATCAAGAAATTAAAGCTGAAAAACGAAGAAGAGCTGCAAAGCTATTTTATACAACGCATAGAGAAATTTGTCAACTCAAAGGGCCGCAGCATTATTGGCTGGGACGAAATATTGGAAGGCGGCTTATCGCCTAATGCAACTGTGATGAGCTGGAGAGGCGAAGCAGGTGGCATCGCCGCAGCGAAGCAAAGCCACAATGTGGTAATGACGCCCGGGAGCGGCGGATTGTACCTCGATCATGCGCAGGGCAGAACAGATGAACCGTTGAGCATTGGGGGTTATACCTCGCTGGCGAAGACTTATAGCTATAATCCAACTCCCGTGGCTTTAACGCCTGACCAGCAGAAGTTTATCATTGGCGTTCAGGCCAATTTATGGTCGGAATATATTGGTACGGAAACCAAGGCAGAATACTTGTATTACCCAAGGGCATTGGCTTTATCTGAAGTAGCATGGTCGCAATTAGGTAATAAGAATTTTAAGGATTTTTCGGAAACACGCCTGCCGGCGCAACTGGCGTTTTTAGATAAAAACAATTACGACTACCGCGTACCGGAAGCTATTGGCGCGATGGATACCATCATGTTTGGTTCGCAGATGACGGTAAATTTAAAGCCTTCAGTAGCCGGTGCAAAAGTATTTTACACCATTGACGGTTACACGCCGCGTGAAACCGACCTGGAGTACCATATCCCGATGACTTACAATGTGCCGCAGGATCAATACCGTGAACTGGAAACCATCGTGATCACCCCTTCCGGCAAACGCGGACCGATGAGCCATATGCTGGTATATAACCGGGCCCCATTGGCGCCAGTTGCCTACCAGGGCACAACAACGGGTTTAAAGTATGAGCTTTTCCAGGGTGCATTTGACAATACTACACAGTTTGCGGGTGCCGCAGTGGTAGATAGCGGCGTTGTTAGAAACTTTAATACCTCGCTGCTTAAGAAAAATAACCCGGCTTTCGGGGTAATATATTCGGGTTTTATCCGTATTGATGCTGATGGTTTGTATCAGTTTGCAACTAAATCGGATGACGGTTCTGTATTGACGATCGACGATCAGCCGGTGGTGAACAATGATGGGAAGCATCCGCTGCTTGAACAAGGCGGGGCGGTTGCTTTACAAAAAGGATATCATAAATTTACGCTGAAATATTTTGATGTGGGCCAAATCAGTACATTGCGTGTATTTATATCCACTCCCGGTAAGCCGAAAGGGGAATTGTCGCCGGATTCACTGTTTAATTAGAATATAAATGGGGGCAAGGTTTTATTTATTCATATTAATGGGATGCGTGGCAGCAGCATTGGGATGTAACCAAAGCCCTCAGCCGGCTGCAGCTCCCGTCGCACCCGCAAAAAGGCCTGATTATGTAGCACCTTTCCGCTATCATAAGCTGATCGAGGTATCACCCGGCCAGGATTATGATGTTTTAAGCTGGGGCAGGGGATCGGCAACGGCAGGCTCATTTATCATATTACATTCTGATTCATCTGGTAAGAAATACACCACTACTACGGGCGACCTCGACGGTACCATTGTTGATGTCTACAATTCGGACATGGATCTTGACGGCAACCCGGAATTATTAATACAGGCTAAAGGAACAGACAGCACCAATTATGCCACCATTTATGCCTTTGAATTCAGTAATGGCAAGGCACAAAAACTGGATTTCCCTAAACTAACAAAATCTCAAAGGCAAGGATACCGCGGCAGTGATAACTTTTATATTAAGGAAGGCAAATTTATGCGCGAGTTCCCGATTTATGCCGGCAATGATAAGGATTCGAAGGCCTCTGGAGCAAAGCGCATGCTGCAATATGGGCTAAGGGACAATAGCTTTACCGTTAAGCAATTGAGTAAGGATTCGACCGATGCAAAAACGAGTAAGCCGGCTGTCCAGCCCGTAAAAAATAACGCAGCAACGTCCAAATCCACGAGCAAGCCATCCAAAAAGCAACCTGCCGAAAAGAAGCATAAAAAGAAAAAGCATCGTCGGAGCAGTGACGATAATTAGTCTGAAGTTTTGATGCAATAGGATTTGAAGAAATTAACCGTTAAAAAGTTTGTGCCTTTTGATAGGTTTCCCGCGTCGAATTAAAACGGAGTGATATATTGTCGGGACGTCGTTTGTCCATTTCTTTATGACAAGAATTATACAAATAATCTCAAGCCGGGTAATAATACCCAGGTAAATGCAAATATTGAAGAGGATAATTGAGTTGTTTACAGCGATAATTTGAATTAATGTGGCGAATAAAAAAAGTGTCCAAATTTTAGATGCAATAGCATGCGTGGCTACCTCTTTTTTAAACTTCACAAAGCATAATCCGTAACATATTCCTTCTAATCCAAGAATAACAGCAATTGCGAAAAAGTTATTTTTGAAAAACAATGGGTTAAGAATATAAGCCGATCCTGTTATGGCTAACCAAAAAAATTGGTCAGCTGTAGAATCCAACCGTCTTAACCTGGGTGTAGAAACACCGACTCGACGGGCAATTATCCCGTCGAAAATATCAGATAATAAACCTAAGGCAATTAAGGTTATTATATCGACTTTATAATAGACAGGTTTTAAAAGACTTAACGCAATAATGATTATGCCAAAAACGACCCTTGAACAAATTAATAAAATGGGAACTCGCTTCATTGTTATGTTAAGGGTGTAAAGTAATAATTATTTACTTTATCCGTCAATTAATCTGACAACCATCTGCACATTAATTCGCACATTTGTATAGCATGCATTTCCTATTTCCTGCTTTCCTGTTTGCATTGGTGGCGCTGGCCATACCTGTTATCATACATCTTTTTAATTTTCGCAGGTACCAGAAGGTTTATTTCAGCAATGTCCAGTTTTTAAAGGAGATACAAGAGCAGCAGGCCTCGCGCCGAAATCTTAAAGAGCGCCTGATATTAGCATCCCGCTTACTGGCGATATTTTTCCTGGTACTGGCATTTGCGCGACCGTTTATTCCCGGGAAGAATGCTGCGAATTCCGGCAAGCAGCAAGTGGTGAGCATTTTTGTGGATAATTCATACTCAATGGAAACCCTGAATAAAGAGGGAAGCCTGCTTGATGAAGCCAAACGCCGCGCCAAGGAAATAGCATCTGCCTATAGCATTAACGACCGTTTTCAGTTGCTTACACAGGATTTTGAAGGTAAACATCAGCGTTTATTAAGTAGGGATGAGTTTAATGATGCCGTTGATGCGGTAAAAATAAGTCCGCAAAGCCGCGATTTGCAGCAGATAGTAAACAGGCAGCAAAGTTTATTGGCCGAACAAAATAGCGCAGTTCGTTCAGCTTACCTGATATCAGATTTTAAAAAAAATATAAGCAATAAGGCCGTTAAAGCCGATAGTTCGGTGCATTATAACCTGGTCCAATTAACAGCAAGCGAATTGCCCAATGTAGCGGTGGATTCCGTATGGCTGCTGACGGCTGTACATCGTCCGGGGGAAAGCGAAAAGTTAGTCGTCAAATTACATAATTATGCCGGCCAAAAAGCTGAAAAAATTCCGCTAAAACTGCTTATAAACGGTCAGCAAAAGGCTTTGGGAAGTTTTACGATCGATGCGCGTTCGGTACAAACGGATACTTTGTCTTTTTCGGGCCTGCAAAGCGGCTGGCAGCGCGGAGAGATACAGTTGCAGGATAACCCGGTTACATTTGATAATCAATTTTACTTCACTTTCAATATAACACAGCAGATGTCCGTTTTGCTGATAGACGGCGGCACGATAAACCCTTTTTTGAAAGCTGTTTTTGATACCGACCCATTTTTCGCAGCTAAAAGAGTGAGCGATGGAAACGTGGATTATGCCGCTTTGAATAGTTACCCATTGATCGCGATAAGCGATATCAAAACCATCAGTACCGGGCTTGCCCAGCAATTGAAGGCTTATGCGGCTAAAGGAGGTACCCTAATTGTTTTCCAGGCCGGTGATGTGGACCTTCCCAATTACAAAACCTTTTTACAGCCCATGCATGCTGCCTGGCCCGAAAAATTGGTTGAAGGGGACGCTAAAGTATCGGCTATTAACCTGCAAAACCCGGTATTTAAAAATATCTTCGAATCATATCCCCAAAATCCGGATTTACCGTCAGTAAAAAAATATTACCAGTTAAGTGCGGCACCTGCCGGGGAAAGCCTGATGGAACTGCCCGGTAAGCAAGCCTTCTGGTCGGGATATCATAGCGGCAAGGGTAAGGTTTATGTTTCGGCAGTGCCTTTAAGTGATGATTATACCAACCTGCAAAGGCATGCACTGTTTGTGCCGGTGATGTTTCGCATCGCTTTATTAAGCGGGCACGACCAGCCTTTATTTTATACTTTGGGGCAGGATGAAAGCATTGAAGTTCCACCCGTGCAGGTGAATGAAAAGCAATTGCTAAAATTGGTAAAAGGCGATAAATCTGTTATACCTGATGCAAGACAGCAGGAGGGGAGTACGCAATTATTTGTATCTGATCAACTACAGGAAACCGGGAATTATGAATTAAAAAAGCAGGATAGCATCCTGTCGGTGCTGTCTTTTAACGATAACCGGAAAGAGTCGGATATGAGTTATCTGACAGGGGCCGATCTGAAGCAAATTTTCCCGCAGGCCGGCAATATTCTACAGGCCGGGCAGGCCTCGATAAAGGGTGATATAGCTGAATTAAATTTTGGTCTTCAATTATGGAAACTTTGTATAATTTTGGCATTGATTTTTCTGGCGGTTGAAATTTTGCTCACTAGGTACTATAGTCCTGGTAAACAGCGGGTTCCGCAGCAAGTATAAGTCAAAAGATATTCCATCCTAACGCAGCGCAAATGAATTTGCTTATCAAATCCGCGACAATTTCTGACCCGGGTTCGCCCTTTTACCAACAAGTTGCCGATGTATTGATTGAAAAAGGCCACATTATTAAGATAGCCAAAAAGATCAGTTCAGACTTTGAAACTTTTGATGCCCGGGGAAAACATCTTTCACCGGGTTTTTTTGACCTCAATTGTAATATCGGCGAATTGGGCCTCGAAACTAAAGAAGACCTGAAAACAGGTACGCACGCAGCCGCAGCAGGGGGCTTCACCGGGGTAGCGCTGATGCCGAACACCATACCACCGGTGCATTCAAAAGCCGAGATCGAATATTTGATGAACCGCGCCAAAAACAACCTGGTGGATGTATATCCATTGGGCACATTATCGCACAAAAGAGAAGGTAAGGACCTGGCGGAAATGTACGACATGTACCAAAGCGGCGCCAAAGCCTTCACGGATGGCAATCGCCCGGTACAGGATGCAGGCTTGATGGAACGGGCGCTGCTTTATACTAAAGGGTTTGATGCGCTGGTGCTCTCGTACCCGGAAGATACCGCGATAGCAGGCAAAGCCAAAGTACACGAAGGTGAAGTGAGCACGTTGCTCGGCATGAAAGGTATCCCGGCACTGGCCGAAGAACTAATGGTTGCACGCGACCTTTACTTAGCCGAATACACCGGCTCCAAAATACATTTCACAACGGTATCCACTGAACGTTCGGTTTCGCTGATAAAAGAAGCCAAGAAAAAAGGATTGCAGGTAACCTGTGACGTTGCCGTGCACCACCTGTTACTTACGGATGAGGCTTTATTAGGCTTTGACAGTCAATATAAAGTAAAGCCGCCCCTGCGTACCAAAAAGGATGTGAAGGCCCTGCTGAATGGCTTAAAAGACGGTACAATAGACGCTATAACATCGCAGCACACACCGCATGAGGTTGAATTTAAAAATGTTGAGTTCGAAGTGGCCGAATACGGGATGATAGGTTTGCAGACGGCCTTTTCGATAGCGCTTGAAGCCGGATTATCACTTGATATGATCATCGAAAAAATGGCTGTCAATCCACGCAAAATATTAGGTCTGGATGCAGCGGTTATTGCCGAAGGGCAACCGGCCAACCTGGTTGTCCTGGATGAAAACGCAAGCTGGACATTCGATAAATCAAATAATAAATCAAAATCATATAATTCCCCTTTCATCGGGAAAAAACTTAAAGGCTCAATTTTGTTAACCTGTAATAACAATAAGCTATTTAAATCATAAACCATGATAGACCCCAAAGTAGAGTCCGCTGTGTCAGCGGCACTGAGCGCCTTTTCGCAATATAATAGTTTTGACGCCACCCAACTGGAACCGATCTTTGACGAAGTACTTTCGTCGCCTGTTGATTTTTTAAGCAAGGTTGATCTACTCGATAAAGTATTTGATAACAACCCGAAAATTGAAGCATTACGGGAACTATTTTTCGATCTGCTGCTCATCAACTTCTTTAGTGAAGACGTAAAAAAACTGGAAGACGATTACCTGGAGACCAAAGAGTGGGAAAAAATTGAGGAAGAGACGCTGGATCGGGGTACTGAATTGTTAAATGTTTTGCTGTACCTGAATGAGTGTGCGGACGAGGATATCGAACCCGAACTGGAAGATTATTTGAAGGAGTTTTTGCTGGTTGACGAAGACGAGTTCCAGGATGAGCACCGGATATACGAGCCAGTAATAGAGAACCAGATACTAATGGAAAGCCCGGTAAGCGAAATTGCCAAAGTAGCCGCGAAATTGCCGGATGATTCGGAGATCAAAGAGATATTTTACCCGATGATGTGTTTCTTTCAAAATCTTGAACCATCTGCTGCTGACAAGGATGAAATCGCCAAAAATGCTTTGGATAAGGATTTTGATATGGCGATAATTGGTATACTGATCAATTTTAATTAACATCCACTTATGACACCATTGGAAAATGCGATTCGGAAAGCCGCATCAATAAGAGGCTTGATTCTCGGGCTTGTTTTATTAGTTATAAGCGTTCTATCCTTTTATGTATTGACATCCGACACAGGGAACGCATGGCTAATTGTGTTTAGCCCGATAATTTTTTCGGTTTTTATTCCCATATTGATCGTTTTGGTATTTTGTTTCAATTTGCGTAAGAAAATTGGGGGTTATTGGACTCTCAGGCAAGCCGTAACAGGTATCTTCATTATGTTTATTATTTCTTATGCGATACAGGTTATTGGCCGCGACGTTGTTTTTGCAAAAGTAGTAGAGCCTGACATGATTAGTAAGACACAATCTTCTATGATGCGGGCTACAACGGTAATGCTGAAAAAAAGTGGCGCAAGCCAGGCAGCAATCGATCAGAAAAAAGCTGATATTCAGAAACAGCTCGAGGAACAAAAAAACATCACTGTAGGCAGCATTATACAGGGATATGTTATCACAGTGATCTTTTTATTTGTTTTTGCAGTTATTTTTGGCGCTGCTTTCAAAAAAAACCCGCCCGGATACCAGGCTTCGAGCGATGCTGCTCAATAGCGGCACTTGGTGATTAATTTTACTTTTAGATAAAGCGGGGTTTTGATATACCATTAATTAGTATATTAGGCTATTCATTTAAACCTAAATACAAGAAACATGGCACAAACAACATCCAACCCGGGCAACGTTGCTATCAAATGGACGCTGATTAACATTGCGACAGGGATAATACTCACCTACCTTTTTCAATTTGCTCATATCGCAATTACTTCACCGGTCAGGTATCTCGCCTATATACCATTTATCGCATTTTTGCTTTTAGGACAAAAAGAATTTAGAGATCAGCTTGGCGGATATATGAAATTTGGTGAGGGCTTTGGTATTGCCTGGCGCTATGCTATTTTTTCTGGCCTTATTATGGCAGTATTTATCTATCTGTATTATGGGGTTTTAAGTCCCGAAATGTATACGAAAATGCTTGAAGAACAACGCGATGCTATGACTGCAAAGGGTATGTCAAGCGACCAGGTTGACCAGGCAATGGAAATGATGAATAAGATGGGGATGGTTTTTGTAGTAATTGGCGCTGCCATTGGTACAGCTATTGCGGGGCTAATTATAGGTCTTATCGGCGCAGCGATCTTCAAGAAGGAACGTTCGGCATTTGATACGCAAGATGTCGCTGATAATTATACCGATCCAACGGTATAATCGAAATATTACACCATAAAAAATGCCTCCTGGAATTCCAGGAGGCATTTTTTATTTGTGCGTAATTAGTTCTCGCTATTTAACAATATGTTTGATGATATCATTGCCGAAGGCAAACACCATCAGGCCTATCAATAATACAAAGCCTACTATCTGGGCCTTCTCCAAAAATTTATCGCTTAACGGTTTGCCTTTTATCATTTCGATGATGAGGAATACTGCATGGCCACCATCAAGTGCGGGAATAGGCAGCAGGTTCATCAGCGCCAATACCATTGAGATAAAGCCGGTAAGGCTCCAGAATTTAAGCCAATCAAATCGGCTGCCATACATTTCGGCTATACCTATCGGGCTCGAAATGGCTTTGTTAGCCTGAACTTGCCCGGTAAATATTTTCTTTAGCCCTTTGGCATTATTGGTCAGGTTGCTCCATGCCTTGGTTGCACCTACAGGAAATGAGCTAATAAAACCATATTTTAAAGTATCGAATTTAATAGCATCACTTTTTACTGCAAAGCCCAATTTACCTTCGCTTGTCACCTGGGCGGTCAGCATGGTTGGAACATTGTTTCGCTTAACTGATAGTTGAACAGACTTGTTCTTGTTAGCAGCTAAAAGATCCTGCATCTGGTCAAAATACGGGGTGCTAACGCCATTGATCGCAACAATGCTGTCACCTTTTAGTAGCCCTGCTTTAGCAGCATTACCACCTTTGACAACAGAATCAACCATGAATTTGGTTCTCGGGAACGGGCTGATAAACGCATCTATTCCATCTATACCTTTACCCGAAATGTCGTTCAATATAGTCACTGGTACAGGAATATTTACGTCCTGTGTTCCGCGTTTGATGTTTAAAACCGTATTGTTATCCAGGAATACTTTGGGGTTTGTAAGCTCTTCAAACCGCTTAACCGGCTTGCCATTTATGGCAATCACCTGGTCGCCCGCTTTTAAACCTATTTTCTGGCCTATCGTACCCGGAACAATGCCGTATTTAACACTGTTCACCGGGATGTAGGTTTCGCCGTATTTAATGGTTAGCATCCAGAAGATAAAGATGCCCACAATGATATTTACGGTGATACCGCCAAGCATCACGATGAGGCGCTGCCAGGCCGGTTTTGAGCGGAATTCCCAGGGTTGCGGCGGGCCGGCCATTTGCTCGGTATCCATAGACTCATCTATCATACCGGCAATTTTTACGTAGCCGCCCAGTGGCAGCCATCCAACACCGTACTCAACACCTTTATAATTAAATTTAAATAAGCTGAATCCCCATGCATCAAAAAACAAGTAGAACTTCTCCACCTTAATGCCAAAAGCCCTGGCTGCAATAAAGTGTCCGAATTCGTGTAAAATAACCAAAATTGAAAGGCCCAGCAGTAACTGGCCCACCATTATCACTATATTCATTCTGTGTTTATATCAATTTGTAAACGTTTTTAACGGTATTGTATTTATTAAATTTTGCGCAAATATGCGCGTTTCCTTATCTGTATTCAAATAGTCGTCCAGCGATGGTTTAGCATAAAAGCTCAACTTTTGCATACACTCTTCGATGATATTGCTCATCGCCAGGAAGCCAAGCCCGTTGGTCAAAAAGCCTGCCACGGCAATTTCGTTAGCAGCATTGACAATGCATGGCATGTTACCCCCCTGTTTTAATGCTTCAAAAGCTAAACTCAGGTTGCGAAATGTCTTTATGTCAGGTTTTTCAAAAGTCAGGTTGGGATAATTTGTAAAATCAAACCTCTTGAAATTGTTTTTGATGCGTGAAGGGTAAGCCAGCGCATATTGTATAGGCAGCTTCATATCCGGAAGGCCCATTTGCGCTTTGATTGAGCCATCATGAAATTGTACCATGGAATGGATTATCGATTGCGGATGCACCACCACATCTATTTTATCCGGTTCGATATCAAACAGCCATTTGGCTTCGATCACTTCAAGCCCCTTGTTCATCAGCGTAGCCGAATCAATGGTGATTTTAGCGCCCATTACCCAGTTGGGATGCTTTAAAGCTGCCTCGGGTGTAACGCTATCTAAAAAATCCAGGCTTTTGCCCCTGAACGGGCCGCCGGATGCTGTAAGTATCAATTTTTCAACCACATTTTTATCCTCACCTGCAAGACACTGGAAGATGGCAGAATGTTCAGAATCGACGGGTAAAATGTTGACTTTATTTTCTTTTGCCAGGGCGGTTATCAATTCACCGGCTACAACAAGGGTTTCTTTGTTGGCTAAGGCGATGTCTTTCCCGGCTTTTATAGCGTTGATGGTAGGCTCCAATCCAGCAAAGCCAACCATAGCGGTGAGCACGATATCAATTTCAGGATGAGTAACGATTTCATTAATAGCGCCGATACCCGATAATACTTTTACATCGGTTGACACGAGGGCCTCCTTTACCCGCAAAAAATATTTATCGTTACAAATTATCGCGTAAGCAGGCTTGAACTTTAGGGCTTGTTGTATCAGTAATTCGGCATTGTTTTGAGCGGTGATGACATACGCACGGAACAGCGATGGGTTTTCACCTATCACTTCTAATGTTTGTGTTCCGATACTCCCGGTGGAACCCAGGATTGCTATTTTTTTAATATTGCTCAATGGTATTTTACAAAAGATATTTTTTCAACTCATCCGCTATCTTCCTGTCGTTTGATAGCCTTGGGACTTTATTCTGCCCGCCAAGCTTACCCTGCTCCCTCATATAATTAATAAAGGCATCTTTTTGAAGGCTTTGGATAACCAAAGGTTGCAAAATGTTACCTTCTATCAGGTCAAAATAGTAAATATTTTTGGTTTGAAGGGCTTTATCTACTTTTAAAGCGAAGGCTTTGAGGTCCTTCGGCTGTTTGCCGAACTCAATAAACCACTCATGATAGGGGAGTTCGCCTTTCGGCGGATTTACCTGCGGGGCAACGGTGAACTCCACAATATCGACACCTTCTGCATTGGCAACGCCGAGTAATGCTTGTTCCACTTCTTCACCTATCACATGCTCGCCGAAGGCCGAGATATAATGTTTAATGCGCCCGGTTACCAGTATTTTATAAGGGTTTTTGGATACGAATTTGATGGTATCACCAATACTGTAACCCCATAAGCCAGCTGTGGTATTTAATATGAGCGCATAGTTTTTATCCAGTGCTATTTGCTCAAGACTAAGCCTGGTTGGATTCTCATTAAAATATTCCTCCGATGGGATAAACTCATAAAAAATACCTGCATCAGTTAGTAACAGCAAACTCTTATCTTTTTGCGAATCCTGGAAAGCGATAAAGCCTTCGGACGCGGGGTAGGTTTCTATGGAATCGATGGCAAAGCCGATACTTTCTTCGATGCGGGCCCGGTAAGGTTCGTAATTGACGCCGCCGTAAACGAACAGCTTGAAGTTAGGGAAAATGTCTTTTATCTTTTTGGCTGTTTTGGCATTTAGCCTGTCGAAATACATCTGGCACCAGGGCGGTATGCCGGAGATGAGGGTCATATCCTCGGTCAAGGTTTCTTCAACGATGGCGTCTACCTTTTGCTCCCAGTCCTCGATACAATTGACCTCGTAGCTTGGCAAACGGTTCTTTTGCAGGTAAGCAGGAACCAGATTTGCTACAATGCCGGATAGACGGCCAACTGAAATGCCCTCTTTTTTTGTCATAACGGGGCTGCCCTGCAGGAATATCATTTTACCGTTTACAAAGTCGCTTTTGCCGGTTTCGTGGATATAATTGAGCAGGGCATTGCGCGCCGCTTTGATATGCTCGGGCATGCTTTCTTTTGTGATCGGGATATATTTCACACCCGAAGTAGTGCCCGAAGTTTTGGCGAGATATTCGGGTTTGCCGGGCCACAAGATATTTTCTTCGCCGTGGGTTACACGGTCGATATAGGGGCGCAGGTCCTCATAATCACGAACGGGGACCAGTTTTTTAAAATTGCCGTAATTATGGATACTCTCAAAATGATGGTCCTTACCGAAGGCTGTATCTTTTGCTGTCGCGACGAGATAATTGAAAGTTTTTTGCTGTAGGGCAACAGAATCAGCACGGATATGATTTAAATCCCTGTTTACCCATGCGGCAAAAACCCGGCTCAATGCAGCTTTTAAACCCATGATTTACTTCGTTTCGGCCAGGTCATCGTCTACGTCCTGGTGGCTGTAAACGAGTTTGCGGTAGGCAACAACGAGTATGATGTAACTAAATGGCACCGCAAAAAGAAGCCCGATGAGCGTAAAGAATCCTATAAATACCAGGCCTTCAATTACGATAAAAAGTAAAAAGTACCTTAGAAAATTACCTTTGATAAGCTTAAAACTTTGTACCACCGATTCGAATGGCCCCGAGCCATCATCCACAATGAAACAAGCGCAAATAGGGAAATAAAAAATCAAAAAAAATTGCAAAAAACCACCTATGAAAATTCCCGAAATATATTTTATCCATCCATCTTCCATTTTTTTCTCGAACGAGTGTTCTATGAAGAAAGACGCAGTGTAAATAAGCAGAAACAGTAACAGATAACCATATATCATCTTGCCACTGGGTACAATGTCACTAAAATCAAAATCGTAATATTCTTTATCAATAAGCTGAAAAATGAGCTTAATGAATCCCAAAATGATAAAGCTTAGCATTACAATAAAAATTATGCCGCTTATCGATATTGATAGAAGATCATGACGGAAATAAAAAAAAATTATACTGAATGATGCGATAACTATAGTGAAGCCAATTAACGAATAAATAGAGATGAGTGAGAAATTCTTTCTCACAAGAAACCACGCAGTTTTTATAGTGTCTGTGGAAGAAAAGGGGTGGTACATACTGAGTTTATGATTTTTTTAATACAACACGCTTCCAAAAATCCTGCATAAATCCTAGTCCGTAGGCAATTAATTGAGTGAAGGCAGCTATGATGCTCAAAAATGCAACTTTTGCTGACTTGTTTTTCCACCACGCATGAAAAAATATCAACAAAATGAGACCGGCTAACATAAAGTTACACAATTCTGCAATTCGCCAGCCTAACAAATTGGCTATCAATGTAAAAAGCAACCCGAGTGTAAATGCGGCAGGGAAAAAATGCACAGCTTTTAATTCATTAGGGAAAAATTTATAGAGATTGATTCTCGCCCTGCCAAAAAAATGAATTTGTTTGTAAAACTGTAAAAAGTTTGTGCGACGCTTGTGGTAAACCTTTGCCTCGGGTATTAAACCTATCTTAAAGCCACTGGAATGGATGCGTATACTGTATTCAATATCTTCGGCCGAGCGGGTAATAATAAAGCCACCCACCGTTTCCCAAACCTTTCTGGAAACACCCATATTAAAGCTGCGCGGATGGAATTGCCCTATCCCTTTTTTGTTACCCCTGATGCCACCCGTGGTAAAAGGGGAGGTCATGGAATAGCTGATCGCTTTTTGTACTGCTGTGAAGGATGGATGCGCATCGTCCGGCCCGCCATAAGCATCCAGCCAGTTGGTAGCAAGGTAATCATTAACTATTTGCAAATAATCGGGTGGTATCAGGCAGTCCGAATCGAAAACCACAAAATAATCGCCCTTGGCCCTTTGAAATCCATAGTTACGGGTAAAGCCTTGTCCCTCATTTGCTTTTACAAAATACCGTACATCAAGCTTATCAGCAAAGGTTTTTACAATTTCTGCAGCATCATTCACCGAGCCGTCCTCTATCACCAGCACTTCAAATTGCTTGTAAGTTTGCTCTGTAAGCGATTCAAGCAATTCTTTAATTTCCTGAGGACGGTTATATAAGGGGATTATAATGGAAAAAAACATGTACTGAATTAATTAATTTGGCAATTTGAAGATTTGAAAATTATAGTCGAGATTAAAGATAAATGCATTTTCAAATTAGCTCATTTTCAAATCTTCAAATTAAATAGTTTCTTCAATCTGGTAATTATTACGGTCATGCGAGCCCCGGGCAACCAGTTCGGCAACAAAGCCTGTTAAAAATAACTGCGAGCCCAATATAATGGCTACCAGTGCAATATAAAACAAAGGCTGTGAGGTAATATCCCTGAATTTTAAACCATGAGCAATATCGTATAGTTTTTCAGAGATCATCCAAATTGTAATAACTGTTCCGGTGAAAAAGCTTAAAACGCCCATCGCGCCAAAAAAGTGCATGGGCCGCTTGCCAAACTTGCCCACAAAAAATATGGATAGCAGATCCAGAAAGCCATTCACAAAACGGCTCATGCCAAATTTTGTTTTTCCGTATTTGCGGGGGCGATGTTCTACTATCTGTTCACCGATCTTTGAAAAACCAGCCCATTTAGCAATAACCGGAATATAGCGGTGCATTTCGCCATACACCTCGATGTTTTTTACTACAGTACCGCGATATGCCTTTAGGCCGCAATTAAAATCGTGCAGGTTTGGTATTCCTGACATTTTGCGTGTGGCTGCATTAAAAAACTTGGTTGGGATGGTTTTAGTAATAGGGTCGTAACGTTTGGCCTTCCATCCTGATACAAGATCATATTTGTCTTCGGTAATGCGGCGATAAAGGGCTGGTATTTCGTCGGGGCTATCCTGCAGGTCGGCATCCATAGTGATCACTACATTGCCTTTAGTAGCTTCAAACCCTACGTTTAAAGCTGCTGATTTGCCATAATTACGCCTGAATTTGATACCACGTATAAATGGGTTATTTTCCTGCAATTTAAGGATCATTTCCCATGAGCCGTCTTTGCTTCCGTCGTCAACAAGTATAATTTCGTAAGTGAAGTTATTCTCGCTCATTACTCGGCTTATCCACGAGGTTAATTCCGGTAATGATTCTACTTCATTATATAATGGTACTACAACTGATATATCCATTGATAAAGGGATGTGATTGGAGATATGGTGCCGCGGCTTTTCCAAATCATCCGCAAAAATATAAAAAATAGGTGATGGTTTATTATGATGAGAGGCTTGTATAATGGCAATCAAAATTTATCCCTTGTTGTTGGATTTGCCGGATAAACTTCAGGGTACTTTTTCCATTTAATAAACCGTAATTAGTTTAACTAATAAGATGCCAAAGTTGTAGCAGAAACATTGGGATACACCTGATAAAGCACATAGCTTCCCTGTTCATCGCTCGCTATACAGGCATGTTTGTTGTGTTTTCCCTGTTTAATATTCACACTTTTCCAGCCTGACGGAATATAGGTTTTAAGCGTTAAAGGGATATTATACATGCTTTTATCAAGCGAATGCCTAAGTGTCAATATGATTTTTCCGTTTTTAGTTTCTGAACTTACCTGGGCGTGTTCACGTTCGCGCATGTATTTCGTTACATCCCCAAAAGTAGCTACCCAAAGCTGGTCCTCCCTGCTTTTAATGTATTGGAAATACTCATCGAGCAGGGTATGGGGCAGCGCTTCATAACCCAGTCCGTCAATACCATGAAATACCAGCACCAGCCACGTATTGTTTTTGGTGGCTGCTGTATCCACCCACGATTTCATCAGCGGCAAAGGTGTTTTGGTAGTGCCCCCGCGTTGCCATTGTATATAATCTTTATTGGTAGTGCCGGGTGTTTGCCTGCTGGCACGATCAATTTCTTTTAACCATGGCTCAGGCATTCTGTTTCTGAACGCCGGATAAATCTTGTAGGCGATTTGCATTACCCTTTCATTTTCGTATCCGTAAGGCACCTCGGCAGAAAAGGTATATTTAGGTCCCATTTCATTGAGTATTTCTTCTTTGCTTTTCTCCAACTCATACCTGATGTTGGCCTCATCCAAACCGGGCATGGTGGCATGTGTGATGGAATGGCTGGCAATTTCGTATCCTTCTGCCGCATACTTCCTAAAATCATCCCATGTTGACCCGATAGCCTCCTTGTACTCCGGACAAGGTTCATAACCCGGTTGAAAATCGCCGTTGCGCACTTTGGTGAATAACGAATCCATCAGTTTAAAAGCTTTATCTTTTCTCCCCGAATCATACAGGCCGCCGGCTTTGGTATGGTACGAAATGGTGCCTTTATAACCCAGGTACCCCACAGCAGAGCAGCGTTCCAAAAAATTTTGATCGTTTGTGGGCACAGCTGCCGACTCCTTAATGATTTCCTGCACAGGTCTGCCGATGAATTTGCCTTGATACTTTGACCCTTTAATGGGCCCTGTTATTACGAAAAACGTGGCAGGCATTTTCAGTCGTTGCATCACAGGCAAAGCCCCTTTAAATTGGTTTCGGGAAGCATCATCATACGTAATTGATACGGCCCCATTCTTACCATACTGCCACTTGCTGATCTCTGTTTTGCCCGCCTGGCCCATGCACAATGCTGAGTGAAAGCTAATGGTAACAATAAGAAAAAGAGGCTTTAGGTTTATTTGCCTTGAAGAATACATAAATCAAATATAATGGGATTACCATTATTCTGAAAATAGCAGAAACATTCGTTAACAACATATCGGTATTGTTACTTATGATGATTGTGTTCAAGACATTAAAAAAGGGCCTTAAGCCCTTTTTTAATGTTCAGTCCGTGAGCTACTAGTTCCCGGAATGATAGAAAAATTGCGAGCTTACAATTTTTCCGTTTTTAACTTCAAATACACACAACTCATTCATTTCATTTCTGCCCAGTCCTTTGTAAGTTGCATCTATATCCATTGTGCATGCAAAAAAGTTACCGCTTACAATCGGGTCCGAAATGTAGGAGCTGTGTATTTCTTCTACTGAATTAAACCATTGATTTGTACTTTCCAAAACAGCGCCTTTACCAACTGTTTTTCCTCCCATTGGTGAGCCTTCGGGTTCAAGGCTGACAATGTTTTCATCATACAACTCATTTATAGCTTCAACATTTTGCCTTCGCGGCAAAGGTCTACAAGTCTGTGGGCAACTTCCAGCGCTTTCGAGGTTTCAACTTGAGTACTCATGGCTTTAATTTTATGGGTTAATAATGCAGGTTAATTATAATTTCAACAAAATTGATTTTTAATGGTTTTTTCTTTTCAGTTAAATTTTTGTTAAAAAATTAACAAGTCCATAAACAGCAAAAGCCCCGATTTATTGGGGCTTTTGCTGTTGTGTGTAATGAAATCTTACATATTGAATATCATCCCCACTCTTTTGCCATCAAAAGTAATGGGGTGCTTTTCGAGGAAGTGTGTTAGTTTACCACCATTATGTTTTTCAGCATTGTACATTAAGCCGTCAAATAACAATAAGAAACCGCCTTGTAGTAAAACTGAGGAGCCATAACCCTTCATGATCGGGGAGTTTCGGGAATCACCGGCAATTTTGAGGTATAGCCCGGTTCCAATATAGACTATATCCAAACCGCCGTTTATGAGGAATATTTTTTCAATTTTCTGCTGTTCTTTCAACGTTTCAGTTGCTGTTAATTTTTTGTTTCTGGTTTTTTGAAGGCCGGCATAACTAATTAATGCTGTCCCGAAATCGACGGCGCCCCAAATGAAATTCATCTGGAAAAAATATCTTGATTCGTTACCGGTTGAACCACTCCAGCCTATAGCACCTGTGCCAAGATTAGCAATCCCCCATCCGCCCAATACTTCCATACCTGTAGAAGTAGTTTTGATCCTTGAGTTATTGAATATTTTTAGCGAATCCTGTGCAAATGCATGAGAACAAAATATAATTAAGATTAGAGTAAGAAGCTTTTTCATCAAGATGGTTATCCAGTTCGTTTTAAAAGTAAGCAAATATTATATAACGGCAAAAGCAGCTATACTTTAAACGTCGATTTGCTAAGAATGGTTTTTATTCAGAATTT
>JAYUEE010000056.1:0-91077 GCA_043739405.1 Mucilaginibacter sp. | reverse complement strand
TGCTAAATCAATGGCATTGTAAAACCAGGGGCGGTTGCCGTCAGGCATTTTAAAGGGAGGCTGCCTGTCATCTATTGATATGATGCTGCCAGCAAATTTGGGCTGGTCAGTGGAATGATAGGGCGTGTAAGCGCCCATGTATTTTTGCCGGTTGCCGCTTCGCAAGGCGTGTGTGGCTATTGCGCTTTCCCAGGCCGATAGGTATTTCTTAATCGTGCTATCGCTTAACGGTTTAAAATCTTCGGTGCTGTAAACTTCGCCGGTATCATCGTTGATAACCTCAATTTTGCCCAATATGAATAAATTGTATCGCCTGTAAATTTCTGTGGCCGTAGGCTTTGTACTGTCTTTGGCAAACATATTTTCCAGCAGCGACATGGTATTATCTGTAACCTTAAGGCTATTATTATTGCCGTGCTTACCCGATATAAGGCTCTCATAACCGCGCATTTCAAAGTCTTTTAAAACCTGTTTAAAACGTTTTTCACTTTCAGGTAGCGTATGCTCTACGCGGTGCTTTGTTTTAAGGGTTTTATTGAAACTAATCGTATGATTCAGCAATACCTTGGTTATGCCAAGAGTATTGAGGCCCTTATGCTTACGCTCCTTTTCAATATCATTCCTATAACTGATTATGGCTTTAAGTACACTGGCATTAACGTAGTACTTGTCCTGGTGATCTGCTTTTAAGTAGCTGCCGTCCGCTAATTGGAATTTAGTGTAAAAACTTACAGCCTCGTTATCGGTTCGGTAGTATTTTTCAAATACATGCTTCACGTCGCGGGGGTCGCCTAATCCGTGTTGTATATGTGCCGGTAAGGTATCAAAGTCAATCAGTAATTGCCGCCCGTTGCCACCAAGCTGTACGCGCTTTGGGCCGGTAGGTTTATCCTTGTATCTATGTAACGTAACTTTAAGGTTATCCCAGGTGTACCAGTTCGGCACCAGTTCATCTTTATTTACTACTATTAAACCATTAAATTCGTGAGGCATAAAGCAGTTATTAATTGTCAATAAATGATTTTAACCTCTTAGTTGTGGCTTCTTTTTTCTCTTTAAGTTCTGTGAGGTAATCGGCTATCACATTCAAAACCGCCTCATTATCGCTTTTGCCGGTCAGCACCATGTAAACAGTATTGTTGGTAACTTTAGCCCTTTTAGCAATTTCCGTTTGCGCTCCGTGCGGTAATTGCTCTTTAATTTTTGATATTTCAAATTTGGTTTCCATATATTTGATGATATTATAATGCAATTGTAACGAATGTTTCTAATATATCAAATGATTATTTCTAAGATTTAACATAAATTTCTAAAATGAGTGATATAAATACCCGGATAAGCGACTTAATAGATGATTTAAAGCTTTCTAAAAACCAATTTGCACGTAAAATAAACTCGTCAAGTGCTATGGTTTCTAAGATTACAAATCAAAAAACAAACTTCGGGAAGGATATGCTCGAAAAAATCATTACCGCTTATCCTGGTCTCAATGCAGGCTGGCTGCTAACGGGCGTTGGTGAAATGTGGGATGATAAAATTATTGATACTGGAAAACAATCTGCTGTAAAGACGAAATTTATTATTGACATTAAAATAATGTCTGATGCAGAATTTATCACTAAGGCCCAAGAATGCAGCAAAAAAATAAACTACTTGTATCAAAAACTTGTTGATATGAGGGTGCTTTTGTTCCAGGAATTAAAAATAAAAGGGGCGCTTTCTACCAAAGTAGAAACGGATTTACTCAATACCCTGGCTCGGCCATCAGTTCAGGTGGTCAATGATGAAAACATACTTCGCTACCCGTATGAAAACCTAAACAATGATGACAGGTTGGAATATTTAAAAAAAGTGGATGCCTGTATAAACCTTTTTAACAATACATTTTTTGAATGCTTTGAACAATTCTACAAAGCTTTACGAGTACTTCCCCACATGGATGCAAAAAAATAAAAACACTATATGACCTGATCGTTAACCTAAACCTATCAACCATGACAACCTTTATCATTTGTTGCCTTCTCTTTTTTGCCGCTGCTGTGGCAACTGGTATTTACAATAACAGGGAACGAAATAAACACACAAGTTCAATCCGAACTAAATTAGCTGCCAAAGGTTACCAGCTTCATAACCTGGCTGAATTTCAAGACAACATTGTTGGCATAGATACCGCAATCAATAAATTTTGCACCGTCAACATAAAAGCCGAACACATATTGGAGTATAATTTGTCCGTGCTGCGCGACTATGAGATTATCCGCGACGGTGTAACGGTTTATAAAAAGTCAAACGCGGTGGGCCGCGCCGTTGTTGGTGGTTTGCTCTTCGGTGGGGTGGGAGCTATCGTTGGCGCAGCCAGTTCAAAAAGTAAAGGCACCCAACAGATCAAATCCGCAAGCCTCAAAATTTACACCAACAACATTGATAGTCCGTCAATGACAATTAAGATTTTTGACGCCAGTATTAAACAGGATGCACAAAAGAAATCCTACCTAACCAGGGCGCAAAACTTCGTCGATAAGTTAGCCATCGTTATAAAATAACACCCTTTAAATTTTATAAAATTTACCTTTTTAAAACGATTTTTTTGCGCCCGTATTTTTTTAGTGTAACCCCAACTGTAACTCCAACTGTAACCCCAACTTTTTTTATAGCTGTTTTTGGGGTTTAAATCGCCTTTAAAGACGGGCGTTTAAGGCCCTTAAATCTATGTAACTCCTGATATAAATCTACTTTTCAAGACTTATAAATACTGCTTTTATGAAGCTATTAGCGCGTTTTAAGCACGTTTTACGTTGAGAATGTAACTAAAATGGAAGCAAATGGAACCTGCGCACCTTACAATTAAAGGTGAATTAAAGTAAATTCAAAATGTTGGACATTTCGTTTTATCTTATCAATATACCTCAATCTTCTAAAAAACGGCTTTTTTACTATTGTTATCCCACTTTTCGCACAGATTCCGCACATTTTTTTAACTGTCCTTTTTGGACATTTGGATTAACCCCCCATAGTTGGGGTGAAAACTGTCCGCCTTTGTATCACCCACTGTTCGAAAACGAACAGTTTCGTAGTCCAACAAAAATTTATTTCATTGATAATCACTTATTTATCAATTGGCACCAGTATTGGCATAGGCTTATCAAATAATATTGCCATGAATACCAACGATACCTTAAGCCAATTGTGGGCAGGATGCCTGCAAAATGACCGCAAACAACAAGAAGCTCTATATAAAGCGCTGGCCCCAAAAATGATGGCCGTATGCATGCGCTATGCCAAGGATAAGGACGAGGCCCAGGATATTTTACAGGAGGGTTTCATCAAGATGTTTAACAATGTACATAAATACCGTGGCGACGGGAATTTGGAAGGATGGATACGCCGTATCATGGTGCATACCGCCATTTCGCGTTACCGCAAATTAAAACCGATGGTTTTGGTAGAAGATATGGCCGAAAGTCATGAGTCGGGCACGACTTCTGATAACGCTAATAATTTGGAGGTGAACGACCTGATGAAACTGATACAGCAGTTGCCCCAGGTTTATCGTTCGGTGTTTAATTTGTATGCGATCGAAGGTTATTCGCACCAGGAGATTGGCACAAAACTGGGAATTACTGAATTATTATCGCGCACAACACTTTACCGCGCACGCAATATTTTAAAAGAGAAATTGATGCAGTTGACAAGCAACGAGCGGTATTGTTTGGCAGGATAACTGAAGAGGCGAAAGGTAAAAGGTGAAAGGATAAAGGTAAAAGTTATAGTAAGAAGCGAAAGATTTAAAACCTTTCGCTTTTCTACTTTCCACCCTCACCTTACTTCAATATAGGGCGAAGGATTCAAAACCTTTCGCCTTTCTGCTTTCCGCCTTTCACCTTACTTCAATAGGTGCTTCGCCCCCATATAAAACACCATCACTCCCCCATTCATAATATCCGCGTGACTAATAAAATTACCCTTCAGTTCCTTACCGTTCAGTATGATCTTTTGGATATAAACATTCTTCACGCCCTGGTTTTTGGTGCTGATGGTGAAGGTTTTGCCGTTGTCTAAATTAATGACCGCCTTATCTACTGCCGGGCTACCAATCGCATACTGATCCGATCCTGGCGCTACTGGGTAAAAGCCCATAGCGCTGAAGATGTACCAGGCGCTCATCTGGCCGGTGTCGTCGTTGCCGCCGAGACCGTCAGGGGTGGGTTTGTACATGCGGGGCAGTATCATCCTGATCTTTTCCTGTGTTTTCCAGGGTTTGGATGTCCAGTCGTACAAGTAGGCGTCGTGGTGCGATGGCTCGTTGCCATGGTCGTAATTGCCGATGAGGCCATCTTTGGTAATGTCTTCCGTTTCGGCGAAGTATTTATCCGGCAGTTCAACAGTAAATATCGAGTCGAGGTAGCGCAGGAAACGTTTTTCGCCGCCCATTACTTTGATGAGGCCGGCCGGATCATGCGGAACATACAGCGTGAACGTCCAGGCGTTACCTTCGATAAAGCCCATGTTGATGGTGGTAAACGGATCGAACGTTTTGCGGAAAGTGCCATCGGCCAGTTTGGGGTGCATAAAGCCGGTTTTAGGATCGTACAGGTTCTTCCAGTTTTGCGAGCGTTTGATAAACTCGTTATAAATATCCTGTTTGCCCAGTTTCTGCGCCATCTGGGCGATGCACCAGTCGTCGTAGGAATATTCCTCGGTGGAGGATACTGAATTGCCGTTCTTTTCATCCGGGATATAACCCATGTCGATGTAATAGTTGAGTCCGGCATAATCGCGGTTGCGGGCGGTGGTTACGCAGGCCTCCAGCGCCTTATCGGTATTAAAGGGCGCGTTGCCTTTTACCACGGCATCGGCAATGACCGACACGGCATGATAACCGCTCATGCACCAGTTCTCATTAGCCGAATTACTCCATACCGGCAGCATATGCTCCGGGCTTTGCTCAAAATGCGCCATCATGCTTTGCACCATGTCCGAGCCGCGTTTGGGGTCGATGATGTTGAATAGCGGGTGCAGCGCACGGTGCGTGTCCCACAGCGAAAAGGTGGTATAATTGGTAAAGCCCTCGGCTTTGTGCACGTTCTTATCCAGGCCCATGTACTCGCCGTTGGCATCCATGTAAATGGTGGGGTTTATCATGGCGTGGTACATCGAGGTGTAAAAGTTTTCCTTATCGGTCTCGCTGCCGTCTATCACAATCTTGTGCAGTTCGTGCTCCCATTGGGCCTGACCGTCGGCTTTCACTTTTTCAAAGTCCCAGCCCGGTGCTTCGGCCTGCATATTGGCCATGGCGTTGTCCATGCCCACCGGCGACAGTGCCATTTTAATTTTGATCTTTTCGCCTTCGTTGGTCTTGAAATCAAAATAAGCCCTGATCTGCCTGCCCGCAATTTCGGGGAAGTTGGGCGTACGGTTAAACTGTCCCCAGAAACCGCCGTACACTTCGCGCTTGTCGTATTTTTTATAGCCGTGTGATATAAACGCCTTCGAGAACTTCATCGCGAAAAACAGCTTGCGTGTGCGTGCCCAGCCGTTGGTTTCGCGGTAGCCCACAACGGTCGAGTCGTTAATGACCTTCAGGTAGGTCCACACGTTTTTATCGGGGTAGTTGTAAATGCCGGCCATTAGGTCCAGCACAATGTGTGCGTTATCCGATTTGGGGAAAGTATACTGGTGAAAGCCCACGCGGGTGGTGGTGGTCATTTCGGCCAGTATGTTGCTGGCATCCAGCTTTACTTTATAGTAGTTGGCTTCGCTTACTTCATTAGCATGCGAGAAGCCCGAGCGATAGCCGCTGCCGGGTTTGTCCGCCGTGCCGGGGTTCAGCTTGAGCTGACCGACGGTGGGCATAATTAAAAAATCGCCCAGGTCCGAGTGGCCCGTGCCGCTGAAATGGGTATGACTAAAGCCCACAATGGTTTTATCATCATACTGGTAACCGGCGCAGTATTTATACACGTCGGGGTTGTATTTGCCGTCCAGCTCGTAGCCCACGGTATCCGTTTCGGGGCTCAGCTGCACCATCCCGAAGGGCACCGTAGCGCCGGGATACACGTGCCCCATGCGCTGCGTACCGATGATGGGGTGCACATACTGAACCAAATTACCTGATTTTGTTTGCGCCGATACCAGGATGGGCAGGGCGGCTATTATTGAGAAGATATAGCGTTTCATTGCGCCAAATATAATTGGAATTGTTTTATTGTTGGATGGTTTTGTTTGGTGTGAGGGGATTGTTACTGTTTGGGGATCTGGTTGTATTGGTTGTAGCAGTTGTATTGGTTGAAGTGGTTGTATTGGTTGCAGTAGTTTATAATTCCCCTCCTTGGAGGGGGCGCGCAGGGGGGTGAAGTGGCAGGGGTGGGTTTCGGAGCCGTGATTATTGTCTGAAGCAGAGTTCTTCAGGGTTGCACTATGCCAACTACCAACAGCAAAACATGGTTTACATGGTTAACACAATTTCAGCTTTTCAGTAGTTAATATATTGATTATCAATTACTTAACTAAAAAACATGTAAACCATAAAATAGTAGCCAATTTTTAGGATCAGCAGACTTACCCTGCAAACTGCAAACTAATAACCGCTAACTGAATTGCGCGTCACTTACTTAAATAAAAACGCCACCGAAAGCCCGAAAACGTGGTTATGCCACTCGGCAGAGTTGTGAGAAATATCGGCGAGACCGTTGGAGTAATTTACCTTGATCAAAAAACTATTGTTGAACTCACCCTCGGCGACGACATTGATACCATAATCCACAGACCTGAAGATCCCGTTATCGCCAAAGCCAAGCTGCGTGGTTTGGCCCTGGCCTGTCGAACTGGCCGAAACACCCATCCCAAAATACGGGCCGCCCCCCAGGTTGATGCTGACGTTTTTCGAAGTGTGTATTTTACCCACGAGGTTTAGGGGTATGTCGAGGTAGTTGAGCTGGGTTTTAATCACCTGCGTCGTGAATTGGCCGTAACTGGGGTTAAGGTAAATGGTTTGGGAATGCCCCTTGCCGCTGTAAAGCAGGCCCGGCTGGAAGGCAAAATCTTTAAAATCCATGTCCACGGTAATGCCTGCGTTGAAAGCCACCAACGTTGATATGCCAGCGTATTTGCCGAAACCGGTTTGATTGGCAATATTAAGGCCGCCCTCCAGCCCTATTTTGGTGGTTTGGGCAAATGCCGCGGTGATAAAGATGGAAAAAAGCAGGGTGAGTAAGGTTGTTTTCATGAATACAGTTTAAGCTGGTGCAAAATAGGAGTTATTTATTGAAAAAGAAATTGGTGGGAAAATTTGAATGGCCACACGCGGCACGCGTGCGCCAGCGTGAGGGAATTATAATATTGACAAGCTTTCTATAAGGTCAATTTTATTCAATAAGAAATCCAATTTCACCGAATCGAAAGTGTTTCGCTCAAAAGCCGATAGAAAATTTAACAGAACGTCATTTTCATTTAAATCTGACCTGATTAACAAAATATTTTTTAAGGTTGTGTTGTCATATTTTGTAAGCTTTGCTCGATATTCATATTCTAAATAATTGTTATAAAACAACAATAAAAGCGCTGCTGTTCGGATGAACATTTTATAATTTTCATCATTGCTATATTCTTTGAAAAGTATATCTATTTCATTAATGAGCTCTTGAGTTCTTAGTTCCCTTTGCCTTATCTGCTTATATAAGCTATTTTTTAAGTCCTTAAGGTATACTAGAAATAGATAAAGAGTTGGAAAAACATAATTGTCAGATGGAAATGTATTTAGAACAGCTCTGGCATGTCCAAATATTTTTTCTTGCTGCCTCAACGTTAAATTGTTATGTGTAAACAAAGTGGCTGAAAACTTTAAGAAAGAGGCCCTGTCTTCGTTGAACTCTTGGTAAGTCTTTCGGTCTTCTGATAGGAAGAAATCATCAAAAGAAAAGTATTTGTAAAGATAATTGCAAAAGAGTTTAGTGTCAGGTATAGGCAAATTATATTCCAAATCAATAAACCTCCGTAAGTATTCATTAGTATTTAAATATTCGCTCCCATAAAACCCTTTTATTGCATTTCCAAGCTGAACCTTATCTAATGATAGAACAAACACGATTCCAGGCACATTAAAAAAATGCTTGACTTGTTCCAAAACTTCGACCGCATAACTGGGCCTGCATCTGTCTAATTCATCAATAAAAAAGACTAACGCCTTCTTGTTATTCTTTTTAATAAATTTTTCTAATTCATTTCGAAATTCGATTAGACCTTTTTTCTTTTTTGAATATTCATCTACTTCGTTTTTTAAAATCTCAGTGGCTGATTTTGTGATTTCATCAATTGAATCTTTTATTATTTCAGTGTTAATATATTTATCAGCAAGTGCCTTTACCAAAATTGGAAGGAGGTTTTGTGTTAAAATTGCCCCTTTCTGTATCAATGATTTGAAAACGTCGTCATTGTCTTTGGTTAAAGTTTTCAATTCGGACATAATTGCAATTAATGGATTGCTGTCAAAATCATTTTCCCAAGCGTTAAAGTACAAGGTATTATATTGACTGTTCGTCAATAACTGTTGCCACATCTTTATAAATGTGGTTTTGCCAGTCCCCCATTCATTATTAAGTGATAAAACAAACCCATCTGCATAAGTGTCAATTATGCCTGTTAGAGCTTCGGCATATTTCTTCCTCCCTAACTGACAATTCTCAAATGGGTTTTCGGCAGGGATTAAAATATCCTCATGTTTTATTTTCAAGCTGCGAGTGGATTAGTTCGTTATTGGGGGTTTTTATTGAGCGTAAAAATAGGGTTATCAACCCACAAAATTCACAGTATAAACACCCATTTTTCCTCACCCCGATTTAAGTCTCCCGAAGGGCGACTTAAATCTAATGCAGTATAGGAAGGACTCTGTCCGGCCTTTGATGATCAGGTTATTTTCTCGAACGGAGTTCTACATTTACTAACTGATTTAAGAGTGTTCGCATAACTCTTAAACCAAAAGAGTAAGGCCGCTAATTTGCAGTATTCATAAACTGGGTATTGATATTTACTGGCGTTTTCCCCAACCAACTGAATAACAGAATGTCAGGAAGAAATATTAATGCTGGAATTTCGTTCGGAGTATCAGCTTTTCCAGCGCTTTTCGCAAGTACCGCAGCTTGTTTCTGGAAATCATAATAGCTTTTCAAATAATTGGAATCAATCACGTATTTATTGGTTTTTCTTATAATCAACTTTCGCACTGTATCAGTATATGTAGTTGACTCAACTAAACAAGTATCACATGGATGATAGTCAAAATAACCACTCATTAAAAAATAGTACCTACGCAAAGACTGTAAAGCCGCTTTATTTTTTTTAAAATGTACAATTTTTAAGATTGAATCCAATTTTATAACGTTGGTCGTTGCGAGCTTTTTATAGAGTTCAATCCCATCTTTACCGTAATGAAAAACGGAATCATTTTTTCTAACTGTTAAACTATCATAATCTCCAATACCCCTTTGATATGTGATTATTCGCATAAACGGCACTCCTGAATAATCTTTAATTTCTTCGGTATAATGGTTCAATTCTGCAATTATCGAATCGGAACTATCATTGCTGTCTTTACCGGGAACCCGGAATACAGTTATAATGGCCAACCCGATATTTAGGAATAATATCATCAATAAATAGGCCGCGAAAATATGTTTGACCCGAAGCTCCAATATATGCCAGAAGAAAAATATTATAAAGAAAAAAGAAATCGCCGCTATGAAGTTAGACCATAGCATCAACGTATAATCCTCATTTGTCAAAAACAACCATGACAATATTAAAACGGGGATCTGACATAGTAAATACCCGATAAATACAAATGAAAAGCACTTGACAGCATTATTTGGCGGTACTTTCAAAATTCGCGCAACTAAATATTGTACTGAGGAAAGAGGAAGAGTTATCAAAAAAATACTTATGATCAATTTTAAATTATCCAGCTTACTGAACCCACTTACCAACCAAAAAAATAACACAAAAATTACTATATAAAGTACGACTTGCTTGACCTGATTTTTTGCTTCCTGTTTATAATAATTGTTAAAGAATCTTCGGGGTTTTATATAAAATGTAAGGAGCGCCTTAAGCCATTCCAGAATCTTAGTTACCGGCGTTTCGTCAATGAATGTCTGAATTGATTTAGGTATTGGAACAATCATCCTTTAGTAATCATGATAGTTGCAATTTAAAGTTTATTTTTTCAATTATCAGACCCTATCTGCACTTACCCGTGCTACTCAAATACTTTTAAACAATAGAAATCATTAAATCCTACAAACGGCGCAGCCCTCTTGAGCACCTTAAAAAACGAACAACTCGCGAAAAATCATAGTTCAGACAAAAGGGCAATGCGGGCAAGGCCACCGCTCATGCTTCGAGTCCGCCAGCTGGCGGATGACACCCTCTTTTTTAAGCCCCTCGGGATTAAACCTTCGTCAGCACATACCTTCCTCCTTTAAAGTTAGCGATGGTCTTAACCACTTTGTGGGTGCCGGTATCTACCCAGATATAACCCGAAGCATCACCATGGGTGAAATGCAGCACGGTGCAATAGACATTGCGACCGGCCGCCAGGTTCCACACATCGTCAAAGACATATTCAAGAACAAAAGGGTCGGATGGCGCCGGGGTGTACTTATTAAAATTGTCGAGGGTGTAGGTGATGCCTTTTTTGAGGTCGAGGTAGCCAAAGATGTACTCGATCATGTTATCCTCAAAATACCCGGCTTTCATCGGGTAAGTATTGTTTGATTCGACACCCTTTTTAATTGTTTTTACGCTTGCCTGTGTATCGCCGAACTGCATATCTACGGTGATCTCCCGCTGGTAAAATATCTCGTGCATGCGGATGGGTTTTAAAAACTGGTCGGTAACCGAGGTGTCCGTTGCAAAGTTTCCTGCCGGTACTTGCCGGTAGCGGGCAAAGGTAATTTGTTTATTTGCCGGGTTGATTGCAATATAGTCGTCCAATACGTAATCGTATTTTACCTTGCCGGCGGTATCGGTGATTACGTTCCGGTAAAAATCGTAGCCGGGCTGTATCCAGTCGTACCGGATGATCTTGTCGCCGGGTTTGATAGTGGTTTGCGCCCGGGTGAGAATTGAGATGGTTAGCAGGATGGTTGTTAAGAAAAATGTCTTCATAAATCGCGTTTGAGCCGTAAGTTTAAGGTTGCGGATGATTAAGGCATAAGGGTTTCAACCGTTGGAGCTGGAAATTCAACGAGTGGGGGTAATTATTTAATGGGGAATCGTTGTTTCAATTCACACATTTATTCCGTAATGTAAATAGACTACTTTGGAGCGGCTATATTTACATTCAAATCTTATCCGATGAAATATCTTTTACGTTGCGGCATTTTGATACTGGTGTGTATTATTAGCGGATGCCTAAAGGACCGCCACTTTACGATCGACATCTGGTCCAAACCACACCCCAACCCCGACAAATTTGAATGTTTTATCAATGGGCTGGACTATATACCTGATGAGGGCTCTGAGAAAATAATTGGCATCTCCAATGTAACCGCTAATGTTTATCATATCAATGGCTCCAGTACGATCAATATCGTAACAATGCTTAGCGTTCCAGGCGAGCTTCCGAGATATGTAAACATGCATCTTCGCAATGTTACGGGCACAGGGTTTTACGAATTCAACAACCTGCCGTACCAAAATGGCTTATATCGATACAATTCAAATGAATATGACGCTTACAAACCCGGACAAGGCGGTATAACTATCACAAAGTTTGATAGCGTGCAGAATGTTCTGCAGGGAACATTTTGGTTCAATGCAGTTAACTATAATAATCCGGCTGATTCGGTAAAAGTTACGGGCGGGCATTTTAATATTAATTACACCAATCAATAGGTTTAACCCTTTCATATCCCGCCAAATTTTTGTATATTTAAGTAGGACCGCCCGCTCAAAAAAGAATAAAAAACCTTTCCAAAAAAGGTGATTTTTCGTCAAAAAGTGCGAAATAAGTGCGTGATGGCGGTTTTCATCAAAAACAAACGGGCAGAAACGGGAAAAAACCGGTCGCAAACGGGAAAAACCGGGCTGGAACACGGCGCAAACGGGTTTAAACACGGCTCAACCGGGCTAAAATGGGACTATTTCTATTTGGTTGTGTAATTAAAAGTTGTGTAGGTGGGTGCTGCGCCGTCCGGGAAAACAGAGGTGATACTATAAGGCAGGCCATTATCGAGATATTGATAGTTATTAGTGCCTACCGACGTTGTGCTGGTCACGATATTATGCATCGACAATGCAGCAGCAGTATTTGCAAAAATGGCAAAGTGCAAATTGTGGGCGGCTAAAGCATATAGCGGGTTCGGCTTATTATCATAAGTGTAATTAGCTGAATAGCTTACTGAACCATCCGCTTTGCTGTACGTTGTCGCGTTGGTCACATCGCCGGCATTATTATAGGTGAAGGCCACGTAAGTATTGTCATAGTTATCCGCCTTAATCAGCTGTTTTTTATCGTTGAAGGTGTAATTGAAGTTTAGGATCTGCACATCGCCACCTGTGCCCTGTACATTAACGGTATTACCGGAATAGGTTAGTTTATCTGTTTCGAGCACAAAGGAGTTTTGGCCTAGTACGTCTGCCGAGCTTACGTTGCCATTGGCGCCGTAGGTGTACTTATAGGTATTACCCAGGCGGGGGTCCATATAGCCACTGAGGCGGCCCTGGCTGTTGTAAGTATAAATAGACGTGGTATTGACACCATTTTCGGTATAGGTAACCGAGTTAAGCTGGTAGGTTTTTGCTTTCTGCGAGTTGTCTTTCTTACATCCGGCGAACAATAACCCGATGATAATTAGCGAAGTAAGCGTTGCTTTCATAGATTAAAGGTAAACATTTTTTGTAAAAACAACTATTGCTTTAGTCGGAATAATGCACCGTTCTTTTCTCCCGGCTGCTTTGAAAAGCCAGCTCAATTATGCGGATGGTGGTCCGGGCCTGTTCGGGTTTTACAATCAGTTCTTTGCCTTCAGCGATTGCCTCGTATAGATTTTGGAACAGGTCCTGGTAGCGGCCGGGTTCACTTGGGATAGCTTGGGTGATGGTTTTGCCGTAATCATCCAGGGTTACGTGACCCCAGATGGATTCGGGTTCGACACCCCAGTTCGGTCCGGTAGGTTTGTGGCCTGCTTTTAAGGCTTCTTCCTGTACGTCCATGCCGTATTTGATAAAGGTACCATTATAGCCGTAGAGGGTGTAAACCGGACCTGCTTCTTTCACTAGCATACCGCCTTTGAGCGTTACTTTTAAGCCGGGGTACCACATGATCAGCTCGAAGTTGTCTTCGACCTCCAATCCACCAGGGCGCTGGGTGCACATCATACAGGTGAGTTCTTCGGGTGTGTCGAACAGGTCGAGCGTGGCATCTATCAAATGGGCACCGAGGTCGTAAAATATACCGGACCCGGGCAGCGGTTTTTCGCGCCACGCTGCGGGGCGCAGGCCCAGGCGGTAGCGGTCGTAATGCACTTCCATTTCGGCAAGGGTGCCTAAAATGTTACTGGCCAATACTTTCTTCACAGTATTGTGCCCGCTGTCAAAACGGCGGTTATGGTGCACCGACAGAACGCGGTTCTGTTGTTTGGCTAAAGCGATCAATTCGTCCGCCTCAGCGGAAGTTATGGTAAAGGGCTTTTCAACGAGCACATGCTTACCGGCTAGCAATGTTTTTTTGGTAAGCTCGAAGTGCGACGTATTAGGTGAGCCGATGAGCACGAGTTCGATATCCGGGTCGTTGATGATAGCATCGGCATGGCTTACGACTTCGGCATTGGGGTAAACCTGGTTTGCTTTCACGACTTTTTCCGGGTCGGATGTACTTATCTTTTTAAGGTTGAAACCGGGATTCGCAGCAATAAAAGGCGCAAAAAAAGTTTGTCCCGAATTGCCGAAACCAATAAGGCCGGTGTTGATGATTTTCATAGATATTTCAAATTTTACAAACCGATTAAACCCGTTCGCATTATTAATAGGATATTGCCTTTAATTCGCAATAAAAATAACATTACCAATATGAAATACAGAACTTTTGCAAAAAACGAAAAACTATCCGCTATAGGCTTGGGCTGCATGAGCATGAGCCATGCTTATGGTGTGCCCGATGACCCGGAATCTATCCGCACCCTGCACCTGGCGCTGGACCTTGGCATCAACTTTTGGGACACCGCCGATGTTTACGGCAATGGCAAAAACGAGGAGCTGGTTTCCAAAGTTTTGACCGCAAACCGCGAGAAAATTTTCATCGCTACCAAGTTTGGTTTCCGCACGGATGCAAATGCCCGCTTAACAGGTTTCGATGCCCGGCCAGCTTATATCAAACAGGCCGTGGAAGCAAGTTTGAAGCGTTTAAACATTGACACCATCGACCTGTACTACGCCCACCGTATCGACCCAAATGTACCCGTCGAGGAAATGGTTGGCGCTATGGCGGAGCTGGTGATGCAAGGTAAAGTGCGCTATCTCGGGCTATCGGAAGCATCCGCTAATTCTATCCGCAGGGCAAATGCGGTGCATCCGATCAGTGCCCTGCAAAGCGAATATTCACTGCTTACCCGCGACGTGGAAGCGGAGATACTGCCGCTTTGCAAGGAGTTGGATATTACGTTTGTGCCCTTTAGTCCCCTTGCACGGGGTTTAATGACCAATACACTCAAGCTGAACGAACTGGCGGCAGACGATTTCCGCAAGGGGTTGCCACGTTACCAGCAGGAGCATATCGATAATAACGAAAAGCTGGCCGCAGGTTTTGCAGAGATTGCCAAAGAAAAAGGCTGCTCCCCTGCACAATTGGCACTGGCCTGGGTATTGGCTCAGGGCGATAATATTATTCCTATCCCGGGCACCAAAAAGCAGGATAAGCTGCGAGACAATGCCGGAAGTGTGGATGTGGTAGTGACGGATGCCGACAAGCAAAACATCGAAGCGTTGTTAGCTAAATATCCAAACGTAGGTGACCGATATAGTGAGAATAATAAAAGGTTTGTGGATCAGAGCTGACAAAGCGCGGCGCAAGGCGGTAGGCGCAAGGTGTTAACACGCCACGTATCGAAGGCCCAAATGTCACTCAACTTACCCGCCACGCGCCCAGCGCCTTGCGCCATGCTAGTCCGGCAATTCCCGCAGATAAATATCCCGGTAATACACATGCGTTCCGTGGGCCTGTAATTCTATTTGTTCTTTTGGGAATATGGGCAGTTTACGGTCCCAGTAGTTATCCATCACTACGTTATCGACTACTAAAACACCGTTCAGGTAAACCGTTACTTTGTCATCTTTCATGATGATATGGAAGTTGTTCCAGTCGTTAATGGCGTTGTCGGCCAGTTTTGATGGTTTACTTTCGTGTGCCTGGTTATTGTATAAACCACCGGAGCCAACTTGCGCGCCAACATCAACCCGTGAGGTGTCCCATATTTGCACCTGTGGCGAACCACGAAGGTAGATACCTGCATCACCTTTGGCTTCGATCTTCCAGTCGACGTACATTTCAAAATTGCGGTATTGTTTGGTCGTACAGATATTCTCTCCGTCGCCGGAGAAGTTCAAAACGCTGTCTTTAACGTACCAGCCTTTGTGCATAACGGAATCGGCGTGCTGTTGCTCTTTGGCTAAAGTTTGCGCATCCATTTTAGAGCGGATGATAGGGTTGCCGACCAAGCCTTTCCAACCGGTCAGGTCATAGTTATTAAACAAAGGAACTAACCCGGCATCAGAAGGCATTTCGGCGATGAATTTACGGATTGCCACTTTTTCGTAGTCGGCGTCCCCTCCTTTTTTTATCTGGATGGCTTTTGTAAGCCATAACTTGACATCAGCGCCATAAATGTTTTTGTCCGACAAGGCAATGTTCGATACATCATCTGCCGCGTCTCCCTGCAATTTTGGATCATCCAAATATTGACTAACAAATACCAGTGCAGGGAAAGTTTTATTATTCGTTACTTCTTCCAATATCAATTGCTTCTGAGAGGTGGTTTGTGCCACTTCCATGGCATCACGCAGGTAAATTACCTTTTCGTCGGCCGGGTAATCCGATTTACTGATCATCGCTACAAAACCTCTCAAAGCCTGGTCGTGCAGGCCGGCATTAGTGGCATTTTTGCTGATCGACAGTAATTCCGGCCCAGCGCTTGTATTTGCCCATTGTGATAGCGCCATTACCGCGGCTTTTTGTGTTGCGCCATCGCCTTTATCATAGGCTGCAGAGACAGCTTTCAGCGACGGCTTATCGCCGATGGCAGCCAGGATATTGAAGTAGCGTGTTTTTTTATCGGATGACTGTTGATTCATTTGTGCAAGCACAGCTGTGCTCTGCGCCGATTTATCCTTAGCATGTCCTACTACAGACATAATAGCTGATTGAACATTGGCAGTTTCGGAAGGTTTATCAGAAGATGCCAGCAGACCGAACAACTGATCAAGATTTTCTGCTCCTGCGAGTTGGTCCAAAGAGCCGTAAGCTGCTGCGCGAACAGCAGTATCATTGCTTTTCAGCAAAGGTGTGACTACATCAATATATCGATGGGCCCGTTTTGCTGCTAATACTTCAATAAGTATTACTTTATTGTAGCCGTCGATATCCTGAAGTTCTTTGGCAACCCGATCAACAACGTCTTTTCCCTTCATCGTAAGCAAAGCACTCTTTATTCGTCCATTGAACTCGGGATCATTCTCAAATGGCAGCTGAAATATGCGATCTAATGATCGTTCCTGCCCTATTTTCATTAAAGCGATCAGCGCTTCCTCGGAAACCCAGGCATGGTTGCTTGTCAAGGTTAGTTTTAGTATCGCCGGATAAGCCGCCTGCACGTGGTGATCAGCGAACATTTTTATGATGCCATCAAAATCCTCTACGTAAGCGTTAGACAATTCCTTTATCCATAAAGCAGTGGTTTCTGGTGTGAGATGGGCAGCACCAAAACGAACAGCCTCCATATTGTATTGATATTCATTGGTGGTATCTTCCGCCGGGAAATAATTGCGGGATTCCTTAACCAGGAAAGGTGTACTTGCGGCTCCCTGTAAGTCAACCACAATTTTTAATGCAGCGATCCGCGTTTGTACTTGTCCGGCTGACCTGGTTTTATTGATCACCGATTTAGCCAGTCTGACCGCCGTTTCTTTATTACCTTTTCTTCCCAAATTCCTGATATATAAAAGATACGACGAAGTCGCATTGGTCACATCATAAGTATAGCCTGCTTTTTGCGCGGCATTCTGCATCAGGGTGGCAGATAGCGGGCTGGCTATATTGGCCAGGGCGTACAAGACCACCTTGTCCCGTTTTTTATCCTTCCCCACCTGTGCTATGATACTTTTGACAGCCAGTGCGTCTTTGCTATCGCCCAAAGCCTCCACAATAGACAATTGGCAAGAATCCTGCGATGCAGGCAAGGCTTGTCTTAAAGCCGCTTTGGCTGCCAGAGTGTTTATCTTCACCAAAGCCCTCGCGGCAGGGTCGCACAAGCGTTTGTCAGCCAGGTATTTTTTTAGGGTCGAAACAGCATCATCCCTGCCTACTATCTGCAATTGGCTAATGATAAATGCCTGGTTATATTTATCCGTATCTTTTGCCAAAGCCTTGCAATATGCCCTTGCAGCAGTTGCCCGCCCCAGCTCCTTGCCGGGTTGGGTGACGTAAAACGAAAATCCCGTAAGGGCATCGTAAATTTTCGTGTTATCGGCTGCCCCATTAGGTTGTAACATGGCAAGCATATTTACTATGCCGCTTTCGCCCAGTGCGGCGGTTGCTTCGGCATTGGCATTCAATTCTGCCGCTTTATAGGCCGGTTCCTTATTCAGTATGGCTGATATGCGGCTATCCGACTGCGCCCATACCGTAGTGCCCAGTGCAGTTAAAAATATTAAGGTTAAAAGTATTTTTCTCATGGTCAGGTGATGCTAAATGGTCCAGGGTGCGCGAAGTGGTGGGAAGATCAAACGATTGGCGCCTTCATCGCCGATAAACTCCTGTTTCACCGGGTCGAATTTTAGCGAACGACCTAAACGCAATGCTACAAGACCCATATTAACAATGGTACACGAGCGGTAGCCGTTCTGCTCGTTCAGCGCGAATTTCTTGCGGCCTTTTACGGCTTCAATAAAATCGGTCACCTGTGGCTCAGGATCGGGGAATTCGGCGAGCTTTCTTTCCAGGTCTGGAATATCCGATTTAAAGCCGGGATACAATTTGCCTTTAGGACCTTCGATGTACGGTACGCCTTCAATGGCTCCTTCGCCATCCAAGATGATCTTGCAGCCATCAGCATAAGTATAAGTGATCTTTCGCCAGGTGCCAACGGCATCCATATTTTGCTGTGGGGCATCCAATTCTACACTTATAGGACTATCATCGTCCTTTCCTAAAAAGTATTGGATCGGGTCGATATAATGCTGACCCATATCGCTCAAGCCACCGCCGTCATAATCCCAGTACCCACGGAAGGTTTGGTGAACACGGTGCGGATGGTACGGCTTATATGGCGCAGGGCCCAGCCAGGTTTCGTAATCCAGTTCGGGCGGTACAGGCGTTGCAGGCAGGTTTGTTTTGCCAACCCAGTAAAACTTCCAGTCGAAACCGGTATGCCTGCCTACGGTCACTGTTAGGGGCCAGCCCAGCAAGCCGCTCTCTACTAGTTTTTTGATCGGTTTAACGGTGGTGCCCATACCGTAGAAATTATCCGTAAAGCGGAACCAGGTATTCAGCCTGAAGATGCGGCCATGCTGCTGAACCGCTTCCATCAAACGCTTCCCTTCGCCAATGGTATGCGTCATAGGCTTTTCGCACCAGACATCTTTACCGGCCCTGGCTGCATCGGCAGCTATAATGCCATGCCAGTGCGGCGGGGTTGCCACATGTACAATATCGACTTCGGGCAGTTGTATCAACTCACGGTAATCGCCAAATAATTTTGCACCGTTGTTTACCATATTGGCGGCTTCCTGAAGGTGGTTTTTGTCCACATCGCAAAGGGCCACCACGCGGGTACCGCCGTAAGGAATATGGTTCTTACCCATACCACCTACGCCGATGATACCTTTGGTCAGCTGGTCGCTTGGCGCGATATAGCCTCTTCCCAAAACAAAACGCGGCACTATAGTAAAGGCCGCCGCAGCTATTGCGGACTTTTTGAGAAACTCGCGGCGGGAGTTTAGTTTGTTTTCTTCCATGAATATTGATAGATAATTTTCAATATAAATACATTTAGCCAGGTTGGACGTAACACGTTATAAGTTCGACGTTTTTGGCGCATAACGTACACTTATAATTCTTTGATCATGATATGCCTGTAGAAGGTCTTGTCGCCGTGGTCCTGCAACGCGATCTCCCCTGTCATTGCTTTAGCATAATCAGGGTAATCTTTCCATTTTCCTTCGGCACGCTTCTTTTGCCAATCGGTAGAATTTGCATCAAACTCCACTATTTTCTTGCCGTTCAGCCAGTGCTCTACATGCCCTTTGTTAAATATAATGCTGCTGGTGTTCCATTCGCCAACAGTCTTTAATACCTTTTGATCATTAGCGGGATGCATGGCATAGTCAGCGCCCGCTTTTTGCCATTCTTCCAATTTTTCCGGGAAACCTATATCGTCGATAATTTGGTATTCGGGCCCGGTTTCATATGGCGAATGCCATTTAGGCCCCTCAACCACGTGATACATTACCCCGCTGTTGCTTCCTTTATTTACTTTCCATTCCCATTTCAACTCAAAGTTGGAGTATTTTGAATCGGTCACAATATCACCCCCTGAGGCATCTTTGGCAGCACCAAGGCATACCAGCGCACCATCCTCAACTTCCCAATTTTTAACCGGGCCGGTTTTATTGTAGCCGTGCCAGCCTTTTAGTGTTTTACCATCAAAAAGGCTTATCCAATGGCCATTTTGATTTTCCGGTTTTGATTTAACATGGTAAACGGTAAATGCAAACGACGTAATGACCGCCAGCAATGCCACCGATAATTTGAAGGGTGTTCTCATGTTCTTTAATTTTAGTTAATTATAGTTGGCGCGATGTTAAAAAACTATCAATGGTAAATTTAGAATATTCGACAAACAAAGCAAGCAGAATCGCACCAATTTCTGACGTCATATTTCAATATTCGAAATCGCATTAGATATTCCACCAGTAGGTCCACTTAATAATGAGCTGGCGGTTTTTAGGCTGGTAAGGCGTTGGAATTGAATTTTCGCCGTACACAATAAACAGGTCGGATGCCGGCCGGTAACGCCATTGGAAACGGGTGTTGACGTTCATGTTTTTTTGCTGGTCGTTATATTGCACATAAGTGGTGAAATACAAAGTGTTGGTAAATGTAACATCCACTTTCGGCCCGATGAGCGTAAAGCGGGTATCGCCGTAAGGCATGGGCAGCCGCAGATCGGTATAGTTGCCATTGACCGCGATATTGACATAAGGCTGAAAGCGGTAGCCAACCGTTCCGCTAAATGTAAGACGGTGGCCATTGTCATAATAACTGCCCCCGGCGGCTTCAAGCTGATAGGTAAACACGCTTTGGGGCTTTGATACGATCAGTATATCCAGTGTATTATAACGGTGCTGCGAGCCACTGGCCAGGCTGTCCTTGCCGGTATTAGTAGGGTCGAACGGTTGCTGTAATTGCACATAATCATTGATACCCGAAATGGTGATCGTGCTCCTGTTACGGAAAGTCATTATGTAGGACAGTACACTTTCGTTATCCGTCCGCTGCATTTTCTCGTTAAAGAAATAGTTGGAGGCAATTTGTACGCCGTAGCTCAACACCTTACTCTTTTTAGGAAAGAAATTGCGTAAAATCAGCGGGCTAATCTTATCATAACCCAACCGGGGCACGTAACCAACAGCGGCATTGTAATTTTTGCCTACGTATTCATTCTGCAAATACAACTGCCAGAACTTGGTAAAATATTGCACATTACCCGCAAGGACTACGTCGTTCCCGATCTTGCCGGGCGTAAAGGATTTTAAGCCAAGCAACTTACCCGTCCAGGTGTTACTACGCGAGGCAAGGTTAAATTCCATACCAATATTGCTATTATTGAGATCTGTAACGCCGGGTATGGTGCCGGTTACATCTTTGTTCACAAATATGAACCCGATGTTGGAACGGTCGAGCACACGCCGTTGCAGGGTAAGGATGCCATAGTTGGTACCCGGGAGGCTGTTCTGATCGGAGTTTTGGGTTTGAATATCCATCGCGCCTATGCGCCAGTCCTTGTTAAGCTTACCCGTCATCCTGGCGCCAAAATCAATGGGCTGGTTCAAACCGATCTGCCTTGAAAAGAACGGGCGTATATCCAAATAGCCAAAGTTGGAAAACAGGTCGCCATTCTCCAAAAAGAACTGCCGTTTTTCCGGAAAAAAAAGCTGGTAACGGCTCAGGTTAATAACCTGCTGATCAACGTCCACCTGCGAAAAATCGGGATTTACGGTCAGGTCGAGATCGAGCGATGGGGTTAGGGATATCTTTGCATCGCCACCGATCTCATTCTTAAAAGAGGCTGGCGTGCTTGGTTGGTAATTTTTGGTAACTCCAGCAAGGGCATAAGGAATTATAGATACATTGCTGGAGGATGTTGGCGGGTCCTCGTCCCAAACCAGTGTACCGGTATACGCCAACGATGCTGTAGGAAACTGCCTCGGTACGGGCGCCCATGCCGATTTTTCGGTAGTTTTAAGATCGTTGCGGCTGAAGTTGATCCCCCACTCTTTGATACCCTTCTTATAACGGATACTTTTGAATGGTATAGCTGCCTCGAATACCCATTTATCCGGGTAGTTTTTTACAACTGATGTCCATTTGTTATCCCAATTCAGATCGACGCTGCCCCCGGCGTACATACTGCCGTCCCATTGCCCCCCGGCAGCATTCGCACCAAAAGTAAAACCGTCGGTCCGCGCATCGAAGGGATCAATAAAGAAAATGAAGTTGTCATTCTTAACAAAACTCCAATCACGTTTCATCGATTCTACCATATAAGGTCCCGGTATTAGGTTGTAGTTGATCACAAGGATATACAGGTTTTTGTCGTCATAGGTCATGCGCACCACGGTATGTACTTTAGCCAGGCTGGTATCCATAGGCAGCACCATGTGGAAGTTAGCAGCCGAGTCGGCCTGCCGCCATGCAGGTTCGTTCATCAAACCATCGATGGTAATATCCGATGTGGCCCTCCTGATATGATAACGATAATTGGCGTTTGCCTTTTGTGCGATGGCCTGATAGCCCAGCAAACCACAGAGGATAATGGTGAGGTATATTTTTGTGGCTGTACGGTCGTAAATAATTTTCAATATAATTTCAGCTATAATTCTGACCCTGTGGTTTACAGCCGTAATATACTTTCAAAAAGCTATTTTCTCAATAAAAACTGCTTGTGCTACAATTTATTTACATTTAATGGCTGAAGGCCTGACAAAACGGCAATCCGCATCGCCCTAAAACAGAATTTGTAACAACGGTATAGGTTTTGCAATCAAAGTTGTAAATTCAACCTTTAAATAAAAAAATACAAACATGAAAACTTCGTATATAGTATTAATAGTTATTGGATTAATCCTTTTGATTGGTGGCTGCGGCGGTTGCAATAGCTATAACAGCATGGTGGATCTGAACCAAACCACGCAGGCAAAATGGGGAGCCGTCCAGTCCGCTTATCAGCGTCGCGCCGACCTGGTACCTAACCTGGTTGCCACTGTAAAAGGTGTGGCCAATTTTGAGAAAAGCACCCTGGTTGATGTGACCAACGCCCGCGCCAAGGCCACTTCAATAACGGTTGATGCCAGCAAGCTCGACCCGGAAGCGATTCAAAAATTCCAGGCTGCGCAAGGTCAGCTGACCACTGCGCTGGGCCGTTTACTTGTTGCTTCGGAACGGTATCCCGAATTAAAAGCGACGGATAATTTCAGCACTTTACAGGCACAATTGGAAGGCACTGAAAACCGAATAAACGTAGCGCGAGATGACTTCAATGGCGCCGTACAAAAGTACGATACCAAGATACACTCGTTTCCAAGCAATATCATAGCGAATATGACCGGGTTTAAGGACAAAGGCTATTTCCAGGCAGATGCGGCTTCAGCCAACGCACCTAAAGTTCAATTCTAATTTAGATGATTACACCGATTTTTGAAAATTGATTACACCGATAAAATCCGTGTAATCTCAAAATAATCGGTGTAATCCTAATATAATCAGTGTAACTAAGCGTAGCGTTCTCATGAACACCATTGAAAACCTACAAAGAGTGAATAATCCTAAAAATATGGCAGTATTTAACGAAGACGAACAGCAGCGCATACGAAAAGCTATTGAAGATGCAGAGAAGAACACTTCGGGGCAGATACGTGTCTGTATCGAAAAAACTTGCAGTGAGGATACGCTCGACCGTGCCGCCAAATATTTCCACCAGCTGGATATGCATAAAACCAAGCTGCGTAATGGGGTGCTGATCTACCTGGCTACGGTGGACCGTAAGTTTGCCATTATTGGCGACAGGGGCCTCAATAAGATGGTTCCGAAGGATTTTTGGGACGATGTGAAAGAGGATATGCTGAACCACTTTAAGTACGGAGACCTTGTTGAGGGCATCGTGACCGGCCTTAAAATTGCCGGCGAGCATTTGCAAAAATACTTCCCGCACCAGGCAGACGGTCAAAACGAATTGCCTGACGATATAGCCTTTATGGACGGTAATTAAAACCAAAACGATGTTTAAAAAACTCACTATAGTATGCAGTTTGGTGCTATGCGCCTTTACGGCCTTTTCGCAGGACTTGCCTGCCAAACCGAGCACGCTGGTTACCGACTATACAAATACACTCACCACCGATGAAAAGCAGCAACTCGAAACTAAGCTTGACGCTTTTGACGATTCTACCTCGACGCAGGTAGCTATACTGATCATTAAATCAGTTGGCCAGTTTGACATTAACGAATATGCTCAAAAGGTGGGCCGTAGCTGGGGTATCGGGCAAAAGGGCAAGAATAATGGCCTGATCATACTGGTTGCCCTGGGCGACCGCAAGGTATCAATACAAACAGGTTACGGTGTTGAAGGCGTCGTACCAGATGCAATTACAAACGAGATCATCCAAAACGATATTAAGCCACGCTTTAAGGCGGGTGATTACTTCGGCGGCCTGAATGCTGCGACCGATGACCTGATCAAATACACCAAAGGCGAATATAAATCCGATAAAAAACCGGCTGGTAAAGGTGGCGGCGGTGGAGCGGCCGGGTTCATCGTTCTTATTATCATTGTTATTGTTTTGATATCTATTTTCCGCGGCAAAGGTGGCGGCGGGCAGATCATTGACAGCCGCGGCGGTGCAAGTCCGTTCTGGTGGTTCCTTGGCGGAGCGTTACTTGGCCGGGGAAGCGGTGGCGGCGGCTGGGGAGGTTTCTCTGACGGCGGAGGCGGCGGCGACAGTGGCGGTGGATTCGGAGGTTTCGGCGGCGGCGATTTTGGCGGCGGCGGCTCAAGCGGTAGCTGGTAAGTTAGTGATTTGTTAATTGGTGATTAGAAGCACCGTGGTTAACAGTCAAGTCTATCTTTAAATCCTTTTAATTAAGGTTCACACAATATGAATGATAAAGATCTTCGTTGGAAATTACTTTCATCAGAATATATTCATAAAGGCAAATGGGCCACGCTGCGTATTGATACCTGCGAAATGCCCAATGGCACCATTGTCGACGATTACTATGTATTAGAATATGGTAATTGGGTAAATGGTGTTGCGATCACCGAAGACAATAAAGTTTTGATGGTAAAGCAATATCGCCATGCGGCTGATATCATTTCGCTCGAAATACCCGGCGGCGTGGTAGATGATGGTGAAGACCCGCAGCAGGCATTTCGTCGCGAGCTGCTTGAAGAGACCGGCTATCAATTTGACGATTTTGAACTGCTCTGTACGGTAACCCCTAACCCGTCAACGGGCGATAACCAGGTGTTCAGCTACCTGGCGCGAGGCGGCAAAAAAGTGCAGGGACAGGCCTTAGACGACCATGAAGAAATTATTGTTGAAGAATATTCCGTCGAAGAAATAAAAGCGTTACTTGCCGAAAATAAGATCATGCAGGCCATGCATTGTACGGCACTGTTTTATGGGTTGATGAAGTTGGGAGAAATTTGAGTACAGGGTTCCGACGAGAATATCGTTATATTCAAAAAAAATTACCTGCAACCTTACATGAAAAAACTATTATTCCTGTCCCTCGTAATCTTAGGCTATAGTATTAATGTTGAAGCTCAGCAATATGATCCGCAACTGCTGATTCTATCCCCCGGCAATATAACTTTCGATCCCATCCTCAAAAATGAGATCGACGCAAAAAATGCTGAGCTTAAAAAATTAGCTGGTCAAACCCCGCAACAACCTGCAGGCGAAAATCAGCCTGCTAACTTCAGGCTTATGCAGCAAAGCACAATCTCCTTTATAAAAAACATAAGCTTTATAAAAGAGATCAGCCTTTTTTCACAACAGTATCTTGCCTACCGGTTTTACGAAAAATTCCCTAATTGCCTCTTATTACTGAAAGACACCTTATCGGACGGAAAATTAGAGGGCCTGCAAAAAATAGCCGCAACAGAAAATACACCATACGTATTAAACTTTCCAAAAATTATGTTCTATAAGGATAAAAGGCAAACATATTGTAAAATGACTGTACAATTGTATGAACGGCAATCCAATAGTTTGCTTATTGATAAAGAATATACTGGAAACTGGAACAATCCGGGCTTTGAGTTTGCCTGCAAAGATGGCTCAATAGAGTGCACAGTTAATAATTCCCTGTCACAGGCACTTGCCGATGTGGTCTTTAATATTGCGTCCAACAATCCAACGCTGAAACGGGAAAAGGCCCTGGCCATACAAAGAGCTACGTTTATTGCTAATTCCATTTATTCGCAGCATTTGGATGCTTCACTTATTCGCCGGGTGATACCGACCGACAGCGCAAAAGTTAAACTTAACGATCTATATCAATGTTTTTATAATAACGACAGCAGCAAGTTTGTAGGATTCTTTATTAGCGAGGTAAAAAAAGGCCCGAAAGGTTTATTGAGCCAAAAAGAAGACAATAACGTCAAGATCATTACGTCTAAAGATATTCATGACAAGGATTACCTGGATCGGTCTCCGCAGACCTACGCATACATTGTCAGAGGAGTAAAATATGCTGGCAAATGGTATTTTGAAAAATCAGAGGTAACCTATTTTGATGCTCAAAATTTAAAAGAGGGCAAACTGCAATATTTAAATAATTTGCAGCGATGGAACTTTTTTGCAGATAATACTACCGAACCCAGTAGCCAATTTTGGGAGGGCGCGTTATTTAAAAAAATTGAAGACAAACGAAAAGACCCGAATTGGGAAAAATACAAGGACATGTGGGAGACGGAAGAACGGGAGAACCGGGATTATATAGGCATATATGAATTGGTAGCAACTGATCTAAAAAAAGAAAAAGAAGCTACTGATGAGGCTTTTCGTAACCATATTAAAAAGGACATCCTGGTCCCATTTTATAACGCACAAGTAAAATCGCGTTCAAATCACTTTATGAAAATTGAGAACACTGCCGGGTATTTTGCATTGATCTACCCGAAAGATCACCAGGTAATGATCAGTCCATTGGAAGTTACTGATGAGAATGGGATCATTAGCATACGCTATTTCATATTATTGCCGCAAAACAATGAAATATTCGAATGGACATTGGTAAAGCCATATGTTCTGAAAAAAGGCGAATACAGCGATGACCCCATTAATAATACGATCGGCGCTTTTACCAAGTGGAATTTCTCCTACCCAACTTTGGACGATGATAAATTCTGGAGCGAAAAAGTACTTGCCAAAGACGGCGATAATTATAAGTACCTTGTTAAGTTGAAATAAAAAAGCGCTATTGCTTTTGGCAACGGCGCTTACATTTTTGTGGGACGGGTCGTAGGTTACGACATCTTTAATTTCTTCTGTATATCGGCAACGTAGCCTTTAAATTTCTTATCGGTATCAATCAAATCCTCGACGGTCTGGCAGGCATAGATCACTGTAGAGTGGTCGCGTCCACCAAAGAAACTGCCTATTGATTTAAGTGAGCTTTTGGTATGTGCTTTGGCCAGGTACATCGATATTTGCCTTGCCTGCACAATTTCGCGTTTGCGGGTTTGGGATTTTACCATCTCAATTGGCACTTCAAAATATTCGCATACCAGGTTCTGGATGTACTCCATCGAGATTTCCTTGGAAGAATTTTTTACAAAATTCTTCAGCATCTGTTTGGCCAGGTTCAGGTCGATTTCCTTGCGGTTCAGGGTCGATTGCGCCAATAGGGACACCATTGCGCCTTCAAGCTCACGAACGTTGTTATCGATATTATGAGCAACGTATTCAACCACATCGTTTGACAGTTCGATACCGTCCTGGTATATTTTGTTTTTAAGGATAGCCATACGGGTTTCCAGATCCGGAACCTGCAAATCGGCCGAAAGGCCCCATTTGAAACGGGACAATAAACGTTCTTCCAGGCCAGCCAAATCCTTAGGGGCCTTATCCGAAGTAATGATCAACTGCTTGCCCGATTGGTGCAGGTGGTTGAAAATATGGAAGAAGAAATCCTGTGTTTTTTCCTTACCGGCGAAGTTGTGCACGTCATCCATGATGAGTACATCAATAGCCTGGTAAAAATTCACAAAGTCATTAATATTATTATGCTTCAGGGCGTCAACAAATTGTTGCGTAAACTTTTCACAGGATACATACAGCACCAGTTTGTCCGGAAGCTTTGTTCTTATTTCATTACCAATGGCTTGCGCCAGGTGTGTTTTACCGAGGCCTACGCCACCGTAGATCATCAGCGGATTGAATGATGTGCCACCCGGTTTCGCAGCAACAGCGTAGCCAGCCGACCGTGCAAGACGGTTGCAATCACCTTCGACAAAATTCTCGAAAGTGTAGTGCGCATTAAGCTGCGGATCTACGTTTAGTTTCTTCAATCCCGGTATCACAAATGGATTTTTAATATCCTTGTTAATGGAGATAGGCACGGGCATCGATTGATTTTTCGATTCGGCACCGTTCCCGTTAGAAGGCATATTTTGTGTATATGGCTTGCTCGACGACGACTGTTCTACAACGATGTTATATTCCAGGCGCCCGTCATCCCCAAGTTGTTTTTTGATGGTTTTACGCAAAAGCCCAACATAATGTTCTTCGAGCCATTCATAGAAAAACAAACTGGGTACTTGTATCGTAAGGACACTCCCTTCTATGCGCAAAGCCTTAATAGGTTCGAACCAGGTCTTAAAGCTCTGGGCCGGTATATTATCTTTGATGATTTGTAGGCAGCTGTTCCAAACGGTAGTACAAGTTTTATCCATATAGTTTTTATTAAAATCTTGATTTACAAGCCCCCAGCAAGGCTTCCAATGGGGCTGCTACGGAACATCGAATATTCAAAAAAAAAGCTATTTAAAAAATAAAATTTGAAATTATTATTGAATAAATTCATCATTTATTAACCAACATTGTTGCAGTAATTCGAAATAAAATATTATATTTTGCACCTGCGGTAAATTGTGCCTCTCTGCTACCGAAACCCAATTTTTGTATTTTGCACACGCTTTTTTACCTATTTTTGTATTACTGTTTACGTTGCTGTGCAAATAATAGTTCGGGCTCTAACCCCCTAATTATATCCCTTAAAAACAACTAATTTTTTATTAGTGATGGCTATCACTTTTTGATATTTTTTTAGCTCTCAATATTCGCCGAAAACCCCACGGAGGGTGTCGGCTATTTCGCCTAAGGTAGCATAACTTTCTACAGCAATCAATATAAAAGGCATTAAGTTTTGCGTGCCCCGGGCTAATTCCTTTAATTGGCGGAGCGAATCATTCACCGCTTCATTATTTCTTTCGGCTTTTAGCCGGACCAGTTTATCCATCTGCATTTTCCGAATGGAGTCATCTACCCTGAAAACATTTTCTGCCGGGGCTTCTTCACGGGTAAAACGGTTCACCCCCACTATTACCTTGTCGCCACTTTCAATTGATTGTTGGTATTCATATGCGGAACGTGCTATCTCCTGTTGAATATAATCCTGCTCGATCGCTTTTACGGCACCGCCCATGGCGTCTATCTTATCTATATATACCTGCGCCGCCCTTTCCAGTTCGTTAGTCAGCTCTTCTATAAAATAGGAACCAGCCAATGGATCGACGGTATCCGTAACACCGCTTTCAAAAGCAATGATCTGTTGCGTGCGCAGGGCTATTCCCGCTGCAGTTTCGGTTGGCAGGGATAAGGCCTCATCGTAACCGTTAGTATGTAAGGATTGCGTCCCACCCAACACCGCAGCCAGCGCCTGGGTAGTTACGCGTACGATATTGTTCATCGGTTGTTGTGCTGTAAGTGTTGAGCCCCCCGTTTGGGTATGAAACCGCAGTTTTTGCGCTCCTGCATCCGTCGCGCCAAGGCTTTTGGTAATATGCGCCCACATCCGCCTTGCCGCCCTGAACTTGGCTATCTCCTCGAAAAAGTTGTTATGGCAATTGAAAAAGAAGGATAGCCTTTTGGCGAATACATTGATATCCAATCCTTTTGCCAGGGCCGCCTGCAAATAGGCTTTGCCATTAGCCAAGGTAAATGCCAGCTCCTGCACTGCGGTTGAGCCGGCTTCTCTAATATGATATCCTGATATAGAAATAGTGTTCCATTTGGGCACTTCCTTACTGCAATACTCAAACACATCCGTTATCAGCCGCATAGACGGGCCGGGCGGATATATATAGGTGCCCCGCGCAGCGTACTCCTTTAATATATCATTCTGTACTGTACCTGATAGCTGTTTCAGGTCTGCACCCTGTTTTTTCGCTAAGGCGATGTACATCGCCAGCAGTATAGGCGCTGTTGCGTTGATAGTCATCGAGGTAGTGATGTCCTTTAGCTGGATCCCATCAAACAACACTTCGATATCTTTTAACGAATCAATGGCTACTCCTACCTTACCTACTTCGCCTTCGGCAAATTCGCTGTCCGAATCATACCCTATTTGCGTAGGCAAATCGAAAGCTACCGAAAGCCCCATTGTACCATGGGCCAATAAATAATGGTAACGTTTGTTAGATTCCTCGGCGGTTGAAAAGCCGGCATACTGGCGCATTGTCCAGGGTTTGCCGCGGTACATGTCCTTCTGGATGCCCCTGGTAAACGGAAATTCACCGGGCAGTTCGTTCATCGCCGAAGGTTTGCAATAAACCTCTTTGATCTCGATACCTGATGTAGTGGTGAATTTCTTGGGCATGTTCGTTAGTTATTTCGAATATCGAATGTTCAATTTCGAATTTAGTATATTAAGCTTTATCGAAGAATTTTAAATGTCGTTGGTTTTAAATTCGAAATTGTAAATCCGAAATTCGACATTAAAATAGCTCTTCCATATCCTTGCGGATCATGGTGGTAGCAATATCATAAGGGTTATCCTGCAAATGGCTCATGTGGGCCAATATGGTTTTGCTTAATTCGAGACTGCTCGCCGTTTCGGGCAAAGCCTTAACCGCATTGGTTACCACGCTGATGGTATCATCTTTTACCCGCTTCACCACGTTCCACGCACGGTCGCTTACATAAATCTGCTGGGTAATATTGTGCTGGTACTCGGTACGGATCTCGCTCACGATCAAACTGTACATCTCATGCGCCGAGTAAGGCGCATCATTCAGCCTGACCAGCAAATTGGCCGGGTTAGCTCTTTCCACAAATAACACCAGCCGTTCATAAGCCTGCATACGCAGCGGTAAAGTCTGGTTGGTGACCATCTTTTTTAGCTCGATCATCTGTAATTTTTCAGCCTTTTCAAGGTAGGGTTTGATGAGGTAAAAGGCCACGTAAATGGTGCCCACGCCTGCCAGGGTGAATTTTAATATATCGAGTAAATAAGTTATCTGCATTGGTTTTAGTGTTAGGCTGAAGTCATAAATATTGGTCTGTCGACAAAAATCTGCAATTTACCTTATATTTGTATAGTTAATTTGAAATAAGATGAGTACAGCTGTTGAAGCCGCTCCGGTAAGCTTTACCGAAGGCGCGGTTAAGGAACTATTAAAATTAAAGGACCAGCAGGAACTGGGCGAAGATTTTGGTCTGCGTGTAGGCGTTGAAGGCGGAGGCTGCTCGGGCATGACCTATATTTTAGGTTTCGACCAGAAAAAGGATGGCGACCAGGAATATGACATCAACGATATCCGGGTGTTTATGCACAAAGCTCATGGCATGTACCTGTTGGGTATGCAAATTGATTTCCAGGACGGATTGAACGCGCGCGGTTTTACTTTTAACAACCCCAATGCCGCAAGTACCTGCGGCTGTGGCACTTCGTTTTCGGTATAAATAGATTTTTATAAGATTTTTGAAAAGCATCTGCGAAAGTGGGTGCTTTTTTGTTTTGGGAATTTGGTATCTTTAATAATCGAATGAGACCTTACAAACGCGATGAAACTCCCCGCAATATTTATAATCCTGTTTCTTTGCTTTAATTGTTTATATGCGCAATCCCATAAAACATTAACACTTCCCATATTTAAAGAATCTCCTAAAATTGATTCCTTGTTTAATACTATAATTGATCAGAACCACTCCCATAATATTTATTTCTCTTTCGATATAATGAGTCTTGGAAATGAAACGATGTTCTCTGTTGTAGAATTAAAAAACAAGAAATCTGGTTTATGCCTTCCATTAACACCATCGCGATACAAACCTTTTGGCTATTTTAAATTTCGAGGCTTTACAATATTTATCTTCGGTGATACCGATATAAATCATTTTTTCAAAAAAACGAATGATAGGAAATTATTTAAGATTTTATGGTATGACCCAAATACAATTGACCTGGATATGAATTCATATGGTGGGCTTTTTGAATACAAAAACGGAAAGTTTTCTTTTTGGGATTTTCGCTACGATGAAGGTCCATTTATTGCCAAACCCAAAGATAGCTTGTAACTTCTTACTCTATGCTAGTACTCCGTTAGTCCGGATTTACAATCCCGGACTAAAAACCTCATTATAATGTATCCTATTGCCGCACTTTACGTATAAAGGCAAGGTGAGCATACCGCAGACCTGACCCAACCGCCTTTTTGTCTCACCAATAAAGTGTCACTTTATACTTTATCATGCTGGCTCCAAAACATAGGATTACTATTTGCGGATTAATATTGTTGATGCTTTGTACCTGCAGTTACCCGGATACGCAATCTTCAAAGGATAGCCACGCCCTGGCTGACCCTGGGAATAACAGGCCTCAGAAAACTTTCCTCGACAGTGTACTGGCAAAAAGGAGGCTGTCTTTTGACCAGATAAAAGAACACGCCAACATTGACAGTACTTATTACAAAGAACATGTAAAATTTGCAGGTGATACGGTATGGTACCGCAACAGCAAACATCCTCTTGCTATAATCCGTTACGGCGACAGTCTCATAAATAAAAAACTTCTTTTAGTATTTAATCAAAGCGGAAAATGCACCGCCAGCTTGATGGTTGGGATGGATGGCGATGTTGATAGCTTCGATTCGGTTGTCCTGGATTACAAAATAACTGACAATAATTCCTTTTTCACAACAGAAACCTGGACATACTGCGGAGGAAGCACGGATGATAAGATTACAATAACTAAGCAATTTTATGGGATCAATAAAAAAGGGAGCATCTTAGCTCAGAACAATATCATACATTCATTTACCAGGTCAAAGGAACTGGCGGCAAGGGAGTAAGAGTAATTCCAAAACCGCTACAGGCATCCTCCCCGCTTGCCTATAACTCCATATTTGCAATCCAAAACTTTCCTGATAACTTTATTGAATCGCATCAATAATACAAAATGGAAGTACATCACCACCCCGACGTAGAAAAAAAGAATTTTAAAGAATACCTTTTAGAAGGTTTAATGATATTCCTGGCGGTTACCATGGGCTTTTTTGCTGAAGGCCTGCGCGAAAATATCACGAAAAAAGAAAAGGAAACTGAATACATTACCAGCCTGGCAAGAGACCTTGAGAAAGATAAAACAGAATTGGCGACTATTATCAATTACAACACTGTCGAAGTGAAGAACCTTGACAGTCTGCTTTCTTTTGCCGACAGTGATCTGAGCGATTTTAAAAACCGGCAACAGGTGTATAAATATGCTGGCAGTGTTAGTAATCTTACCGTTTTTATCAGCAACGATGCTACGATGTCGCAGCTTAAGAGTTCTGGCGGGTTGCAATTTATTAAACATAGCCAAATCGCTGACAGCATCGCCAAGTACGACCAGGAAATGCGCGGCATTTATGCCGCACAAGGACCGTATGAGAAATTTATTAACGATGCTACCGAGTCCATGACAAAAACCTTGAATTTTACCTTGAAAGACAATGGTAAAAAGAAAGCCTACCCACTGGTAACCAACGACAAAGAGAAGATACAGGTATTTTTTAACAACGTTCAACTTGAGCGGGGCTGGACCGTAAATTATATCCGAAACCTGCAGGAGAGAGTGCCTTTTAATGCCAAACTTATAGCGCTGTTAAAAAAGGAATACGACCTTAAATGAATTTTTTTTGTGCGGATTTAAGACTTACGAAGTTTTAAAAACTTCGTAAGTCTATTAGTATCTTAGAACATCTTATGAAAAATCTCTGCACCCTGCTCCTTTTCCTGCTTAGCCAAACCGTCAATGCCCAGCTCAAACCTGGGTTTGATATAAACGAATACCTTGAGCTGATGCGGGTATCGCGTCAACAATTTAATGATACTTTAAAGGGCGACTTGACACCTAAACCCCAACAATTCCATAAAATTTACCAGTCGCCGGAGGGGCCGTTAAAAAACAGGTGGGACCTGTGGGTGAATGACAAGGGCATAGGCGTAATTAGCATAAGAGGAACCGTAAACAACGAGGTTAGCTGGCTCGAAAACTTTTACGCGGGCATGGTACCTGCTACCGGGCAATTGCATATCAACGACACCTCCATTTTTAAATATCATCTCGCAGACGACCCACGCGCGGGCGTTCATATTGGCTGGCTGCTTGGCCTGGCCGACCTTTCAAAAACTATCGTACCAAAAATAAAAGCGCTTTACGAATCGCGGGGTATTAAAAATTTCATCATTATGGGACATAGCCAGGGCGCGGCTATTGCTTTCCTGCTGCGGAGCTACATCGCCGACCTGCAAAACAACAACCTGCTGCCCGCTGATATCGTTTTTAAAACCTATTGCAGTGCCCCGCCAAAACCGGGAAACACTTATTATGGATACGATTATAACTACCTTACCCGGGGTGGATGGGGTGTTGCAGTAACCAACGCTGCCGACTGGGTGCCGCAAACGCCTTTTTCTATTCAGACGCTGAAAGATTTTAATCATCCGAATCCCTTTTTGAATATTGATGATGTGATAAAAAAGCAATCGTTCTTTGTGCGACTGTATATGCGACATGTTTATAATCAACTCAAAAAATCGCCGGAAAAGGCACAAAAAGTGAATGAGAAATATTTGGGTAAGACGGTTTACAAGTTCATAAAAAAACAACTGCCGCAATATATTGAGCCGTTTTACATGCACGACAATAGTTACACAAGTTGCGGCCTACCGGTAATATTAATGCCCGATGCCGATTATAAAACCAAATTCCCCGACGATTCGGATAATGTTTTCGTGCACCACATGTTCTGGCCATATTATTACCTGGCGCAAAAAGAATATTTAAATCAGCAGTAGTTGTAACAAACCGGCCCCTATCATAGTCATACAAGCACATTTTAAAATACCCGAATGGCGGTAAAAGTAACTTTTAAAGAAAACGTCTCGATTGCTTTACAGTCCATAGCCGGTAACAGGCTGCGGGCTTCGCTGACGTCGTTAATTATCGCTATCGGTATTACAGCGCTTGTTGGTATTTTAACGGCGATCGGCGGTCTCAAGTCAAAAGTTAACGATGCCTTTTCAGATCTAGGCGCTAATTCGTTCACCTTACAAAACACAAACGACGGCCTGGATTTTGGCAATGGCGGCCACCGCAAGGTTTACCCGGCAATCACTTATGCGCAGGCCGACCGCTTTACGCAAGAGCTTAAATTACCTGTAATCACGTCAATCAACCTCGGTATAACTGGCACCGCTGTGGCAAAACGCGGTAACTTGAAAACTAATCCTAATATTCAACTGGTGGGTGCTGACGGCAACTATATGATTACCGGGGGACGCAAACTGGCTTTCGGTAGAAACTTTTCTTCGTCTGAGCTAGAACGCGGCGAGGGAGTAGTGATAGTAGGCGATGAGATCAGAAAACGCCTGTTTAAAAAGGACGATCCGATTGGTAAATACATATTTATCGGTAAATCTCAATTCCGTATAATCGGGACATTTGTACCAAAGGGCTCCAGTTCGGGCTTTGGCAGCGGCGATAAATTTTGCCTCATACCTGTATTAAAAGCGAAACAAATTGACAGTGTCGCTAATCCTTCGTTTACTGTAACTGTGAAAGTCAATGGCCCCGGCGCTCTGGAAGCCAGTATAGGCGAAGCGACGGCCACATTCAGAAATGTGCGTGACCTTAATATTGCCAAAGAAAATAATTTTGAGATATCACGCAGTGATTCTATCCAGCAGCAATTGGATGGCCAGCTTGGCGGCATGACCATAGGCGGGGTCGCCATAGGTGTTATTACCTTACTGGGTGCAGCTATCGGGCTGATGAATATTATGCTGGTTTCGGTTACCGAGCGCACCCGCGAAATAGGTGTGCGTAAAGCTATTGGAGCAACGCCTTCAATCATACGCAAGCAGTTTTTGATCGAGGCTATTGTGATTTGCATAATGGGCGGTATTGGTGGTTTTATCCTCGGCATTGGCGTCGGTAACCTGATTGCTATAGGCGTATTTAAGTCCTCATTTGTTTTCCCGTGGGCTGCACTAATAATGGCCCTAATCGTATGTACCCTTATAGGCCTGGTCTCTGGGTTTTATCCGGCACAAAAAGCATCAAAGCTTGACCCCGTAGAAGCGTTGCGATACGAATAGTGCAGTGGAATCAAGAGCCAAGATGCAAGAATCAAGATTTTTTGAATCAGGAACCTGTCTTGACTCTTGGTTCTTGTATCTTGATTCCTACTTCAACAAAATATTTTTCAGAGGATAGTCTGTCAGAAGTTTCTGCACGTGGGAAGTAGCCAGTGCGGCTTTTAAAGCTTCTGCATGTTTGGGATGGTGCATATCGCTCGACATAAAATCGACCAATTGGTTATCAACCAGGTATTCGGCTGTTCTTTTGGTTTCCTTACCGTAGTAGCCGGTCAGCGAAATTGTATTTAGTTGCAGGCTGCAGCCCCATTCACGTAAACCACGCAATTGCTCCACATCTATATATGAATAGCGCTCAGGATGCGCAAGTATAGGTTTATAACCTAATTCAATCATTCGCTGTATAACAGCCAGCACGTTTGGTGGCTGGCCAACAAATGATAGTTCAAAAAGGGCATAGTTGTCGCCCATGGTCATCAACCTGCCATCGTTAACCCGGCTTTCAAATGTTTCATCAAAGTAATGTTCGGCGGCGGCCTCTACCGGGATATCTATATTCTCTTTTACCAATTCGGCTCTAAGAAGTTCCAGGGCGCCATTAATAGTTTCGGGTGTATTCTTGTAGTAATCGGCCATGATATGCGGCGTGGCAATAATTTTTTTGATGCCGAGGTCTATCATTTTACGCACCAGGTAAACGGATTCCTGCGGATTTTGCGCGCCATCATCAATACCGGGCAAAACATGCGAGTGCATGTCAACCACGATAGAACTATAATCAGCGTAATTTATATTTTCTTTTTTCTTCTTAAAGAAATTGAACATTCTTATCGATTATCGTATTGTTCATTATAGTATTGCTGGTAATGCCCCGACGTTACGTCATTTAGCCATTCTTCGTTAGCCAGGTACCAGTCAACTGTTTTCTCCAGTCCATCCTCAAAGGTAATGGATGGCATCCACCCTAGTTCATTTTTTAATTTGGTTGCGTCGATAGCATATCTTAGATCGTGCCCGGCCCTATCCGTTACAAAAGTGATCAGCTTTGCCGATTCCCCTTGTGCCCTGCCCAATCGGTTATCTAATATACTGCAAAGCAGCTTGATCAGGTCAATATTTTTCCATTCGTTATGGCCGCCTATATTATAGGTAGCCCCTGCTTTTGCTTTATGAAAAATCAAGTCAATGGCACGTGCATGGTCTTCAACCCATAACCAGTCGCGTATATTTTCTCCCTTACCATAGACAGGTACAGGTTTGTTTTGTTTGATATTATTAATGGCAAGCGGTATCAGCTTTTCGGGAAAGTGAAACGAGCCATAATTATTGGAGCAGTTGGAAATCACCGTACCCAGTCCATAGGTGTCGTGATAGGCCCGTACAAAATGGTCGGAACTTGCCTTTGATGCCGAGTATGGCGAATGCGGGTCGTAATTAGTTTCCTCGGTAAACATGCCGTCCTCGCCAAGACTGCCGTAAACCTCGTCGGTTGACACGTGATAAAACCGTGTTTTATCATAGCGTCCTTTCCAGTGATGACGGGCGGTATTAAGCAACGTTACCGTGCCTACAACGTTGGTCATTACAAAATCAAGCGGGTTGGTAATTGAACGGTCGACATGCGATTCTGCCGCCAGATGTATCACGGCATCAGGCTGCTCCACAGTAAAAAGGTGGTCGATAAAATCAGCATCAACAATATCGCCTTTTACAAATTTGTAATTAGGCAAGTGCTCAATATCTTTCAGGTTGGCAAGATTACCTGCGTAGGTTAGCTTATCCAGGTTGATGATGGTATAATCAGGATAATTTCTTACAAAGCGGCGCACCACATGCGACCCAATGAACCCTGCCCCTCCCGTGATAATTATCTTTTGCATGCCGCAAACTTACAAAGGATTATTTGATAAATACTTCTCCCATTCCCACGCAGATCCCATCATCGTATTTATATCCAAGGCGGTTTGCCAGTGCAATTGATTTTTTGATTTCGTAACATCGCCCCAAACCTGCTCCACGTCACCACTTCGGCGCGGGCCGATCGTATAATTGAGTTTAACGCCCGATACCTTTTCGAAGGCCTTGATTATTTGCAAAACTGTAGTCCCGTTCCCGGTGCCCAGGTTGAATACGTCGTACCCTTTAAAATCCCCTTCCATTAGCTTCAGGGCGGCAATGTGTGCCTTCGCCAGGTCAACTACATGGATGTAATCGCGCACGCAACTGCCATCAGGGGTATTGTAATCGTCACCAAAAACGGTAATTTTTTCGCGCTTGCCGATAGCCACCTGCGTGATATAAGGAACCAGGTTTTGCGGCACGCCGATAGGCAGTTCGCCAATCAGGGCTGATTCATGTGCCCCAACCGGGTTAAAATATCTTAATGAAATTACTTTATAGTTTGCTCCGGATGCGATGGTATCTTTCAATATCTCCTCGGCTATTTGCTTGGTATTGCCATACGGCGACTCAGCAGGTTTTACCGGTGCGTTTTCTGTTACCGGCAACTCATCCGGCTGGCCGTAAACGGTGCAGCTTGATGAAAACACAAAACTCAAAGGCTTGCCATAATAAACATTCAGCAGGTTTACCAATGAGTAAATGTTGTTACGATAGTATTTTAAAGGCTGCTGTACCGACTCGCCAACGGCTTTTGAGGCTGCAAAATGAATGATACCTGTAATATCAGGCTCGGCCGTGGCCAAATTTTTTATTGCCGCATCATCGCAAAGGTCAAGCTGATGAAATACAGGTCTTTTTCCCGTTATCCGAGTGATCTGATCCAGGATTTTAGGATGCGAATTGGATAGGTCATCTACAATTACCGGCTCATAGCCCGCATTCATCAGTTCGACCACCGTATGCGAGCCGATATAACCCAGTCCGCCGGTAACTAATATTTTCGACATTATTATTTATTGTAGTAGGTAAAATCCTTATGCTGAATTTCTTTTTCAGGCAGCGATTTAAAATATTCATAGGTTATTTTCAACCCTTCGCTGCGCGAAATTTTTGGCTCCCAGCCCAGCAATGCCTTTGCTTTGGTAATATCCGGGCGGCGTTGTTTAGGGTCATCCGTCGGCAAGGGCAAGCTGATCAACTTTTGGTCAGTGCCGGTTAGTTTGATGATCTCTTCGCCAAACTCGCGGATCGTGATCTCGTCCGGGTTACCGATATTCACAGGCATCGCATAATCGCTGAAAAGCAAACGGTAAATACCTTCAACCAAATCATCTACATAACAAAACGAACGGGTTTGTGAGCCGTCGCCAAACATGGTTAACGATTCACCGCGTAAAGCCTGGCCTATAAAAGCCGGCAATACACGCCCATCATTAAGTCGCATGCGCGGGCCGTAGGTGTTAAATATTCTTACAATGCGCGTTTCTAACCCGTGAAAAGTGTGGTAAGCCATCGTAATGGCTTCTTGGAAACGTTTAGCTTCGTCATACACACCGCGCGGACCGATTGGGTTTACATTACCCCAGTATTCTTCGGGTTGCGGGTTTACATTCGGGTCGCCATAAACTTCCGATGTAGAAGCAATAAGCATGCGGGCATTTTTTGCCTTGGCCAGGCCAAGCAAATTGTGTGTTCCTAACGAACCAACCTTTAACGTCTGTATTGGTATTTTCAAATAATCAATTGGGCTTGCCGGTGACGCAAAGTGCAGTATATAATGCAGTTCGCCGGGCACATACACAAACTTCGAAACATCATGATGATAGAATTCAAAATTTTCCAATTTGAACAGGTGCTCCAAATTACGCAAGTCGCCTGTTATCAGGTTATCCATGGCAATAACATGGAAGTCTTCCTTAATGAATCGGTCGCATAAATGCGAACCCAGGAAGCCTGCCGCTCCTGTTATTAATACCCTTTTGCGGTTTGCCATAATTATTGAACTACTTTTCTGCCAATGCTATTGTAATAAAAGCCGCAGTCTATCATTTTTTGAAGATCGTATAAGTTACGACCGTCAAAAATAACTTTATTTTTTAACAGCTCTTCAACCATACCGAAATCAGGGGTGCGGAAAACCGACCATTCGGTTACAATCAGCAGCGCATCAGCATCCTTCAATGCGTCGTATTGGTTGTCAGCATACTCTATTTTATCACCCACCAATTCTTTCACATTCGCTGCTGCTTCCGGGTCAAATGCGCTAACGAGCGCGTCGGCTTTAAGCAATTCATCAATGATATATAAAGCAGGTGCTTCACGGATATCATCCGTTTCAGGTTTAAAGGCTAATCCCCACAAGGCGAACTTTTTACCTTTAATATCGCCTTTAAAGTATTTTTTTACCTTCTCCACCAATACCTTTTTCTGTATTTCGTTTACCTCGATAACCGAGTTCAGTATTTTAAAATCATACTCAATCGATTCGGCCGATTTTACCAATGCCTGTACATCCTTGGGGAAACAGCTGCCTCCATAGCCGATACCGGCAAACAGGAAGCGCTTGCCTATACGGTCGTCAGAGCCTATACCCCGTCTTACCATATCCACATCTGCGCCAACCAATTCGCACACGTTAGCAATTTCGTTCATGAACGAAATTTTGGTTGCAAGGAACGAGTTGGCAGCATATTTTGTAAGCTCGGATGAGCGCTCGTCCATAAATACTATCGGGTTTCCCTGGCGCACATACGGGCCGTACAATTCGGCGAGTAGTTTGCGTGCGCGTTCGTCGGTAGTACCAATAACCACGCGGTCGGGTTTCATAAAGTCATCCACCGCAACGCCTTCACGTAAAAATTCGGGGTTTGATACTACCGCAAACTCTATCCCGGTATGTTGCTTCATAATGGCGGTCACCTTATCTGCTGTACCAACGGGTACAGTTGATTTAGTAACAATAACCTTATATTCCGTAATCAGGGATGCGATATCCTTTGCCGCGCCCAACACATAGCTCAGGTCAGCAGCACCGTCACCGCCTGGAGGCGTTGGCAAGGCCATAAAGATGATTTTGGCGTCGGCCACAGCTTCAGCAAGGCTCGTGGTAAAGTGCAGTCTGCCCTGGTTTATATTACGGTTGAAGAGCAATTCAAGGCCGGGCTCGTAAATCGGAACCTTGCCGTTTTTCATCATTTCAACCTTTTTTTCATTTATGTCAACGCAGATAACCTGGTTGCCCGTTTCGGCCAGGCAGGTGCCTGTAACCAATCCCACATACCCGGTCCCTACAACAGCAATTTTCATAGATTTTAATTTTTTGTTTTAAGGTTATAAAGCTATCATGAGCCATTTTGTTTTTGAGTGGCGGCTCATGATGATTTCATAAGTATTTATGTTTTATGTTCTTTACTTTTATGCCCGGCTAAGATAACAATTAATAAAAAAAATGCTACTGCTTTATAACCTGGGCGTACGATTTTATTTCATTTTAATATGGGTCGCTTCCTACATTAACAAAAAGGCAAACCTCTGGATTAAAGGCAGAAAAAATATTAAATACAAGCATTTCGACAAAAGCGCCTGGTTCCATTTTGCCTCACTGGGCGAATACGAACAGGGCCTCCCGGTATTGAGCAGTTATAGGGCGCAGTTTCCTTCCATTCCGATAGTGATCACCTTTTTTTCACCATCTGGATACGAGATCAGGAAAAATACACCTTATGCTGATGCCGTGTATTACCTTCCGCTGGATACAGCCGCCAATGCACAGCATTTTATCAATACCATCAACCCGACCATAGCCGTATTTACTAAATACGAGTACTGGTACCACTATTTTTACGAATTAAACCGCTTTAATGTTCCTTTGTTTGTTATTTCAGGCATTTTTAGACCCGGGCAGGTATTTTTTAAATGGTATGGGGGCCTGCACCGCAGGATGCTGGGTTTTGTGACGCGCTTTTTTGTGCAGGACGAAGAATCAAAAACGCTGTTGCAGCAAATCAATGTCACAAACGTAACGGTAAGCGGCGATACCCGCTTCGATAGGGTGTGGGCGAATGCGCAAAGCCCGAAATCATTCCCCGAAATTGCTGCATTTGCGAAGGGGCACAAAGCCTTCATCGCCGGCAGCACCTGGCCCGAAGATGAGGACCTATTGTTGCAACTGATCAAGGCTCATGCTAAGTGGAAGTTTATCATCGCCCCACATGAGATCAGCGAAGAAAAGATTCAAAAATTGCTCGCCCTGTTACCGGGAGATCTATCTGCCAGATATTCACAACTTGATCCAAACAGTTCATCAGAACATCATTTGCTCAAAGCACAGGTGCTTATCATCGACAACGTCGGCATGCTAAGCTCCCTGTACCAGTACGGGGATATTGCTTATATTGGTGGTGGCTTCGGGGTGGGGATACATAATACCTTAGAGGCGGCGGCATTTGGTTTACCGGTAATTTTCGGGCCAAATTATCAACGGTTTAAAGAGGCTAAGGATTTGATTGCGATTCAATCCGGGTTTAGTATTAACAGTGCGGATGAATTGAAGAATGCTTTTGTTTTTTTGACAGACGATGAAAATCGCCATCAAAATATCAGTCAAAAAACCAAACAATATGTGCAGGAACACACCGGGGCTACGGAGGCAATTATGAAATCCATCAAACACTTGTAGAGACGCAAGATTTTGCGTCTCCAATTACGTGCAGATCTGAGACGCAAAATCTTGCGTATCTACGGTACCTTATTAAAATTCCTTAATATTGCCCGTTATGGGTTTTTTAACCATTCCCGGACTGGGCAAAGTGCATTTTCATGAATACGGCAGCGGCAGCAAACCGATGCTGGCCTTTCATGGATATGGTATGACGGGTAAGCAGTTTCATGTATTAAAAGACTCCATTTTAACTCAATACCACGTTTACGGCTTTGACCATTTTTTTCATGGCGAAAGTACATTAGAAAGCTGGACCGAAAAGCAAATACTTGAAGGCATGCCCAAAACCACGGCAAAGGCTTATTTGGACGAATGGTTTAAAATTTATGGCAAGCAACGTGTCTCGCTGATGGCTTATTCCATCGGGGCAAACCTTGCGCTGATACTGCTTGAAGAATACCCTGATCTGATAGATGAGATCATCCTAATGGCGCCGGACGGGCTATCGGTTTATAAAGGCTTTCATTTTTTGATGCACCGACCCATTGGGAAAGCTATGTTCCGGCGTGTTACAAAAAGCAAATGGCTGGCCCCAACACTGCTCAAAAGCTTGAAGAAGGTTCGTTTCATTGATGAAAGCCTTTACAACATCGCCTACAGTGAAATGGACACCGAAAAGAAAAGACTGGATGTGTATTACACCCTGAATGTGATCAAACAATTGAAACCGGATACGGCTAAAATTGCCGGGCTCATCAATCAATATAACATCAAATGCACTTTAATATTTGGCCGGGATGATAAATTGTTCCCAAAATCAGCAGCCATGCCCTTTATAGAAATGTTGGAAAATCCTGTTGTCTATGAAGTGCCGCTGGGTCATTGGCTGGTTGTGCCCGCATTGGACGAGTATTTAGTAAATTTGAAAAAATGATACCCGCCCGAAGAGTTAACTGGATGAGCAACTGGTTCGCAAAATATATGCGCTACCGGATTCACAAGGCATTTAACCAGGTGGTAGTAATGCCTTTCACACCAAAACCCGGGCATTCTATCCTGTTGCTTTGTAACCACTTCAGCTGGTGGGACGGCTTTTTTGGCAATTACCTGGCCTACTGGCACCTCAAGCGTAAGCTATATATCATGATGCAGCAGGATCACCTGGAAAAGAGATGGCTGTTTAATTACTTCGGCGGCTTTTCGATAGAAAAGGGGTCACGGGAAACAGTAAAATCACTACAATACGCTGCGGAGTTGCTCAGTAACCCCGAAAACCTGGTCGTCATATTTCCGCAGGGCGAACTGATCTCAAACCACGCTACCGAAGTGATCATCGAACGCGGTATTGAGCGCGTGATCAAAAACATCAAGGGCCCTTGCCAAATTGTTTATTCCTGCGTACTGATCGATTACTTTGAGAGTCTTAAACCATCTGCCTATTTCCATTTGTTTGATTGCGGCACAGCTGGCGAAGTGCCTTTTGACGACATGGTCAGCAACATCAATGCTTTTCATAAACAGGCGTTAAAGGACCAGGTTAACGTGGAGCACTAATTGATTTGAAAATGTTGTGATTTGAAGATTTGAAAATTATAGATTAGCGTTGAATATGATTTGGGAATTTAATACGCCGTTTTCAAATTAGCACATCTTCAAATTTTCAAATTATAAAGTGATCATTGCAATCTACATTATTTTCATTTTCCTGGTGCTGCGCTTTGTGGTAACACTTTTCAATTTTATTTCGGACCCAAAACTACGTCGTGTCAGCCATTCCTATACTGACATGGTGTCTATCCTGATTCCCGCCCGCAATGAGGAAGACAATATTTTAACCGTATTAAATTCCATCCTCAAACAGGATTACCAGAATTACGAGGTCGTTGTCCTTGATGACGATTCATCAGACGACACTTATGCCCTCTGCACAGAATTTGCGTCCAAACATCAAGCCTTCAGGGTGATTAAGGGAAAGGAGTTAAGCGGGCAATGGCTGGGTAAAAATTATGCTTGTTACCAGTTAGCGAAAGAAGCTAAAGGCGATCTTTTTCTATTCCTTGACGCCGATGTTAGCCTGAATAACAACGCAATCAATAGCGCGGTTCATCGTATGTATTCGGGCCAACTGAGCCTGCTCAGCCTGCTTCCCTACGAGCAAATGAACACCTTCGGGGAAAAATCAACAGTGCCACTGTTGCATTATGGTTTGCTGAATTTGCTTCCGCTCAGGCTGATTCATCTTGGCAAAATTGCACAAGCATCCGTTGCCTGCGGACAATTCATGCTCTTCGAAGCCGAAAGCTATCGGCAGTACCAATGGCACGAAAAAGTGAAAGATAAAGTGGTTGAGGATATCGAGATTATGAAACTGGTAGTAGGGATGAAACTAAATGGCGAATGCCTGCTGGCGAATAGCCTGGTGAACTGCCGCATGTACAGAGATTATAACAGCGCGATCCGGGGACTAAGCAAGAGTACATTGGGGATATTGAACAACAGTATTTTCAGCCTCCTGGTGTACCTGCTGCTGCTTATAGCCGGGCCGATGATCGTCCTGATGACATTGAACGCCAATCTAATTGTGCTGATGGCGGGCCTCATTATACTCACCCGCATCATGATTTCGTTCATGGCCGGACAAAACCCGCTCTTGAATATTATTTTACATCCGCTGCAAATGTTCAACTTTGTATTTATCGCCGTCTCGGCAATTCAAAAACATCTTACCCGAACGAATGTCTGGAAAGGGAGAAGGATTTGAGCACTGCCCCCCAAAAAGCCTTAATCGGTGCAATCTGATTTATAACCGGTATAACCAAAAAATAGTACCTTTGTATTGTGGGCAATTACAACTTACAAGTAACTATTGACGCGGATTCGGGCTTTTGCTTTGGCGTAGTTTACGCCATTGATATGGCCGAAGAGATACTGGCTGAAGATGGCTATTTGTATTGCCTGGGCGATATTGTGCATAATGATGAGGAAGTGGAGCGGCTGAAAGCCAAAGGCCTGCGCATCATCGGGCATGAACAATTGAAGGATTTGCACAACGAAAAAGTACTTATCCGCGCGCACGGCGAGGCCCCCGAAACTTATAAGCTGGCGCTCGAAAATAATATCATGCTGATCGATGCCTCATGCCCGGTAGTTCTAAAATTGCAGAACAGGATAAAGACATCGCATGACAGCGACGAGAAGATATTAATATTCGGCAAACACGGCCATGCCGAGGTGATAGGCTTAGCGGGCCAAACCAATAACGAGGCTTTGGTTTTCCAGGATATTGCAGAGCTTGATAACGCTGAGTTGCCTCAAAAAATTACCCTGTACAGCCAGACCACCAAAAGCACCGAGAAATTTTATAGCATCAAAGAGGAACTGATCTCACGCGGATACGAAGTAAAGGCGAACGACACGATTTGCCGCCAGGTATCCAACCGCGACAAGGACCTGCCTGCTTTTGTAGCTAAATTTGATAAGATCGTATTTGTGTCTGGACGTAAATCATCCAATGGCAAGGTGCTGTTTGAGGTTTGTAAAAAGCATAATCCGAATACCTATTTTATTTCCTCTCCTGAAGAATTGAATGCCGCCATGTTCGCACCCGGTGATAAAGTCGGCATAGCTGGCGCTACATCCACCCCTATGTGGCTGATGCAAGATGTAAAAGCTGAATTGGAAAAGTTCTGATTTGCGGTTCCAAAATTCTTACCGGTAACTAAGCGTAAAATAACACTCCCCTGATGTTTAAGAACTATAAAAGATAATACTTTATCTTATTTTTGCGCCCACAGTTATGAGCAAAAAAGGAGTTTTACTGATCAACCTGGGTACGCCCGACAGCCCGTCTACAGCAGATGTGCGGAAATATTTAAGGGAATTTTTGATGGATCCACGGGTGATCGATATCAATGCCTTTTCGCGCACTTTATTGGTAAAAGGTATTATTGCGCCAACGCGCGGACCAAAATCAGCAAAATTGTATCAGAAAATATGGGACGAGAAAACCGGCTCGCCCCTGCTTCATTACAGTAAATTACAACACAAGCTACTACAGGAACGCCTTGGCGATGAATACCAGGTGGAGCTGGCCATGCGTTATCAAAGCCCATCCATTGCAACTGCGCTTGAAAAACTAAAAAAAGCGCTCGTATACGATATCGTTGTTATCCCGCTTTTCCCGCAATACGCTTCCGCTAGCACAGGCTCGGTGTACGATAAGGTAATGGAACTGTTACTGGACTGGCCCACCAAGCCAACCGTCAGGTTTATTAATTCATTCCATGATGACGAGTTGATGATTGAGACTTTTGCGGACAACGCTCAAAAATACAAGCCCGAAACTTACGATCATATCCTGTTCAGTTTTCACGGCCTGCCGCAACGGCAACTGGTAAAATCGGATCATACCCATAAAACCTGCCTCAAATCCGCTGATTGCTGCCAAACGCTTACCGATGCCAATCGTTTTTGTTATTCGGCGCAATCGCACCACACGGCCCGCTTATTAGTTGAAAAACTGAATATCCCAAAAGAAAAATATACCATTTGCTTCCAGTCGCGCCTGGGCAGCGACCCATGGGTGCAGCCCTACACCAGCGAAATCGTAGCTAAACTGGCTAAAGAAGGCAAAAAAAGGCTGCTGGTATTTTGCCCGGCATTTGTTGCCGACTGCCTCGAAACCGTGTATGAAGTGCCCGTTGAATATGGCGATGAGTTTAAGGCCTTAGGTGGTGAAGTAGTTCAATTAGTAGAAAGCCTGAATGATTCGCCGAAGTTTATTGAGGCATTGGCTCGGATGGTTGGATAAATAACTACACCTTACACATACTGCAAAGCATAATTCATAAAGTTTCCGGTAAGACCGAAATCCTCTGTCCCCTTACGGCGGATGAAGTAAAAATCGCGGGTAATTTTAAGCACTTCAACCGGCACTTCAACCAAATCGCCTTCGGCCAATTGTCGGATGATGGATGGCCGCGGCATAAAGCCAAGGCATTGGTCGGCCAGCAGGAAGTTCTTTAGCGCTTCTGTCCCGCCAAGGCGGATCTTTACATTCAGATCGGCAGGTTTTATGTGAAGATCAGATAAAGATTTTAATAAGGCATTTAATGTCCCCGAACCCCGTTCGCGCAAAGCAATCGGCGTTTTTAAAAGCTGTTTTAAGGTAAGCGATTTACCGGCCAGCGGACTATTTGCCGAGCAAACAGGTATTACCTCGTCGCTCATAAAAGGTTTGTAGGATACGGTTGTCAACTTATTATCAACTTCGATAATGCCAATATCCACCTCGTGGCTCAATAGGGCATTGAGGATGTATTCCGAATTGCGGTTAACCAACTGCACATGCACATTGGAATATTCGCGCTGAAAACCGGACAATATGGAAGGCAATATATATAGTGCAATAGTAGTGCTGGCTCCCAGCCGCAAATGCCCTTCGGCATGTGATACATTGCTGAGGATCGATAGGTCGTATTCTATTTTGCGCTCAATTTCGGTGGCCTGCAGCAGGTATTCGTTTAGTTTTTTACCGGCTTCTGTCAACAGGATGCTGTTGCCTTTTCGTTCAAACAAAGGGACTTTGTATTGATCTTCCAGCGCCTTCACATGCTTGCTGATGGCGGGCTGCGTAACAAACAACACCTGCGCCGCCTTTGAGAAACTCAGGTTGGCAGCTACTTCCATAAATACGCGGTGAGCGAAGGAGATCATGGCGCTAAGTTAATCGATTGCGTTGATTTTACCATCACATTACGGATTGCTGCTTTTAATTGATATACCTTTGATCAAACCCTAAAAATAAAATGGCGACAAACTACGCCTCTATGGCTTTTGGCGAAGAGACCAAAAAACTACAGGAACGATACGGCAGCCGAAGCAGCTATGCAAGGCTTGAGCAAAGCACTTATTATGACGGCTTGTCCGCGCAAGAAATCGATTTTATCAATGAACGGGATGGATTTTATATGTCCACAAATGGTAAAGAAGGATATCCTTATATCCAGTATCGGGGTGGCCCGCCGGGATTTTTGAAAATTATTGATGATACCACCATTGGTTTTCTCGACTTTAGGGGTAATAAGCAGTATATATCAACCGGCAATCTCGCGATAAATGACAAAGTTGCCTTATTTATTATGGATTACGCCCGAAAAGCCAGGCTTAAAATCCTGGGTCGCGCAACGGTAGTCGAGTTAGGCAATGATTTGGAATTGGAAGAGCTCCTTTCGCTGGGCGATTACCCGGGCAAACCCGAAAGAATTATCAAAGTGAAAATTGAAGCGTACGACTGGAATTGTTCGCAGCACATTGTTCAACGATTTACAATACCCGAAATAGAAGATGCCTTTGCGGCGCAAAAGGATTATATAGTAGAACTCCGGGCAGAGATCGCAAGGCTGAAAGCTGAAAAAAAATAGGGATAATCTTGATGACCATCCCTATTCTATTTCTATTGAATAAATGTTGTTTATGCTTCTATTGCCTGCCCAATTAAATGCTTTGCAACCAAATACTCCGCAATCTGCACCGCGTTAGTGGCAGCGCCTTTACGCAGGTTATCGGATACTATCCAGCAGTTTAAAGTATTCGGCTGGCTCTCATCCCTGCGGATACGGCCTACAAATACTTCGTCTTTTTCGTGTGCGTCAAGCGGCATCGGGTACTTCAGGTTGGCTACATCGTCAACCACCAATACACCGGGCGCTTTTTCTAAGATGGCCCTCACTTCCGCCAAATCGAAATCGTTCTCAAACTCGATATTCACAGACTCAGAGTGCCCCCCGATAACCGGGATACGTACTGTTGTAGCCGTAACCTTGATGCTATCGTCGCCCATTATCTTTTGGGTTTCTTTGATCATTTTCATTTCCTCCTTGGTGTAACCATTGTCGGTAAACACATCGATATGAGGAATAGCATTCATGTCGATAGGATAAGTATAAGCGCGCGGACCATCAGTAATACCTTTACGCTCGTTGAATAATTGTTCAACAGCTTTCACACCGGTACCGGTCACCGATTGGTAAGTCGAAACCACAACCCTTTTGATCTTATATCTATCATGCAATGGTTTTAGAGCCACTACCATTTGTATGGTTGAACAATTGGGGTTAGCTATAATTTTATCGTCAGCTGTCAATACATCGGCATTAACCTCAGGCACGATCAGTTTTTTGGTTGGGTCCATGCGCCAGGCAGATGAATTATCAACTACCGTAGTACCAACTTCGGCGAACAAAGGCGCCTGTGCTAATGAAGTGCTCCCGCCGGCCGAAAAAAGGGCCAGGTCGGGCTTTTGTTTTATCGCATCCGTTACAGAAACCACCTTATACTGCTTACCCTTGAATGTTACTTCTTTACCAACACTCTTTTCTGAAGCTACGGGAATCAATTCTGTTACCGGGAAGTTGCGTTCTGCCAGAACCTGCAACATTTTGGTGCCCACCAATCCTGTGGCACCTACTACTGCGACTTTCATTTTGTTTAAATTGTTAAATACTAAAACTAATTGAGCCTCAAATATCCGAATTATTTCGCTTTTATGGGATATTTTAAACGCCGAATTATCTGAATGTTAATTTAATGGCGAAAAACGCATTGAAATTTACTGATTTTTAAAATCCGTATAGCTATTTTTCAAATTCTTCAATTCTTGTAAGAGACTCTTGCAGACTTCCAGGTTACCTGTCAGGAAAGCATTGCGGGCCAGCAGCGCCCCCGTCATACTTCAATACTATATTTCGTTTATAAAAAATATAATAGCATCTGTTGTTATAACTTTTAGCTTCGTCCTTACTCAGGTCATGGCTAAAGATGAGGTAAGAATATTCGCCTAAACCACTTCTTGCGAACCCTATCTCTGCAGTATCTCCATTTTCGATGGAAATACAATTGGCCTGGTGAAGCATAGATTTAATTTTTTTTAACGTCTCGCTGTCCCAATTTATGATCTTTAACATCTTGGTTAGTTTCTCAGAGTTATATTCAAGGTGCCAATCCTGCTTCACATTATAATCATCTTTTCCTTCGCTCATTATTCTTAAATTAATGTTTTCATTAACGCCGAAACTTGGATTTGCTGGTTCAAATTCGATCCGTACTTTATAATTATGTGGCACTAGCTTTGAATATTCCAACTTTAGATGTTCAACATTAGAGAAATTTGAATCGATATTTTTAATCATTAATTTTTTGCTGCTTCTCGGCATCGTTACAACAAATAGCAAGAACTCTCTATTTTTTTCATCTGAGGAAATAAATTCTTTTTGCAACGTATCTTGTAAATCCTGTGGCAGATCCTTTATAGAAGTTTTGAAAAGAGAATCTTGATTTATTCCTTTTTTTAGCTGCTGGGCATTTACAGACAACGCTATGATTGAGAAAGAGAGAATTATAATTTGTTTCATCAAAATAGGGCGTTAATAAGGCTTTGATTTTTTTTAATACAAAAGAACGAAATAAAATTTACACTACTTTCGCTCACAACATCCTTATAGATTTTCAATCAAAACTCTACCTTTGTCCATTAACTGAACTCACATGAGTGAAAAGATATTAGTGATAGGCGCCAACGGCCAGATAGGGACAGAACTGGTCAATGCTTTACGGCATATCCACGGCGCCGATTCGGTAATAGCATCCGACATAAATAGTCCTACCTATGCCATCCGCCACAGCGGGCCGTTTGAACTGGTCAACGTTTTGGATAAGGATAACCTCCACCACATTTTCAATAAACATCAGCCTACCCAGGTTTATTTGCTTGCCGCGATCTTATCCGCCGTAGGCGAACAAAAACCCAAAATGGCCTGGGACCTTAATATGACGGGCCTGCTGCATGTGCTGGATTATTCGGTTGAGTTTAAAGTAAAAAAGGTGTTTTGGCCAAGCTCGATAGCTGTTTTCGGACCGCATTCGCCGCAGCAAAATACCCCGCAATATTGCGTAATGGACCCCAACACGGTTTATGGTTTCAGCAAACTGGCAGGCGAACGCTGGTGCGAATATTATTTTGAAAAATATGGCCTGGATGTGCGCAGCATCCGTTACCCCGGCCTTATAGGCTGGCGGGCGAACCCTGGGGGCGGCACGACTGATTACGCGGTGCATATATTCCATGAAGCATTGAAAAAAGGGAAATATGAAAGCTTTTTATCCGCAGGCACCGCTTTGCCGATGATGTATATGGATGATGCTATACGGGCTACGCTCATGCTGATGGATGCCCCGGCTGAGAAATTGACAATACGGTCATCCTATAATTTGGCGGGCATCAGCTTTACGCCGACCCAATTGGCTGCCGAGATCAAAAAGATCATACCAACTTTTGAGATAAGCTACAGCGATAGCGACCCCCGGCAGGCCATTGCCGATAGCTGGCCGAAATCAATTGACGACAGCTACGCCTGGAAAGACTGGGGATGGAAACTAGAATATGATCTGCCAAAAATGGTTGGCGATATGCTGGTGAATTTGAAAACTATTATCTGAGCTTAAGGCAGAAAGACTAAAGCAGAAAGCAACCTGATAGGTTGATTATCTGAAACTTATTTATAACTTCAAGCTACTTAAACGGTGACTTTTATTCAAATGATAAAACTCAATCTCTTATCCTATTCTTTAATAATAGCAATAGTACTTGTAACAAGCGGCTGCATAAAGGTAAAAGACTTTACAAGTGAGGATTTGAAGTGGTTCTTGCCTTATAATAAATTGGATACTATTGTTTTTATATCTGAAAGAGGCGAACTGGATACTATAATTTTCTTTAAAAAGATTGCTTTAGCAGACACAGTCAGAAGCATTGAGCGCGGATATTACAATACTAATTTTTTGACGGTTCCATATAAGCTAACTAAAGCAAGTTATCATCAATTTGCTTTGATGGGCGATGGGGAAAATCGCTATGACCAAAATGTGGTTAACATATCAAAGACTTCAGATGGAACTACAACATTAGAGATAACCTTTCTTGGCTGTCTCTTTAATGGAAAAGAACTTAATGGCATAAAGCAACTAAATAAATATGTTTATTATTTTGATAGTAGAAAAGCAACGTACGCCAGTGTGGACGAAGAAAAAGGCAAAGCAATTAATAATTTCACATTTGACGTTAGATATGGAATTGTTGAATATACCGACGAACGAAATGTTGAATGGAAAAGGAAAGTAAATTCAAACTGAGAAATTACTCAAACTCAATAGTACTCCTCACTTAAGCAAACAAATATTACTTTTGCGATTGGATGGGTTATGATCTATGAACCATCAACTATGAACTAAAGAAAAATGGGAAGAGCATTTGAATTCCGTAAAGAAAGAAAACTGAAGCGCTGGAGCAAAATGGCAGTGCAGTTTACACGTTTGGGTAAAGAAATTGTAATGGCGGTAAAAGCCGGCGGTGGGGATGTCAATACAAACTCGCGCCTGCGTACAGCGGTTCAAAACTCTAAAGCGGTAAACATGCCGAAGGACCGTGTTGATGCTGCAATAAAACGCGCTATCAGCCGCGACGAAAAGGATTACGAAGAAATTGTTTACGAAGGATACGCGCCGCATGGCGTTGCCATCCTGGTTGAAACCGCTACGGATAATATTAACCGTACCGTGGCCAATGTACGCAGCTACTTTACCAAAACAGGCGGTACTTTAGGTAAGACAGGTTCGCTGGATTTTATATTTACCCGCAAATCGGTATTTACTTTTGTGCCCGGCGACCGCGATTTGGAAGAACTGGAGTTTGAACTGATAGATGCCGGGCTGGAAGATTTATTTGTCGAGGCCGATGAGGAAGGTAACGATATAGCTGTTATCCATACCGCCTTTGAAGATTTTGGTAAGATGCAAAAAGCTTTGGAAGCAGCAGGCATCGAAGCTAAATCAGCTAAACTGGAGCGCGTGCCACAATCATTCCACGAGGTGACTGAAGAGCAAATTGCCGATGTAATGAAACTGATCGACCGGCTGGAAGAAGATGATGACGTGCAAGCGGTTTATCATAATATGGCGGAGTAGAGTTTAGTTAATTAGTGATTAGAGACTAGTTAACTAGGATTAGAATCAGCGAAATCGGATAATCATTTAAATCAGCGGTCCATGCCACTTTTCACATCACAGCGCCAGGAGAAAAAAGTTAAAGTTACCTTTAGCAATGGCCTGCTGTTTGTTGAAAGAGAAGAAGGTAACAAACCGCAGGTTTTCCCGCTGGAGTTCTTTCCAAAGCTGATGAACGCAACCGAGGAGGAACGTAACGACTGGACGCAAACGGATAAGGGCATCCATTTTAATCAACTCGATTTAGACGTCAATATCTGACCATGACATTCGAAGAGTTTTTCAAAAAGAAGAGGATAGACCTGGCGGCTTTGGGAAAGGCTGAACCTGCGCTGCTCTCTGAATTTATAACCCATTTTGAACAGATGGGCGAAAAAAGCTTCGATCATACCAAAAAATACTGGTTCAATAAGTTAAGGCTCATCTACCATTTAGCGCCGGAGCCTAAAGTTGAGAAAGTTATTATTGAAAACCCACTCGCAGAGCAAACGGTTCCCGAAACGCTTTCAGAAACTTCGGCCCCTCCTGCCAATGTTGGTTTTAAGCCACGTTTTAAACCGGGAATGGGCAAACCTGCCGAAACACCCCCCGCTGAAGCGAAAAAGCCCGAAGAAAGTGCTGCACCTGCGGCTCCACCGCCTGCAGGTGCAGGTTTCAAGCCGCGTTTCAAAGCAGGTATAACTAAACCGGCAGAAACATCAATCCCGGAAACGGAAAAACCTGCTGAACAACCAGCAGAGCCTACGCCTGCGAATATTGGTTTTAAGCCCCGTTTTAAGGCGGGTGTCACCAAAGCCGCTGAACCTGAACAAAAAGAAGAATCTAAAGCTGCACCATCGACCGAAGATAAGCCGGCTGAAAGCATTGAACCCAAACCAGCCATTGGCTTTAAGCCCCGCTTCAATATGAAAAACATGAAGCCTAAAGACGGGGATAGTTGAATAAGTTAGATTAAGTTTATTAGGTTGAATAAGTTGGCTGAGTTAGCACCAAACCTACTCAACTCAATCAACCACTTAACTCAGTCAACCCTACTTCTTGTGCGAAAACAGCCACGCTATTAACGCCGGCTCGGCAAAAGCATCGTTCCAGCTATTATGCCCGTCGTTAGGATAAAGTGTGAACTTAGGATTGCCGCCAGCCGCTTTGATGGCGTTTACCATGATAATAGAATGGTCGGGCGAAACCGTATTATCCTTTGCGCCATGGAATATCCAAACAGGCACTTTTTTGGCGTAAACCTTAGCGTTTAAGGTATTATCGCCACCGCAAATTGGGAATGCAGCAGCGAACAGATCAGGTCTCCGTCTTAATAGTTCAAAAGTACCCATGCCACCCATTGATAAGCCCCCAACATAAACGCGATGCTTATCCACATAAGGCTTATCCAGCCATTGCGAAATAAGACCAAGCAACCCCTCCATTGCCGGTGTTGGCTTCCCTCCCTCTACAAAAGTCCAGGTCGTTTTTCCGGCCGAATCATCCTTCATCTTTACATTACTCCACCAGCCATTCCTGGGGCATTGTGGAAAAACCACTATCGCAGGATATTTCGCCCGGATGGTATCATTAAGGAAAAGCTGTGTACCGTATTTTAACTGCGCCTCATTGTTATTGCCGCGTTCGCCCGAACCATGCAGAACTAATATGAGCGCGTATTTTTTTGTCGGGTCAAAATTAGTTGGGAACAATATGCGGTAAGGCAGGGTATCTTTCTTATTTATATAGCTCCCCCTGTCAAATGAAGACGGGTTTTGCGCCTTTAATGAAAAAGGGAATAAAAGGCATAGGCCCAATATTCCCTTTAAAAGTATTTTCCTTGCTGTCATGGTAAATGTCAAAATACAATTCTAACAAAAAGTAACAGCTTTTCAATTTAAAAATCCGGGTTGCCTCTTAAATATCTCTGTGAACCTCTGTGCCTTTTCTCCCGTGTCCTTTGTGGTTAATTTTTTTGAACCACAGAGTGCGCAAAGATTTTCACAAAGAACCACAGAGGTTTTTTGTTCTCAATTTAATTCTTACTCAATGCAGGGCTTTCAAAATTCAGCTTCTTTAATCCGCGATGTATTTCGGGGCAGCTCATAAACAATTTCCATAGCAGGCCACTGCGGTAATTCTCAATCATCACAACCGTTGGCCCTTGGTCAATTGCCAGGTACGATTTGGCGTACCAGTTATGCGATTCGCTAAAAGCATCAGTAAATCCATAATCACCCCATATTTTATCGCCAAGGTCATAATAAAAATGGCGCAGCGCTTTCATCGAAAACTCTGGTGTATAAGGAAACGCCGATAATGCCGCAGTTGGTGATATTACGCCTAAATCATTCCTGGGTTCATGTGCGTTGTAACCCTCATAACTATCACTGGCAGTCAGTCCCCAGCAATCGGGGCCGTACCCTTTGTAATGTTTCGGATTGTCCAGGCAGTAAGCATGGTTTATCAAAGTATGATTCACGTTCTGTTCCCAGTAGTCTGCGTACTGATCTTTCAAGCCCTTTGGATCCAGCCCGAGAAACGAATATTGAGAGAAGAATAGCGGACCTCCATAATCAAATCCAAGCGGCAGTTTGTAGCCATAAAATGTTTTGCCATTAACAAAGAAATTGCTTTGCGCCCAGCCACCGTGATACACGTTTGCAGTGACAGGATACCTGTCGGCGGAAGCCGCCAGAATATAAGTTATCAGGCACTCGTTAAACCCGCGAATGGGAAAATTCATAGCCCAGCCATTATTAGGCGACCAGTGCCAGTATAAATTATCCCTTCCCTCGTGTGTGTACCAACTCCATTCAACATCTTCCCACAGGCCGTTTATCCTACCCCGTATCTGGTTCTCTTTTTGGTTATCGGCATTAAAATACTGCCTTGCACACAATAGTCCCTGGAAAAGGTATGCTGTTTCTACCAGGTCGCCACCATCGTCCTTCCGTCCAAAGGGTATTACTTTACCCGTTTCGCCATTCATCCAGTGCGGAAATACTCCATGAAAGGAATCCGCACGATACAAAAAATTCACTATTTTGAGCATTCGGTCAACAGCCTGCTCGTGGGTGATCCATTTGCGATGGTCTGCTACTATCAAAGCCATTATTCCAAATCCCGAACCACCGGTTGTAACCACCTCGTTGCCGTAATCGTAAGCTACGTTGCTGCGTTCGCGGGCCAGGCCGCTGGCAGGATGCGCGAAATCCCAGAAATAGCGGAATGTCTGCCGTTGGACCACATCAAGCAGTGCGCTATCTGAAAGGCCCTTAATAATCCCAACCGGCTGAATGCCACCGGCTATTGCCTTCTCCTGTTTTTGGGCAAAACCCGACAATGTTACCGAACAAAGCAGGGATATCAGTAAAAAAAATCTCATTTAAGTATTTTTAAAATCGTTATAGGTTAGGACTTTGAAAGCCCAGGTTTTTCATGCCGGTTTTTACCTCGGGGCAGCTCATAAAAAGACTCCAGAGCAAGCCACTGCGGTAATTTTCGATCATGTCAATAATCGGCCCCTGGTCAATTGCCAGTGTCGATGTGGCAAACCAGGGATTGTTTAAATTAAATGAATCGTAAAAGCCGTACTGTCCCCACATCTTGTCGCCAAGTTTGTAATAGAAAAACCGGAGTGCCGCCAAAGATTGCGTTGGCGTATAAGGCAATGACGAAATAGCTGCCGTAGGCGCAATCACACCCACATCATTGGTAGGCGAGCTGGCGGTGTATCCGTTCTGGATATCGCTTGCAGTCAATCCCCAGCATTGGCTGCTGTAGCCGTAATAGCTGTTAGGGTTTGATACGCAGTAATCATAATTTATTATAGCATGCGCTTTGTTCTGCACATCATAACTGGCATAAGCATCGGACAAACCGTAGGGATTAATACCCAAAAACGAGTAATGTGCAAAAAACAACGGACCGCCTTCTGTTGGTCCAAGCGGGAGTGTCACACCAAAATAATTACCACCGTTTTTTATCCCACCATTCAACGCCCAGCCGTTATCATATACTATTTTAGGAACCGAGTGCGTGGTTGATGAAGCTGCCATTACATAAGTAATTAATGCCTCGTCCCAGCCGTTGACTTGCATATTTGAAGACCATCCATAATCCGGACTCCAGTGCCAGTATAGGGTATTTTGCCCACCCTGCCTGAACCAATCCCATTCAACATTGTTCCAAAGTGTATTTATATCGTTTCGCAAATTAGTTTCATCAGTCCCTGCCCCATTGAAATACTGCCGTGCGGTTAATAACCCCTGCATTAAGTACGATGTTTCTACCAGGTCGGCCCCATCGTCTTGCGTGCTGAAAGGCACTACAGCACCAGTTACGCCATTCATCCAATGCGGGAAAGCACCGTGAAATTTTTGTGCAGTATTTTTCAGGAATCCAACTATAGTTTGCATACGCGCCAAACCTGCGGCACGGGTAACATACTGACGGTTGACCCCAACAACTATTGCCATAATACCAAACCCCGAGCCTCCCATGGTAACCACATTGCCGGAGGTATTACGCTCGCGTGCAAGTCCGCTAACCGGGTGGCCAAAATCCCAGAAATATTTAAAGGTTTGCTGCTGAACCAGGTCGAGCAAGGCATCATCGGTGATTTGCGGGAACTTATCAGTCGAATCAATTGCGGTAGTCAAATTTATGTCAACCTCTGATTGCAGGGCACCACTTGTTGACGATTTAAGGTTTGTTGTTACCGACAAAGCATATTGAGTAATGGGTGCCAAAGCTGTTGGCGTAATAACCATCGTACTATCGTTGTTTTCGTAACTGGCGCTGTAGGTTACAGCTGCTCCGGCAGTACTTTTGAAAATCACGCTGTTTGCGACAGAATTGGTATTAAGCGGCGATGAAAAGGATATTTTAATCACGGGTTTGGTATTCAACTTTTTATAATTAAAGCCGTTATATAAACCGTTTACTTTTAAACCGCTATAACTAAAACTGGCAGGAACCGGTACAGGTACCGGCGTAGGTGTTTGCTGCTGTTTACTGCACGAATAAAGCATCATTAACAATGCTGCAACCAAACAATTTTTAAAACTTCTCATCCCCTCAAATATCATATTGCTAAAAGAAATTAAAGTCAATCAATAAAAAAAGGCTGTAGTCCGTCCGCCGGCTGGCGGACGGGTGAACAACCTAAACTAAATCAATCAACTATTATTTTCCTCTTCCCTGAAGACTCACAATCGAACTTACTTCAATGTCTGTCAGAGCCTTATTATATATTCTGAATTCATCCATCTGGCCGGTTAGATAACTTGCCCATGGCTGTGAACCCGTTGCCGAAGTTTGGCTCGGATTGGTGTTAAACTGGTTACAACCAAATACCAAATTACCCACATTAGGGAAAACCAGCGGCCCAGCAAGGCCCCCCAGCGTAGCGCTATTCACCTTTGACCCATTGATATAAAGTGTATTCATTGCAGACGCTGCATCGTACGAAACAGTAACATTTATCCACCTGTCAAACAGATTCAGTAAATTGGTCGTAACAAAAAATGCATCGTGGTTTCCCTGTTGGATGTGCAGTTTTACGACACCATTGGCATTTGAGCTGCCATTTTCGAAAAATAGTTCCAGGTTCCCCCAAAAGCCAGCTGTATTAGCTAATGCGAAGGGTGTGATTATGCCTGTTGATGGCGGTGGCGTATTGATCCAAAAACTTATCGTGTAGCTTTGGAGGCCTTGTATACTCGCAGCGGGCGCATTCAGTACATAACCATTTAATGCACCCTGCAAGCCCAGGCCCACCTCACCTTTGGCAAAGGTTGTAAGTGTATTTGTCCCGGCTGTTCCGGATACGCTGTCAACCAAACTGCCATTAAATGCCCAATAACCCACTAGGCTTGATTTTGCTACCTGGCTCGAGCTTGTATACCCGTTTATTACCAGCGGCGGTGCATAACTCTTTGGATTAAACTCTTTAAGGCAGGACGATAACCCCACGCTGATAAGCGTAAGGGCTACCACATATATCTTGATTTTTTTCATGTCGATCATAATTAATTTTAATAACCTGGGTTTTGAGTTATAACACCTGCGCTCAGGTCAATTTCTGTTTGAGGTATCGGCCAAACTTCGTTTTTATTCGCCTTCCATCCCCTCGGACCAAATACTGCCGCAGCACGTCCTTGTCGTATCACATCAAAGTAACGGTCGAATTCCATAGCCATCTCAACCCTGCGCTCATGGTAAATTGCCGTACGTAAAGCAGCCTGATCTGTGGTTGTTACAGGAGGCAGAACAGCGGCATTTCCGGCGCGAGCCCTTGCGCGTACCATTTCGAGCGAAGCAAGTGCCGGTCCGCTATTGCCCAATTCGTTATTTGCTTCGGCGTTCATTAATAATACATCACCGTAACGCAATACAATTTTATCCTGCTGAGCGCCTTCGTTAAAGCCTGAAACATAAAGGCTAAAGGGCACATAGGATTTGTAATTATACATTGGGTTGTCGCCTACCGCGGGGATCGCATCGCCTTCGGCCGTAGTTGTACCCCTGAAGATGACAGTTGCTGCCAAACGTGGATCACCGGCTTCAAACTCATTTACAAGGTCTTGAGAAGGAACATTAAAGCCCCAACCACCTCCTGTGACACCACGAACCCCCTGCACCTGTGAATATTGCGAATTTGATATTTCAGGATGGCCCGGTATTAAACTGTTCTGTATCTCAAATATGGATTCAGAATTGTTTTTATTCTCAGTTCTGAACATTTTTTCAAAATTAGGGAACAGAGAATAACCTAAGCCCGTCACTGCATTGGTATATGTCACAACATCAGCCCATTTTTTTTGATATAAGGAAACCTTGGCATGTAAAGCTAATGCAGCGCCTTTTGTCGCACGGCCCACATCACTTGCAGGATAGCTTTGCGGTAACACAGAGGCGGCATCGGTTAGGTCCTGCTCAATAGCGGCATAAACCTTTGCCTTTGGCGAACGTGGCAAGCTGTATTCGCTTGTATTTTTGGGCAAGTGTAAGCGTAGCACCACATCGCCAAATGCACGTACAAGCCTAAAATACGCATACGCCCGTATGAATTTGGACTCAGCGATATAACGGGTTTTCAAGTTCGGATCCATGCTTATTGCTGGAATATTATCAATTACCTGGTTTGTGAGGTTAATAGTTTGATACTCGCCTGAGTAAAAATCCGATATCTGGCCTTCAGTTGCGCTTGCAGTAAAATTGTGGAAATCATTCATAAATGATGCATCATCCACGCTACTACCTTTTTCCGAATCGTCAGACCCCATAGCCTCAATAGCAATTGACGCAAAAGCTATATTGTTCCACGTGTGAAGATTGGCATACATTGCATCTACAGCCTGAGTAGCATCACTCGCACTAACCCAAAACTTTGTTACAGGCACTTTGTCCTGCTGTGGCCTGTCTAAAAAGTTTTTTTGACAGCTTTGTGTAATCAAAAGTGTTGCAAAAAGACATAGTCCCAGTACTCTTTGCAAGTAAATTTTTTCTCTATTCATTTCAGTTAAATTAAAAAGTAACGTTTACACCAAAATTATACGTTGCATATAATGGGTACACATTGGCATCCAAACCGTAGTTGGTAGGGTCAGTTCCCCCAACTTCAGGGCTAAATCCTTTGTACTTGAAGATATTTAGCGGATTTTGTGCGTTTGCAAAAAGCCTGATTTTTTGTACACCAATATTTGATAAAATGCTTCCTGGTATTGTATAACCAACCTGTGCGTTCCTCACCCTGAAATAAGCTCCGCTTTCAACAAAGAATGAGTTTGGAGCAGCATTAGCATTTGATCCCACTTTTACTGATGGATAAGTATTGGAGGTACCTGCTCCGTGCCAGCGGTTATCATAAAAATCCTGGGTAAAGTTTTCGTTACCGTAACGGTATGCAATATTTGCATTATAAATACTTACACCGGCAACTCCCTGGAAATCTAAAGCCAGGTCAAACCCTTTGTAAGTGAAGCTGGTGTTAAAGCCGTAGTTATATTTAGGGATAGGGCTGCCTAAGGCAACACGGTCCTTGCCATCTATCACACCATCATGGTTCACATCAACATACTGGAAATCACCGGCTTTAGCAGCTGGCTGTGGTCCCGAAGACTGGTCCTGCTGGAATATGCCTGCAACCTGGTAACCGTAAAACTCGCCGACAGGCTGTCCCAAAACAGTTATTGTTGCGAGCTGCCCATTTGTTATACCGTTACCACCGCCATATATTGGATTTGCGCCGGTCGTCACGCGGGTTACCTTGTTATTGTTTATACTAAAGTTACCGCTAATCGTATAGGTAAAATCCTTTCCTGAATTACCTTTCCAGGTAGCCAGGAATTCAAAACCGCGATTACGTATGTCAGCCTGGTTACCTATCGGATTACCTGTCGTACCAATATTAAGCGGTACCGGGATCTGGAATACGGCATTTTTTGTTAAACGATTGTAATAGTCGGCTTCAAACGTAAGTCTCCCGTTCAAAACAGCTGCTTCCAAACCTATATCTGTATTTTGGGCCTTTTCAGCTACTATAAAGGGCGGCGTAATTGTGGTAACGCTTTGGCCAAGGAAATAGGTAGTAGTGGCGCCATTACGAATATTATAATAACCACCTGTCGCCACAGGTTCAGAAACATTAAACGGCACATTATTATTGGCAACTTCACCATAACCACCTCTTAATTTTAACAGGCTGAACGTATGCTGATCCTTCATAAAATCTTCGTTGCTAATAACCCAGCCTAAACCTACCGCAGGCAATACCAGGAAGCCATTGTTTGTGGGCTTATTATAAAACTGTGATGATCCATCACGCCGAACGGAAGCATTTAATAAATACTTACTCTTATAAGAATAGTTCAGGCGAGCGAATTCAGATTGAAAAGTCTTCAAGAACCCACCATCATTCAACCCAGGATTAGTACCAAGGTTAAAATAATAGTCATAAGCACCGTTATCGGGCACATTGTTTGCAGTACCGGATAAGTTATATCCTTGCCTCTGCTCATTTGAATACCCTAATAAAACTGTAAAATGATGATCTTGTGCAAAAGTATTGTCATAAGTCAATGTATTCTCCTGCAACCAATTACGCGTTTCGGCCCTGGCCCTTGAAAGTGTTGTTTGCGTGGCTTGCTGACTGAGCGTAGCTTTATAGATGGGTATGAAGCCAACATTCTCGTCTTCAGCGAAATCGCCTCCAAGAGTTGATTTTAATACAAAATGCTTTGCAACGGTTAACTCAGCATAAGCGTTACCGGTAGCTCTATAGTTTGCTGAATGATTATTAGTATAATCGAGCGTTACCTGTGGGTTGTAGTTATTACCGCCGCCCAGGTTAAAATCGCTTGGGTCGCCATAAGTTCCGTCGGCATAAAGCACCGGAACAATTGGGCCCGCACCATACAGTTGATGGAAAATACCACCATCAATATTTCGCGATTTATCATATTCGCCACTGGCGCTTATTCCTAACTTAAAGTTTTTATAGGGATGATAATTATCCGTTAAATGTACCGTTAAACGGTTATAGCTATTGGTTTTAACTATACCATTCTGATCAAGGTAACCAAGGGATAAATTATAATCAGATTTATCAGTACCACCATTTATCGATACCTGGTGGTTGGTAACAAATGCATCGCGTAATACCTGCCTGTACCAATCTGTTCCTTTACCAAATGATGCAGGGTTAGCAAATAAGGCAGTCCCTCCGTTTTCAGTTTGCAACTCGTTGATGGCTGTAGCATATTCGGTTGCATCAGCCATTTTTACCTGGTTGGTAACATGTTCCCAACCGGCATAAGCATTGTAGTTAATGGTTTCGGCACCTTTCTTGCCACGTTTGGTGGTTATTAAGATTACACCATTTGAAGCACGCATACCGTAAATTGCTGTACTCGAACCATCTTTCAATATACTGATGTTATCGATATCAGCGGGATTTAAAAAGCTGATGTCATCATAGAAAGCGCCATCAACAACATATAACAGGCCCGTTCCGCCTAATATTGTACCCGTACCGCGTATAGATATTTGCGGGGAAGAACCCGGAGCACCCGAGTTAACAATGTTTACACCTGCTACCTTCCCCTGTAAAGCGCTTAAGGGATTAATGGAGGCTTGCTTGGCAATGTCATCACCTTTTACTGTAGCGATTGAGCCGGTAACATCAATTTTCTTTTGAGTACCATAGCCCACAACCACAACTTCATTTAAAGCGTTTGATTGTGGTGCTAGTTTAACTACGAGTACCGTTTGACCATTTAGGGGTACTTGTTGTGAAGTATAGCCTAAATAGCTGAATACTAAAATTGCATTAGAGGGTGCACTCAATGAGAACCCGCCGTTTACATCGGTTTGTGTACCTGTAGTGGTTCCCTTTACTGTTACACTCACGCCAACAAGCGTCTCGTTTGTTGAGGCATCAGTAACCTTACCTTTCACCGTTGCAGTTTGTGCGAACGCTGAATTGATCAAAAGGAAAAAACACAGTACCAACCCTGAAATAGTAAAAATTCTTTTCATGTGGTAATAGAAATTAAGATTTATAGATAATTGGTTTTTTGTAGTTACCAGTAAACAATTGGTTTGTTTAATAGTTCTACGAAATTGTTGACATAATACGTTTTTAACAAATAATCGTACTCTACATTAATACATCATTCAAAAAGTACTTTCTCATTTATTTTTACAATAAAATTTAATTAATTGGCAATCAATTAATTAACTCATACATAGTGTACACACTACATACTACATTTAAGAAGTACAGTACAATAAGAAGTAAAGAGGCTATGAGAGGTAATGATGTAGTATTATAACTCCATGAGAAACTCCACCAGGTTCTTATCATGCTCAAGGTCGAGTTTTTTGCGCAGGCGGTATCGGCGTATCTCAACACCGCGAAGTGATATATTGAGCAGGGAAGCCATCTCTTTACTGCTCATATTCATGCGCAGGTAGGCACAAAGTTTCAAATCGTTCGGAACCAGGTCGGGATGCTGCGCTTTTAGTTTTTTGAAGAAACTTTCGTGCGCTTCGTTAAAACTGCTTTCAAAAAGGTTCCAGTCGTGCTCATCGCTCATCCCGTCGTTTATTACCTTTTGTATGCGCTTTAACTGGTCGTCGGAGAGTTTTTTCCCGGTACTATCCTTAAACTGCGCTATCTCGTCGCTTATTTTTTGGAGTAGCTCATTCTTATAAACGATATTCATTGCCGAGTTCGCAAGTTCGCGGCTTTTGCTTGCCAGATCCGCTTGCAGTTGCTCGTTTCTTATCTTCACTATTTGCTGTTCATTGGCTACGGCCTCCTGCCTTAAGTACTCCTCATGCTCCTTTTGCAGTTCTTCGTGAATATGAAGCTGGTGTCTCTTTAGCTTCAGCCTGTAATAATATCGCACCAGGTAATAACCTAACAACAACAGCAGCAGGTAGCCAAGCATAGCAATTTTGGTAGCATACCAGGGCGGAAGCACAACGAAAGTATAGATCGTATCTGCTGAAATGCTTTGTTCATTTATTTTCGCCCTGACTTTGAAATGATAGGTCCCCCTATCAAGATTGGTAAAATCCTTTTGCGTTTGGGTACTCCAATCTGACCAGTCATGCGAATATCCTTCGAGGAAATACTGGAACCTTATCTTTTCCTGCCGGTAAAAAGGGAGCGCCCAGGAAATGCGGATATTATTTTGCGAATAAGGTATCTCAATGTCCCCCTGGCTACTGCTGTTGGGTATGTTTGCTATTCTATCCGTAATATTTTCAACCCGCCTTACAAGCACCTTAGGCAATTTAACATCGCTTCGTTGTAGGGCATCCTCATCGTTTAATATGGCAAAGCCATCGTCTACGCTGATGAGATAAATTGAGCTATTGATGCGACTGATGCTTTCATAATTATGCAGCATACGGCCGTCCAGTATATTAAAACGGTTGGAATCGATGCTTAATTTACCGGGAACAGAAAGATCGGCAATTGCTACACGACCATGATTAATAAACCAATATTTTTTACCCAACGCCGGAATTATTTTGTTCGAATTGGCAAAGGAACCCAATTTTTTATCTAATTGCTGGTACTTGTAAAAGCGGTCGCTAATGTCATCATATACATAAAAACCAGAATCTGACGCAAATACTATCCTGTTATCCAGGTTAAACACATTGATGTTGTAGCTACCCGGCAGCCCATAACGATTGTCGTAATATTTAACTGAGGTTGCTTTTTTTAGGTCGCTGCTCAGGGTAACCTTGTATATTCCCTTGTAGGCATGGCTCACCCAAACCTGCCCGCGGTTATCCTGCTCCACATATCGCGATGGTTCGCCAAAACCCTCTACTTTATGATCAAATAACCAATTGCCTGTGTTGTCTTTATGATAGATAGCCAGACCCGTATAAGTGCCCTGTATCAATTGGTCGGCATTTAGTTTTTTGATGGTCCAGCCCCCGCTGATCAGCGTGACTTTGGAAATTGTATTGCCATCCACCTGGAAAGTGCCTGCATTATGCCCGCACAGCAATTTCCCGTCCTGCAACGAAAGCTCCCACACCTGCCCCTGCGAACCGGGTATAAGCTTAAAATCAAAAGATTGGAAAGGCTGTTTATTGCCATTATTAAACCAATCGCTATAAAAAAGGCCCTGGTTAGTACCCAGGTATATCTTATTATTAAAAATAATACTGGAGTACACCGTTCCGAACCGTCCGGTCTTATCAAAATAAAAATAAAGCGGCGAATTAACCTCTATCCTGTCAATCCCATTGTCAAGCCCGGCCCATAGGTTTTGGTCCTTATCGGTATACAAACTAAGCACGGTATTATTCTGCAGCCCACTGGATTTATTTACCTGCTGGATGATATTACCGGTTGTGTCAATAACAATAACCCCGTTTAGGATAGTGCCATATGCAAAATATTTGCCCTGGATTACAGCGCCATTATTAAGCTGATAGGTTTTTAAAAATTCATTGGCCTGGGTGTTCCAGGGCTTAATTTGCTGACCATCATATGTAAACAAACCGTTGTGCGCTGTACCAATAAGATATTTATTTGCGGAGAGCGGCAAGATGGATAATATGCCGCTGTTCCCCATAATGTTGCTGCCCGCGATATATTCCAGCTTCTTAGTCTTTAGTTCATATAAGCCAGTATTCACCAGTTCGACAAAATACCGCTTACCGATTTTAAAGAGGAAAAGGTAAGGGTTAGGGTTAGGCGATGTTATAACATCTATTTTTCCATCAGCGTAAATAAATATCGAACCGAAGGATTGAAAAATAACTTTCCCGTCGTCAACATATATTTTCCATATCTCTTCGTTAAAAGGGCGGTGCGCCTTAGGAATTAAATCAATCAGCGAGTGATATTTAAGGGCGCCGGCTTTATTATTTTGCCAATACCCGAATTCACCGAAACCGCCTGCATAGACTTTGCCCTTACCGTCAGCTGCAACCGACCGTACAATAAGTCCATTAGGCATAACATAGGATTGCCAGTATCTGCCGTCGAACGTAAGCAGGCCCTCAGAATTGCCGAAATACATGATCCCATGTTCATCCTTTGTGATGGACCAGTTTTGATTACCCGATTGATAAATGGCTTTAGTGTAATTCTGAACATAGGGAACGCCTATGCTTTTTATATCAGTTGCTTTAAGACTGTTTACAGCAACCAATGAAAAAGATAGAACAAACAGAATTACTTTACGCATCATTTAAGTCCAGTCGGTTACCCCAAAGAAACGGGATAAAAGCGAAAATACAATTTTAACGCGATTTTAGGATTGTTTAGTAGAGACGCAAGATTTTGCGTCTCTACACGAGGGTTATTCAGCCAACCGAATTTTTTTCTTTCTTAGCTGTATTCACCGGCTGCGGAACTTTTACATAATAACCCGTGCCGTCATATACCCGTTTGCGGGGATGTTCTTTACAGGCATCACTGCAGCAGCCGTCCATAGCGGTGCCGCATTCGTCGCACTGGGTGAAATGCTCATTGCACTCGGGATTCGCGCAGTTGATCATCTTATGGGTAATTTTACCACAGTTATAACAGGTGGAAATTACTACAGGGTTTACCTTGTTGACATCTACAGACAACCGGTTGTCAAACACATAGCATTTACCTTCAAAATCTTCACCGCCGGCTTCTTTGCCGTATTTAATGATACCTCCATGCAGTTGATAAACATCAGTAAAGCCTTCATGCAAAAGCAGGGCCGAAGCCTTTTCGCATTTGATGCCGCCGGTGCAATAAGTGATTACTTTCTTATCCTTGAATTGAGCAAGTTCATTTATTTTGGAAGGAAAATCCCTGAAATTTTCGATATCAAGTGTTACGGCATTCTTAAATTTGCCCAGCGAATGTTCGTAGTTTGAACGTACATCAAGCACCACCACATCATCGCGGTCCTTCATCTCCAAAAATTCTTTGGCCTCCAGGTGTTTGCCTGTTTTTACTTGCGGATTAATAATCTTAGGGTTACGAAGGCCCGAATGCACAATTTCGGATTTGAAACGCACGTGCATTTTCACAAATGAAGGTTCGGCAACCTCGTCAACCTTAAAATCGATACCCGCGAAACGTTCGTCGGCATGCAAAGTATCCATATAGGTTTTGCACGATTCGGCCGTGCCCGAAACGGTGCCATTAAGCCCTTCATCGGCTACAATGATGCGTCCAACGAGGTTCAGCGATTTACAAAATTTAAGATGATCGGCAGCAAATTGCTCCGCATCCGCTATTGTTGAATAACAATAATAGAGTAGTGTGTTGTACTTTGTCATAACCATTGATACCGCTGCAAACGGCGTTTAATGCGGTGCAAATCTACGATTTTGAGGTGAAAGGTAAAAGGATAAAGGCAAAAGGTTAGAGGAAAAGACCTTTACCCTTTCACCTTTATCCTATAACCTCTACTTTATCCCGTAAAAGATCCGGAAGCCCTGCAGGTATTTGTGATTCCCTTCGAAGGACCAGCCATAGTCTATCCTGAATATTAACCGCTGTATACCGACATAAAATTCGGAGTAGTTGTTGTTATTGTTTTCGGAAAGGTAATTGGCCCCGATAATTTCGTCCAGCTTTAAATCTCTTAATAAAGGTATACGATTAAAAAAGTAGCCCGAGAAATTGTGTTCAAAGTGACCTTCAAGGAAGGGTCCGTTAGTACTAAAGGTATAAAATGGCAGAAAATGGAAACTTCCGGGTGTAGGATCAAACGTTGTGCCCTGGTTGCCCTGGAAATGGTTATAGTCCATAAAATAGAGGCGGTTGTTATTAAAAAAGTCCCCTGCTACAAATTTGAATGACGAAAAACCAAATACGCCCGGTGCATAGTGTTCGTGAAATAGCTCAACAGAAGCAAAATCATAATCCACATCTGAGCCAAACAAGCCATTAATACCTTTGCGATAATTTAGCCTGATTTGCGGATAATCCGAAGGCAAATATTCCCTTCCATTAGGCCTTGTGATGTACTGCTGATCAAACGTAAAGGTAAATGATGTGGTAAATGTGAGCGCCTGGTTCTGAGGAAACAGTAGTGAACGATCATTAGCGGGCGCATAAGGCATCAGCGGGTTATTGGATGTAAGGCGCCTGCCCACATAGGTATTAATGGAATAAAAAGAATTATTATACAATTGCGTCCTGTTAGCATAGGACAAGTCGACCTTCCACAATATGCCATTGGTAATATCGCGTTGGAAACCTCCTTCAATGAACTCCGACCGATAGTATTTAACATAGTTTTGCTCACTTAGTAGGGTACTAAGTGTATTAAAATAGAGCGACCGCGTACCCACATTACTCAAGTCGAGCAGCGTACTGCCAAAGTTTAGTATAAACTTCCCGCGGTTGAGTGGGTCATAGTTATAGGTAGTAAATAAATTGGCATTGAACAATTTATCGGCCAAGCCATAACGCAAATTTGGGGTAATACTATACGAACGTAACGTATCCAGGTAATGGACATAACTACCCCGCAAGTTAAGGCCAGCGCCTTCGACGGTATTATAGAAAACCGTTTGTAAAAGCGGGTCAACATAAATCGAATCGCGATGATCACGATAAGTCGCCTTATATCCAAAGGGTATATAGGGTAGTATATTGAACTTATTGACGCTATTCTCCGATACACCTGCTTTCTCCAGGGCCTCCTTCATGTCCTGCATGTTTTGCTTGGTATTGTAGTCGGTATTTTCCTGGGCGGTAAGCGGAACCGGGCGGATCTGCTGCCAGTAGGCCAGGTCGCGGCTTTTAGCTGTGGTATCAAGGCGCATGCGCTCGCCGGTAAAATAATTCTCGGGAAAGGTTGGGTCCAGTTTGTAGTTATTATAAATACCCAGGTAATAGCCCTCAAACTTAAACCCTAAGACATTCCCTTTGAAACTATACTGTACAGATAACGGTTCCCACACGCTATCGCGGATGGGCACATATTGCTGGCTCAATCGAAGCGTGTCAACGAGGTTTAACGAATTAGCCTTGCCGGTCAGCAGCAAGTCGACGCCATAAATGCGCCAATCCCCATCTACAATATAAACAAAGCCCGTAAATGCAGGGTCATATACCCTTTTCGGCATCACTTGTATCTTATGTACGACCAGGCCGTTTTCTATCTTCGAGCCCATCAAAGTGTAATGATAATATTGCATGGCATGCCCACCCAAAGGCGATACAAAGCCATGGCTGCTGAGCCCTGGTACGGTAATCAAATCCTCGTAAAAATTGGCTGAAAGGTCAGAGGCCTTATTGTAGCTGAATGCGGCGTTTTGCCCGGCCGTTAATGTCGAGCGCATCACTTCGCGCATTTTATCGGGTTGCTCAAAGCTAAAATCGGATATAGATTCCGTCTGGTATAATACCCCTTTGCCAGTACTGTCGACGCTGAGTGCTGTGGACACATTTTGCCCCATCAGGAATTTTGGTGCACTAATCAGTTTCTGAACACCTTTTATATATTCAACGCAGGAATAGGCATTTACCTGTTTTAAAAAATACTTGCGCTTGTCTATCACCTTTTGAACCATTCCTTCTGCCGAATCCACGATATGGCCGTTAATGGTGCTCAATTGTTTAAGCGAATAATTCTCGTCAACCAACTGTACATTATGACGCACATCGGCGTCGCTGATAGTAACCTTTTCAACCTGTTCTTTATAACCGGGTGCGCGGTAAATAATAGCATAATTGCCCGGCGTCAATCTAAACTGGTAAGTCCCCTGTTCGTTGGCTACAGTGCCATAAGTAGAGTTGCGGATATAAACAGAAGTGAACGCCACCGTTTTCCCGTTTTGATCGGTAACCCGGCCCGCGAGCACGAATTGCTGCGCTACAGCGGGTATTGCAGAAACAACAATGAACAGTAGTAGTAAGTATTTTCGCATATATAAACCGAACATATAACAGCCCAAGCCGGAAATGTTTTGAAAATTAGGGATTTTGGGTGGGATTGTTCCACCCAAACCAACCCAATAGTTTACATAAGGGCTTTTTTAAACCTCGGTTTTGAGAAATAAAAAGCTACGCTATCTTGTTTTGAAAACTGCAAAACACAAAGCTCTGCACCGTGTGAAAAGGGGTTATATGCATTTTGGTAAAACACTTAATTTTTTCAAAATATTTGTTAAAGAGGCTTGAGAGGCTATTTTCGGAATACTGCTGAACGGGAAGGCCACTGCAGCTTTCAGGGCCATCGGTAGCAAACGTGCTTAACACCAAATAGCCATTGGGTTTTAGACAATGATGCACACTGTCCAAATACCGCTCCTGTTCATCCGTATCGGTAAAAAAATGGAATGCGGCGCGATCATGCCAAACGTCATATTTTTTAATTACGGTAAAATCCAGCACATCACATACCAGCCAGTTAACCGATTGCGCTTTTTCGCCAAGCCTGGTCTGGGCTCTTTGTATTGCTTTAGCAGAGATATCCAGGACCGTAATATTGGTATATCCCATTAACAATAAATAGTCGACCAGTAAGCTGTCGCCGCCGCCAATATCAATTATTGCCGCGTCCAGCGGCAAATTAAACCGCGTAATAATTGATAATGACGTTTCCGGTATTGGCTCATACCAGCTTACCTGGGTAAGTTGATGGTTTTGATAAATGTTTTCCCAGTGCTGCTGTTTATTACTCATTCGATATTATTTGAATTTCAATCTTGCCTCCAATTATACAAAATAATTGACGGGTTTAAAAAATCCGTTCGATCCTTTTAGCCTGGATTAATTGACCAATTGATAACCTAAAACCGAGTGTTCAAGCCCGGTGTCCGGATAAAACAAAAAAACGGGGACATCCTCCCCAGGACATCCCCATTTGAAATTTAACCTAACCTCACCAAAACATGGTAAGACCTTAGCAAATATAAAGCTTAATTACCTGTATTATCGCTTTCTATAGCTGCAATTTTATACACTTTTTTTCCGTTGCTATCGGTTGCTTCCTGGTAATATATACCATCATCAGAAACATAAAGCGTATTACCGTTCAGTTTTACCTTTTTGCAATCTGGCGGCAAGGCTTCAATTATATCTCCAACTTTAGGGGTAACGGCGGCAGCTCCATTGGCTCCTGTATTCAGTTCACCATCCTTGCCTGCTACCTGGTAGGTTACCGTGCCATCATCTTTAGTTATCGGCTGGTAGTACACCCCGTTCATCTCGTAGTATTGCTGTCCGTCAATTACTATTGACTGTGCTTTTTCCGGCAATGATTTTACCTCAGCGCCTACCGGCGGTTCAACCACAGTATATTGGTCGTTCTCGTACTGGTAAAAAAGACCGCCACTGTAGTAATAATAAGCATCGCCCCACCAGAAAGGGTAGTAGCCATAGGGCAAAAAGCCGTAGCCAAGGCCCAGCCATGGATAATACAAGCTGCCATAATAGCCATGCGAATAAAAATAACCGCCATGCCTGCCCCAACCATATGGGCGTGCGTAGACGCCACCGCCCGCATAACTATGGCCGTAAACAGTTCCGCCCGTTACCGCGCCGCGATTAGCAAACGCACGCGGACCCGTCGCACCAACGGCACGAACATAACCCCGTGGAGCTACCGCGCCTGCCCGAACACCAAATGCCGCTCTTGAGCCAACACTGGCTGGCCGCGAACTGAAACCTGTACGCGCACCAACGCTGCTACGTGCTCCAGAGAATCCACCACTGGCATGTGTAGCACCCGAAAACCCACCTGACCGGGTTCCACCGGAAAAGCCTCCGCCTGAACGCCCTCCGCCCGAAAAACCTCCACCACCGCCACTTGAATGACTGCCTCCGCCACCACCACCGCCTGAGTGACCAGCGCCACCACGCTGGGCCATAGAAGGTACGGCCATCAGCACACACAATGCTGCTGTAAAGCCGGCATGTGCAAAATATTTATATATCGTTTTCATCTGTAAAAAATTACAAGGCTTATAAGGTTAATATAAAGTTACGAACTAAAAATCAAATAGGCTTATAATTCGTGACACCATTAAACGCTGCGAACAGGCTGTTAAGTACAACAAACATGCCTTTAAACATCATTAAAAGGTAATAATACAGTTACATTGAGCGCTGAGCATTTAGTTCATGCCTAATAGCTCACAACCAACTCTATAAAAACCATCAACCATGAACTATGAACCATGAAGCAGAATACGTAATTTTGCATCCTCAAAACGCCAATAATATGTACAATACCCTTAAACCGGTTTTAGAGCAGGAACTTGCTGAAATTGAAAAAGCCGGGTTATATAAACGCGAAAGAATCATAACCTCGGCGCAGGGTGCCGATATTACGGTGCAGGGCGGCAAGCACGTCATCAATTTCTGTGCGAATAACTACCTCGGTCTTTCGTCCAACCCTAAAGTGATACAAGCTGCAAAAGCAGTGATGGATACGCACGGTTACGGGCTTTCGTCAGTAAGATTTATCTGTGGCACGCAGGATATTCATAAACAGCTTGAGGCTAAGATCGCTGAGTTTTTAGGTACCGAGGATACGATTCTGTACGCCGCAGCTTTTGATGCAAACGGTGGTGTTTTTGAACCCTTATTTAATGAACAGGATGCCATCATCTCGGACGAACTGAACCATGCTTCCATTATCGATGGTGTGCGTTTGTGCAAAGCACAGCGCCAGCGCTACAAACACGACGACATGGCCGACCTGGAAGAGAAACTAAAAGCAACACAGGATTGCCGCCACCGTATTATTGTTACTGATGGTGCATTCTCAATGGACGGCACTATCGCCCAGTTAGATAAGATTTGCGAACTGGCCGAAAAATACAATTCGCTGGTAATGATAGATGAGAGCCACTGCTCGGGTTTTATGGGCAAGACGGGTCGCGGTACGCACGAACATCATCATGTGATGGGTAAAATTGATATTATCACGGGTACATTAGGTAAAGCATTGGGCGGTGCGTCGGGTGGTTTTACGTCCGGCAGGAAAGAGATCATCGATATGCTGAGACAGCGTTCGAGGCCATATTTATTTTCAAATACATTGGCGCCATCCATAACCGGAGCTTCAATAGCCGTACTGAATATGCTTAGCGAAACCACCGAACTTCGCGACAAGCTGGAAAAGAACACCCAATATTTCCGCGCCAAAATGACCGAGGCAGGTTTCGATATCAAACCGGGTGTACACCCTATTGTCCCGGTGATGTTATATGACGCCAAGCTTTCACAGGAATTTGCAGCCAAAATGCTGGAGGAAGGCATTTATGTTATCGGGTTCTACTATCCCGTGGTACCACAGGGCAAGGCTCGTATCCGGGTGCAAATTTCAGCAGCCCATGATATGGCGCATTTGGATAAAGCCATCGCAGCATTTACCAAAGTGGGTAAGGAATTAGGGGTGATAAAATAATTAGCCATGCAGGATCAAATCAATCAATATACAGCGGAAGTAAATGCTTTTTCACCAGCTAATGCTGATGAACTGGAAACCTTTCGCATCAAATATTTAGGCACAAAAGGCATTATCAAGGACCTTTTTGAGCAATTCAAAAGCACCACGCCCGAAGAAAAACGGGTGCTGGGTAAGGTTTTGAACGAGTTCAAACAATTGACAGAGGCAAAATACCAGACCTTAAAGGAGAACCAAGAGTCAGGAGTCAAGAGTCAAGAATCTGATCTGGATTTAACTCTTCCGGGAGAAGGCTTTAACATCGGTTCCCGTCACCCGCTGTCGCTGACCAGGATAGAGATCATCGACATTTTCAAGCGCCTTGGTTTCGTCGTTGCAGAAGGTCCCGAGATCGAGGACGACTGGCACAACTTCTCAGCCCTTAACTTTCCCGAGGAGCACCCGGCACGCGATATGCAGGATACCTTCTTTATCAAAAAGAATAACGGCAAAGATGATATCGCTTTGCGTACGCACACCTCATCGGTACAGGTGCGCATGATGGAGACCGGCAAGCCACCGTTCAGGGCCATTATGCCGGGTCGTGTTTACCGTAATGAGGCTATTTCGGCACGCGCGCATTGCTTTTTCCACCAGGTTGAGGGATTGTATGTGGACGAAAATGTTTCATTCGCCGATTTAAAACAGACTTTATATCATTTTGTACAGGAACTTTACGGCGAAGGCACTAAAGTGCGTTTCAGGCCATCCTATTTCCCGTTCACCGAGCCATCGGCCGAAATGGATGTAAGCTGCACCATTTGCGGCGGTTCGGGATGCAACATGTGTAAATACAGCGGCTGGGTCGAAATTTTAGGCTGCGGCATGGTTGACCCTAACGTTTTAGAAAATTGCGGCATCGACAGCAAAAAATATACCGGCTTTGCATTCGGAATGGGTATCGAAAGAATCACCAACTTAAAATATGTGATACGCGATTTGCGTTTATTCTCTGAAAACGACGTTCGCTTCCTCAAGCAGTTCCAGACAGAGATCATATGATGCGGAAAATTGCCCTTTTGGCTGTATTAACTCTAACCCTTTTCTCCTGCGGAAAAAGCGGCGATGTTATACCCAATGTTTCGGTAAACTTCCAGGGCAACATCAGCGACCCGCGACTTAACGCCCTGCATAGTCCCGGCGGTGCCATTATCATCCCAGGCTATGGTGTAGCGGGTATTATTATTTACCGCGAGGCCGATATGAGCTACGCAGCCTATGATGCCTGCAGCAGTTATATGCCGCAAAATCATTGCGCGGTAACCCTTGATAATAACGGCCTTACCTGCACCGACCCCTGCAGCGGCTCCAAATTCTCACTGAGCGACGGCACCCCCGTAAAGGCCCCCGCCACGCGTGCACTCAAGCCGTATAGTGTAAATGTGAGTAATTTTGAGATATTTGTATCTAATTGATACATGGAAGCCGACAAAATTAAAGAAAGCATTAAGCGCGCCGCGCAGGAATTGTTCCGCAAGTTTGGCTATCATAAAACCAGTGTTAACGAGATTGCCAAAAGGGCCAAAATAGCCAAAGCCACCATTTACAAGTATTTCGACAGCAAGGAAGCCGTATTGCACGTGCTGCTGATGGACTACATCAAAGAAAGCGTGGACGAACTGGTGCATGCCAACGTTGCCGATATGGACGAGGAGGCCCACCTGAACAATCTCATCATGAAAACCTGCCGCCTCTCATACACCGTGTGTAACGAATTTATCGGCTGGGACTTTATCCGCGAATCAGCCAACTCACAGGACTTCCTGAAAAACCTCTCAAACGAACTGGAGGACCTATTAGTAAGCTCCTTTATGCAATTAGGCGGCCTGCGCAAGACCGAGAACTATGCCCAGCGTATCCGCTTCCTCATCAAATGCAGCAAAAGCATCGTGTTCAGTTTTGCTTTTACTTCGGTAAGCGACTCCGATGTTCGTAAAAACTTCGTTTCCTTTCAAAAAGAGATCCTTCCTTATTTGGTGAAAGCTGCAATAGCGGTTTAGGTTGATTTCGACTGTCGGATGTTCAATTTCGAATTTGAAATTTTGCCAGGCTGCCCACTCAAAACTTGGTTTACATGGTTTACATAATTCCACCCAAATAGTCGTTAATATATTGATTATAAGGTATTTAAGTAAATAACCCGTCAAAATGTGTAAACCATAAAATAGCGTGTGATACACAAAATGACTGACCAGCTATGCGGCACGCGTGCGCCCAATGTCATTAAGTTAAGCGGTTTTTATTTTTTTTGCCCTCTTTATCGCGTAGCGAAAGAGAGGGCGGTCGAGCGGCTGAGCTACGACCGGGTGAGTCGACGGCGCGCGTTCATTTGCCGGAATGATCCCCATTGCCTAACTTCGAAACATGAAAAGTATGATCCTGCTCGTCACCTTTAGCGCTTTGGTCACTTATAGCGCGTGTGCCCAAAAGGTGTACATTGGTTGCCCGGCACAAGTGGATACCAGGCCCAATGCCGGCTTTCTTAATAAACAAGCTGTGGACCTGGTTATAGTGGATAGCCGGACCATACCGTCTGGTGCGAAGATCGAATGCCAGGGGAGTGATGTTAAACAAGTGCTTGTAAACTTCCTGCGATCGGCGTTTCCCTCCTGCAAAATTACGCTGCTGCCCGATACACTCAGCGCATCAAGCGCAAACGGGATAAGGATCACTATAGCTATAACGGCGTACCAGGCCAGCCTGAGCAGCTCCGAATGGACGGGATCGGTTAATTACCAGGTAACCATTTCCGACAACCGGAATAAACGGGGTAAGAAAATAGCGGAAACAATAAGTAACGACACCTCGAGGCCGAATATCTTCGGCTATAAAGCAGCAAAGAAATGCTTGTTCACCAGCTTCGACAAATCAAATCAAGACCTCCTCTCATTCATTGAGGATTCGTTGAAGGACTAATGGCGCCCGGGCGGGCTTTTCATTCATACTGCGCAGCGCCTTAGCCGCGGCATTGCCCGCCATAGCCAACGCGACGGCGAGTATCCATTGCATTCCCTGGCGCGAAATCCGTCTTTGAAACAATGGGTGCGAGGAGTTTTTATGCTATGGCCGACGCTTCGTTCTCGCGCTATGTTCTGTAAAGAACATAAAATCTATGTGCATAAGAAAATAAACTCTCTATTTATATGTTGATATATTTGCAGATTCTAATATCTTTATCAGTATGAACCAAGACCTTCTTTTTCGGTTATTCAAATCAATTGACGGAGAACAATCCGATGACATTGTTATGGTGGCTGAGTCAATTATCCAGGATGAACGAAAGAAAGGCCATAACAAACTTGCGGATCGCCTTTCTGGTATCTTAAATAAAAACATAAAAAATAACCAGTCATTTAAAGGAGAACTGAGAGATATTTTCGGGAGTTCAATATTGATCCCGACAGATAAAAGAAGCAATATTCCACTTGCTATACAAGTGCCAAACGAACAGTTGCGGCATGAAATGATTCTATCAACTGAGGTAGAAAAAAAAATCGAGCGTATTGAGAAGGAGTTTCTTGCGAGGGAACGGCTTGCGCATTTTGGATTAAAACCAAGAAGAAGAATTTTGTTACATGGTCATCCTGGCTGTGGCAAAAGCATGAGTGCGGAAAGGATCGCATGGAATATTGGCTTGCCATTTTTGAAAGTTAAATTCGAAGCTGTTGTTTCATCTTATCTTGGAGAATCTGCAACGAATCTTACAAAACTTTTTGAATCTCTTAAGACTTTCCCTTGTGTTTTATTGTTGGATGAGTTCGATTTTATAGCGAAATCACGAGACGGAAAGCATGATGTTGGAGAAATGCACAGGGTGGTAAATATTCTGCTTAACGTTCTGGAAGATTTTAACGGCCCCGGTCTAATAATTGCCACGACTAATCTGGAAGGAACTATAGACAAGGCAATTTTCAGACGTTTTGACGACATTATTGAACTTCCTAAACCAGGGAAAGATGAAATTGCGCGCATTTTAAAAGCCACGCTGTCTTCGATAAAGTGTGATAAAAAAATCGAGTGGGATAAGATCATCGACCATTTAAAGGATTTTTCATCGGCTATGGTGGTAAAAGTAGCCACTGACGCCGCCAAGTTTTCGGTGATACAAGGAAATGGGATCATAAGTCAAATGAATTTCGACCAGTCGCTGAAAGAAAACCAATTGTATCATAAAACCTAATGCCTGATTTTCCGCACCTAAACCTTAAAAGAAAACTTAGAGGCCCATACCAATTTACAGGAATGGCAATCTCAAAAAAGCCTGATCCCATAACGACGGCTAACTTGAATGACCGTGCAGGTCATGGTGCGCACTTGTCTGCATCTGCTTCCGCACTGACCCTATCGTTTGAGGCCTTTTTGCAAGATCGGCAACAGCAAGGACTTCCTGATGCATTTAGCGATGGCGTTTTACCCGTGTTTTTGCGTGTTGATCCCAAAGATTTTGATATAGAATCGTTAAAAGGTTTTGGAATTGAAATAGTATCAGAGGAAGACGACGGCTACATCATAGGTGCAAATGCAGATAATTTTAGCTCATTAGCGTCAAAAATACAAGCTTTTATCGATGTAAAGGGCAAATCAAAAGATCAGGCGGCAAAACTTTGGGAGATTGTACAGGGTGAACAATGGCGAGCAGATTACATTTTGTCACCCGACCTTCGTGAAAGGTATCCTGCCGGTATCACAGATGAAGAAATTCTGATTGTCGATATTTCTGTTGCGTGTTATCTTAAAATGCCGGACAAACCCCAACGAGTTTTGTTCGAATCCGATGAGGATTATGCCGCATCGAAAGCCAAGTACGACGATAAAAACAAGGATAATCCTGAAAAACTAGTATATCGGCGTCAAAATATTCCTGACACAGATGAACAATATGAAAGGAAATTAAACCGCTGGCGATCAAATATTCAAACACTTGACATTCAGCGGGACAATATGGCCATGGAGCGTCAAGATTTTTTAATCGACTTTATTGTAAAAAAATATAATGGTGAAATTCTGAGTAGTTTCATTGATATGGAAGACAGTTTTGGATTCCGTGCGAAGATCAATGGACAGGCGTTGAAGGATCTTGTTCGGGGCTATGCCTATATTTTCGAAATTGCTGAAAGTGACACTGTACATGCTGATGAACCTGTTAGTGATCTTTTTGGCAGTGCTGATATTGAAATTGTTGCACCCTCTGATAACTCACCAGTTTTTTGTGTTATCGATAGTGGTATGCAGGAAGAACACATATTACTTTCTTCCGCAATCTTAAAGCAATATTCAAAAAATTATGTACCACACGAGACTACAACGGCAGATAACGTACCAAACGGCGGCCATGGTACTAAAGTTGGCGGTGCTATTTTATATGGCAATGTAATACCGCCTGAGGGAACTTATCAACCTCCCTGCTTTCTCATCAATGCACGTGTATTGGATTCAGAAAATTATCTGCCAGGGAAACTTTTCCCTGCGGAACTTATGGAACAAATAGTTGATGATTATGATGGCGTACGACTATTTAATATGTCGATAGCGTCGCGTGGACCATCCCGGACAACTCATATATCATCTTGGGCGGCCAAATTAGATAGTCTTATACACAATAGAAAATTGCTGTTTGTTATTGCAACCGGTAACCTGCGGAGTTTTACAAACCGCTCAGATAGACCGGGAATAAAGGAACATTTAGAAGCCGGTCGGACTTATCCTAAATATTTACTAGAAGCTTCCTCTCGAATTTCCAATCCTGGTCAAAGTTTTCTTAGTTTAACGGTGGGGTCTGTATGTTCAGCAGATTTCGAGAATGCCGACCAGATTTCTTTCGGTAAACGAGGTTCGATTTCTTCTTTTTCTCGATCAGGGCCCGGTATGTGGAATTGTGTTAAGCCGGATGTTGTTGAATACGGAGGTGATTTTATTCGAGAAAAGACTGGGGTTCTTGTGTCACCGCACAATGACGTATCCGTTTCTGTAGTAACAGCAGGCGGTAACAGGACCGGTTATGCCGTTGGAACGTCTTTTGCAGCACCGAAAGTGGCGCATATTATCGCGCAAATAGCTAAGCGCTTTCCTAATGATAGCACTTTACTTTATAAAGCATTGGTAGTTCAATCTGCTCGGTTGCCTGAACATGTGTTTCATAATCCTAATATTAACGTTTTAAAGGCGTTCGGCTACGGTTTGCCTGATTTACAACGCTCCGTCGAAAACACAACCCATCGGATAACATTCGTGGCTGAAGGTACTGTATCTGCTCATCAAGCTAACCTTTATTCAGTAAAAATACCACAGGAAGTTCGCCGCGCTGGTGCTGACCATGATATATTGATCGAAGTTACCCTTGTTTATACAGCAGAGCCGCGAAGAACCCGAAAACGGTTAAAATCCTATTTCGGATCGTGGTTAACTTGGGAATCATCTAAACTCGGCGAAAGCTTCGATACGTTTTCGGCAAGAGTCTTAAAAGACATGGAGGACCCGGAAGAAGAACAAGAAAATACGGCTATTGATGCCGATAGCATTAAATGGTCAATTTCAACCTCACCAACGTATGGACAAATCAAAGGTTTTAAACGACAGGACAGTGCAACGCAAAAAGATTGGGTGATCCTGAAATCTTATATGTTAACGGAAGAATTATCCTTTGGAGTGGTTGGACACAAAGGTTGGGATAAAGACACTACTACAGAATTGCCTTTCGCACTAGTTATTAGTTTTGAGGCATTAGCACAGGATACTGAAATATATACACCTATTGAAGCAGTAAATCGTATTGAAATTATTAATGAAGCAGAGGTTGAAGAAGCGATCATTGTACAGATAAATAGCGCAGTATAATTTCGCGTGAAGGATTGAAGCGGATACCGGCCCACTTCGAGGGCCTCAGTGCAGGCTGCGCCTAAGGCCTGCAGCCGTATGAGCGGAAAGCCTGGTGCCCGCTGGTAAGCGGACACACGCCCAAACTTCCCTTCGACGGGCTCAGGGCAAGCTCCAGCTCAACACGCCCCCCTAACCCTTCCGCCCAACCGCTTGCTTCACCCAATTCCCAATAAACGACCCGACAACCCCCGCTATCGCACCCACCAGGCTAAAGGCCAAATTGAACCCGATGAAAACGAGTATGCTTTTCGCATCGGTGGGGCCCCGGTAAACGGACGAAATATAAACCAGGAACAAAACATACCCGAATAAGGCCCCATTGATAAGGCTCTCGCGGCGGCTCGTACTCAAAAAGCCAACGATGGGTGTCACAATAACCCAGGGGATGGTGGTGTACCAGCCATTCACAAACCGGCTGGAGAGAAATCCCAGCACTATTGCCGCGATTACGAAAGGAATTCTTTTTTTAAGCATTTTTTATGTTAATATCTGTACTACAACTCGTCTATCTGCTTAATTCTTCGCTATTCCAAATCCTTCAAAAAAACAGTAAAATCAAGATTTTTTATTTTTAGTTCTTCCTTTTTTTGTTCGAACTCTTTTTGCGTCAAAGGCCCTATAACATCTCTCCTATCCGGCTCCGAACCATCCCTAATTGGCAGGATATAATAATTGTAATCTGTCGGACTCCCCTTATACTGTTTTGCTATAATATATTCCTTATTGAAGCCTGCTGCGACTACTGTTTCTTCGATAATAATCACATATCCGTCTTCGCCAGGATTACGGTATCCTAAGCTTGATTGCTCATAAACATCCGGCGCAGCTAAATAATAGTTGCCAAAAAGATGCCTCTCGATGACCATTCCTGAACACGAAGCGAGACAAAAAATAAAAACAACCAGTAGCAATTTTGCCATATCCCAAAGGTTTTACCAATTATTAATTTGCAATTGTAAAACTAAAACATTTACTTTGAAAAACAAAGTGCTTTCCTATGGAAGAAAAAGAACTACAAGATGAGCTGGCGTCCATACGCAGTTTAATGGAGCGTTCCTCAAAATTTATATCGCTTAGCGGGTTGTCGGGGATATTGGCGGGGGTTTATGCGCTCGTCGGGGCGGGACTGGGATACAAGTTTATCAACGATGCCTTTTCGGATACCAATTTTTACCTCAATGGTAAAAGAATTCAGCTTGACTCGTCCCCTTTTCCATTTTTTAACAGGTATATGATTGATACCTCGAGCCTTATTTGGAAGCTTTTTGCTATTGCGCTTGTCGTTCTTTTGGCATCAGTTGTAACCGCTATTTTATTAAGCCGCCGCCAGGCCAAACGCAAAAATCAGCCGATGTGGGGCACGGCCAGCAGGTCATTGCTATTTCATATGGGCGTTCCGCTTATAACCGGCGGTTGTTTGATTGCCGTATTGATTTTTTTTAAGACGGGCAGTGCCTTCCATCCATACTACGGACTGGTAGCTCCTGTCTCATTGATTTTTTATGGACTGGCATTATTGAGCGCAAGTAATTTTACTTTCACCGATGTAAAATATCTCGGCCTGTTTGAAATAGTGGTAGGTTTAACCGCCGCTTGTTTTCCCGGCCACGGTTTGCTATTTTGGGCCTTTGGTTTTGGCGTGCTACATATTATTTATGGCGGCATGATGTACTTTAAATACGATAAGTGACCTCCATGTGCTATAAAAAAACAACTATTGCACATGGAAGCTTCATCACCGCCGAAAAAAAATCGACCCGATGAAAACTATAGCATTCGATAAACTTGATAAAGCCTTTGAAAATCGCGTAAGGCTGCAAATTATGAGCGTACTGGCGGCTAATGAACGGTATGATTTTAATTCGTTAAAGGACCTGCTGAACATTACCGACGGCAACCTGGCCTCGCACCTGAAAGCGCTGGAAAAGGAGGAATACATTACCGTGCACAAAAGTTTCCTGGGCCGCAAACCCAACACCAATTATGAGGCCACCGAAAAAGGCAAAAAAGCTTTTAAAGATCATTTGAACACTTTAGAACAGTTAATTAAACAACAAAAATCACACTAAATTTTTTTACCTATTTACTTTGTAATACAAAGTACTTTTAATTAAACAATCACATGAAAACAAGCAGCTATTGGCTCGGGCACTTCAAAGCAAATGCCCTCGAGCAAAGGATCAACTGGAACTTAAAGCCGGTTATTACACCTACCGAGATGGTCAGCATCCTGCCTTCATTGCAGGCCTGGCAATTGGGCGAAACCTCCGAGGGCAGGCAGTTAATTGCCGCAGCAGAGAAACATGCACAGGCTATTGGCGACGCGCATTATGTGGATGCGGTAAAGCTCTTTATAAAGGAAGAGCAAAAACACGGCAATAATTTAAGCCGGTATTTGGATAGCATCGGTCAGCAGCGGGTTAAAAAAGACTGGGGCGATAGTTTGTTCCGCAAAGTAAGGCACCTCAATACCAGCATGGAAGCCTGGACGCTGGCCGTGATCGTAGTTGAAAGCACCGCGCAGATATTTTACCAGGCGCTTAAAGATGCTACCGACTGCCCCCTTTTAAAAGAGATATGCGATGACATATTGATCGACGAAGCTTATCACATCATTTTCCAAACAGAGCGCATTGCCATCATCAATATCGGCAAATCCCCATTTTCAAAAGCATGGCGGAAATCTGCTTATAAATATTTTTTTAGGGCTACTTCGCTGTTGGTTTGGTTTGGGCACAGCAAGCTATTCAAAGCCGGTGGGGTTTCGTTTGAGTCGTACAACGAGCAGATGGATTACAAATACCAGCGGACATTAAGGAAAATCACCAACCCGGAAGCCGTGCAATGGGCCTAAATATCAATTTAAATCAAATAAGGAAACAATGGATAATTACCCTGTATACTATAGCCTGAAAGTCTGGCTAAGTAGTGCCCTCATTGCACCAATGATCTATGGCATCCTGGAACTATGCCTAACGCCAGACCGGCTTAGCCTATCGAATATCGAGGTCTACCCCATCCTGGTTATACTTGAGCTTGTATTCTCACTCTTAACATGGATAATGTTTTGGATGGTCATTGAGTTAGCAATAAGATTGTTATCAAACCATATACTGCGAAAATGCCTCATATCGTTCATGGGTGTGCTATTAACAATAGGCACATTCAAGGTATTTGTGTTCCTTGATATCACTTTTTCGCTAACCAACCTTTTCTTCGTACTGATGGCATGCAACGCGCTGTGTATAGCAATAGGCAGCTGGTTTTATTACCCTGCCCCAAAGGTCTATTCACCAGAGGATTTCCCATCATAAATTTATACCCCGATGAATGATAAACCAATAAGTGATTTCTTTAAAAAAATAGTGGTGCTGAGCAATATGACATTTATCAGCTGGCTCATCTACAACGGCATTACCAATCTGTTTGCAACCTCAACCACACAATTGTTTTGTTCGGTTGGCCTGGTAGGCATGTTAGGCATTAACATTATTCTTTTGACGGAAAAGGAGGCGCAGTTATAAAAGAAAAATTTAACATAAATTTCACAATACCGATTTGGTTTTTGGTATAAATGTTGCTACATTAGCAAATCAGTAAAGTATTTAGCTATGAGCGCCGAACTAACCGAATTTTCTGAACTAATAGATGAGCAATTTGAAATAGCCGACATCGAAACCGGCGACGAGCTTTGGGAAGCTGTTTTGAACCTGTTTATTTAAAGCGTAAAGCAGAAAGCGAAAAGACCAAAGCTTTTTTTGTCGCACGCCATTGCTATGCTTTCAGCTTTGGACTTTCAGCTTTAAGCTCATAACCGTACCTTTGCAGCCTGATGAAAAAAGCTGCCACTAATTTGTTTTTCGAAGACGTTTCTATAATTGATATTGCCGAAGAAGGTAAGGGCGTGGGCAAAGCCGGTGATTTTGTGCTGTTTGTTGATAAGGCCGTTCCCGGTGATGTAGCCGATGTACAGGTTTACCGCAAAAAGAAAAACTTTGCTGAAGGAAAAATCGCACAGCTTAAAAAAGCATCTGAATTTCGCACCGAGGCCTTTTGTGAACATTTCGGTACCTGCGGTGGCTGCAAATGGCAACACATGACCTATGCCGCACAATTGCAATTCAAGCAGAAAACGGTTGCGGGCGCACTGAGTCATTTAGCCAAAATTGATGTAAGCGGAATGTTGCCAATCATACCCTCGCCTACCGATAAATATTACCGCAACAAGCTGGAATTTACTTTCTCCAACAAACGCTGGCTCAACGACGGTGAAAATCGCACCGAAGAACCAATGGATATGGATGCCCTGGGTTTTCATATTCCCGGGCGCTTTGATAAGATACTGGATGTACACCATTGCTACCTGCAGGCCGACCCATCAAACGATATCCGCAACAGCGTGCGGGATTATGCTAAAGAGCAGGGCATCAGTTTTTATGATCTGAAGGGGCATAACGGGTCGCTGCGCAACCTGATAATCCGCACCTCATCAACCGGCGAGCTGATGGTTATCGTGGTGTTTGCCTATCCAACCGAAGACGAGATCAAGGGCCTGATGAATCATATCGATGGTTATTTCCCGCAGCTCGCCTCGCTTTTATACATCATCAACCAAAAAAAGAACGATACTATTTTTGACCAGGAAGTGATCACCTGGAAGGGGCTGCCATTTATTTATGAAGAAATGGAGGGTATCCGTTTTCGCATCGGGCCAAAATCATTTTACCAGACCAACTCCATACAGGCCTTACGTTTGTATGAAATAACACGTAAGTTCGCAGGTTTTACGGGTGATGAACTGGTTTACGATCTATACACCGGGGCCGGAACTATCGCTAATTTTGTAGCGGGAAAGGTAAAAGAAGTTGTGGGCGTTGAATATGTGCCACAGGCTATAGAGGATGCAAAGATCAATTCGGAAATCAATAATATCACGAACACCAAATTTTACGCCGGTGATATGAAGGATGTGCTTAACGCCGAATTTGTGGCAGAGCATGGTAAACCGGATGTGATCATTACCGACCCTCCCCGTGCCGGCATGCACCCGGACGTGGTAGCGCGCTTAATGGAGATAGAGGCCAAAAAGATAGTCTACATAAGCTGCAACCCCGCCACACAAGCCCGCGATTTGGTAGTTTTAAAAGAGAAATACGACGTAGTAAAAATACAGCCCGTGGATATGTTCCCGCATACGCAACATGTGGAGAATGTGGTGTTGTTGGTGATTAGAGATTAGTGACTTGTGATTGGTTAACTTGTTACTTGTGATTAGCTAATTGGTGATTTTCACCTGGTTAACTGGTTAACAAATTAACGAATCACTAAAAAAATAGAATTCAGAGATTAGAGTTTAACACAATGGACCCGGAAGAATTACTTAACGAAAACAGCCAGGAAGAAACAAAAAAAGAAAGCCCCCTGGTAAGCCTGGAGAAAGATCTGAAATTTTACAGCGAATCTTTACAGGAAGTGGCTGTCGAGATTATGGTCGAAGGGTTATCGTTGTACCCTATCTTCATCGCGCATCAGCACGAAGTGAAACTGGGTGAAATGATACTGGACCGGCACGACCTGAATACAGAATGGACCATACAAGCATCCACACTCGAAGAATTTATTGAAAAGAAGATTATCAAGGCTGAACTGAAAGAGCGCTTTCTAAAAACCTACAAAAAACCGCACGACTTTATGTGCGTGTTTGTTATCGTACCAGAAGGCGCCAATTTTGTGTATTTCCCTTACCAAAAGGACTAATACCCTTAAAGTTTGAATGTTGTAATTTGATTATATTTACACCATGAAAGATAAAAAACTCCTCATCCTGGACCAGCACCAAATAGAGCAAAAGATCGACCGCATAGCCTATCAATTGCTGGAAGATAATTTTGATGAGGAAGAAATTATCATTGCCGGCATTTTGCCAAAGGGCGATTATATCGCTGCAAGGCTGAAAAAAATACTGGATAAAATAGCGCCTTTCAAAAGCACGCTGATGACCATTGAGCTGGACAAACACAGCAGCAGCCTGAAGGCCCGCACCGACACGGATATCTCTATATGCCACAACAAAGCGGTGATATTGGTTGATGACGTGCTCAACAGCGGCAAAACGCTTGCCTACGGCTTCGGTGTATTCCTTGATGTCCCTTTAAAAAAACTGCGCACAGTAGTACTGATTGACCGTAACCATAAAAGCTTCCCGGTAACTACGGATTATGCAGGCATAGCACTCTCCACACTGTTAAAAGAGCACGTAGATGTTATTTTGAACGAGGATGGAAAAGAGAATGCGGTTTATTTGAGGTAGTTTTTTAATTAAATTTGTATTAAGTAGAATTCTTATGTCGGTAGCTGAAATAAAAAAGACCAAATCGGATCTTATTGCCTGGATAGAAAACTTATCCGATGTTAATATGCTGACCGTGTTAAGCGGACTAAAAGACTCCAGAGAAGATAAGGATTGGTGGGATGATTTGACTGAAAATCAAAAGAACCATATCAATCAAGGATTGGCGGATGCGGAAAATGGGCGCGTCATGTCTTCCGAAGTCTTTTGGAATAAGCTAAAAAATGGCTGAAACAAATTTATCCGTTACATGGACGGACCGATCCTTATCAGATTCGCAAACAATCAGAAATTATCTTCAATATTACTTTTCCAAAAAGGAAATTGATAACTATTACAAGCTGCTTGAATCATTCGAAAAAATAGTCCCGGTATTCCCAACCTTGTATCCACGAACTAAAAAGAATAAAGGGATTCGCCGGGCGGTTTTAAGTAAGCAACTATCCGTATTCTACAAAACGACGAAAGAAACTATTGTGGTCATAGCAATTTTAGATAATAGAATGAACGATTCTAAATGGCCGTAACATTTAATATCTGCTCCAACCTTTCCGCCGTCAAACTCAAACCATCGGCAATAATATTGGCCTGCGAATAAAATTTTTCCCTTTCCCCTAGTTTTTGCTCAATAAAAACTACTAACGCTTCACCATGTTTATCCTGTAACAATGGTCGCTCCTCTTTGCCTGCTTCAAGCCGGTCGGCCAAAGTTTTGGGTGATAAATTCAGGTAAACAACTTTCCCATTGGCTTTCATCCAATCCATGTTATCGAAGAAACAAGGCAGTCCGCCACCCGTGGAGATGATGGCATTTTCAGGATAAATAGTTTTTCGTAAAACCTCGCTCTCTAGTTTGCGGAAAGAGTCTTCTCCGAAAAGCGTAAAATATTCGGCTATGCTTAGCTCAACCTGTTGCTCCAGCTTATGGTCAAGGTCGATAAATTCATAATTCATGCGGGCTGCCAGTTTACGGCCCAAAGTGGTTTTGCCGCTGCCCATAAAACCAATCAAAAAAATCTTCATATACAATTAATTCAACTTCACACGCGGATCGATCCACACATATATCATATCCACAAAAATATTGATCACCACAAAAATAAAAGTAATAAACAGAATAGAGCCCATCACTACCGGAAAGTCGGACATTTCAAGCGCATCCACGGTCGTTTTCCCTAAACCATTATAGCCAAACACATATTCCACAAAGAAAGAGCCTGCCAGTAACGAAGCAAACCAATTAGCTATGGCTGTTACCACTGGGTTAAGTGCATTCTTTAAAGCGTGGTGATAAATAACCGCCCGTTCGCTCAATCCTTTGGCGCGTGCCGTGCGGATATAGTCCTGCCCCATTACATCCAGCATAGCGCTTCGGGTCAATTGCACGATGATAGCCAGCGGGCGAAGCCCGAGCGTCACCATAGGCAAAACGAGGTTACGCCAGCTGATAACTTCACCCTTGAACGGATCGTAACTATACAAACTGCCCGACATATTCAACCCGGTATACTTAGCCAGCACAAAGCCGAATATCCAGGCAATAATGATCCCTGCAAAAAATGAGGGCGCGGATATTCCAAGTGTCGAAAACGCGACAGCAACACGGTCTATCCAGGTATTTTGATGGACTGCGCTGATCACGCCCAAAAAAACCCCGATCACAATAGCGAGGATCATCGCCGTGGTAGCCAGTATCAGCGTATTCGGTATTACCCCCATCAGCAACGGGCCAACTTCTTTATGTGTTTGGTACGACCGGCGCAGGTAGGGCCATTTGAGTGCGATCACTTTTGCACTTGAAACGGGGATTAGCGTTGCATAATGATATTTTTGTTGTGCTTCGGGCGTTCTGTCGTGAAAACCAACGGGCGACAGGTCATTAATATAATAGGCAAACTGCACGGGGATGGATTTATCAAGGCCGAACTCCTTACGCACCGCCTGCAGCGACTGTACATCAGCGCGCTGGCCCTGGGTCATCCGGGCAGGGTCCACAGGCAAAATATTGAACAGGAAAAAAACCACCACCACAATCCCCAGCATCACTGCCAGGCCATAACCAATTTTGCGGATGATGTAGCCTATCATAAGCTTTTACTTTTGAAAATACGCTTTAGCAATATCGTCAAATTTCGGTACCGAATGGTAATGCCATTTATTGACAACCACGCCATTCTTTAATAAAAATACCCCCGGGTTAGCGCGTATCATGGTTTTGAGCGGCACACCATCTGCATAGTATATTTCCGTTGGCATATGATTGGCTTTCGCGAAAGCCTCGGCATCCGTCGGCGAATTGGAAGTGAGCAATACCGTGCGTGTATTAAAGTTCTGGCTCATGTTTAATGCAAGCGCATTAAGCTGACCTATAGCATCTTTATTGGTATGCTTCAAATCGTAGGCTACTATTATGACGTTATAAAACGGGCTTGCCAACAGCTCTTTGGTATAATCATTTCCCTGCGCATCTTTTATGGCCAGGTCCTGTATTTTGGGTGTGAACCCCTTTTTCACCAGCCTGCTTTCAGGTGTGCCCACAACTTCCCAGTTATTGTCTTTCCAGATACCACTTTTCAGGTAATCCTTATCGGTCATTGTACCGACGTCGCCGGTTTTTTTATTTTTTAGATGATAGGTGATCTCGTACTCATCCGGCTTTGCCCCCGGTGGCGTCTTCATCTCATCAAGGATGTTGGCCCCTACCTTATAGGGTAAAAAATCAATAACCGGCAGAAAATTGTACGTGTAAAAACCTATCACAAAAGCCACCACAACGGAGCCGATAAGCAGGTTATCGCCCATGCCCTTGCTGAACAGTGGACTGATGTTTTTACGGTTAATAAATATCACGACGACCAGCAGCAGCAATACCATGTCCTTACTGAACGACTGCCAGGGCGTAAGCGGAATAGCATCGCCAAAACAGCCGCAGGTTTGCACTACTTTAAAGTATGCCGAATAAAAAGTAAGGAATCCAAAGAAAATAATGAGTAGCAGCAGCCCCCATGCTATTAAAACCGACCGCACGCCAATTAGCAGTGCAAAGCCCAAAACCACCTCTAACGTACATAATAGGATAGATAAGCTTAACGCGAAACTATCCAGGAAGGTCATGTGAAAAACCTCGAAATATTCTTCGAGTTTATAGGAGAACCCCAGGGGGTCGTTTATTTTTATAA
>JAYUEE010000055.1:0-34441 GCA_043739405.1 Mucilaginibacter sp. | reverse complement strand
GGACCGAATCGCTAAATAGGTCTTCACACCTGGATAGAAGATGGTTCACCTCTGACTTGCGATATCTTTAAATATAAAACAAACCTAATGGATGGAAGCGGATACCGGCCTTTACGCCCAAGGCCTTGCAGGCGTATGAATGGAAAACCCGGGCCGCTTCTATCAGCGGCAACGCCAAAAAAATATTTACTCCCGCTATTTAAATATTCCCTAAATAATCTTAGCTTTGCGCCTCTGAAACAGAAGCATTTTATAGGTACTATTTCTATTTACAAAATCTTTTAAATTACCCGGTTATATATGCCAAACATTGGAAAAATATCACAGATCATCGGTCCGGTTGTTGACGTTAGCTTCCACGACGACGGTCATCTCCCCAAAATTTACGACGCGTTAGAAATAACAAAAGAAAATGGCCAGAAGGTCATTTTAGAAGTTCAGCAGCACTTAGGTGAAGACCGCGTGCGTGCCGTAGCGATGGACTCGACCGACGGTTTACTGCGCGGAATGCCGGTTCTGGATTTAGAATCAGCTATTAAAATGCCTATCGGCGACGATATCAAAGGCCGCGTGTTTAACGTGGTTGGCGATCCTATCGACGGTTTGGGTGCGCTTGACAAAACTCATGGCAAGCCTATCCACAATAACCCTCCCCGTTTTGAGGACCTGTCTACCGAAAGCGAAGTACTGTTTACCGGTATCAAGGTTATCGACTTACTGGAGCCTTACTCCAAGGGTGGTAAAATTGGTCTGTTTGGTGGTGCCGGTGTAGGTAAAACGGTATTGATCCAGGAATTGATCAACAACATCGCGAAAGCATACGCCGGTTTATCGGTATTTGCAGGTGTGGGCGAGCGTACCCGCGAAGGGAACGACTTACTCCGCGAAATGATCGAGTCGGGCATTATAAAATACGGCGACGACTTTATCCATTCGATGGAAAAAGGCGCCTGGGATTTAACCAAAGTAAACAAAGAAGAACTTAAAGAATCCAAAGCAACATTCGTGTTCGGCCAGATGAACGAACCTCCGGGTGCACGTGCCCGTGTGGCACTGTCAGGCTTAACTATCGCTGAGTATTTCCGCGATGGTGACGCCGAAGGCAAAGGAAAAGATATATTATTCTTTATCGATAACATTTTCCGCTTTACGCAGGCAGGTTCCGAAGTATCGGCGCTGCTGGGTCGTATGCCATCAGCGGTGGGTTACCAGCCAACACTGGCTACCGAGATGGGCACCATGCAGGAGCGTATCACGTCAACCAAGCGCGGTTCAATCACCTCGGTCCAGGCGGTGTATGTACCTGCGGATGACTTGACCGACCCTGCGCCGGCCACGACTTTCGCTCACTTAGATGCTACCACTGTACTTTCGCGTAAGATTGCCGAGCTGGGTATTTACCCTGCGGTGGATCCACTGGATTCAACCTCGCGCATATTGAGCCCGCAGGTATTGGGTAACGAACATTATGATACCGCACAACGCGTAAAAATGATATTGCAGCGCTACAAAGAGCTGCAGGATATCATCGCCATTTTGGGTATGGACGAGCTTTCTGAAGAAGATAAGCTTATAGTATCCCGCGCACGCCGTGTACAGCGTTTCCTGAGCCAGCCTTTCCACGTGGCCGAGCAGTTCACCGGTTTAAAAGGTGTACTGGTTGACATTAAGGATACCATCAAAGGCTTTAACATGATCATGGACGGCGAAGTTGACGAATACCCTGAAGCAGCTTTCAACCTGGTAGGCAGCATCGAAGATGCGATTGAAAAAGGCAAGAAATTATTAGCTGAAGCTAATGGATAGTATCAAGTAGCTAGTATCAAGTAGCAAGATTAAACAAATCTATCTTGATACTAGCGACTTGATACTTGATACCAAAAAAACACTGCAAATGACATTAGAAATATTGACCCCTGACAAGAAAGTTTACGAAGGCGAAATCACCTCCGTTAGCCTGCCCGGCACACTGGGCGGTTTTGAGATACTGGCCCACCACGCCCCTATCATCTCCACGCTGGAAGACGGCAAGGTGATCGTTCGCGGCGGTGGTAAGGAAGAAGTATTTTTGATACAGGGCGGCGTTGTCGAAAACCTCAACAACCACGTGGTACTACTGGCCGAGGGCATTACCCCCAAAGCTTAACTGATATTTTCGTTTTTAACGATAAGCCCGGGCGATGACATCGTTCTGGTTTTTTTGTGACCCGGTTTTAGGTCAAAGGCGAAAGGTAAAAGGTCAGGGGTTAAGAGCGAAAGGTTAAAGGCAAAAGGTTGTCCCCGGTAAAACCTTTATCCTTTCACCTTTAACCTTTCGCCTCAAGAACCAATTTTACAATTGGAATTTTTCTTCTCTAAAGAATATTGTATTTTTGTTATGATGACTACGCTCACTGTAAATATTGACAATAAGAAAACCGAAAAGGCCATTAAAGCTGTTTTGGATGCCTTTGGTTTGGATTACAATGTAGAACAGCTGCCGGGTACCGCAAAACGGCCGCTCAATAAATCTGAACAGGCCATCTATCAGCGTCTGAAAAAATCAGCCGAAGAGATCAAATTGTACAAGGAAGGCAAGATCAAACTACAGGATGCAACTGAATTCTTAAATGAGTTATAGGGTTATCATCACTTCCGAATTTGCTAAAGAAGCAAAAAGAATTGTCAAAAAACATATAGGAATAAAAACTGATATTGCTAAACTGATCGCAGATATAGCCATCAATCCTACTATGGGCACCGAGCTGGGCCACAATTTCTATAAAGTGCGCATGTCAATCTCCGGCACAAACAAAGGTAAATCCGGTGGAGCGAGGATAATCACCTATGTGATATTAGACGAGGAAACTGTTTTGCTGACTGAGATTTACCTGAAAAGCGAACATTCGTCGGCAGATATTAGTGTTCTAATTCAACGGTTAACTGACCAGGGACTAATATAATCCCAGGCACGTTGTCTCAACCACCCGTTAACCCATTCACTATTCACCATTGACCCAATCACTTCCCCTTCACTACCCCCACCACCTCAATCTCAAAAACCAGCGGCGTATACCCCGCAATAGGGCCTATACCCTGCTCCCCGTAAGCCAGGCTTGATGGAAGAATAAACGTAGCCTTCGCCCCCTTGCTCAGCAACTGCAGGCCCTCGTACCAGCCCGCTATTACGCGTCCGGCACCCACCTCAACATGCAAAGGCTTGTACACCCCCATTTCGGCCTTATAGGTATTGCTCTGCCGCGCCAGCTGCTCCACATTGGTTTCAAATATCTTACCGTTCACAAGCCGCGCCACGTACCACACCACCGCCGTATCGCCCAGCGCTATCTTATCGCCCTTACCGGGTTGGGTGATCACGTAATTGAGGCCCGAAGGTGTAACCGTTACCGCCAGGTTATTGTCGGCGATGTATTTTTTTATTTTAGCCGGCTCGGCCTGCTTCAGCACGGCGGTTTGCGGGTCCATATAAGCTTTGATACGCAAATCAAAAACCGTGTCGGTAAGGTCGCCGCGGGGTATCAGCTTTTCTATTTTCAATTCATAAATTAGGTACTTCCCCCTAACCGGTAGCCTGCTTTTGGCTTCGCGCGAAAGCGAATCTATATTCACCTTAACCGTAGCGCTATCGCCTTCGGTCAGGTAGGCCAAAGCGCCCTGCACCTCGCCCGGGCTACTTTTCGGAACCAACAGTACGGTCGGCTTACCCTGCTCATATGTGCTCATCAATACCGAATCGCGATCCGACCGCGCCACCACCCCCACGCTTATAAAGTCGCCCACCTGTATCCTGGGTCCGGCATGCGCATTATAAATGCGGTACAGCAAACCTTTGGGGCCGGCTGTAAATCCCGTCGGTAACGTTGCGGCCGATTGCGCAAAGGATAGCATGGGGAACAATAACAAAACGATAGCGAGGGATTTGAATAGCTTAGGTTCCACAGGTTTGGGTTGAATGATTAACAAAGTATGGATATAAATATAAGGGATTTCGGCAGAATAGTAAGGCCTTTGATTACTGCACCCCTACCCCATCCCTCAATAGTTAAATATTGTTAAAAAGAGAGCACCAGGCCGGTAGGCGTATAAGCTTATTGCCTTTTATAGCGTTTATTGACAGCCTGGTCTGCACAATTGGGCGATTTGTATATTTTTAATTTAAGGTACCTGCATGTTTAAACGTTTACGGCCCGTTATAATTTTTGAAATTTTTATACATATCCTGTTCTGGGCCTTTATAACGTTGTTCCCTATGCTGTCGGGCCCTTTTTCCAATATGCCGCACCGGTTATGGACGCCCTGGCATTTCGTACTGATAAATGCTTTTTTCGCAATACAATTTTACCTCAATGCCTTTTTGCTGATACCCAAGGTATTAACCAAAAAAAATAATATCGGTTTATATATTGGGCTGCTGCTGGCAACATTTATCGGGTTTCATTTGATAACGGCTTATCTTATACCCCCTATGCCATTACCGCAAATACCTTTGAGGGATGGCAATATGCCACGCCCGCCATTTGGCCAAAATTTTCACTTCTTCCCCCTGGCGGCCATCACCGCCGCAGCTTTTGCCTACCGTTACCTGGCCGACCGGTTCAGGGAGATCAACGTTAAAAAGGATATCACCAATGCAGGCCTGGAATCAGAGCTGGCGTTTCTTCGTTCGCAGATCAGCCCGCATTTTATATTTAATGTCATCAACAGTATCGTTTCGCAGTCGCGTTTAAACCCTGCGGCGGTTGAGCCTACGCTGATACAGCTTTCGAAACTGATGCGCTACATGCTTTATATGCCTGATGCAAAAAGAGTGACCCTGGCGGATAAGGAAACATACCTGGTTTGTTATATCGAGTTGCAGCGGCTGAGGCTTCCGGATGTTGTTAAGGTAAAGTTTGATGCTGATGTGGCAGATAAGGAGAAGTCGCTTGAACCGATGCTGCTGATACCCTTTGTGGAAAATGCCTTTAAATATTGTACAAGCGACCTTACCAATCCCGGGATCAATATCCATTTACGAACCAATGATACAACACTGTTCTTCTCCGTTCAAAACACTTATAATCCATTGGTTCAAAACAACCATGAAGAGGGCGGAATAGGATTAAAAAATGTAAAAAGGAGGCTTGAACTCTTATATCCGAATAAACACAAATTGGTGATCAATCAAACTGAAAATATTTACAACGTAAACCTGCAATTACAATTAAAATGATACGATGCCTGCTTATTGATGATGAACCATTGGCGCTCAACCTGATCGAAGACAATTTAAAACACGTCAATTACATCCAGGTAGCCGGCCGGTGCCATAACGCCGGAGAGGCCCTTCTAATCATGCAATCGGAGAAGATCGATCTTATATTTTGCGACATTGGCATGCCGGGATTGAATGGCTTGCAGCTGGTTAAAAGCCTGATGTATAAACCCATGGTAATATTTGTTACCGCCTATGAAAAGTTTGCGGTAGATGGCTTTGAGCTGGATGTTATAGATTACCTGGTAAAGCCAGTTCCGCTTGATCGTTTCCTGGTGGCTTGCCATAAGGCATACAAACTGTTCGAACTAAATAAAGCCGCTGCCGAACAACCCGCAATTACAAAAAATCACTTTTTTATACATGCCAATTACAACCTGGTGAAGATAATTTTTAGTGATATAGAATATATTGAAGGCCTGAAGGATTATGTTAAAATTAACCTGTCAGATCAGTCGCGCCCGGTGATATCACGCAGCAGCATTAAAGCGCTTGAAGCGCAATTACCGGCCGGAGTTTTTTTCAGGGTGCACAAATCATTCATCATCAATGTTGATCATGTAATGCAAATCAGGCGTGGTAAAATCAAAACACGAAACGCCGAAATTCCGCTAAGTGATAACTACCGCGAGGAAATCAATAAAATGATTGGCAAGGCCATGGATTAATTACTACACAATTAACTACTTCGTCGGCACTTAGGGGGCGCTCGTCTCATTTATTTTCGGGCTCTGATAACATACTGCAATTTCGGTTTTGATTTAATTAAAATCGAATGAAGAAACTCTTACTGCTGTTCATATTAATCAGTTTTGCTTCGGCAGTAAATGCCCAAAATGACCAGAATAAATTAAAGAAAGATACTTTCGATAAGTTTGTTTCAAGGCCATTGGATGATTTACTCGATACCTTGTCGGCAAATTATGATCTGAAAATTGTATTTGAGCGCGATTCTGTGCACCGGTTTGACGTGGTGGAGCGGTTTTTTAACGAGCCCCTGAATAAAGTGCTTGATTTGGTATGCAACAGGTTCAACCTGCATTATTGGGTTGACGTTGGGGGAACAATTTATATCATTCAAAATGTTGACGATATGGCCAGGCTAAGACAATTGGCTAAAACGTTTAAACCGGTAACCCGCCCAAAACGGGATACTGTGGTTGCCAATACTTCTGACGAACAGGATTATGAAAGCCTTTATGACGATAAACCCAAAGCAAAGCCAAAGGCACAGACTGTTGTAAAGGCAAACGGATCTAACGCCCATCCAAATACACAGGTCGCAAAACAGCCCGACATACCGTCCGCCAGCGTGCCTGATGCCCAGCCTGTCTCCCTTAGAGTCAATTTACTGGTGACGATAAGTGGTAAAGTTATTGACCAGAGTTCTGGAATAGCGCTACCGTCGGCGACAATTACCATACCAAATACCGGTTTATCGGCTACTACCAATACCGATGGCAACTTTACTATTTTTAAGGTTCCGGCGGATACCTGTACCATAGATATTTTCTATTCTGGCTACCAGGCCGATCATTTTAAACTTGATGCTGAAAAGCTGAAGAAACCCCTGGTTCTCGGGATGTCACCTGCCCTCAATACGCTAAACGAAGTGTCCATAGTCGGACAAAAAAGCGGCGTGATGAATACGGATGTAAAAAAAGTGGGTGTATTGCAATTAACACCGGCTAACCTAGATAAACTGCCAAGCCTGGGTGAAAAAGATATTTTGCGGGCATTTCAGCTAATGCCCGGGGTAAGCGGGACGAATGAATCATCTTCCGGTGCGTATGTACGCGGTGGTACCCCAGACCAGAACCTGGTTGTTTTTGACGGGTTCACCGTTTACCAGGTTGACCACCTGTACGGATTTTTCAGCGCCTTTAATAGTAATGCCATAAAAGACGTGCAGCTTTACAAGGGTGGGTTTTCAGCGGTGTACGGTGGCCGCCTCTCGAGTGTAACCGAAATTAATGGAAAAGACGGCAATCGAAATGAAGCCGGTTATGGCGTTGATTTGAGTTTATTAAGCATCAATATGTTCGCCGAAACGCCGATAAACGACAAATCTTCGTTATTGATTACTTTTCGCCGTTCCTACCAGGGCCCGCTGTATAATAAGATCTTTAAACAGTTTAATACATCTACGGTTCAAAGTGGCGGCGGCCCCCCCGGCGGCCCTCCGGCAGGTTCCAGCGGACCACCGGGAGGAGGTTTTGGTGAACAAACTACCCCTGCTTCTCATTTTTATGATGCTGACGTCCGCTATAATTACCATTTTGATCAAAATAATATATTCACCTGGAGTTTATATACCGGCACTGATAAAACAGATAATAGCCGGACCCTTCAGCTGCCCTCGTTTATAAGTTCCGGTGGCAATATTAACATTACGGACTATACTAAGTATGGCAACCTGGGTAGTAGTGCCAAATGGTTCAGGCAATGGAACCAGAAAGTCCATTCAAATACATATATCACCTACTCGTCCTACTTTAACGATCGTAACCGCGGCGTTTCAGGTACAACTACCGATAGCAACAATGATCAGGTGAACATCAGCAATGGCACTATGGAGGATAATAACCTGAAAGATGCGGGCATTAAATCAGACTGGGAATGGCAAACCAGCAACAACATAAAATTTGTTTACGGCGGTTTTGGGAATATCCAAAAAATAAATTATGATTATATACAAAATGATACCTCAAGACTGATAGACGAGCATAACAGGGCATTTTTAGGAGGCGCGTATGCGGAAATTTCATACGACCCTGGTAACAGGCTCCACTTGCAGCCAGGCATTCGCACCACTTTTTATCAACCTACCGGTAAATTATATTATGAACCCCGCTTTTCAGCAAGCTATGTTATAAACGATAATTATACACTTAAAGCCGCTACGGGGCAATTTTATCAATTTATCAATGAGGTTACGCGGGAAGACATATTAAACGGTAACCGAAATTTTTGGGTATTATCAAATGGCGGCGACATACCGGTTGGCAAGTCAAGACATTACATTGGTGGGATTAGTTACGAGAACGACCAATTTTTGGTGGATGTTGAGGGTTATTATAAAACGCTCACCGGTTTAACTCAATATACTATAACCCAGTCTGCACCGTCACCGGGCAGTACCCAGACTGTTGTACAGAACTTTTATGGCGGGGGTGGAAATGCGAAGGGCATTGAAGTGCTCTTGCAAAAGAAACTGGGCCGATACACCGGCTGGATAAGCTATACCCTTGCAGATGCCCGAAACAAATTTGCAGTTTATGGCAATAGCTACTTTCCGGCAGACCAGGACATCAGGCATGAGTTTAAATCAATCAATATGTACCATATGGACCGATGGAACTTTTCGGCTGTGTTTATTTTTAGTACCGGCCATCCTTATACGGCGCCGCTTTCCACCTACAGCTTTACATCAGCAGCAGGCAATGTATCCACCTACTATAATGTAAGTAACAAAAATGCCGAGCGATTGCCAGACTATCACCGTCTCGATCTTTCCGCTACCTACGACTTGTTAAAGATAAGCGGGAATAAGATCGGAAGTATTGGCATATCACTTTTCAATGTTTATAACCACACCAATATTTGGTATAAGGAATATCAGATACAAAATAACCAGGCAATCACAACAGACGTCACTTATCTTGGTTTCACCCCCAATCTTACGCTAAGTTTACGATGGAAATAAAAAAAATATCTTCTGCTACCCTTCTGCTTTTTAGCATCGTGATGGTGCTGCAGGTTTCCTGTAAAAAGGAAAGCCAGAATACAACCACCGGTTTACCCGTTGTGGAGGCCTATCTTATCGCCGGGCACCCTCTTAGCGTTAAACTTTATTATCAGAAATCACTTACCGACACCGCCAAATATGGCTCACCAATAACCGGGCAGGAGCTTTATGTTTCGAATGGCAATACGAAGGTAAAGCTTACCGAAACCGCAAAAGGGACCTACACTTATAGCGATATGACGTTTCTATCAGCCGGTAAAACATATTCCCTTTCATTTACCTACCTGTTAAAGAGCGTTACAGCAAAAACGGTTATGCCGGCTAAGCCGCAAAACTTTTCTACGGCGCATGTCTCGGTTACCTATTCAGGATCAACAAGCGGGAATACAACTATGGACACCCTTAACACATTTACCTGGGCTAATCCCGATTCGTTAAATCACGTGCTCGTTTTCTATAATATAAACGATTCCTACTTCCCGATAGGCAACCGTATGGGCAGGCCTGGCGAACGGGCGTCCGAAGTGGATACTAAGAGAAAAGCTGTCTATTATATTACCACCACGGACTTTTCCTATTACGGCAATTACAAGGTTATCCTGCTCCGCGTTAACCAGGAATATATCAACCTCCTGAATAGTAATACCTCCGGCTCAAATTCACAGAACCTGCTGAATATACCTACCAATGTGGTAAACGGTTTAGGTATTTTCACTTCTTTGCAGGCAGATACGCTGAATTTTAATTTGTATCAATAATGCGCGAGTATAAGCGTAAGCCAGCAAAAAGGTTTACCCGTGCCTTATTAGCAGTACCATTTCCCAATCCCGCAAAAATTTCGTATATTTATAAATGCAACTGCCGCCCGGCAGTTTTTTTTGTGGCCTTAAAAAACCAAATTAAAACCCTGTCAAAACTAAGTTAACTAACTATTTTACAGGTGTTTAAGACAAAATAAGCACTCAAAAGTGCATCAAAATGGGCAAAAAGCGGTCAAAACGCGGGCGGATATGGGCAAAACCCGGTCAAAAGTGGTGTTTTTGTGACCAAAAATGGTCAATTAGTGAATGGTGAATAGTCAATGGTGAATGGTCAATAGTGAATAGTCAATGGGCCACAACCGCTGCGCAAGGATCCATTTTCTGACATCCGACCTCCGACCTCCGACATCAGACTTCTGACATCCGACTTCTGACATCAGACTTCTGACATCAGACTTCTGACCTCCGACATCAATTCGAAGTCATCCAAACGGAACCATCCTTAAACCGCAAGCCATAAACGGACGCTTTGGCACGTACGCCATTCGGCGCATTAACCGGCCACGCAAACCCGGCGGTTTTACCCCCGGCGAGCGCCTTTATAGCCTTCCCGTTGGAGCTGCCAATGGCCCTGCCCTGTCTATTATACACCGTCCACGCCAGGTGCACCATATCAATCTTTTTCCCCGAGCCGTTTTTGAGGGACACGATAAGCGCCTTACCGCCATGCCCGTCTGAAACTAAGGTGCATTTTTTTATCGCCACCGGGCAGGTACCGTAATTGCGGCGCGGCTGAACAACGGCAGCGCTGGGCTTGCCCGGCGGAACGTATAGGGTACTGTCCTGCGAGCGCTGCATCAGCATCTCATGCGCCAAAGCTTTGGCTTTTTTTATAATCTCCAGGCTGTCGGCTTTGCGTTTCAGCGCGGCGTCGGGCTCAGGTTGCTTGCATCCATAGCACAGGCAAAGTACGCCCAGTAAAATTGTGTTTAAGGTTTTCATTTCGTCGCCGAAAATAGGCATTTGCGGGGCCCCAAAGTGATACAGGTTTTCAACATATTAACGGGGGGCGGTTGGCGCGGAGCGGTGGGTGACGGCAAATTGTCTGAACACGATTTTTAGGATGAAAGGATTACCACGATTTAAAATAAATGCGCGTCGGTCCGACCTCCGTCATCAGACTTCCGACCGCCAAAACCACCCCTTTCCCAAACACCCGGAGTAGTAAGACTACCAAAAAGCCAAAAAGTTTCATTCGGTGGATAACTTGCTGATTGTTAGTAAATTTTGTGATTTACCTAATGCGATTTATGTAATAGCGGTACAGCATTTGCGTCTATATAAGCAAAACGATTGTTATGAAAGAACAAATCATAGAAGTAAGCGACAGGTTCCCTTACTTCCCGCAACTGGCCGAGCCTGCCGTAAGAATGGTCACCCCCTCCTACCCCGACGGAGCCTTCTGGATGCAGGTGTACCCGCCCTTGAGCGAAGTACCGGCCGCGCCAAGCCACAGCCACATCCTGTGCCCCTGGAGCATGGCCGCCGAAATGGAAGACGAGCTAACGGACAGCGACCGTCGCCGCCACCTGATGGAGGCCCTTAAACGAGGCTTAAAAACCATCCGCCAATACGGCCTGCCCGCCGCCCGCATCATGTTCGCCGAAGACAATATGACCCGGGCCATCACTGTTTGGGTGGACTGAGGGTGGTGAATGGTGAGTGGTGAATAGTCAATGGTGAAAAACCATTTGGCACTTGGATTGACGGCTCATCTCGTTACTGGTCGGCCCCGCTCCATTTTCGTATATTGCAGCCTCAATTGCAATAAATGGACATTCTTCTAAAACCATGGCCCTGGTACATCGCCGGGCCGCTTATAGGCCTCATGGTACCGGCCCTGCTGATACTCGGCAACAAGCCATTTGGCATATCATCTAGTCTGCGGCACATCTGCGCAGCCTGCGTCCCCGCCAAGATACCCTTCTTTAATTACGACTGGAAAAAAGAAAGCTGGAACCTGCTTTTTGTGGCTGGTGTTGTCATAGGCGGCTTTATCGCCACCTACCTGCTTTCGGAGCCGGGCGCTGTAAAAATAAACCCGCATACCACCGCGCTGCTTCAGCAGGAAGGCGTAAAGGATTTCAGCGGCTTGCTGCCAACGGATATCTTCAACTTCGGGGCATTGCTTACCCTGCGTGGACTCGTATTCATCGTATTAGGCGGTTTTATGGTCGGCTTCGGCACCCGCTATGCTGATGGCTGCACTTCGGGGCATTCCATTTTTGGCATTTCCACGCTGCAATGGCCATCGGTAATCGCCACCTGCTGTTTTATGATCGGCGGCTTCATCAGCACCTGGTTCATATTACCTTATTTGCTCAAGCTTTAATACCATGAAAAACATAAAATTTCTGCTGATAGGTATTGTATTCGGCATCATCCTGGTGAAATCAGAAGTAATTTCGTGGTTCCGCATACAGGAAATGTTTCGCTTACAGGGCTTTCACATGTACGGCGTTATCGGCAGCGCAGTAGCCGTGGGCATGATCTCGTACCTCCTCATCAAACGCTTCCAAATAAAAACCATCAGTCACGAACCCATAGTGATCCCCAAAAAAGAATTCACCTGGGGCAACGTCTGGGGCGGACTCATCTTCGGCCTCGGCTGGGCCATAACTGGAGCTTGCCCGGGGCCATTATATGCGCAGGTCGGCAGCGGTTTCCTGGTGGTGAGTGTTACCTTATTGAGCGCCATTTTCGGCACCTGGGTGTATGGAGCGGTAAAAGAGAAATTGCCGCATTAACGCGCCAGGTGAATTTGGGCGTTACCCGCCGGTAGAAGCGGGTCAGGCCATCCACTCATACGCCTGCAAGGCCTTAAGCGCGAGGCCGGTATCCGCTACTGTCCTTAACGCGAAGAATTCTTCATAGCGATGGGTTTCAAACCCATCGCTATAGCCTATATCCAACTAAAAAATTCCGACCTCTGACATCCGTCTTCCGACCTCCTCAAAGCCCCAACTTCCCAACCCCAAACCCGCATTTCACGCCGAAAATCGACCCTTTACTATGCATGCATAGTTACTATACCGAATACCGTTTTTAACTTTGGTATAAGGCACTAACAATTTTATTCCGAAATAAAGTATATTTACAGAATTATTAAAACAATTATATAATTTAAAACAAATTAAATACTAATTGAAAATATATTTTTTAAAGTATTGGAGGTTGCGGCCTATCTCGGTAACTTACAAATACCAATTAGAAAGAGTTGATTGGTTGACTAAGTTGGAGTAAGTTGATTAGGTTAAATCACGAAAATTAACAACTCAATCAACCACTTAACTCAATCAACTGAATCAACTAAAAGGAATAATAACTGTTACCAAATATAATAACCATGTCATCTGCTACTGCCAAAAAAACTGAGCTAAACAAATACAGCAAACACCTCACCAGCGACCCTACCCAACCCGCCGCGCAGGCCATGCTTTACGGCATCGGTTTAACGGACGAGGACATGAAAAAGGCACAGGTAGGCGTAGCCAGTATGGGTTATGATGGCAATACCTGCAACATGCACCTCAACGACCTGGCGAAACTGGTAAAACAAGGTGTGTGGGAAGAAGATTTGGTGGGACTGATATTCAACACCATCGGTGTAAGCGACGGTATGAGCATGGGCACCGAAGGGATGCGCTACTCGCTTGTTAGCCGTGATGTGATTGCTGATTCGATAGAAGCAGTTTGCGGGGCGCAGTATTATGATGCGTTGATCGCCCTTCCCGGTTGCGACAAAAATATGCCGGGTTCGGTAATGGCTATGGGACGCTTAAATCGCCCTGCTATTATGGTATATGGCGGCACCATCAAACCTGGTCATTATAAAGGCGAGGACTTAAACATAGTTTCGGCATTCGAAGCTTTGGGGCAGAAGATCGCCGGCAACATCACGCCTGAAGATTTTATGGGTGTGGTTAAAAATGCCTGTCCAAGCGCCGGTGCCTGCGGCGGTATTTATACTGCAAACACCATGGCCTCGGCTATTGAAGCTTTGGGAATGAGTCTGCCCTATTCAAGCAGCAACCCTGCATTAAGCGAAGAAAAACAACAGGAATGCCGCGATGCCGGCAAGGCCATCAAAATATTACTGGAGCGCGACATCAAACCATCCGATATCATGACCCGCGCCGCATTTGAAAATGCCATTGTAACCATCATGGTCTTAGGCGGTTCAACCAATGCGGTACTGCACCTCATCGCCATGGCCAAAAGCGTAGGCGTAAAATTAACGCAGGACGATTTCCAGTCGGTAAGCAACCGCATCCCCGTACTGGTTGACATGAAACCAAGCGGCAAGTACATGATGGAGGACCTCCACAACGTGGGCGGCGTACCAATGGTAATGAAATACCTGCTGCAGCAAGGCTGGCTCGACGGCAACTGCTTAACTGTTACCGGCAAAACTTTGGCCGAGAACCTGGCAAGCGTTCCCGAAGTTAATTTCGATACACAAAAAGTGCTCATGCCGGTTTCAAAACCTATCAAGGCAACCGGGCACTTACAAATATTATACGGCAACCTTGCAACCGGCGGCTCGGTAGCTAAAATATCAGGCAAAGAAGGCGAACGCTTTGAGGGCCCCGCCCGTGTGTTCGATGGTGAGTTTGACCTGATAGACGGCATTACAACCGGCCGCGTAAAGGCTGGCGATGTGGTGGTTATCCGTAACATTGGCCCGAAAGGTGCCCCCGGAATGCCCGAAATGCTGAAACCAACAGCGGCCATTTTTGGTGCGGGACTTGGTGCTTCGGTAGCGTTAATTACCGACGGAAGATTTTCAGGCGGAACACATGGCTTCGTTGTAGGCCACATCACGCCCGAGGCTTACGATGGCGGCAACATTGGCATTGTGAAAGACAACGACATTATTGAAATTGATGCGGTCAGCAATACCATAAACCTGAAAGTACCGGAGGCGGAAATTGCTTACCGCAAGTCGGAATGGAAACAACCAGCGCTGAAAGCAACAAAAGGATTGTTATATAAATACGCAAAAACCGTAAGTTCTGCAGCCGAAGGTTGCGTGACCGACGAGATGGCTTAAAAAGGCGAAAGCCGAAAGGTAAAAGGCGAAAGGTTTTACCTTGGTTCAATGGAAAGATAAATTCGAAATCGAACATTCGACATTCGAAATAAAATAAAAGATATGGAAGTTGCACAACAGGAAGCACTAACACCGGCAGCAGAGAAACCAGCTGTTGAGGTTTCAGGGTCAGTAGCCTTACTCGAAGCGCTGATTGTGGAAGGTGTTGAGACGATATTCGGGTATCCGGGTGGCGCTATCATGCCCATCTATGATGCCTTGTATGATTATAATGATAAGATAGAGCATATACTGGTCCGTCATGAGCAGGGTGGCATTCATGCTGCACAGGGTTATGCACGTACCTCAGGCAAAGTGGGCGTGGTATTCGCGACAAGCGGTCCCGGTGCTACCAATTTGGTGACCGGCTTAGCCGATGCACAGATCGATAGCACACCTTTAGTATGTATCACCGGCCAGGTTTTCGCCCATTTATTAGGAACAGACGCTTTCCAGGAAACAGATGTGATCAACATCACCACCCCGGTAACCAAATGGAACTACCAGGTAACTGATGCCAACGAACTGCCGGAAGTATTAGCCAAGGCCTTTTACATCGCGAGAAGCGGAAGGCCCGGCCCGGTTTTGATTGACATTACCAAAAACGCACAGATACAAAAATTCCAGTTTAAGGGTTATACCCCTTGCAACCATATCCGCAGCTATAGGCCGAAACCAATTGTTCGCCAGCAATACATACAGCAGGCGGCGGATCTGATAAACGCAGCTAAAAAGCCGTTTATCTTATTCGGACAAGGTGTTATTTTAGGCAGTGCCGAAAAAGAATTCCAGGCTTTTGTTGAGAAAAGCGGTATCCCGGCAGCATGGACCGTATTAGGCGCCGGCGCTATTCCAACCGATCACCCGCTAAATGTAGGTATGCTGGGCATGCACGGCAATTATGGGCCGAATGTTTTGACTAACTCATGCGATGTGCTTATCGCGATAGGTATGCGTTTTGACGACCGTGTAACCGGCCGCCTTGATAAATATGCTAAACAGGCCAAGGTTATCCATTTGGATATCGACCCGGCTGAGATAGATAAGAATGTAAAAAGCACCGTTCCGGTTTGGGGTGATTGCAAAGAAACTTTGCCTTTGCTGACAGCAGCTATTACACAAAAAACGCACCCCGAATGGTTGCAGCTATTTCATGACCATACCAAACAGGAGATCGACCTGGTAATCCATGACGAATTGAACCCAACCGAAGGTGAAATGACCATGGGCGAAGTGATCAAACAGTTAAACGAGATCACTAAAGGCGAAGCAATTATCGTAACCGACGTGGGCCAGCACCAGATGGTGGCCTGCCGCTATGCCAAGTTTAACCATACCCGCAGCAACGTAACCAGCGGCGGTTTGGGTACGATGGGCTTTGCCCTCCCGGCTGCTATGGGCGCTAAATATGGGGCCAAGGATAAAACTGTGGTTGCCATTATCGGCGACGGCGGTTTCCAGATGACTTTACAGGAAATGGGCACCATTATGCAGGACCAGATCGATATCAAAATTATCATACTCAATAACCGTTTCCTGGGCATGGTTCGCCAATGGCAGGAGTTGTTCAATGAGAAAAGATACTCTTTTGTGCAGATGCAAAGTCCTGATTTTGTGAAACTGGCAGCAGCTTATGGTATCAGCGGCAAGTCGATATCTGAAAGAGAAACTCTACCACAAACCTTACAGGAAATGCTGGACCACAAGGGCCCATACCTGTTGGAAGTAATGGTAAAACAGGAAAATAACGTATTCCCGATGGTACCGCAGGGATGTAGTGTAGCGGAAATCAGGCTTAAATAATTGAAGACATGAGCAACCAGGATACAGATAAACAAGAATTTAATATCACGGTTTACACCGAGAACCAGATCGGTTTACTGAACCGCATCGCCATTATATTTACGCGTCGCAAGATCAATATCGATAGCCTGAATACTTCGCCCTCAGAAGTGGAGAGCATTCACCGCTTCAATATTGTTATCACAGAATATGAGGAAGTAGTGCGCAAACTTTGCCGCCAGATCGAGAAACAGGTAGAGGTCTTGAAGGTTTATTATCATACCAACGAGGACGTAATTTGGCAGGAACTGGCGCTGTATAAAGTGTCGACCGACGTGATCGCCGAAAAGGTAAGCGTTGAACGTTTACTGCGCGAAAATGGTGCGAGAGCAGTAGTGATTCGCAAGGATTATACGGTGTTTGAAACCACAGGTCATCGCGAAGAAACCGACAACCTGATAAGCATATTACAGCCTTTTGGTTTGATAGAATTTGTACGCAGCGCACGGGTAGCCATCATAAAGGATAGCGAGGGCTTCAACTCCAAAATACGCGAGTTTGAAAGATTAGAACCGGGCGAAGATGTGATAGAAAATGAGTTTTTGAATGACGGCGATAAAGTGTTTACGATGTAATATGACAAAGCACGGCTTTATGAAAATACAGATTTTATGTCTTTCTATGCTTTTGCTGACTACACTCTCTGCCAACGCACAGTTTTGGAAGGCTTGGAAATCAGGTTGCTACTATGATACAACTGGCGTTAAACATATTGGTTTTGTTAAAATTAGCACTTTAGACAATGAAACCCGCTACGGGACAAACGAAACTATCAGCACCGATTTTTTTCAATTCAAAACTGATACCGAAGCGAAAACCCAAGAGATATATGCATATGATGTAAAATCGGTAGTAGCCGATGCCGATAGCTTCGCGGTTCAACACGGTTTCAGAACTGATAGACATGGGGTCATAAAAAGGGATTCTGTCGGAACACCCTACAGACACATTATTTTTTTTCAAGTACAGTTAGATCACTCCGAAATTAAAATTTATAGCAAAGAGCAATTCTATTCTAATGGTTATGGTCGTTACATGCGTAATAGGACTGAATATTATTTTGGTAAGGACCCTGACAACATTCAATATTTTTCAAGCGACAATTTTGTTAAGGTGATGTGCGATGTTATGAAAGATGCCCCCGATATTGTTGCCAAACTCAAGAACGATGAATTCAGACTGGGCAAAATGAATAAATTGCTCAAAGCCTACGAAACCGAAAAAGGCTTACCAATTTCGAAGGAGTATTGAACCTTAGCATAAATAAATAACTATTTAGAAGAAAATCAGTGGAAACAACAATAATCCGAACACACCCATCCGCTTACGATAGCATTAAAAAAGCTACCGAGGCTCTGGGCTTTTTGCAGATGTCGGAAATATCGACTTGCTCGTTATTGAAGACGCTGGCTGCTTCCAAACCATCGGGTGAATTTCTCGAATTGGGAACGGCAACCGGCTTAGCCACCGCCTGGATATTGGATGGCATGGATGAAGATTCGACCTTAATATCATTGGATAATGATGAAACGTTATTGAATGTAGCGAAGGAAAATTTAGGTGTCGACAATCGCCTGAAACTGATCTGTACCGATGGCAATGAATGGATAAAAAAGAATTCGAAAATGAAGTTCAGTTTTATTTTTGCTGACACCTGGCCGGGCAAATACATGATGCTGGAGGAAACTTTAGCCATGCTGAAACCAGGAGGCTTTTATATTATCGATGATATGCTGCCCCAACCCAACTGGCCGGATGGCCATGCGGATAAAGTGGCGAATTTATTGTCGAATTTAGATGGGCGGGAAGATTTAACCGTAACCAAAATGGGCTGGGCATCGGGGATAGTATTAGTAGTGAAGAAATAATGAGCAGATGTGCGAATATGAAGATGTGCAGATGAGTAGGTTAAATGACTAATGAACTAATAAAACAAACAATAATCGGTGTAATCATTAAAAAACATCGGTGTAATCAATAGAAAAAAAAGTAAAATGGCAAAACTAAATTTCGGCGGCACTGAAGAGAACGTAGTAACCCGCGAAGAGTTTCCTTTAGCAAAGGCACAGGAAGTATTGAAGAACGAAACCGTAGCTGTGATCGGCTATGGCGTTCAGGGTCCCGGACAGGCGCTCAATCAAAAAGACAATGGCATCAACGTAATTGTTGGTCAGCGTAAAAACTCAAAATCATGGGATAAAGCGGTTAACGACGGCTTTGTACCCGGCGAGACCCTTTTTGATATTGAAGAAGCATTGGAAAAAGGCACCATTATTTGCTACCTGCTGAGCGATGCCGCACAAATTGAATTATGGCCAACCGTTAAAAAACACTTAACCCCTGGGAAAGCATTATACTTCTCTCATGGTTTTGGTATCACTTTCAAAGAACAAACCGGCATCATTCCTCCGGCTGATGTGGATGTGTTCCTGGTGGCACCTAAAGGTTCAGGCACTTCATTGCGCCGTATGTTTTTACAGGGTCGTGGTTTGAATTCAAGCTATGCGATCTTCCAGGATGCTACAGGCCGGGCCCAGGAAAGGGTTATCGCTTTAGGTATCGCTGTAGGCAGCGGTTATTTGTTTGAAACCAACTTTAAGAAAGAAGTGTTCAGCGATTTGACCGGTGAGCGTGGTACACTGATGGGTTGTATCCAGGGTGTGTTTGCCGCACAGTACGATGTATTGCGCAGCAAGGGCCACTCACCTTCAGAAGCATTCAACGAAACGGTTGAAGAATTGACCCAATCATTAATGCCACTAGTTGCCGAAAACGGTATGGACTGGATGTACGCCAATTGCTCGACCACCGCACAGCGCGGCGCTTTGGACTGGTGGAAGAAATTCCGTGATGCTACCAAACCGGTATTTGAAGAATTATATAACAGCGTAGCAACAGGTGTTGAATCGCAAAAATCAATTGATTCAAACAGCAAACCTGATTACCGCGTGAAGCTTGATGCAGAGTTAAAAGAACTCCGCGAAAGCGAAATGTGGCAGGCAGGTAAGACAGTAAGAAGTTTGAGGCCTGAGAACCAGGTGGTGGAAGCATAATTTTAGTCGCAAGTAGCTAGTATCAAGTAGCAGGACAAATTTAACAGTCTACAATCTTGATACTAGCGGCTTGATACTTGATACAAAATAGAATATTAGTCGCAAGTAGCTAGTATCAAGATTGAGACTACGGTCTGCTGCCTTGAATAACTACTTGATACTTGATACTAAATACTTGATACTATGACAAAGACATTATTCGACAAGATCTGGGACGCACACGTAGTGAGCAGTAATGAAGGTTTCCCGGATGTATTGTACATCGACACGCACTTTATACACGAAGTGACGAGTCCGCAGGCATTTGATGGTTTGCGCAAGGCCGGCCGCAAGGTCTTAAGGCCGAACAAAACTGTGGCTACTGCCGACCATAACGTGCCTACCTGGGATCAGCACTTGCCGATCAAGGAAGAGCTTTCGCGTTACCAGGTGGATATGCTGGCCAAAAACTGTAAAGAATTCGGTATCGAATTTTATGGTTTGGGTCACCCTTACCAGGGTATTGTGCATATTATTGGTCCGGAGCTGGGCATTACCCGTCCGGGCGGAACCTATGTTTGCGGCGATAGCCATACTTCAACGCACGGTGCTTTCGGCGCTATCGCGTTTGGTATTGGTACTTCGCAGGTAGAGCAGGTTTTAGCGACGCAATGTTTGCTGCAATCGCGTCCGAAAAGGATGAAGATTGAAGTGAACGGCAAGCTGCAATTTGGCGTTGGTGCGAAGGACATTATCCTTTATATCATCAGCCAGATCACAGCCGCAGGCGGTACAGGTTACGCGGTAGAATATGCCGGCGATACCATCAGCTCCCTGAGCATGGAGGGCCGTATGACCATCTGTAACATGAGCATAGAAATGGGCGCCCGTTGTGGACTGATCGCACCTGATGAAACTACCTTCAACTATGTAAAGGGCCGCGAATTCGCACCTAAAGGCGAAGAGTGGGATAAGGCCTTAGCTTACTGGAAAACGCTGTATTCTGACGAAGATGCGCAATTCGATAAAGTATTAAGCTTTAAAGCTGAAGACATCGAACCGATGATAACCTACGGAACTAACCCGGGTATGGGCATCGGCGTTACACAGCATGTGCCTTCAACAAAAGATATCGATGCCACTGAGCAATTGTCGTATGCCAACTCATTGAAATATATGGGTCTGCATGACGACCAGAGCATGCTGGGTAAGGAGATAGATTATGTATTTATCGGCAGCTGTACCAACGCACGCATCGAAGATTTGCGCCAGGTAGCAAAATTCCTAAAAGGAAGAAAGAAAGCTGACAACGTTACCGTTTGGATCGTTCCCGGTTCAAAGCAGGTAGAGCAACAAGCAATTGCCGAAGGCCTGGACAAAGTATTCGAAGCAGCCGGAATTCCCTTACGCGAACCCGGATGCAGCGCCTGCTTAGCTATGAACGAGGACAAGATACCCGCAGGAAAATACTGCGTATCTACCTCGAACAGGAACTTTGAAGGACGCCAGGGACCAAACTCACGTACGTTTTTAGCAAGTCCGTTGACCGCAGCAGCAGCAGCGGTTACAGGGAGGATAACGGATGTGAGGGAACTTTTGCAGGAAGAAGAATTGGTAAGTTAAATTAAAAAAGAGGGGTGTCGCCCTGAGGCACTCGAAGGGTGAGCGTAGAGGCCTTTGCCCGCATGCTTCGAGAGCCTCAGCATGACACCCAATAAAATATGATACTTGAAGTTGCCATATTAGATGTAATACCCGGATCAGAAAATGATTTCCTGTCGGCTTTTTCGAAGGCGCAGCATATCATTTCGAAGATGGCGGGATACATTTCGCACCAGCTAAAAAGATGCCTGGAAAATTCCAGCCGCTTCATTTTACTGGTCAAATGGCAAAAACTGACGGATCATACAGAAGGCTTCAGAGGTTCGAAGGAATACCAGGAATGGAAAGGATTGTTACACCACTTTTATGATCCATTCCCAACTGTTGAACACTATGAGGAGGTGAAAGGATAAAGGTAAAAGGGTAAAGGTTTTACGTGGGACGTTATACGTTTTACGTAAGATTAAGGAAAACAAAGACGTAAAACGTTCAACGTAAAACGTACAACAAAGAATTATGGCAACTAAAATATTCAAACATGTACAAAGCACCGTGGTGCCGCTGCCGATAGAAAATATCGACACCGACCAGATCATCCCGGCGCGTTTTTTAAAGGCCACCACCCGCGAAGGGTTCGGCAACAACCTGTTCCGCGACTGGCGCTTTGACAACGAGGACAATCCAAAGGATTTTGTGCTCAATCATCCAACCTATTCGGGTAAGGTGCTGGTAGCAGGCAAAAACTTCGGCTGCGGAAGCAGCCGGGAGCATGCTGCCTGGGCCATCGCCGACTACGGTTTCGACGTAGTAGTAAGCAGCTTTTTTGCCGATATTTTTAAAGGCAACGCCCTTAACAACGGCCTGCTTCCGGTACAGGTAAGCGATGCTTTCCTGGCGAAAATATTTGAAGCCGTTTTTGCTGATGCCCACGCTGAAGTAGAAGTGAACCTGGTAGACCAGTTCATCAAAATTTCCGCTACCGGCGAACAGGAAAGCTTCGAGATCAACCCTTACAAAAAGGCATGCCTTACGAATGGGTATGATGATATCGACTACATCCTGAGCAAAAAGGAATTGATAGAGGAATACGAAGCGAAGTAAAGGGTTTTACGTGGGACGTTATACGTTTTACGTAAGATCAGGAAAATATAAAACGTAAAACGTCTAACGTAAAACGTACAACAAAAAGAATAAATGGCAATAAATAAACACATATTAATTATACCAGGCGACGGTATCGGGCCCGAAGTAACCACCTGGGGTAAGGCCGTTTTGGAAAAGATCGGCTCTATCTACGGGCATACCTTCACTTTTGATGAGGGCCTGATGGGTCACGTAGCGATTGAGGCTACAGGCACTTCGCTGCCTGACGAAACTTTAGCCAAAGCGAAAGCCAGCGACGCTATCCTTTTCGGCGCGGTGGGGCATATCAAATATGATAATGACCCATCGGCCAAGGTTCGCCCGGAGCAAGGTTTATTAAAGATACGCAAGGAACTGGGTCTGTATGCCAACCTGCGCCCCATCATGCTGTTTGATGAGTTGCTGAATGCATCCAGCCTGAAACCTGAGATACTGAAAGGTACCGACATCCTCTTCTTCCGTGAACTCACCGGCGACGTTTACTTCGGCGAAAAAACACGCGGCGACGGCTTCTCGTCCGACCTGATGATCTACCACAAATACGAGGTAGAGCGCATCGCCAAAAAAGCTTATGAAGCAGCTATGGTGCGCGGTAAAAAACTATGCTCGGTTGATAAGGCCAACGTTCTGGAAACATCCCGCCTCTGGCGCGAAGTGATACAGGACGTCGCCAAACAATATCCTGAGGTTGAAACCGAACACATGTTCATCGACAACGCAGCTATGCAATTGGTGAAGAACCCTAAAAAGTTCGACGTGGTGGTAACCGCCAATTTGTTCGGCGACATCCTAACCGACGAAGCCTCGCAGATCGCAGGCTCGATGGGTATGCTGGCATCGGCGTCAATTGGTGATGGCACCGGCTTTTTTGAGCCTATCCACGGTTCGGCGCATGATATTGCCGGGCAGGATAAAGCCAATCCGCTGGCGTCGATACTTTCGGTAGCGCTGATGTACGAGATAGCATTCGGCCTGAAAGAAGAAGCCAAACGCATCACCGACGCTATCGACAAAACATTAAAAGCAGGCTACCGCACCGGCGATATCGCGGATAGCAGTACTGACAAAAGCAAGATTTTGGGCACGAAGGCGATGGGCGAGAAGGTGCTGGAGTTTATTTAGAGTAGCAAGTATTTAGTATCAAGTAGCAAGATTAAAACTGTCTTGATACTTGATACTAGCGACTTGATACCAATAGAAGACTTGATACTAACGCAATGAAATGGAACGCTAACCTTTACGACGATAAACATTCCTTCGTATTCCAATACGGTGAGGATGTGCTGGGTTTGCTGGCTGTAAAGCCCGGCGAGCGTGTCCTTGATTTGGGTTGCGGGACCGGTCATTTGGCCAAAAAGATACAGGAACAGGGTGCCGAAGTTATCGGTATTGATGCTTCGCCAGAGATGATCGCGCAAGCAAAAGCGAATTATCCTGACATAGATTTTCGTGTTGCCAATGGCGCCAGTTTCAGCTTTGACGAACCCTTTGATGCCGTGTTCACCAATGCTACTTTACACTGGATACATGATGCCGATGGTGTCATCAAAAGCGTGTACAAAGCGCTTAAACCCGGCGGCCGTTTTGTGGGCGAATTTGGCGGCAAAGGCAATAACAAATTGATGCTGGCCGCAACGGAAAAAGTGCTCAAAAATCACGGCTATGTTAAAGGCGACTTCATCCACCCCTGGTATTACCCGTCGACAGCTGAATACGCAACCAAACTGGAAGCCGGTGGTTTCAGGGTTACGTTTATGACGCATTTCGACCGCCAAACGCTGTTGCAGGATGGCCGCGACGGCATGGCTAAGTGGTTCAACATGTTCGGTGAGTCGATCTTTAAAACGGTGCCGGCTGCCGATCTGCCACAAATACTAAATGAAATTACCGACCTGCTGCAACCCACCAACGAAGTAGATGGTGAGTGGTATGCGGATTATAAGAGATTAAGATTTATAGCAGTAAAAGAGTAAGAGGTTATACGTGTGACGTTATACGTTGTACGTAAGACTACGGAAAACAAAAAAACGTAATACGTCTAACGTAAAACGTACAACAAAAAAAATAAAACACTAAGGAAAGGACAAACACTATGCTTCACGACCCCAACCGCGTTTATGTTTTTGATACCACGCTCCGCGATGGCGAGCAGGTACCGGGCTGTCAGTTGACGACCCCTGAAAAGATCGAGATAGCCCGTGAACTGGAAGCGCTGGGCGTTGACGTTATTGAAGCCGGGTTCCCCGCATCCAGTCCTGGTGATTTCCAGAGTGTGGTAGAGATATCCAAATCCGTAAAGGAACCTACCGTTTGCGCGCTCACCCGCGCCAACAAGGGCGACATAGACGCGGCTATCGAAGCGCTTAAATACGCCAAACACCCGCGTATCCACACCGGCATCGGCTCGTCGGATATGCATATTAAATATAAGTTCAACAGCACCCGAGAGGAGATCCTGGAGCGCGCGGTCGAGGCCGTCAAATACGCCAAACGCGGTGTGGAAGATATCGAGTTTTACGCCGAAGACGCCGGCAGGGCCGATATTGAATTCCTCGCCAAAATGATCGAAGCGGTCATCGCGGCAGGTGCAACCGTGGTCAACATTCCCGATACCAACGGTTACTGCCTGCCCAACCAATACGGTGAAAAAATTCGTTTCCTAAAAGAAAACGTCAAAAATATCGACAAGGCCATCATTTCCGTGCACTGTCATAACGACCTCGGCTTGGCCACCGCCAACTCCATCGCCGGGCTCGAGAACGGCGCCCGCCAAATAGAAGGCACCATCAACGGCATCGGCGAACGCGCCGGCAACACCTCCATCGAAGAGGTGGTCATGATCCTCAAAACACACCACAGCCTGGGGCTGCATACCAACATCCAGGCGCAACGCATTTACGATATCAGTCGCCTGATAAGCACCCAAATGCGCATGCCCGTACAGGCCAACAAGGCCATCGTGGGCAGCAACGCCTTCGCCCACAGTTCGGGCATACACCAGGACGGTTTCCTCAAAATGCGCGAAAATTACGAGATCATCAAACCCGAAGACGTAGGTTACCCAAGCGCCACCATCGTGCTCACCGCCCGCAGCGGCAGGCACGCGCTTAAGTTCCACCTGGAGCGCCTGGGCTACAAGCTCGACAAAGAAGAGCTCGCCGACGCCTACCATCGCTTCCTCACCCTGGCCGATAACAAGCTGGATATTACGGATGATGATTTGAAGGGGTTGGTTGTAGGGCATTTGGTAAAAGAATAAGGGTTTGCGCGAGGCGGTTGGCGCATGGCGACCATAAAATATCCCGTAGAGACGCAAGATTTTGCGTCTCCAACGTGATTCCTGTCTTTCCCCCACCACGCAATGGCCGAGACGCAAAATCTTGCGTCTCTACGTTAAAAAATTGGGCGTTCCCGCTGATAGAAGCGGTCAGGCTGTGCACTCATACGCCTGCAAGCATTAGGCGCGGCCCGCGCTGAGGCTCTCGAAGTGGCGGGTATCCACTCCCATCCTTAACGCAACATCGTGCTCCTTTTGTCTGAACTATGATTTTATTTTTTCCCCGTCAGCGGCGCGGCCTTTAAAACCGGCGGCATCGACGCCCAAAACTTCGCCCTCATCGCCGACCGTATTGCCCTTTACGATACCGGCCACCAGGTATACGGCACCCAGCCCATCCCGAATACCATCCTCAATAAGGACAGCGTGAATATGCGAAGGGTGGAGATTGGGTTGAAGGGGTTGCAGTGAGGGTTGGCAAAATGCTTTATAGCGTAGATAAATACCGTGAAAACACCTATTGGTTATTAAAAGAAATTAGTGGAAGTTTGATTTACGATGAATTAATCATTGACGCCATACCGAGATAAGGTAAATATTAGCTTATATTCGTGTAACCTAAAAACCCAATCACATGAATGTGTACAGATTGATTATCCATGAACTGGAAAAAGAAGCAAAATCAACATCGATAACATACAAATCTTCCGATAGCTTATTGGAAATCAATGACGGAACTACAAACTTAGTAACTCAAATTCATAATTCATTCGATAAGTCTTTAAGCCAATATTCCAAATTTGACACTTCAAAAACCACGAATGCTGTGTATTTGAATACGAACAAATATTTAGCAAATGATGATGACGACACATTTATAGAATTAAGTAAAACAAGCTTAAGTGATTTAGCAGATGATATTAAACGAGAGCCTTTTGCAACAGGAGGCTATTATCTATTCATGGACTATATAGAAAATGGATATCGATATATTTCCATTATAATTTTGAGAAACACCAATGCATTCAATATAAAGTGGGGAGGTAACAAGTTTTCCGTAGATCCCACGGAAAATCTAAACATTGATAAACTCGCGATGGGTTTCCGTCTAAATTGTAATTTATATAATGTTCCCGGTGAAGACCGAAATTATATAGCCTTAGTTAGTAATCAAGGCGACGACCTATCAAAATATTTTATTAAGTGGGTAAATGCAGATAAAGTAATTAGTAATCAGGTAAATACGAAAACATTAGTAAATATTATAAAAGACCTAGGTCCCACCGACTCCACTATTGACAGGGGAGAATTTGAAAGAACTGTATTTGAGTGGATAAACTTATACAGAAAACAAAATAGTAACACAATTGATATCGATAAACTGAGCGAGAGTTTATATGGGAACTCTCTTGCAATCAGAGATTATGCTAATAGAGAGTTAAACACCGAGATTGATCCGATATTTAGAGTCCACCCTAACGAATTACGAAGACTAGTTCGCTTACGAGCCGTAACTAAAGGCATTTCTGTCACAATTGACACCGATAAATTCGATAGTGAAGAGGTTGTTATTATGAATGGCACCCTGATTATTAAAAATAAATCGATTGTTGAAAGTATAGAACAGCAAAGAAGAAGTGAAATATGAATACCTTACCAGTGAAAGATTTAATCTCTTTATGGGAGGCAATTTTAAAGAAAGGCAATTGCTCAATTGAAATCCTATCTGATGAATTGGAATTCAAATTTGATTCTACTGGTTTAGAAACTACTATTGATTTTCTGAAGAAGATTAACCTGTTAGAAAATAATGGAAATAAGTTCTTTACAATAAAGCGGAAAAACGATTTGCAAAAAATCTATTTTTTTAAAGATACAAAAAGTCTTTTTGGCACCTTAAGGTCCGATTCCACTCTTATTAATAAATACAATTTTTTTGTGTTTGATTATGATAGCCATTATTTATATTATGATCACAGTTCAAAACAAGTAGTTACTAACTCAAAAAATAGTTTTACTAGTTTTTTGTTTGACCACTATTTGGCCTACATTAAATTGCTTGAGGTATTTAAATCTAACATTCCGCTAATAGTTGAAATTGATAAATCTACTACTGGAGGAAACGAGCTAATTGTCATTTCTAAAGGGGCCGATAAATTCATCACTTCTATCAAATACCAAGAAGTAGATGACACGATTTTTAACAGGATTTATAGCAGAATCCCTCTAGAAGAATTTAAACTTCGTTTAATCAACGAAGAGTGGGTTGCTTCTTTTAAAAATGTCTTATGCCAATATATAGAACTGCAAGGAGACCCATACAAAACATTCGGAACGCTTTATCAAAACTTCACTTACATATATAATCAGACAGAAAAAGATTATCAATTATTCATCTCGAAATTTTCCTTTGATAAAATTAGAAAGCAATTTAAGGTTGAGAAAAACGCTTATTTTGACGCATTAAACACTGCTCAAGATAAAATAACTGCGCAAATAATCTCCGTTCCATTATCGTTAGGTGCGTCTGTATTTTCCTTTTATCAACTATCGGTTCATGCTAACATTTTGGCACTGGTTTATTTAGGGATACTCATATACAGTGCATTTATTATTTATTCAATTTCCATTTATTTAAAGGATATAAAAAAATTAGCAAAGGATATAAATGAAGAAGAAACCAATCTATCCCAACATTTTGAATCTTTGTTAAAAGATTTCCAGGAAGATTTTAATTATATGAAATCAAAAAGAAGGCACATAAGGGTTTTAGGATATTCCATAATTACTGCACTTATAGTAACCTTAGCTGCAATCACATATTATTTGATCACTTATAAAGAAAATCAAGCTGGCCTACAATTTAAGTTTTTATGACCCTCAACTGAAACGAGTAGCTCAAGCACGACGTTCCTATCAACGATGGAAAATACCGTGAAAACACGGTGTGTTTATTATTTTCTTTGACCTATATTTATAGCTAATTAGTATCTATACCTCAAGATTTGCATTAATTGATTGGGGGTAGTCAAACCGCATATCTATAAACAAATTACAGCTACCCCCACTTTAAGCAACTAATCTAAACCAATTCTTACAGCTATGAACTTATTAACATTACACGATCTTTTTATAGGAAGCATTGATGCAAAAAACGAATTGTTAATTGATAGTGCGGACGAAAGAGAAAAGTTTTTGCGATCATTTCTTATGCCCGAAAATTTAATTATTGATGACTTTCAGACTAAAAGTAAATTTTTTATAATAGGCCTAAAAGGTACAGGAAAGACAGCATTATTAAGATATCTAGCCCTTAATACAGAAAAAAAAGGTGGGTGTACGTCATTTATTTTGTTCAAAAGCGATTTCAAAGAAGAAGACAAGAAAGAAATAGCTAAGGCGGGTAAAAATACATTTGCCGATGCAGATTCTGATATAACAGATGAAGATGATTACACAAATGTTTGGTTATGGTTCTTCCACAGGCAAATTCTAGAACAAATTGAAAAAAGGAATATTAGAATTTTTGCCGAAAACCAAGACTTTAGAAATTACAAAGCATGCTTAACGGGCTTTGAAGAGTTAAACGAGCAAGGTACAGTTAAGAAAATTTTTCCAAAATTAAAAAAGGGAAACTTTGAGGTCAAAATAGGTACTAAAGAAAATTATGGGAAGGCTAATGTTGATTTTGAATGGGTCGATGCCGATAAAAAATTTGTCAAGTTTAGTAGTTTGGTTACTAAGACACATGAAATTTTTAAAAAGCTCGTAAAATCGAATTTTCCACAAGACAGTTTAACTATTCTTGTCGACGAATTGGAATTAGCATTTACAAAAACGAAACAATATAACAGAGATTTAAGGTTAATAAGAGATTTGATCTCAGCTATATATGAAATAAATATAATATGCTTGCGAAATGAGATCAATTTTAATATTCTAGCGGCAATTAGAAGCGAGGTTTTAATCTCTGCAGGCTCTACAGGTAAAGAAATAAACAAAATCGTTTTAGATTTCGGAACCGTTTTAAACTGGCACCAATCAGGCGGAGATATTAAGACACATCCATTATTCCAGATCATCTACAAAAGAATATTGATTTCTGAGTTGAAACATTCGATTGCAGGAGATCAAAGTTTTGACGCAATTTGGAACAGATATTTCCCAACACAAATACAGGGTCGAATGTCTCAAGATTACATTCTTCATTCAACATGGTATCGCCCACGAGATATAATTAGAATGCTTTCTTTAGGTCAAAAGCTATATCCTAATGAAAATAGTTTTACACATCAAGTTTTTGACGCAATTAAAAAAGAATATTCATCTCAGTGCTGGGTTGAACATGCGGAAGAACTAAGGGCGAAATTCAATGGTGTTCAAATTGATGGAATTAGGCTTTTGTTAATGGGAATGAAAAGCCCTTTTACGATAAATGATGTCATGTTAGAAGCAGAAAAGAAAAGAGAACTATATAACGAGGTTGAAGAACTTCTTCGAGTTCACAAATTGGCATCTATTTTAAATGTGCTATTTCAAGTTGGCATAATTGGGAACGCACACCCCAAAGTTAGATTCGCTTTTCGGGGGGATCAAGACCTACTTCTTGATAAGCCAATCAAGGTGCACGATGCGCTATATAATTATTTGGCTATTGAAAAAAGCAAATCTGAGTAATATTATCCGATGCCCCGAACCTGACGCGAGAATGAGAAGCCGGGTATAGCGTAAAGGCTTCTCGTGCCTATTTATTAAAGGACAGACAACCCGCGTTATGCGATGGCAACGGATACCTGCCCGCGCCTAAGGCCTGTGTAGTATAAGTGTACAGCGCGGGCCGCTTCTATCAGCGGCAACCCCCGGTAAACAAATCGTTACTTTTATATTCCCACCGCATTGCTTAGTTTTATACATATGAAAAAGCTGTTGTTTTTATTTAGTCTGTCGGTTTGCTTGAGCCCGGCGCTGCAGGCGCAGGATGACCGCGCCTGGCATTATTTGTTTGATGGCAAGGGCATTAATGAATTGCGGGGGTACCAGATGGACACCTTCCCGGATGCCTGGAAGGTGGAGAACGGCGCGCTGGTTGCGCAACCTGATGTGCCGAACGTGGACCTGGTGAGCAAGGACACGTATACTAATTTCGACCTGACGCTGGAATGGGCAGTGTCTAAAGCGGGTAACAGTGGTATTTTTTACAATGTGCAGGAAAGTACGGTACATCAGTCGGGCAATGGTAATAGCCCTAACTGGCTGGATAATTTCGAGTTCCAGTTACTGGATGATATAGACTTTAACGATCATGCGCCCATCCGTTCGGCCGGGTCGCTTTATGACCTCATTATCCCCATCAATAAGCATTTGAAACCCGTAGGGGAATTTAATACGGCCAGGCTGCTGGTAAACAACGGGCATGTTGAACAATGGGTAAATGGCGAAAAGGTGGTGGAGTATGAGCTGGGCTCGAAGGAGATAAATGAATTGATCGCAAAAAGCAAATACCGCAATAACCCAAACTTTACCAAAAGCACCAGCGGGCATATTATGTTGCAGCATCACGGGCAAAAGGTGTGGTTGCGGAATATTAGGATAAAGCGGTTATAGGTCAGCGGCAACGCCCATTAAATTAAAATCCGGGTTCGTTGATTTGCATGTGAAGAGATTGCTTCGTTCCTCGCCATGACGGTTTGGTGGGTAAACCGCTGTTTTTTAATATTTAAATTGAATCCGGCAGTGATGAGAAAACGAACCCTATGCCGAAGAGAATAAGAAAAACAATCAGGATCCAATCCTTGAAAAGTTGTCCAATATTATAGACCTCTTGGTTTTTTATGGCGTTGGGATACGCCCATTTATCGTACTTCCGGAGCAGGTATGCCAAAACAAAACAACCAATTCCAATAAGAAGATCTTTCCAGTTCATCAATTAAGGTTTACCCAAAGTTACGGATTTACACGGAATATCGCCGTTGTCAAGGGTATGTGTCCCTAACAACCACCCATCAAATCCCCGTCATATTATTCCACAAATGCGCCGGATATAAAATATTATTACACATTTGAGGTTAATTACGCACAACCAAAGGCCAATGACCCCCTTAAACAACCGGCAGCTGATACAAAAACTTCGATCGGAAGAAAGTTCGGCCTATGGCGTGTTATACGATACCTGCTTCCCTTCCATCAAATATTATGTAACCAGCAACAGCGGCAGCGATGCCGAAGCGGCGGACGTTTTCCAGGAGGCTGTGATCGTATTGGTGCAAAAAATGCGCATGGACGATTTTGAACTGACCAGTTCGGTAAAAACCTACCTGTTTTCCGTCGCCAAAAACCTATGGCTAAAACAGCTTCGGCAGGGGAAAAAGGAATTGAACCGGGAAGCATCGTTCTGGGACACGGCCGGGGACCAATTAGCTGCCGAAACATCTATTGAACCACAGCATGAAAAGCAGGTGCACACGCTGATGAAAGTGATAACGGTACATTGCAAGCGCATCCTCGACTTTCTTTTCTTCAAAAACCAGTCTATGGAAAAACTGATGGCGCTGATGGGCTGGAAAAACAAGCACACCGCCGATAACCAGAAATACAAGTGCATTCAGCAAATAAAAAAGGCCGCTGCCGGGGCTCCTTCCGGCCAATAAAGTCGGCTGCTCCGTCTTTTTAAAAAATATTTTTCTTTCGCGGGTGATTTTGACCGGGGTAATGGTATTAATCTGAAATAATCAATTAATCCATTATCAACATGAAAAAAATCAGATCAGTACTGACAGCATTGCTGTTATTAACCGGCCTTGCCGCCATGGCGCAGCAGGCTAAAATGGACATGCCCACAACTCCGCCAAAAGTGATGGCCGTGGTGAACAAGGCCGAATGGTGCCCGGTTTGCAAGGCCAACGGGCAAAGAGCTGGGATGGTTTTGATGAGCTTTATGCAAAGCGGCCTGGGCATTACCATGAACGACCTTACCGACAAAAAAACCACGGCGGCTTCAAAAAAGATGCTGGCTAAGCAGGGCTACTATGATGCCATTGCCGGTGAGAAGGCGACGGGCGTAGTAACCTTTGTGGACGCGAAAACCAAAAAAGCTATTAAACAGATCAGCCTTTCGCTGCCCGACGACCAGTTGAAAAGCGAGATAGCTGAAATTTTAAAGGCAAAAAGCTAAACGGCATTATCAATCAAAAGAACCGGGCGGATTTTCGCCCGGTTCTTTTACCAAAAAATCCATCATCATGAGATCAAACAATAGCTGCCCTATATACCCACCCGGAACAAAGTGGTACAAAAAGATATTTTTATTTTTCTTCAGATTTGGGGTTTGCCCCTTTTGTATTATCAGCAGCATGGGTTATTATATCGTTCGGTTCATCCGATGGCTGTTTGCAGAAGATAAAGAGGAGCCGGGTATCTTTTGAGTCTTGATTAAATCGCCTGCCCTGGCGCGAGGTGCTGGCATCAAAAGCAAGCGTTTTGACCATGTTAAATTTTATGGTTTACATGTTTTTTGGTATTTTTCGCTTAATATATTGATAATCAAGTCTTTAATATCAGAATACCTTAAATTATGTAAATTATGTAAACCATGTTTTGCAGGTGCGGTTTAGATAGTGCATCCCTATAGATTCCTGGTTCAAACAATGAGCATGGCTCCGAAACCCACCCCTGCTACTACACCGCCCAGCGCGCCCCCTCCAGGGAGGGGAATTTTTAACCGCCCCGCGCCAACCGCCATGCGCCCCGCTCTTAAAAGAACCTCACAAAATACCCCGCTACAGATTGCCACAGCGCTGAATGTGGTATAAAGTAAAACCCGTAGTGCGATACCGCCAGGATGATGAACGCGATGATATAGGCCCGGCCGTTGTTACCTTTGATCCAATCGTAAACGATAAGGCCGACGAGGATGAGGTCGGGTATTAAAAAGCCAAGCAGTAAGGCCTCGGCGTCCAGGTGCAGTACGTGCGCCAAAAGCCTGCGCATGCCGGCCCCTACGATAGCCAGCGAAGTGGCGATCATATAGCGCATGTGGTAAGGCGTGCGGTGCTTGTTGATGATGGCCAGCAGGTACAGCACAGCAAAATCGAATATTTGGTAGACTTGAAAATACGTATTAGCAAGGATATCTGGCCTGGGCTTATGAGCGGCCACGGCGTTTAAATAAGCCTCCCGCGCAATGAAATGGATGGAAATGATGATGCAGGGCACCAGCACATAGGTAAACCTGCCGATGATGCGGTGCGCCTTGTACTTGCCATAACGGATGAGCAGCGGCTGCGTAAACAGCAGCACAAACCAGGTGGTGAACAGCAGCCCGTGAATATGCTGGATGGCGGTAACATTGTTGAATGACGGGAACAGCCCGAAATAGGTTTTGAAAAACCCTAAAAAAACAATGCCGAATATAGCAACAAACAGCCAGCTGACATTTTTGTAGCCGTTTTCGGTGGATTTGTACCCTGTTTCCATGAATGTGAATTGTGATGGTTGGTTAATGACTTGTAATATAGGAAATTATTTGTGTTTAGTGACTGGTGATTAGTTAACTTGTGACCCGCTCATTCCGACTTCCGACTTCCGACTTCCGACTTCCGACTTCCGACTTCCGACTTCCGACTTCCGACTTC
>JAYUEE010000054.1:0-92627 GCA_043739405.1 Mucilaginibacter sp. | reverse complement strand
ATATGTTAACCTTTACGAGAGTTTAAAACCAATTATATGAGTTCAAAAGTAATCAGTATTGTGCTTGGGGGCGGCCAGGGCAGCCGTTTATCGCCACTTACAGCAACCCGTTCAAAACCGGCAGTACCTATCGCCGGAAAATACCGCCTGGTTGATATTCCTATTTCAAACTGTTTGCATGCCGATATTACGCGCATCTATGTGCTTACGCAGTTCAATTCGGCATCGCTGAACAAGCACATCAAAAACACGTACCATTTCAGCACGTTCAGCACCGCTTTTGTAGATATATTGGCTGCCGAGCAAACACCCTCAAGTGTGGCCTGGTTCCAGGGCACGGCTGATGCGGTTAGGCAGAGCCTTCATCACTTAGCGGTACATGAGTTTGAGTACGTGCTGATACTTTCGGGCGACCAGCTGTACCAGATGGACTTCCAGGATATGATCGATAATCACATTAAAAATAATGCTGAAATATCCATCGCAACTATACCAGTACACGCCAATGATGTACCCGGATTTGGTATTTTGAAAACAGACGCAGAGGGTATGGTTAATGCCTTTGTTGAAAAACCGAAGAAAGATTTTGAAAGCTGGGCATCGGATGTCAGTCCCGAAATGCAAGCTGAAGGCAGAATTTACCTGGCTTCAATGGGTATTTATATCTTTAACAGGAAGACTTTGTTTGAATTACTGACCGGTAATGAACGCACTGATTTTGGTAAAGAAATTATCCCGGAATCCATTGTTAGCCATCGCGTTGCAAGCTATCAATACGAGGGCTACTGGACCGACATCGGTACCATACCTTCCTTTTTTGAGGCCAACCTTGGACTTACAGACGATATCCCGAAATTCAACCTTTTTGGCGAGAACGCTGTCTACACCAGGGCACGCATGCTTCCTCCGTCAAAAATATCGGGGACACACCTCGAGAAAACTATTATTGCCGATGGTTGCATTATCAATGCCAGTCATATCTTCCGCTCGGTGATCGGTATACGTACGCGGGTAGGTGTTGATACGATCATCGAAAACTGCTATGTGATGGGTAACGATAACTACCAAACGCTTGACCAGATAGCAGAATCACATGCGAGCGATTCACCGATAATGGGTATCGGCGACCGTTGCTGCATCAAAAATGCTATCATTGATAAGAATACCTATATCGGCGACGACGTAAAGATCAATTGTGGCAGTAAAATTTTGGAGGACGGTGATTACGGCACGCATACCGTGCAAGACGGTATTGTGGTGATCAAGAAACGGGCGATAATCCCGCATGGAACAGTGATTTAACATGTTTTTTAAAACATTTGCGGTTTAAATTGTTAATACTATTCAAACCAAAAAATAGTATACCATGAAAAAAGCACTGGCTATGATCGCTTTAGCAGCGATTTGTTTTGGCTCGGTTGCTTCGGCTTCTACCCCGGTAAAGGCGGTTAGCGATACGACCAAAAAAGATACCACCAAAATGAAGGTAAAGAGAAAAGGAACTAAGGTAAAGACCAAAGTAAAAACAAAAGATACGACAACAAAACAGTTGTAGTACTAAAAAGAAAAATCCCCGGTCGTGTGACCGGGGATTTTCTTTTATAGTTCCAGGCTATTGCCGATTGGCGGCAATTGTAAATTGAGTCCTGCCTTTTTAAACTTCTCGGTCACTTCAGCCTTATTAATTCTTATCGGCGGGAAAGTATCGTAATGCACCCCGATAACATTTTTGCAATTAATGAACCCGGCAGCTTTTATAGCATCATCTGCACCCATCGTATAATTATCACCAATAGGTAAAATGGCCCAGTCGAGGTTTTCATCAGCCAGCAACTTCATATCATAGGTAAGCGCGGTATCGCCCGAATAGTAGATCTTCTTTCCTGCCGCGTATATCAAAAAGCCGGCCGGATTACCACCGTATGAACCATCCGGCATGGAGCTTGAGTGTATAGCACTAACCATTTTTACGCGGCCGAAATCAAAGTTAAATCCACCGCCTATATTCATGCCGTGCGCGTCGGGGATGCCCTTGCCGCCCAGCCATCCGGCTATTTCGGCAATGCAGATCACTTTGGCACCGCTGTTCTTTTGTATTTCGAACAGGTCGGCCACATGGTCGCCATGCCCATGCGAAAGCAGGATATAGTCGGGCCTTAGTTTACTTACATCAATATGTTTCGCCAACTCATTGTGCGAAATAAAAGGGTCGAACAACAGTTTTTTGCCACCTGTTTCCAGTTCAAAAGCTGCGTGGCCGTAATAGGTGAATTTCATGGGGTATGTTTTTGTTGGAATGTTGTAAGGTTGTTTGATGCAAAGCTAAATTGAATGTATAAACATTTCAAGTAAATTAGCATGAACTTTTTTTATAAAGCACTTATAAGAATACCTATTCTGGACATGGAAAATGAACAATTAAAAATAGTTTGTAAAGATTTGAATATCGAGTATAACGAACACGACCAGGATTGGGGTATTATGTATTCGGACCCTAAGAGAGTCAAAGAATTTATAACATATTTTCTAAATACAGATTTAGATAAGTACACACAATATCACGTTTTCGAATTAATTGTCGCTTCTTATAACGACGCGATTTTGGAAAATCTGGATAATGAAATGCTGAAGGCTGCTTTTGGGGAAGCAGTTAACAAATCTAACACAAATCCCAATTTAGATATTCTTAAAAACTATTGGCGAAGAATCTATAACGAAGACGAATTTCCTGTTGGTAAGCTATTACTATAAATTAAGGTTTGCATTATGCAAAAGCTATCAGCTAAAAACCTTCCAACTTTCCAACAAAATTACTTACCGAAAAGGTTCCCCAAACCACCAAGACCTCCCATCATCTCCCTGCTCAATGCAGCCATCTCGCTTTGGTGTATATTTTCGGCTTGTTCCAATGCTTTATTTATAGCAACAATAAGCAATTCTTCCAGCTCTTCCTTATCGGCAGATTTTAGAAATTCTTCATCGATATTAACGGATTGAACTACCTTATTGGCGGTCGCGGTAACGGATATCTTTCCGCCCTCTGCGCTGCCGGACACGGTAATCCCGTCAAGGCGCTTTTTCAGATCTTCCGCTTTTTGTTTGGCTTCGAATAGTTTGTCGAACATTTGGCTCAGTTAAATGGTTGAGTGAGTTGGATTGTGTTGATTAAGGTAAAGAATACAAAGTTGATAAGTTTTTTCAACCTAATCAACCATTCAACTTAATCTAACTAAATCAACTAATCCTCCGACGTCTCACCACTACCATTATAGGCTCCTTTACGGATAACCGGCATGCCTTCCAGCTTGAACAGTTCGTCGATGTGTAACAAGGCCCCGTTGCAAAGATTTCCGAGCAGAACTATGGTGACATCATTTTTAAGATCGCGCACATAGATGTGCCTGAACCCATGCCACCAGCCGGTATGATATACTACCTTTTGGCCCGGCCCTTCGAATAACCGCCACCCGTAGCCATAGTTAAAATGACCACGCAACATCGGGTTGCGGTCGGTATAAGCCGAATCCTGCGTTGCAGGCTTAATGAGTCTACCGGCGCGTAATGCCTGGTCGAACAAATACAAATCGCCTACGGTACTGTATACGCCTTTGTCGCCCACAGGGCCGTCAAGAACATTGGGCACCACAGAATATCGCCAGCTATTACGGTCGTGACCAACAACATCTGCGGGTATCTTATCATAAACAGCTTTTGAATATACTGCGGTATGGGTCATTCCGGCGGGCTTAAAAATATTATCGCGCACATAATTGGCATAACTTTCACCCGACACTTTTTCAATGATCGAGCCCAGTACCATAAAGTTCGAGTTATTGTAAAGGAAACGCTTGTTCGGCTTATTGAAAGGCGCCGGTTTATATTTGGCGATCGTATCCATCACCTGGAAATTGGTGAGCCCTTTTTTCTCACTCCAGTGGTGTGCCCGGTACAGGTCGTCGATGAAATACACGTAGTTCATCATGCCCGAGCGATGGGTAAGCAGCAGCCTGATGGTAACACCATTATATGGGAAATTCGGAAAAAAGTCTTTCACATCCTGGTCCAGTTTGATCTTGCCCCGCTCCCACAACTGCATAATGGCGGTGGAGGTAACGGTTTTGGTAACTGATGCCAGCTGGAACTGCGAATTTATTTTTAAGCTGTCGCGGGTCAGGTGATTGGCCCATCCGAGGGCATTTTCGTAAATTATTTTGCCGTTTTTGGCTACAAGGATATTGCCGTTAAAGGCACTTTTATTGTGCAGTTTATGAAAAAACGCATCTATCCTTTTATCAGCGGTTTTTGGGTTGTACTTTAATAATTCCGAAGGATTAAACGGGGCGCTGTATGTTGGCGTTTTGGTTTTTGGGCTGGCGTTATTGTTGTTTCCACAGGCAATTAACAAAACAAAGGTTGCGGAAACCGGTATTAATTTTTTGATCACTAATCTCATATGTACTTCCTAATTCTATAACGCTTGCGAAAATTGGAAATTATAATCCGCCGGGAAACTAAAGTTTTACACATTATTCTTCTTTTAGTTAATAACGTTACTTGTATTGACAGGAAATGAGACTTATGGGGTCCTTTAATTTTTTAAGCTTTATGGATTTTCGCGACCTTTTGCATCTTTAATATGGATTGAACATTTTACTCTTTTACTTTAAAAACCGTAAATTTAAAGTATGAAAACCTTTCACAAATTACTCCTTATCCTGTTTTGCCTGTTTATTTGCTCCAGCGCTTTTTCGCAAACAGATATTGATAAAAAGGCGCTACTGAAACAAGGTATTGCGCTGAATGACTCCGGGAAATATGACGAGGCCCTTGCAAAGTATAGCCAAATTATAAAAGCCGACCCTTATTTCGAAGATGCTTATTACGAAACAGCTTATACCCTGTCGGCCCAGGGAAAAGAAAAAGACGCTATCCCTTTCCTTGTAAAACTATTGGCGTTAAACCCCAATTCTGCCGAGGGTTTTGATATGTTGGGAAACATTTATGACGATTTGGGCCAATCGGATAAGGCCATAGAATATTACTTGCAGGGCATCAAAGTTGATTCTGGTTACCAACGGCTTCATTTTAATTTAGCCATCACTTATTACCGCATTAAAAAATATCCCGAATCAGAAGATGCGGCCATCCGCGCTATAAAGCTCGACCCAAAACATGCGAGCAGCCAAAGGGTCTATGCTATGGCCACCTACAAAGAAAAAAAGCGGGGGTGTTCGTTAATGGCCTGGTGCAGCTTTTTGTTGCTCGAGCCGCAAAGTAAGCGATCGTCGGAAGCAATGGCATACGTTAAAAATATCGTCAATTTTGGCATTACGAGAAAAGATGAAAAAAGCATAAACATCAGTGTCAATCCCGATGAAGGCGCAGGTAATTTGATGATGCCAATGGCCGTATCTACCGCATTAGATGGCAAAAAGAATTTATCAGCTGTTGATTCAGTTCAGTTTCAACTAAAATCCTTGTTCGAGATAGGAAGTACCATTGCGGACGACAAAGTCAAACCCTTTGCCAATAATTATTATGCAAACTATTTCGAGAATTTGGCTAAATCGGGTAATATGCCTGCCTTTGCACGTTACATTACTTTAAGCATTTACAAAGATGAAAACCTTGCCTGGTTCAAAGATCATGATAAAGAGCTGAAGGATTTTCAAAAATGGTTAGCGGACACCAAACGCGATTTTTAATTCATTGATGAAGAAGCACCGCCAATTTTCGCTGTCAATTCTGATGATCTTCTCTTCAGTTTTTTCCTATGCCCAAAATGCTACAGACACTGCAAAAATTAATTTCATCAAAACTCAATTTGCTGAAATCAACAAAAGCCTAAAATCCTACAAAAGAATAGAAAAAACAGACACTGTAGAAACGACGGAAGGCAACGAGGTGCTGTTATATTACAAAGGGAAGGAGATCAAAAAGATCGTAGTGACGTACTATCGTGAAACCGGAAAAGCGATAGAAGAGTTTTATTTTTCTAATAGCAAAGTGATCTTTTGCTATTTGGTTAACTATCATTACAATATGCCAATATATGAAACAAACGGCGGTAAGATAGCATCGAGTAAAGAAGAACGAATTTATCTTGACAATGGCAAAATATTCCTGGTCAGGAAGCGACCTGTAGACTCCGATGATTTTAGTGAATTTTCTGCAGATCCGCAGAAAGAGGCAAAAAGATTAATACACCTAAAAATAACACATGAATAAAAAACTGCTACTCGAAATTATTCCGTTTACCATCTTTTTGATATTCGGTTTATTTACACTTTTTAAAATTAAAGTGCCTTATGGCGTATTCGCAACTATAATTAGCGGTTCATTCCTCGCCATGATCTATTTCTACGCCTCTTTTTGGCTATTTGCAACAGGCTCATTACCGGCGCCGATCAGGATTTTAGCCGGGCTTATTTATAGTGTCAACTTTGTAGCTTGTATCTATACATTGTTTCATTGGCCATATTGGAAATTGTTCAGCATCGCCAGTTATTTTGGTTTAGGCATAATTTTGGTCGTTTGTTTATTCAATTATAGGAGTCCAGATTACAAGCCCTTATTTTATAGATGTATTTTGTTCCTGGCCGTTCTTTCAATAATATTTGGTTGCAGATTTTATTCAATTTAGTCCAAACAATAATATTACTATTTGAATCCCCGCACATCATATAAAACCCTAAATTTGCCCTGCAAAATACAAATACCATGAGTTTCAGAACCGAACACGATACCATGGGCGAGGTACAGGTACCTGCCGATAAATACTGGGGTGCACAAACCGAACGCTCACGCAATAATTTTAAAATAGGCCCCGAAGCATCCATGCCGAGGGAGATCATCTACGCCTTTGCTTACCTTAAAAAAGCTGCCGCTTATACCAACACCGATCTGGGAGTTTTGACTGCCGAAAAGCGCGACCATATCGCAAAAGTTTGTGACGAGATATTAGAAGGCAAACTGGCCGATGAATTTCCGCTGGTAATATGGCAAACTGGTTCGGGTACGCAATCCAACATGAACGTAAACGAGGTGATCGCCAACCGTTCGCATGTATTGCAGGGCAACCAACTGGGCGAAGGCAAAACTTTCATCCACCCTAATGATGATGTGAATAAATCACAGTCGTCCAATGATACTTACCCAACGGCCATGCACATCGCGGCCTATAAAATGCTGATGGATGTTACTATCCCCGGCATCGAAAAACTGCGTGATACGCTGAAGGCAAAATCAGAAGCTTTTAAAAGTGTAGTTAAGATCGGCCGCACCCACCTGATGGATGCTACACCGCTTACTTTAGGCCAGGAATTTTCGGGCTATGTATCGCAACTGGATCATGGTCTAAGAGCATTGCGCAATACACTGGACCATCTTTCCGAACTTGCTTTAGGCGGCACGGCCGTAGGCACAGGTATTAATACACCAAAAGGCTATGATGTAAAAGTGGCTGAATATATTGCCAAATTCACAAAGATCCCTTTCCGCACAGCGGAGAATAAATTTGAGGCCCTGGCTTCTCATGATGCAATTGTGGAAAGTCATGGTGCTTTGAAGCAGATCGCTGTATCATTAATGAAGATAGCTAACGATATCCGCATGCTGGCCTCAGGCCCGCGCTCAGGTATCGGCGAAATACATATCCCGGATAACGAACCGGGTTCATCCATTATGCCGGGCAAGGTAAATCCTACCCAAAACGAGGCAGTTACCATGGTTGCCGCACAAGTGATGGGCAATGACGTTACGGTTTCTATAGCCGGCTCAAACGGGCATTACGAACTCAACGTATTTAAGCCGGTAATGGCTGCCAATTTTTTGCAATCGGCGAGGCTTGTTGGCGATGCATGCGTGTCCTTTAATGACCATTGCGCCGTAGGTATCGAGCCGAATTACGCGGGTATTAAAAAGCACCTCGAAAACTCGCTGATGCTGGTTACTGCGCTCAACCCCCATATCGGTTATGAGAATGCTGCCAAAATCGCCAAAACGGCATTGAAACAAAATACATCACTTCGCGAAGCTGCAGTTGGTTTGGGCCTGCTTACAAATGAGCAGTTCGACGCATGGGTACGGCCAGAAGATATGATCGGCGGATTAAAGTAAAAGCCTCACCCCAACCCTCTCCTTTGGAGAGGGCTTAAAACGTTGGTTGCAAATGCAAAAACCTTTCGCCTTTCGCCTTTTACCTTTCACCTCAATAGCGGCTTTCTGCTTTCTGCTTTTAGCTTTAAGCTTAACGGCCTGTTCATTCAATCCAGGTCTGCAAGGCAAGGGCGAGGCATATTTACAGGGCGAATGGCGGCAGGATTCTGTGCCGATGCAGCAAAAGTTAACAGAATATTCACATTACAATATTAGCTTTAGCTGCGACTCGTTTTATATGCAGATAAAAAGCTTCAGCAAGGTAAATAACGGCGCCGATAGCTGTACAGGTTCGGGCCATTGGGCCGAATACATTAAAGGCAGCTACTCCCAGCTCAACGATACATTACGTATGCGCGGGCAATTTTGCCATGCCAATTACAGCCTGAAAGAAGAAGGCGGATGTTTACGTTCGGGTATCTACGAGGAGTCTTTTAAGGTCAATAAAAAAAGTGATTCGCTGGTCCAATTTTTAGGATCGAGTGTTATCCCGGTCGAAGTACATCTGATCAAACGCACTACCTGTACACAAAAACCATTGTAGTATGAAAAACAACCTGTTAAAGAAAATCATTCTTGGCCTGGCTATCATTTACCTGCCGCTGCAATCCATGGCGTGGGGCGCTGAAGGGCACCGCATTGCCGGGCTTATTGCCGAAAGCTATTTAACGCCAAAAGCCCGCGCGGCTATCAAAGCTATACTGGGCGATACCAGCATTGCCATTGCCAGTAACTGGGCCGATTTTATCCGGTCAGATCCTAATTACAACTACCTCGGCTCGTGGCATTATATTGACTTCGATAAGACTTATACCTACCCCGATTTAAAAGTATATTTAAAACAGGACACAGCCGTCGACGCTTATACCAAAATGCAGTTTTTGATAGTTGAACTGAAAAAACCGAAACTTTCCAAAGCGAATAAGCTACTGTATCTGCGAATGCTCATCCATATTATTGAGGATGTGCACCAGCCGCTGCACACCGGTCATACTTCGGATAAAGGCGGTAACGATATTAAAGTGACCTGGATGAACAATCCAAGCAACCTCCATTCGGTTTGGGATTCCGGAATAATTGATTCTCAGCAATTAAGCTACACGGAATACGCAGCTGCAATTAATCACACAACCGCCGCCCAGCGCGCGCAGTGGCAAAAAGCGCCGATCAGTCAATGGTTGTTTGAATCAAATCAAATAGCCGATAAATTATATTCCGAAACCAAAACAGGTGATAACCTGAATGCATTTAAATACAACTTCAGCCATATTGATGTAGTAAACCGTCAATTGATAAAAGCCGGTGTTCGTTTGGCCGGGGTGTTGAATGCTATTTTCGGGTAGTCCGGAAGACCGAAAGTCGGAAAGTCCGAAAGTTAACATTTGCATATCTGCACATCCGCACATTTGCACATCATAGTTATGAAGATATTAATGGTTTGCCTCGGTAATATTTGTCGTTCGCCATTGGCGGAGGGGATCATGCAGCACCTTGCTGATGAGCAGGGTCTCGACTGGCAAATTGATTCTGCCGGGACAGGCGGCTGGCATGTCGGCCAAGGGCCGGATCATCGCTCGGTACGCACCGCACGCAAACATGGTATCGATATCAGTAAGCAGATTTGCAGGCAATTCAGCAGCAGTGATTTTGACAACTTCGATCACATTTATGTGATGGATAGGTTCAACCGTTTGGATGTGTTGGCTATGGCGCCAGATGAATCAGCGGAAGCGAAAGTGAAACTGCTTTTAGGCAGCAAGGAAGTGCCTGACCCATACTATGATGAAGACATGTTTGAGCCTGTTTTTGAACTGATCACACGGGGGTGCAAGGATATTATAAAGGAACTGACCTAAAAACCTATGTCATTTCGAACGATAGAGAGAAAACTTATACGCACGACATAGTCCGCAATACATAGCTTCTAAGATTTCTCCTCGTTCCTCGTCGAAATGACATTTTAGGTTGCTTGTTGGCGTTCTATCTTAAAAAAGGCCAACTCTTTTCGCTCATTAGGCCTGAAAAAATTGTCCATCCGCGTCATCCCCGCCTTTAACAATACCCTTTGCGAGCCGATATTTTCCAGGGTAGTTACCGCCACTATTTCTTTCGCATCGGTATTGGTAAGACCGTAACTGACCAAAATACGGGCCATTTCGCTGGCGATGCCTTTACCCCAGTATTTTTGGTGCATCACATAGCCAAGCTCTACCTGCCCCGGATTATCATATTTCCGCAGCAGGCATAAGCCTATAAAATCGCCGTCGCCATTGTTGAACATACCCCAGCGGCCCAGGACGTTCCCTTGGGCATAATCTTTAAACGCATCATGAAATATCTCCAAATGCTCTTTACGGCTCCTGTTGGGGAGATGAACAGTAACCATCTCGTCATCAAAAAGGCTCATGTATACGTTAACCTCTTCGGGTTTAAAATCACGTATAACAAAACGCGGGGTCTGGATAAAAAGAGGCATGGTCAAATGTAAATTATTTTGTCCGAACCCTGATTCGCAGGATTCAAAGATTACCTTGATTTTACCGTCCGCATTACCTATAAAATTACTAAAACCTGTTACCTTTGCGCCTATGGCATCCATCAAACCATCTGTCCCTAAAGGTACCCGTGATTTTTCCCCTGCCGAAATGGCTAAACGTAATTACATTTTTGATACCATTAAAAGTGTATTTCGTAAGTATGGCTACCAGCAGATCGAAACGCCGTCGATGGAGAATTTGAGTACCTTAATGGGTAAATATGGTGATGAGGGGGATAAGCTGATCTTTAAGATTTTGAACAGCGGTGATTATCTTTCAAAAGTCGACCCGCAAAAACTTACAACTCACAACTCACAACTTATAACTACTGACATTTCGGAAAAGGCCCTCCGCTACGATCTCACCGTTCCCTTTGCACGATACGTGGTGATGCACCAGAACGAAATTACATTCCCATTAAAGCGCTTCCAGGTGCAGCCGGTATGGCGAGCCGACAGGCCGCAGCGCGGCCGTTACCGCGAATTTTACCAGTGCGACGCGGACGTGGTTGGCTCCGACTCGCTACTGAATGAGGCTGAATTTGTGATGATCTATGATGAGGCTCTGGGCAAATTAGGCTTAAGAGATTTCACCATAAAACTTAATAATAGAAAAATTCTATCAGGCATAGCAAATATTATAGATAAAAACGATAATATAATAGATCTGACCGTAGCCATAGATAAAATCGATAAGATTGGATTGGACGGGGTCATTAAAGAGCTGCTGGAGAAAGGTTTTACCCAGGCTGACATCGAAAAAATAAAGCCCGTAATTTTGCTACAAGGCTCCAATGAAGCCAAGCTGGCAAGTCTGCGGGATGCATTGGCCAAATCAGAAATTGGTCTGAAAGGATGCGATGAAATTGAAACTGTATTAAATTATATCAACAATAGCCCGCTTAAAACTGCAAAACTAGAACTCGACATTACCCTAGCGCGCGGTTTGAATTATTATACCGGCGCCATTTTCGAAGTAAAAACTAACGAGGTTGCCATGGGAAGCATAGGCGGCGGGGGCAGGTATGATGATTTGACCGGCATGTTTGGGCTAAAAGGCCTTACCGGTGTCGGTATTTCCTTTGGCGCCGACCGTATCTATGATGTGCTTGAAGAATTAAACCTTTTTCCAGAAGCCACCAACCAAAGCACACAGGTATTGATCTGCTGTTTTGATGCAGAAGGCGAAAAATTTGCGTTGCCGATCTTAAGGCAGTTACGTAGCCAGGATGTTAGTGCTGAACTTTATCCTGCAGGCACAAAACTTAAAAAACAATTGGACTACGCTAATGCCAAAAATATACCTTTCACAATAATCATTGGGAGCGAGGAGATTGAAAGTGGGCTGCTAACCATTAAAAACATGGAAACAGGTACGCAGGATAAACGTACTGTTGAACAGGTAGTTGGAACTATAAAAAGATAATCGGCTAACCCTTGAGGTTCAAATCATAGCGATGGGTTTAAAACCCATCGCTATAGAAAATTTAAATAGATGCCGGTTTCGCCTTCGGCGACAAATCAAACGGCACCACTATCTTAAAACTCACATTACGCCCCATATTGAATATCCCCGGCTGCACACCTGCAGGTACAGTAGCGTTGTCAAAGTATTTCAACCGGCTCATGTTCGACTGGTAATTTACATTGCCCAGGTTTGTGCCTTCGATAAATATCTTTAACACCGTGTTGCCTGCTGCATTTACAACGTTACCGCCGATGCCGGCGCTGATCAGGTTATATCCTGCTGTATAAGTTTCCGTTCCATAAGCGGCAAAATACCGGTTCTGTGCATCGTAATGGTCGAAACCAACAAAACCATAAACATTCCTGAACGTACCAAAGCCCTTTGCAAAAGTGCCCCTCAGTTCCGAATGTGTATGCAGGGGAGGTATGAATGGCAAATATTTTAAGCTATCCGGAACCGGTCCACCGTTGCCTAAATTCTGGCCATAAGTTAAACTTAATGAGTTCTCAAAGTGCAACCATGGGACCGGGTGCAGATCCAAACTAAACTCGCCGCCATTAATACGGGCCCTGCTTTGCACGTAAGTAAATATGGTATACAAGGGGAAGTTGGGATTACGGGCAGGCGTACCATCGGGGTTTAATTCCTGCTGCTGATAAATATAATTCTGAATGTTATTGTTAAACAACTCAACACTGGCCGACACATTAGGCAGCGTAAGGAACGCGCCTATATCCTCCTGCACATTAAACTCCGGTTTGAAATTACTGTCCCCAACGTGATATATCTGTGAACCCGGATCAGGCCCATTGGCAGACAATTCTGCAATACTTGGCGCTCTGAATCCGCGCGCGATGTTTCCTTTGAGCAGGAAGGCGTCAGAAAAATTATAAGTAGCTCCAAAACTGCCGGTAGCTCCCGAAAAGGTTTTATTTAATGCACTAAACTGCGGAGTTACATTTGGAGCCGTCGTAGGGTTTGGGCCGGTATACAAACTTGGAAAGGTAGTAGCAGTATCAATATAAGCTGCCTGGCCGCTAAATGACCTGCTATCATAACGGGCGCCGGCTGCAAGGTCTAATTTGCCGATCGTTTTCTTCAAGACGAAGAATGGCCCAATGTCAAACTGGTGGTACGCCGGTATCGGAAAATCGGTGGCATCGCCAATTGTATTGTTTTGATATTGCCCGTTGACGCCAACGGTAGTTTCATAATCGTTACCCAGGTTAAAATTATACTTTACGTCATAAACATAGGTAGCCAGGTGCAGGTTCAACCCGGCAGTACCAGGTTCGGTTGGGTGCGTGTATTCCCGGCGATGGCTAAACTCGTAACCCAAATTCACGATCAGGTTTCCACTGCCTAAAGTGATGTTACTATTATCATAGATACGGTAAAGCTGCACATGCTGATGCAGGGGCGTAATTCCATAAGAGTTCAAAACACTTCCAGGCACTATTGGCCTGTAAGTATCGGCATCGCTTATCTGTTCGGTAAACTTTCGCGTAAGCGAATCGCGGCTGCCATCAGGGATTTCCTGCTCATCATCAAAAACTGAGGCATTTAAATAGGAATACCCCCAATTCTTATTCAGCCCGATCATAACACGAGCATCCCTTTCCTGGAAGCCGGTACCATATACGCGCCCGTCGTGATTATTTTGATAATCCTTTGCTTCTTTGTCCGAAATAATAGCGCCCCACACCAAGCCATTTTGGTTGCCCTGTAACCGGAACGAGCCGTTCATAAGGCCGTTATTCGTGCCATAATTCCCGGTAAACGAGCCCAATATTTTGCCGTTTTCAACCGGCGGCGGCGTAAGCAGGTTAACAACACCACCAATGGCGTCGGACCCATAACTTAAACTCGCAGGGCCCTTGATAACCTCTATCCTATCAATAGAATTCTGATCGACCTCAATGCCATGCTCATCGCCCCATTGCTGCCCTTCCTGGCGTATGCCATCTTCCAACGTAACCACCCTGTTATATCCCACGCCGTGTATAAAGGGTTTGGAAACGTTCGGACCAGTAGTTACCGCGCTTACCCCGGGCAAACTGGCAATCTCGTCAATTACGTTTCCGGAAGCCGAATGCTGGTCGATATAGGTTTTGCCCACAGCCGCCATCGGCACCGGGTCGCGTTTTATTTCAGTGGCTTTACTCACACCGGTTATTACCACCTCGGCAGTTTCAATAGACGAAGTTTGCAACTGGGCGTTAAGTACCGATGTTTTTGAGAGGTCGACCCGCTGATTAAACGTACCATAGCCTATATAACTTACCTGCACCAGGTAAATTCCTTTCGGCAACTGATTGATGGTATATTTTCCATTGGCATCGGTAACTGCACCTGTCCGTAAATCAGGTATGGATATAGTAGCGCCCGGTATGGTTGCCCCGGTAGTTTTATCGGTAACTATACCCGATAAAGTACCATTACCGTCGTCTTTCCCAATAGTATCTCTTATAGTGGATTTGGCAAATGCGGAAAAACTTATAAATAGTGACAGAAAGCCATAAAAAAGCTTCAATTTCATAATAATAATAATTTGATGTAGTTCGATAATTCTGCCTGGAGGCGGCAGCTTAATTTGGGCGATTATTATTATGCTACAGGCGGAGCGCGGCCTGCGGAGAGGATAAGGGCTATGCTTACAAAATCATATTGCCCCTGTTTGTAAAAATGGTTGTTAACTTCATCCGGGGTAAAATAGGCATGATTATGCGTCAGCATGATGTTGTGATGCATGGCATCGCACAACTGGCATTTTTCGGAAACGACGGTACCTTGTCCAGCCGTTTTGGTTATACCGGCTACTACTTTGTGCTGGTGAGCATAAACGGCCCATTGTCCTGCTGCGAAACAAATCAGCAAAATCCAGGTACAAATGATATGGCGTTTATTCTTTTTCAAAAGCCTTTTTAATACAACGTTTATTTTCAGAAACTATTTCCTGCAAAATTAGCCAAATCCGCAGTTTAAGCGTCATTATTTAGTAACAATATCGTTGTAAAGAATGTTTTGGCAATTCTTTAAGTGCTTTATCCGGCTTATATTTGGCGAATGAAACCTGCTGAAGTAAACAAAAAATGGGCTGCGCTGCAGCAACAGATATCGGCAGATTTTGACACCGATATCCCCGACGTTAAGGTGATGCTTTTCCTGATAGGCGTACAGGAACTCGGGCAGGGTCCGCGTAAATTTACTAAACGGCAAAAAGAGGAGTTGATGCATATTGCAACCTGTAAACTTTTTAGCCAGATGGGATTTTATGAGTTGGAGGGCCTTGACCAGGATGGTTGGCCGCACTGGAAACTGGTGGATAAAATACCGAATTATACCCTGCTGGAGCAGGAAATGATCATGAAATCGCTTATACTTGATTATTTTGAAGAAAATACATGATGAAAAGATTACTTACCCTATTACTCGTACTCACAACAGTAACTGCTTTGGCCGGTGGGCCAAAAAACCAATACGTTCGCATCAAAACCAGCTATGGCGATTGTATTATCCGCCTGTATAACGAAACGCCGCAGCACCGCGATAACTTTATCAAGCTGACGAAAAAGGGCTTTTATAACGGCACGCTGTTTCACCGGGTGATACAAAACTTCATGATACAGGGCGGCGACCCGGATTCAAAGGACCCCAAAAAAGCAACTCCGGGTGCGGAGTTGGGCAATGGTGATGTAGGTTATACCGTTCCGGCAGAATTTAAAGATAGCCTGTTCCATAAGCGGGGTGTGTTGGCTGCGGCACGTGATGATAATCCGAAAAAGGCATCTAGCGGCTGCCAGTTTTATATTGTGGAAGGCAAACGTTTTACGGATGGGAAATTGGATACCCTGGAAAAAGCACCGCGCATGAACGGCCACAAATTCCCGGCTTGGCAAAGAGAGTGGTACGAAACCGTGGGCGGTACACCACAACTCGATCAAAACTATACAGTATACGGCGAAGTTGTTTTTGGCATTGATATGGTTGATCACATCGCAGCCGTAAAAAAGGACGAACGCGACCGTCCAACTGTAGATGTGCCGATGACGGTTGAATTGCTGAGCAAAAAGGAGTGCAAGCAACTTGACAAACTTCTGGGACTAAATAATTAATTCCGAAATCGAACTTCCGACTTCCGAAATCAAAACATGAAGATTATCACCTATAACGTTAACGGTATACGCTCTGCGATAAGCAAAAACTGGCTGGCCTGGCTGCAGGCTACGGATGCTGATGTGGTTTGTCTGCAGGAAATTAAAGCCACACCCGAGGTATTAACCGACTTGTTTTTGGTTGAACAATTAGGCTATCAACACTATTGGTTCCCGGCCGAAAAGAAAGGCTACAGCGGTACGGCTATCTTCACCAAGCAAACGCCAAAACATGTAGAATATGGCTGCGGCATTCCTCATTACGACCGTGAGGGGCGCAATATCCGGGTTGATTTTGAAGAGGTATCCGTAATGAGCGTTTATTTTCCATCCGGCTCCAGTGGTGACGAAAGGCAGGATTTTAAATACAAATTCCTGGATGAGTTTGGCGAGTATATTAATCAACTCAAATGGGCCTATCCTAACCTGGTAGTTTGTGGGGATTACAACATTTGTCACCGCCCTATTGATATTCACAACCCAAAATCAAATGCCAATTCATCCGGTTTTTTACCCGAAGAAAGAGCGTGGATGGAAAACTTTATCAACTCGGGCTTTGTGGATACCTTCCGTCATCACAATAAAGAACCTCATAATTATACCTGGTGGAGTTTCCGTGCTAATTCACGCGCCAAGAACCTGGGCTGGCGCATCGATTATATTATGGCGACGCATCCGCTTGAAAAGCATATCAAAAGGGTAGCTATTTTGCCCGAGGCCAGGCATTCGGACCATTGCCCGGTTTTGCTGGAGTTAGATATTTAGATCTCTTTAAAAATAAGCTATAATATATTTTCTACTCCTTTTTTTCAATATCACCGTAAATGGCATGTCGGATTTCTAAATCTTTTGTATCCATATCACCAACAAATATTCTTTGATGTTCCGGGATGTCTTCATAGGCTTGTTTTAGCTTCTCTTTGAGTTCGGTTGTCGGTTCGATTTTGTATTTTTCAAAAACTTGTCGACATTTTTCAAGACTTCCGATGCCGCCAGTGAACGTATCGTATTTGTCTAAAAATTCTTTGTATTTACTTTCAACATCTACCCCGTATCCGCCTATAGATATAAATGATCCCAATCCCATAACGTAAATTCTTTCGCCAACAGGAATATTTGTAATTATCTTTCGATCATCAATTAAGGATCGAATATCCGAAAAACCAAAGCTCCTTTTTTGGGGTAGACTCGTAATTTCTACATGACCATTTTTAAATATGGAAAGCTCTGCTAAATAAAGCTTATTATCAATATCTCTGAAAAAGATATAAAATTTCTCACCGTTTGTCCTTTCGGGGAAAATCCTTTGATTATTGGAAATGTAATATGGTTTAGGGTTTGGCTCTGCAAAAATTGATACTGTCACGTGTCCAATTTTTTCAGTCGTTCTGCCGTGACAGTTGTAAAGATTCTCAAGTTGTGGATTCATTCTCTGTATGAGAGAATATACATATTCGAAAAATGTCTCTTTATCGTATAGCCATTCCCCTTGATCTATCGTCCAATTACCCAAACTAAAAATTGAAATACGTTCCCCATTGGGAATCGAAGTAACAACCCATTTATTGTTCAATTTTTTCTTGAAAAGCTCAAGATCAACCATTTCCCAACAATGCACTAACCCATCGCGGTATACCTGAATATCGGTAAAATGATATTGCATATTCAGAATAATTCCAGGGATTGAAAATCCGTCTATTGTTTGCATCCTTGAAATAGTAGTCAAGTCGTTTAACATTTCGTTACTCGAAGGCTTCGACGACTTTTTAAAAAGTTTCATTTGGCTTGTTATTAGATGAATGCAATTTACAACTTTAAAACTTTTGAATTCTTTTTGTAACAATTCACCAATTCCGCCATCTAAGCGATAATATCATCGCTTATGAACTGGAATCCATTTAAAAGAAAACCTAAAGCCGACAGGCCCAAAAAATCAAAAACCCGCGAATGGGTTGATGCCCTTATTTTCGCGCTAGTTGTCTCTACCGTTATACGGGGACTGATGTTTTCGGCTTATGCGATACCATCCGGTTCGATGGAAGGCACCCAGCTTACCGGCGATTACCTTTTTGTAAGCAAAATGAGCTATGGTCCGCGGCTGGCATTTACACCGCTTTCGATTCCTTTTACCGAGCCAACAGCCTATGGAATCAAAACTTACTGGGACGCCATCAAGCTGCCATATTGGAGGCTGCCTGGATTTGGTGAGGTAAAAAAAGGCGATATCGTAGTTTTTAATAAACCCGAAGAAGCCGACCCATTGTACGAATACAAACCGATAGACGAGCGTACCACCCTAATCAAACGCTGCCAGGCAACGCCCGGTGATACCTTGACAATTGTAAATACACAAGTTTACATTAATGGAAAAGCGGCTCACAATGCCCCAAACCAACAGACCTCTTACATAGTTACCACGAACGGAACAGACATCAACCCGCAGGTTTTAACGGATTTTAATATCACATCCAAGCGGCTGCGTGCTACCAATACCTTTGAGATGGTTATTCCCAAAGAACACCTTGCAGAAATAAAGAGCTATTCCAATGTGAAAAACCTCGTACCCTTTATTCAAAAAGCAGGTGAACGTGACTCAACAGTTTTCCCATACAATAGTAAATTCAAATGGAACATCGATAATTTTGGCCCCCTGGTATTACCGAAAAGAGGCTGGACCGTTCCGCTGAATGATTCGACTTTAGCCTTATATCGCCGCGCGATTGAATGGTATGAGGGCAATAAAGTAGCTGTAAATGGTAAAGATATTTTGATCAACGGCAAAAAGGCCGACAGCTATACTTTTAAAATGAATTACTATTGGATGATGGGCGATAACCGCCATGATTCATTGGATTCGAGATTTTGGGGCTATGTACCCGAGGACCATATTATCGGCAAAGCTATTATTACGGTGATGAGCACCGATTCGACCAAAGGTTTCTTCAGCAAAATACGCTGGGACAGGATGTTTAAGCCAATAAATTAAATATTTATTAAAAAAGAAAAGGCTTCCAAATGGAGGCCTTTTCTTTTAGTTTTCTTTGATCAAAGTTTTGATCTGCTCCGCCAGTTCGGGTGTTACCGACACCCCATGAACTGATTGTGCATGTTCAGCGGCCTGGGCCAATACTTCTTCAACGGTTTCGGCATGTACAACAGCTTTACAATCGAAGCCGGCATCTGCGCAATGTAGTGTTTTCATGATTCTGAGTTTTAAATTGTTTGCTGAAACAAAATTATAACCCGCTATGCGCCAAAACGGTATCAAATGATACACAAGCAAAAATATTTTTCAAGAGCGCTTTATATCAGCTCGATCCGCCCTCTGAAAAGCCTGATCTTTTTCTGCTTTTCATAATCCTTCAGGATGCGGGATATAACAACACGAGTGGTTCCCAGTTCTGCAGCAAGCTGCTGATGAGAAATATCAATGGATTTGCTGCCATCATTATTTGCCATATTTTTCAAATATTCCAGCACCCGGGTGTCAATATGCTCAAACGCTATTCCCTGGAAAGAATTGATCAACTGGTCATACCTCGTCCTGAACATTTGCATTACATACTTATTCCATGAAGGGTATTTGAGTTGCCATTGGTCGATAAGGCTTGCCGGAAAAATCAGCACATCGGTCGGTTCGGTTACCACACCGTGCGATGTGCTTTTGTTGTTGAAATAAGCGGCTGCAAGCGACATGGTGCAGGTTTCTTCGGCCCTGACATAATAAAGCAGTATTTCTCTGTCCTCACTCTGCTGAAAAACCCTGATGGCGCCATTCAGCACAATCGGCAAAAATTTCACGTATTGCCCGTCGCGAACGATGATATCCCCTTTATTGAAGGAAAGCAACTGGCCGTGCTCCAACAATTCTTCCTTAAATCCCGGTTCCGTAAAACAGGTGAGCTTCTTAAAAAGATCGGCGGTAGCTATCATGAGCGAATCGGATTAAATTACTGATTATCAAGCCATCTAAATTACAATTTCTCCCAAAAAAGAAAAGCCTCCAAATGGAAGCTTTTAATATTTTGTGTTCCCTTTTGGGGCAGGGGGTTTATCCTTTCACACGTTCCACATACGAACCGGTGGTGGTATCAACCTTCACCTTATCACCAATATTGATAAACAAAGGCACTTTAATTTCGGCACCAGTTTCAACGGTTGCATTTTTCAATGCACCATTTGAAGTATTACCTGCTACGGCAGGTTCAGTATAAGTTATTTCCAGTTCAGCTGAAGCCGGCGCTTTAGCCGTAATTGGCTCGCCGCTTTCCATTGCCACTATAACGTTCACGCCTTCTTTAAGGAACTTTACCCCGTTTCCGAATAAAAACTTAGGCACGTTAAACTGCTCGTAACTGGCGTTATCCATTACCACCAGGTCGTTGCCATCTTCGTACAGGTACTGGTAATCGCTAGTTTCAACACGGGCTATATCAACCTCCTCATCGGTACGAAAGCGGTATTCAACCAGCTTACCGGTCTTTACGTTGCGCATACGCGCCTGGTAAAATGCGCGCAGGTTACCCGGCGTACGGTGTATAAATTCTTCTACCTGTATCAATTCGCCGTTAAAGCGCAGTATACTTCCATTCTTTATATCAGATGCTTTAGCCATAAAAATTTATTGAGGCGCAAACTTAGGCACTTACAGGGAAAGAAACAAATACACGATTAAGGGATTTAAATGATTAACAGGATATTGGCAGTCCGAAAGTCCGCAAAAGTCCGAAAGTCAGTAAGATCGCTTCATTTATTCTTCCGGACTTGCGGACTTCCCGACTTTCGGACTATTTTTGCTGCTATGATAGAGGTGATATTAAAAAAGGGCAAGGAAAAGGCCGTTAGGCATCGTCATCCCTGGCTGTTTTCGGGTGCGATAGAAAGCGTAAAAGGAAAGCCTGCTAATGGAGAAATTGTAAGATTGTTGGATGATAAAGGCAGTTTTATGGCTTATGGGTTTTATAACAGTCAGTCGCGGGTTGCATTGCGTTTACTGGAATGGGACGAAAATGTTGCAATAGATGATGATTGGTTCCGTAAAAAAGTGGCAGTGGCAGTTAACGGCCGTAATAATCTATTAGAAGATGGAACAACCAATACCTGCCGCCTTATTTTTAGCGAAGCAGATTACCTTCCGGGATTAATTGTTGATAAATACGCAGATTATCTCGCGGTGCAAATACTCACTTCGGGTATCGAAGAGGTATTGCCGGTGATTATTGACGAACTGCAAAAGCGATTAAAGCCGAAAGGCATTTTTGATAAAAGCGATGCGGCATCAAGGGCGCATGAAGGGCTGGAAACGACTAACGAGGTACTTGCAGGCAAACAGCCGCCCGAAATAGTTAAAGTTATCGAGAATGGAATAAGTTATGGCATCAATATAACCGAAGGGCAAAAGTCGGGTTTTTATTGCGACCAACGCGACAACCGAAAAATTGTAGCGTCCTATTCAAAAGGCAAAAAGGTGCTCGATTGCTTTTCTTATACCGGCGGATTTACTTTAAACGTCCTGAAAAACGGTGCATCATCGGTAACCTCTGTGGATAGTTCGGCGCTGGCTATCGAAACGCTAAAAAACAATATTGCGCTAAATAAATTAGATGCCTCAAAGCAAAATTCACTGCAATCTGATGTGAATAAGCAAATGAGGGCCTTACGTGAGCAGGGTGAAAAGTTTGACATCGTTATTCTCGACCCTCCCAAGTACGCGCCATCGCGGTCGGCATTGGATAAAGCTTCGCGGGCCTATAAGGATTTGAACCGCCAGGGCATGCTGCTCTTGGAAAGCGGTGGGTTACTGGCTACCTTTTCGTGCTCAGGTGCGATGGATATCGATACTTTTAAACAAGTATTGGCTTGGGCAGCTTTGGATGCGGGTAAAGAGGTACAGTTTATTTACCAGTTCTGCCAACCAGAGGACCACCCGGTTAGGGCGTCTTTCCCGGAAGGGGAGTATTTGAAGGGGTTGCTTTGCAGGGTTTATTAATGTAGAGACCAAGATTTTGCGTCTCTTTTATCCGGCATTGTTTTCGAAAAGAGACGCAAAATCTTGCGTCTCTACGATAGGATCATTCAAATTTCACGCCGCCGTAGCTTGCGCTGATGTTAATTGTACCACCGCCTCCTTTACCTATGTGGCCCTTAAAATTCTTAGTTGGTTTCCAGCCTTTGCTGTCGTCAGATGGTGTTTTTTCGGTGATCTCAACCGGTATATCGTTATAATCAAAACTCCCGTACCTCACCGTAACATCAAAATTAGCATTGGTGGCGTTTTCGATCCCGATCTTTAAACTTGAATAGTTGGAGCTGTAAGAAAAACTGCTGAAGTTTTTATCCAGGCTTTCTATCTGCACACCGCCTGCATAGTGCGCGTTGATATTTGCCGAGGTTTTTACCTTCCCGATTCGCGCCGTACTGTAATGTAATTCACCATTCAGTTTGTCAATGGAACCCAAGTCAAGACTGCCATAACTTACGCTCATATCGCTTGATGACAGGCTCTCAATGCTGGCGCTTCCGTACCTTACTTTGATCTGGTTGTCCGCGTGCATTAATGATTTGCCTGAAAAGCTCCCGTACGAGCTTTCAATATTAACTTTTCCGTCAAAATCAGGCAATTCAATTGAGCCATAATGATTGCTAATACCCAGCCCGTTTTTTGAAGGCATGTAAACAGTATAATTTACCTCGGCCTTATGGTGGTCGTTCCTATTATTAAACAGGTCCCAAACCGAATTACTGCTGCCGCTGCCAAAGTTTGTCTTAAATGAAACCACATCACCGCTTTTGTTATCAGAAATGCTAATGGCATCGATCATTTTTTGAGCCATGGCATCGTTATCTGCGTAGCTTTTAATTTCAATATCGACTTTAACTTCGGCTTTGTTCCACGTTTTTACCGTTACGTTGCCAAATCTATTGTCAACAGTCAGTCTATCATTGCCGTCCATCGGGTAGCTTTTGCTGTACGACTTTACCTTTTCGCTAACGTTGCCATCCCGCACCATCTCATCAGACAGGTTATCGGTGATGTTTACGCTGATATTGTTACCCAGTTCTTTCAACTCCGGCACCCAAACATGCAGGTTGCTATTTAAGTCCTTTAATCCCTCTTTCAAGCTGATTCTAAGGTCGCTCATCGCCAGGTTTAAATCATGCTTACTAATGCCCAGGTCTATATTCAGCAACTTCAGGTTGCTGTTTGAATAATTCGTTTCGGGGGCTGCTGTTGTATCCTGTGCAAATACCGGTGCAGTTGCCACCAATAAAGCCAACAGAAACAGGGTAGGTTTATATGCTCTTGGTATCATTTTTAGGGTCTTTTTTCATTTGATTGTATTGTTCAATAATATTCAGTTGCTGGTTAAGTACCTGGGTTTGCATTTGCAGGTTTTGGATCATAGCGCGCAACACCAGTTCCTGGTTAGGGCTGGTCGCCAAATCCTTATTTAGTCTTTTATAGGTCGAATCCATCTTAGCTATCTCGTGCGAAAAATCCGCATACATTTCCGGGTCGTTTTTGGTGAGCGATTTAAGCTGCGAGAGCTTAGTCTCTACTTGCGATGCGTATTGAACCTGCTGTTTAGCATAAGTTGGGTTTATGGATGCAAGGTCAATACTTTGCTTCTTCTCTGTGCGCAGGTACAAACCAAATCCTATACCCATCACTACAATTATCGACGCTGCCACTTTCATGACGAAATTCAGCGAGAACATTTTCGCCTCGCGTTTTTTTGGCTGAGTCCCTTCAGCCGGTAAATGTTTTTCTATTCGTTTCCACAGATCCGCCGATGGTTCCAGGTCATCAAATTCCTCCCGGTTCGCCTTCATGAAATCTTCTAATCGCTTGCTCATGATGTTATTCCTTTACTTTTTAATATTTCGTTCAATTTTCTTTTTGCCCTCAAAAACTGCGTTCTCGAGGTATTTTCAGATATTTTTAATACCTGTCCTATTTCTTCATGGTCGTACCCTTCAAGCAGGTACAGCGATAATACAACCCTGTAACCATCCGGAAGTTCTTTCATCGCTTCCTTTACCTGTGCCACCTTATATTGCACCTCTTCATCATCCGCACTTTCCTCGTCGGCTATATTGTCCAGCTGGTCCTCACCCAGCTCTACCATTTCCAGCTTCCGTTTACGCAGCAGATTAATGGCCCGGTGTACTACGATCTGCTTCAGCCACAGCCCAAAGGTTGTTTCCTGCCTGAATTCTCTTACCCGGTTAAAGGCATCCAGGAAAGCATCCTGCAGCACATCCTCCGCTTCATCAATACTCCCAACTATCCGGAAGGCGACATTAAGCATCGCCTTCGAATATAAACGGTATAGTTCAAAGCAGGCTTTTTTACTACCCTGCTTGCACTCAACCACCAAGTCATAATGCTTATCAACAAATACGGATTCCAAATTTTACAGCTTTCAACTATATGACGCAGTGTATTTTTGAACGTTGCATCAACAGTTAAATTAAGGTAAGGAAAATATTATTAAGATGTCGGAAATCTGATGTCTGAAGTCAGACACAAGTTGGTTAAATTCAGATTTCTGACCCCGGACTTCCGACTTCTGACTTCAAGAGAAACTCGTCAATCGCAGCAACCGCGCTATCATACCTATCCCGCCCCGCACCTGAAATAAGTACATAATTGGCATTTAAAGCATTCAGCTCTTTATACCAAACATCCATAAAATGGTCGCGCATGTGCGGGAAATCGCGCAGCGGATCCTCTTCCCAGGGCAGGTCGATGTTTAATAAAAGATAAAGGTCATAAGGATGTTTAGGCAATTCATCTAATACTTCCTGCGGCGACCGTCCAAAGGTATAGTCGCTCCAAATTTTTACGGTGATGAACGTGGTATCGCAGATGAGCAGCTTATTAGTTTTGGGCAGATATTCCTTTTCAAGCGCAACCTGACCGTAAAACATGTTGATCTCATCTTGCCAGGTAGGAGGTTCAGTTAGCTTTTCGCAGTACTCACGGGCATATTCGGGCACCCAGACGGTGTGATAATGTTCAGCTAAAAATGCCGACATGGTAGATTTGCCCGTGGACTCGGGGCCAACAATGGCTATTTTTATTATATCAGCTGATTGCATTACCCACTTGCTTTTTATAGTCCTTTTTCCAATCAAGATACCCCAGCAATGCGATAATAACATAAATGGCATACATAATAGCGGTCAAATCCAGGTGCTTGAAGATGTACACGCCTACATAAATGATATCGACAAATATCCATATCAGCCAGTTCTCCAAAACCTTACGGGCCAAAAAAACCTGCGCCACCAGGCTGCAAGCCGTACAAAAGCTATCGATATAAGGATAAGATGCCGGGGTATATTTCAAAACTGTTCCCAAAAAGAAAGTGAATACAATGATCGCGATCGCTGATAAGATAATTTCCTTTTTTGTTATCAGCATGACCGGCGTTTTCGTTTCAGTAGCAGGTTTGTGGCTCCAAAAATACCAGCCATAAATATTCATCCCCATAAAGTAAACCTGGAGGCCCATGTCGGCATACAGGTGACTATCGAAGAAAATGAAAATGTATATGCTCACACTGATAATAGCAATGGGCCAGTTCCAGATATTGTTCATCGCAGCGAGCGCTACGCAAAGCAACCCGGTAATTACCCCGATAATTTCGAGCCAGGTGGTTTGATGCCACGAATTTTGTAGCGCATGTATAATTTGCATCGGCCAAATATAACCGTAGAGACGCATAATTATGCATCTCTACCTCCATGATATCAGAAACTTTTTATTATCAATATTATCCCTAAAACAATGAAGCCAAAACCACCAATTAAAAGCCGCACTTCATTTCCAAATGGATCTTTCAACCCTTTTTTATACCATTTTATTTGAAGAATAACTGTCCAAATACCAGTGCAGATCATACCTAGGCCCAAAAGAAATCGTGGTACGTTCATAGGGCTAATTTTTGATTTTGTAGTTATTTCTGCCACCACTTGGAATTGGAAACTTTCTAGTATCGCTACTATTCCAATCATTATCGAGATAGCTCCAGCCAGCGCGGACCAACTTTGTAATCCGTCTGTGTATTTGAACACCTTTTTGAACCAACTTATTCCTTTTCCGATTTGATAAATACCGAAACAGGTTAAGACAACCCCGAAGATAAACAGTGGTGTATCCATCGTATTTTTTTGATTTTCCTGTAGAGACGCAAAATCTTGCGTCTCTACAACTTCTTTACCATATCCTACCTTTTTACCCTGTGAAAGCCTTCAAAACCAAGGGCTGGAAGGAATTTTGTTTGTAATAATATACAACTATTGTACAAAATAGCGGAATTATAGCGGAAAATGTGTGTTTAAAACGAGAGAGAACTAATAAATACCGTGAAAAAAGCCCGATAATGACACGTCAAAGTAGTAACAAACCTTCCTTAAGGTGTCTAAACGAATGTCCACTTTACCCGATTCAAGCCTTGCTATATTGATATTTGTCTCGCTATAAAATTTTTCCTGCGTCACCTGGTTTTGCCTTCTGAGGTTTTTTATTTGTAATGCGATCTTTTTCTTAAAGGCATCTTCCGATTTGTTAAGGTACTCAAAATCAGTTAATAACATGTTTTTGTTTCAATTAAATCAGGTTTGCGAAGTTGCAATCTAGCAAATAAATAAGGTAAACTAATTCCTACGTTCGTAACAATAATAATAGACAAATTTATAAATTCTGACGTATTCGTCATTGTTCGGCACCCGATATGGCTTTACTTTTGTACAATACCTTATGACTCTGCATACAATCTGTGAAAAAAATAAGTTTTCATCTACCTATGAAAAACTTTAAATTGAATTCTCAGACACCCAAGCTGAGTTTTTTTGTTCTTTGTTTTGGGTTTAATCAATAGTTTAAATTAATTAGGGGAAAGAGAACTTTGTATAAAAGTTCTCTTTTTTTGTGCCTGCATTTTTTACTATGCGTGCATAACATTATTTTTGACCTTAAACCAACCACCACCTATGCATTTTGAATTTACCGAAGAACAGCTAATGATACGCCAGGCGGCAAGAGATTTCGCCCAAACCGAACTTAAACCGGGCGTGATTGAACGCGATGAACACCAAAAATTTCCGGCCGAACAGGTAAAAAAATTAGGTGAGCTTGGCTTTTTAGGTATGATGGTTTCCCCGGAATACGGTGGAAGCGGCATGGATGCCATATCCTATGTGCTGGCGATGGAGGAGCTTTCAAAAATTGATGCCTCTGCTTCGGTTGTTGTTTCGGTTAACAATTCATTGGTTTGTTATGGACTGGAGAAGTTTGGCAGCGAAGAGCAAAAACAAAAATATCTTGTGCCCCTTGCCAGCGGACAAAAGATAGGCGCCTTTTGCCTGTCGGAACCGGAAGCCGGTTCTGATGCAACATCGCAGCATACGACCGCAATAGACATGGGCGACCATTATTTATTGAATGGCACCAAAAACTGGATAACTAATGGAGGCAGCGCCTCCACATACCTGGTTATCGCGCAAACGCATCCTGAAAAAAGACACCACGGCATCAATGTATTGATCGTTGAGAAAGGGATGGAAGGGTTTACCATCGGCCCTAAAGAAAATAAGCTGGGTATCCGCGGATCCGACACACATTCTTTAATGTTCAGTGATGTTAAAGTCCCTAAGGAAAATAGGATCGGTGAGGATGGCTTCGGTTTCAAATTCGCGATGAAAACCCTGGAAGGCGGGCGTATCGGTATCGCCTCACAAGCACTGGGTATCGCATCGGGCGCGTATGAACTTGCACTTGATTATTCCAAACAGCGTAAGGCTTTTGGGAAAACTATATCTGATTTGCAGGCCATCCAGTTCAAACTGGCAGATATGGCCACTCAAATAGAAGCGGCCCGCCTGCTTTGCTTGAAAGCTGCCTGGCTGAAGGATCACGACCAGCCTTATGCACAGGCAAGTTCTATGGCCAAGCTATATGCATCGGAAGTAGCAATGAAAACTACCGTTGAAGCCGTGCAGATACATGGCGGCTATGGCTTCGTCAAAGAATATCATGTGGAGCGACTGATGCGAGACGCTAAGATAACGCAGATATACGAGGGTACTTCCGAAATTCAAAGGATTGTCATTTCGCGCGAGGTATTGAAATAATACGGTGCATTTTCTTTTACTTTGAAAAAGTATATCAATTTAATAGACTATTCGCATGCGTTTTAAATATCTTCTGCCTTCTGCCCTCTTCCTCGTCATTATCAATTTTTGTTCGGCGCAAAGCCAATTAAAAACAGGCATATGGCGCGGGGCCTTAAAAAACTCTTCCGGTAACGAACTGCCTTTTAATTTTGAAGTAAAAGATATCGCTGGCAAGCAGCAGCTTATCATCATGAATGGCGCTGAACGGATAAAGGTGACCGATATTAAGCACAAAAAAGATTCGGTGCTGATTCATATGCCCTTATTCAACTCGGAGTTCAAATTAATAACAGCAGGAACAGGCTTAAAGGGAAAATGGATAAAACATTATGCCGACCGGGATATGGCTATGGAGTTTACTGCAGAACCAGGGCAAGACTGGCGATTTTTTAAAACAGCCGAAAAGCCTGCTTACAACGTTAGCGGCAGATGGTCTGTTACATTCGGTGAAGGAGATCATAAGGATATGCGGGTTGGTGAATTTAAACAAATAGGCGCCCAGGTTACAGGTACCTTTTTAACCACTACCGGCGACGATCGTTATCTTGACGGCGTTGTCGCGGGTAACAAATTGTACCTGTCGACTTTTGATGGAGGCCACTCGTTTTTATTTACCGCAACTATAAAGGATGCCAAAACCCTGGTTGACGGAAAGGATCAGTCGGAATATGCGGACCTGACAAACTGGACAGCCATCGCCGATGCAAACGCTAAACTCCCGGATGCCTATTCATTAACTTATTTAAAACCGGGGTCCAAAAAAATAGCATTTTCTTTTCCAGGTATCGATGGAAAAAAAGTTTCATTGAGCGATCCGCGCTTTAAAAACAAAGTGGTGATTGTACAGATGTTAGGCTCATGGTGTCCCAATTGCATGGATGAAACGCCTTATTTGGTTAGTTACTATAAAAAGTTTCATGCAAAAGGTGTCGAAGTGATTGGTTTAGCATACGAGCGCACACCAGATTTTGCCAAATCAAAGCCGCTGATACAACAGGTAAAAAATCGATTCAATGTTCCTTACCCGCTGCTCATAACGGGCTACACCATGTACCATGATGACCCGATGAAGAGCCTGCCTATGCTGGCCGATTACAAAGGTTTCCCCACTACGATTATTATCGATAAAAAGGGAGACGTACGTAAAATACATACCGGATTCAGCGGGCCAGGAACGGGTAAATACTACACCGAATTTGTAGCGGAGTTTGAGAAACTGACGAACGATTTATTAGCTGAGAAGTAAATTACGCCTTCTCCTCCCAAATCGCACACAATTGCAATATCGTTTCTACCGCCTTTTGCATATCCTGTACCGACACCCACTCATGCTTGCTGTGAAAAGCGTGCTCCCCGGCAAAAATATTGGGACAGGGCAATCCCATAAAGGATAAACGCGAACCATCCGTGCCACCGCGAATGCTGCATAACTTGGCTTCAAGACCCGCCCGCTGCATTGCTTCCATGCCGTACTCAACTATTTCAGGATGCTGGTCCAGCATTTTCTTCATATTGCGGTATTGCGGTTTTATGTCTAACTGGTAACTGCTTCCAGGGAACCGGGCTGTTACTGTTTCGGCTATTTCGCGAATAATTTCGGCATGCTTATCTAATTTCTCATCATCAAAGTCGCGTATAATAAAATCAATAGAGGCGGTTTCCACATGCCCTTCAATAGCAACCGGGTGTATAAACCCATGCTTACCTTCGGTCCGTTCCGGCGACAGATCATGCGGCAGTGCGGCTACTATCTGCCCCGAAATTTTAATGGCGCTCTGCATCTTGTCTATTGCAAAACCGGGGTGTGTGCTTACACCGTTAATGGTGAGTCTTGCCCCATCTGCCGAAAAGGTCTCATTCTCCATATTGCCTAAACTTTCACCATCTATGGTATAACCGGCGTATGCGCCAAGTTTTTTCATATCCACCTTGTCTACACCCCGGCCAATCTCTTCGTCAGGGGTAAATAGTATTCTAACTTTACCATGTTTGATCTCGGGGTGATTTACTAACTGGTAACATGCATCCATAATTTCGGCAACGCCGGCTTTATTATCAGCGCCAAGCAGGGTAGTTCCGCTGGCGGTAATTATATCGTTGCCCAATTGATTTTTCAGGTCGGGGTGCTCTGTCAACCTGATAATTTGCGAGTTATCGTCGGGCAATACAATATCCTGCCCCTTGTAATTTTGATGAACAATAGGTTTCACGCCTTCACCGCTGCAATCGGGTGAGGTGTCCATGTGCGAACAAAAACAAATCACCGGAATATTGCTTTTATCACTGTTAGAAGGGATGGTAGCGTACACATAACCATAGTCGTCAAGGTGTGCGTCATGTAACCCTATCGCAATTAATTCGTTTACAAGTAATCTGCCTAAATTCTTTTGTTTTTGGGTAGACGGAAAGGTGTCAGAATTAGGGTCAGATTGGGTATCAATAGTGACATAGCGTAAGAAACGCCCGGTTACAGTGAAATTTAATGTTGATTTTAACATCTTATTATAAGGATTATATCGGTAGAAATTTTATTTTTGACAAGTATCGTTGAGCCGCTTCAAAAAGATTGTACAATATTGATTAAATTTAGCCATTGAAAAAACTCATTTTACTTTTCGTTTTTTTATTTAGCGTTTTAGTTGGCAAAGCCCAGATGGGTTATAACTATAAAGAGTTTGGCATCGGGTTAGACGTATTTTCCGAGGTGGGCTACACCAATGTCAACAAACAATACCGCCATATCGGCCAGAGTCTAAACTTCGTATATAATTATAGCCCATATATCCCGGTAACAGCCGAGTTGCAATTCGGGCACCTATCCGGGGGCGGCCTCACGCCTGCTCTTGATAAATATGGCCGTCAATACGCCAACAACTACGAAGGGTTGGTTGTACACGCCGATTTCCAATTGGGCGAAGTAATCGACTATTCGCAAAACGATTTGCTGAATATCCTTAAGAATTTTTATTTCGGTTCAGGCGGTGGAATTATATTCAATAGCAATACTGTACAACGTACTAATATCTATCCCATTAACGGCCCGCTTACTTATGTTTTCCCGGGCTCAAATAGCAGTATAAATGTTACCGTGCCATTACGCTTCGGGTATGAGTTTAAATTGTACAATGATTTTGAGGAGCCATATATGACTATCGACCTCGGCTATACCCATAACCTGGTATTCGGCGAAGGATTGGACGGTTATGACGACCCTTCAAATAAATTCAAAAACAACGCTACCAACCAATACGCACAAATAGTGATAGGCGTTAAATTTAACTTTGGTAACGTTACTTCGTTTAATAAGCTGATCAGGCGTTTCTAACCTTGAACATTGAAGAAATACGCGATTACTGCCTGGCTAAACCTGGCGTAGCCGAGGGTTTACCTTTCGGCGAAGACACGCTGGTTTTTAAAGTTGGCGAAAAACTGTTCCTGCTCACCAGCATTTCCGACCCCACACATTTCAACGTTAAATGCGACCCCGAACTTGCCATTGATCTTCGCGAACGCTATTCAGAGGTACGGCCCGGCTTTCATATGAATAAAAAGCATTGGAATACGGTCCACTCCGATGGCAGCCTTACCCGTAAACAGCTTTGCGATATGATAGATCATTCTTATGATTTGGTTTTGAAAAGCCTGCCGAAGAAGTTGCAGGATGAGATAAAGTCGATATAACCCCTGCCGGCGACGTAAATTTAGCGACAGAAACAGGTTTGAAAACTGTGTAAATTTATTGCCTGGTATTCAGTAACATTAAGTAAGGCTTTTATATCTAAGTCCAAACCAACATCATTTAAACCGCTAAAACAAAAAGACATGAAATTCACAAAATTTTGCATGCTGCTCTTCGCAGCAGTATCCATTAGCCTTGCTGCAAAGGCGCAAACGGCCGATGACATTATCGCCAAATACGTTGACGCTATCGGCGGAAAAGACAAACTGGCCCAGATAAAATCGGTTTATAGCGATGCTACCGTCAGCGTTATGGGGCAAGATGGCGCTTCAACTACCACATTGCTGGTAGGAAAAGGCTATCGCAACGAGACCGAAGTCGGCGGCTCCAAGATCATCCAGGTTTACACCGACAAAGGTGGCTGGAGCGTTAACCCTTTCGCCGGCGCTAGCGACCCGACGCCAATACCCGACGATCAGTACCAATCGGGTAAAGACGCCATTTGGTTAGGGCGCTCGCTGCTTGGTTATGCAGCCATGGGTTACAAAGCCGAACTGCTACCCAAAGACGGTAATAATTATCCGATAAAGATCACCGCGGGCAAAAACGTAACCACCTATTATATCGATGCCACCACCTTTCTGCTTAATAAAATGGCCTCAACACAGTCCATGCAGGGCCAGGACGTAACCGTAACCACAACCCTTGCCAATTATAAGAAAACGGATTTCGGTGACCTGGAGCCCTATAAGATCGATATTGACTTTGGCCAGTTCCAATTAGGCTTTGTGGTAAAATCGATAACTATTAATAAGGATATCGATCCCAAGATATTTGATATGCCTGCTAAGTAAAACAGGCGCAGGATATTTAGGTATTCCCCGCTGTCTGAATTGTAAGTTTGGGCGGCGGTGTTTTTGTTTTTCGGGGTGCAGGTAACAAATCTGATTGAGTTATTGATTGGATTGCCGCCCGGCTATATATTTGTCAAAACTATTCTCAATGAAACGACTCCTTCCGGTGCTGCTGGCCTGTTTTATTTTTATACAGGCTAAGGCTCAATTGACGCCTTTTGAATTAAGCAAGGAAAAAAACTATACGGCCACCTATGCAGAAATAACAGCCTATTATCAAAAGGTGGCTAAACTGTACCCCCAAATGCGCATATTCAACTACGGCATTACAGATGTTGGCAAGCCTTTGAGCCTTGTGGTGTTATCAAGGGATAAAGTGTTCGACCCCGCGCAGATCAAGAAACTGAATAAAAGGGTTATACTAATCAACAATGGCATTCACCCGGGTGAGCCGGAGGGAATAGATGCGAGCATGATGCTGGTACGCGACCTGCTTAAAAAAGATCAGTTACCCAAAGATATTGTATTATGCTTTATCGAAGTTTATAACATCGACGGCTGCCTTAATCGGGGCGTATCGCGTCCCAACCAAAATGGCCCGCGTATGTATGGTTTTAGGGGTAATTATAAAAACCTTGACCTGAACCGCGATTTTATAAAAGCTGACAGCAAAAATGCCTGGGCCTTTGAAAAGATATTAAACACCTGGCAGCCCGAGGTTTTCCTGGATAACCACACCAGCGACGGCGCCGATTACCAATATGTAATGACCCTGATCGAGACGCAAAAAGATAAGCAAAATCCTATTTTGGCTGATTATACGTCAAAAACGCTTTCGCCCGAATTGTACAAACGCATGGCCAAAAGCGGCTACGAAATGACACCGTATGTGGAAGAAAAAATGAGCACGCCGGATTCGGGTATTGTTAGTTTTTTGGAGACGCCCCGTTTTGCTACAGGTTATACCGCCCAGCACAATATCATCAGCTATATTACCGAAACGCACATGCTGAAATCATTTGACAAACGTGTTTACGCCACCTATGATTTCATGACAGCCTTGTTTGATATCTGTCAACGTGATTCCAAACTGATAGGCGAGCTTAAACACAAAGCCGATGAACAGGTAAAAAATCAAACCACCTTTGCACTTGACTGGGATGTGGACTGGCGGCATTACGATACGCTAACTTTCAAAGGCTACGAAGCCGGTCGTAAAACCAGCGAAGTAAGCGGCTTGCCGCGATTATATTATGATGAAAGTAAACCTTACACTAAAACCATCAGGTATTACGATAATTATAAGGCGACCGTATTTGCTGATAAACCTGTAGCCTACGTGATCCCGCAGGCATGGCAAAAGGTGATCGACCTATTTAAGCTGAACAACATTGCCATGCACAGGCTTACGCACGACACCACATTGGATTTGCAGATGTATTATATCGGTGATTACAAAACAGCTTCGCGCCCTTATGAGGGGCATTACCCGCACAACAATGTAAAACTGAACCCGGTAAATATGAAGGTGAAGTTTTACGCCGGCGATTACGTGGTTTACACTAACCAGGCTCTGAACCGTTACATCGTAGAAACATTAGAGCCTCAAGGCGTTGATTCATTTTTTACGTGGAATTTCTTCGATCCCATTTTAGGCGAAAAGGAAGGTTACTCCGATTATGTTTTTGAAGACATCGCTGCCGACCTGCTGAAAAAAGACCCCGATCTTCGCAAAAAACTGGATGATGAAAAGGCTAAAAACCCCAACCTCGCCAATAGCGGCAGGGCACAATTGAATTTTGTGTACCATAACTCACCTTATTTCGAAAAAACATATCTTCGGTACCCGGTTGGCATGTTGCTTACGGATACCAAACTCGATCTTCAATAAATGGAATTAAGCCAATACCTACACCTTGCCCCGGTAGCTTGTGTCATATTCGCCGTTACTATTGCTATAAGCTTTATGGCTTTTTCAAGCGACTGGATCTATGAAAATTTCATCCTGCATCCGGCCTCTGTTTATCGTGGCAAAAATCTGTACACGCTCATCACCAGCGGCTTTATCCATGCCGACCTGATGCACCTTTTCTTCAATATGTTTACGTTCTACTTTTTTGCGTTTACATTGGAGGCTACACTGGGGCACTGGCAATTCACCATGCTTTATTTAGTTAGCATGGTCCTGGCGGATCTGCCTTCGGTGGCAAAACATAAGGATAACTATAATTATCGCAGCCTTGGCGCTTCCGGCGCTATCAGTGCGGTAATTTTCAGTTATATTATGTTCAATCCATTAGCAGGAATGTACCTGATGATGATACCCGTTGCCATACCTGCAATTGTTTTTGGTGTGCTGTACCTGGTATACTGCTCCTATGCTTCCAAAAAACAATTAGGTAATATTAATCACGATGCACACTTGTTTGGCGCTATTGCCGGTATTATGATCACCATTATATTGCAGCCGCATGTATTAGGTGATTTTGTGCACCAGATCAGCGAGAAAGTTCAATCGTTTGGGCATTGATGAAGTTACCATCGGTATCCAGTAAAAAGCTGATGGGATTTTCTGGGTCCTTGATGATTTCCAGTAGCAGGAAACCCCACTTTTTCCAAAAGTTTTCGAGCACCTGGCCGTAAGTTTTGTTTTGCCAGTTATCAAAAAGCGGTTTGCTGCTCATCCCGCGCAGGGGCATGGCTTCAATAAAGGTTTCGTCGCCAACAGGCAGCACATTATATTCCGGCAAACGGTTAAATAAATAGGCCGAATAAAATACCCGGGCATTAAATTCTTCAAATTGGATTGGATGCAAAGCCTGTCCATTAATCTTCTCCAGTATTTCACGGTGATAGTTTCGGTTAGCTCCGTTATCCTGCAGGCAAATGACCAGTCCGAAATCTTTGATGCGCAGCGAAAATATCAGCGTATTGATCTCATCGCGGTAGCCGAAAAGGCCTTCTTCTCTATCGACCTTAAATAAAAACAGGCTGAAGGGCGTAAAATCCTCGAATTGAATGGGCTGATGAATGCTTTGCAACATCAAATGGAGGTTGCTGAATTTATGGATAAGCGATTGTGAAATATTAAACTCTTGTCCCTGGGCATGCTGTTGTTTAATACCCGACTGCATCTCGTTAAAAATGATGCCATAGAGCAGTTTACCTGCCCACTGGAATAATTTAAGTTCGTCGACTTCCTTTACCGCATTATAACCAATATCAAAAGCAGCAGCAATTTCAGCTTCTAATGGCTCGAGAAATTGCTCATTTACAGCCGACGAGCATGGCACTTTCAAATCTTTGTACGTGGCGATACTTTCGTCTAATAATTTAAAAGGCTGGTCCTCCAACTGAAAACGGCTCATCAGCCAGGCCGGAAAAACTTGTGCCTTCTCTTCTTCGGAAGTTAAAGCCTCGCCGGAAAGAAAACAGGTACGGTTACTAAAATTAAAGCTTTTGAACGGGTAATAAATTTGTGCCGGCATGGCTGCAAAGATAAGCATCGTATTTGACCCGAAAATTTTAGATTTGAACTTTAACATGGAACTGACTTACCGCCCTTTCGAGCTTGAATTAAAGCACCCGTTTACTATCGCCAAATTTTCGCGCACTTCAACACCATTGATGCTATTGGAAATTAAGCATGAGGGCTATATCGGGTATGGCGAAGCATCCATGGTGCCTTATATGGGCGAAAGCCCGCAAACGGCTGTTGATTTTTTGAGCAAGGTTGATGTTTCTCAATTAAAATACCCTTTTGATTTTGCTGCGATAATCCATTACCTCGATAGCATCGCATCCGGCAATCCTGCTATAAAAGCGGCTATTGACATTGCCTTGCACGATCTGGAAGGTAAGATCAAACAACAGCCTTGCTGGCAACTCCTCGGCAGCGACCCGGCCCAAATGCCTTTGACAAGTTATACCGTAGGCATTGATACGCCGGAAATATTGATTGAAAAGCTCAAAGATGCCGGTGACTGCAGGATCATCAAAGTAAAACTGGGGCGTGGAAGCGATAAGGAACTCATAAACACGATACGATCAGTTACCAATGCCCCTTTATTTGTAGACGCCAACCAGGGATGGACGGATCTGCAACAAAGTTTGGATATGACCTATTGGTTGCAGGAACAGGGTGTGATGCTGATTGAACAGCCAATGCTTAAAACCGATTTAGACAGCAATGCCTGGCTTACCGAGCGCAGCCCGATACCCATCATCGGCGATGAGGCTGTACAGCGTTTACCGGATGTGGAGAAGGCAAAAGGGATATATCATGGCATCAATGTGAAGCTGATGAAGTCGGCGGGGATGTACGAGGCGCATCAAATGATAATAAAGGCAAAGGACCTGGGCCTGAAGGTGCTTATAGGCTGCATGAGTGAAACCAGTTGCGCCACACTGGCCGCCGCCGCCCTTGCCCCGCAATGCGATTGGGCCGACCTCGACGGGCCTTTGCTGGTTAGCAATAACCCTTTTAAGATGCCTGAGTTTTGGGATGGGAAATGGGTTTTGAGTGATAATAGCGGTTTAGGTTTAGAGAAATAGTAACGATATATTTGATCAATAAATCCCATCCTAATGAAAAAGCTTACAGCCTATTTTTGTATCCTAATATTCTTTTTAGCTACCACATCCTTTCAACCCAAAGATGAATGGACCAACCTGCTCGATAAAAAGCTTTCCAAATGGGAAATCTATCAAAGTTTTCGGCATAAATTGGGCTATAAAGGCGAAGCGCCTAAAGATGAGAACGGCAACCTGATAAAACCAATAGGCTACAACATTAACCGGGATAATGTTTTTTCGGTAATTGAAGAAGAAGGGAAGCCGGTTCTGCACATCAACGGCGATATTTATGGCTGCCTGTTTACCAAACAGAATTTTGGCAATTACGACCTGAAACTCAAGGTAAAATGGGGCGACAAAAAATATGTACCCCGCATCAACGAACCTAAGGATTCGGGTGTACTGTACCATGGGCAGGGCGAATGCGGCGTGGAGTATTGGCGCACCTGGATGCTGAGTCAGGAGTTCCAGGTGACGGAAGCGGGTATGGGCGATTATTGGTCGCAGGCCAGTTCGCGCGAGGACGTAAAAGCAGTTAAAAAAGGCAATGATTATTTCTTTGATAAGGACGGCACCTTAACACCATTCGGCTCCGGCACTGGCAACGGCGGTTTTTGCCATGCAGGCGTGGATGCTGAGAACAAAAACGGCTGGAACGAACTGGAACTCATCACCTACGGCGATAAAAGCATCCGAATTGTAAACGGCAAGGTGGTAATGGCGCTATCCAACAGCAGGTACGTGGTTAATGGCGTAGAAAAGCCTTTAGTAAACGGCAAAATCCAATTGCAAAGCGAAGCTGCCGAAGTGTTTTATAAGGATATGAAAATAAAGTCCATCAGCGCAATGCCTGCGGAGTATGCGGAGTATTTTAAGTGATAGTTATTTACCAGGAATCTGCCGGAATGATGCAAAGGATAATCAGGCTGACAATCCCGCAAAGGTTGATCAATAAAGATAATATAATATCGGTTAGGGTGTCTTTTTTTGAGGTAGACCGAAATACTCTGATTAAGGTTTTTACTGATAGCCAGATATTAACGCCCAGATAGACCAAAAACCCGATGATATCCAATCCGGGCCCTGCCAGGTTGGTTGGATCTATATAGTGTGTTAAAATAAGGAAAGAAAACCCAGCTAAATAGTAGATAAGGAGCAGTAAAACACTATTTGATTTCCAAAAATTTTGCTTGGTCTCCATATTTTAAAGTCCTCCCTAGAAGGGAGGATTTAGGTGGGGCTACTTATCACTCAGCAATATTGGGTTTCCCTTACCCCCTCCAATAATGATCACTTTGGCATTGGGTGATAATGCAATTTCCTTTTGCGCTTTGATGCTTTCGTATATCAATTGCTTGTCTGATAATCCGGTTGAAAGTATCTTCTGGTAATCGGCTATACCCTGTGCTTCCACACGTTTACGGTCGGCTTCCTGGCGCTCTTTCTGTAATACAAACTGCATTTTCTGGGCATCCTGTTCGGCGTTGATCTTTGATTCGATACTTGCTTTTACCGATGCTGGTAAAGTGATGTTACGAACCAGTATTTGCTGCAGGATCAATCCGTTTTTAGCAAAATTCTGGGTGATCGTACGGAATATTTTATCCTGGAACTCCTGGCGTTTTACTGAATACATATCAACAGCCTGATAATTCACTGCACTATTGTATATCACAGTTCTTGATACCGGCCGCACAATTTTATCTACATATTTCTCGCCGATATTTTGAAGCATAAAGGCAGCTTTGGTTGGATCAACCCTATACAATACTGAAATGTCAATAGTGACCTCCAAACCATCGGATGAAAGCACACGTATAGCATCATCACCAGGTACTGCGCCTTCGCTATCCTTGGCACTCATGGTATAATTTTGAGTTTGAATATCTATTTCTGTTACCTCAACTACGGGGTCGATAATATGCAGCCCACTTTCCAGGATGTTATCCTGTACTTTGCCAAAAAGTACCTGCACGCCGATTTTACCGGGTTCAATTATCTTGACAGTGGAAAGCGCCAGTCCGGCAACAATAACAACAACCCCGACGGTTTTAACAGTACCAGCAAAACGATTGCCGGGTTCAGGCGAGCGTTGAAGCACTATACCTACTATGAGGATAATGATACCTAAAATTGCGATAAGCATAAATGTTTTGAGTTTAAGGTTAATTTTGCGTGTCCCGGACTTCTTTAATGAGCCGGATTTTGAGTATAATAAATATAGCGCCAATAAATGCGGCGCCGGCAATATATTCGTAATGTTTACCCTGGAAGCCCTCATAGGCCAGTGCCAGGCAAATAAAAATGCAGATGTTGTAAAAAACGTTAAGTGCTATTTTTTTGCGCATAGCTTAATATACTTCTATCGATGGATCAATTTCTTCGGCCCAGGCCAGTATACCACCCTGCAGATTGTATAAATTGTTCATGCCGAATTGCTGCTCCAACTGCATAATAGCAGCTGCACTACGGCGCCCGCTGCGGCACATCATTATCACCGGTTTATCTTTGGCTACCGAATCGGCTTCTATCATTATGCCTCCGAGTGGAATAAGTTTACCACCGAGGTTCGACATTTCGTATTCAAAATCTTCACGGACATCTATTAACTGAAAATCTTCATGGCTATCCATCATTTCTTTCAGCTCCTGTACGGTTTTTTCTTTCATTTTAATAAATATTTGAATCAAAGGTAGCTTTTTATTGTATAACTAATTAAGCATATAGTTTGTAACAATCAGCTATTATAAGCGTTTTATATATGTTTGTATAAAATTTACATTATGCTTATGGAATTTTCGTGCCCGTTAATAATTGATTACCCGGCGATGAAAAAATTCAGCACTTTTTAAAACTGTCAAATGAAAAAAATTACCCGCTTTTTCTGGTTCTGTTCCGGGGCGCATATAGGTACTTTAAAGAAATATCCCATCGAGCACAACAAGTATGTGGGTATTGGGGCCACTATATTTTTCACGGCGCTTTTTGCATCACTTTCTGGCGGTTACGCCATGTATTTTGTGTTCAGCGGTAATGCGTTTGCTGTTGGATTTGCCATATTATTCGGACTGCTTTGGGGCTTTGCCATTTTTAATATGGACCGCTATATCGTATCCAGCATCAACAAAGAAGGCACCACTAATCAGCAGATATTACAGGCATCGCCGCGTATTTTATTGGCTATTATGATTGGTATCGTGATCTCGCGCCCGCTGGAGCTGAAGATATTTGATAAGGAAATACGCCAGAAACTAAAAACGGCCTATCTCAAAGGCCAAAGCCGCAGGATAGATACCCTCCAAAAAACTTACAGTCAAAAGTACGCCATGGAACTTGGCAAAAACAGCGATCTTAAAAAGGAAAAGGACTCGCTGGAAAAAGATATCAATCGCTCACGCACCCTGATGAATAAGGAAGTTTTCGGCGATAAAACTGATCAAACTTCGGGTATAGTCGGGTATGGCACCTATGCCAAACAAAAAGAGGCTATACTGGAAGAAAAGCAAAACCGATTGAAGACCGTTACCGAGGACCTGGGCCAGATGGATAACTACCTGAGCGCACGCAAGGATTTTGAAGGGGTAAATAACGCCCGCTTATTTAATAGTCACGAACTTGATAGTTTATCAAACATAGCGGGTTTTTCGGACCGAAACTGGGCGTTGGGCCAGTTAACTTATAACGAAAATGGCACGCGCGACCTGGACACTTACCTTGCTATATCTTTCATCGGCTACCTGTTTATTTTGTTTGAATGTTTACCGGTATTTGTAAAGTTAATGTCGCCCAAAGGGCCATACGATGTTGCTTTGGCTAAGATGGGCGAAGCGGGCGAGTATTATGCCGAAAGGGATAAGGAGCGCGAGATAAAAGTAACCGATAGTATATTCGATCATCACCTGGATGCGGATGTCGCGAAGAACAAGAAAATAATAACCGCCCAATCGGATTATGACTTTGAGCGCCATAGTTATGATTAGAATCATTTAATATCGTTAAAAGCAACCTTCCTGTAAAACAATCACCAATTTTACGCTGTAAAACATACCCGGCCTGATAGAAATATCCTATATTTACCGTATTAAACAATAAGCAATTTTTAACTAAGAAGTAAGTTGACTAATGGTTTAGCCGAATCACGCGCTTATTAAATGGATGACAATGTTAGATAAAGAAAGGCCGGAAGTTAGAATAAGGGCCTTCAGAGCAATTGATGAGCCTGAAACCTGCGAATTATTTATACAGGGCCATACCCAGGTTTTGACCAGCATTGGCGTTACGAAAGTAACATCATCTAAAAATGGATGGGCAAAAAACCCGGATGCCTTTGTAATTATTGTAGAGTCGCTGGATGGGAAAGAAGTTTTTGGCGGTGCACGGGTACACGTAGCGGGTGGTTTCGAGCCGCTCCCGATAGAACAGGCTACAGGCGCAATGGATCCGGCTATTCACGAACTGGTTTGGAAATATGCCCAGCAGGGCACTGCCGAGATATGCGGCTTATGGAATTCACACGAACTTGCAGGATACGGCATCGGAACGCCATTAATGATACGAACCCTTATTGCAATTTCATCGCAGTTGGGCATACAGTCGCTCTTCGCCTTATGCGCGCCTTATACCGTAAAACCTGTGGTAAATTGTGGAATGGTGCTGGTAGATAGTGTCGGCAATAAAGGGACGTTTTACTATCCTAAACTGGATCTTTTGGCCACAGCTATGATTTTAAATGATGTTTCGGCATTAAGCGAGGCAGTTGAGGAGGATAAGCATTTTATATTTCAAATGCGGGAAAACCCTAATACTTTAAAGATAAATGAATTAAAGAACCGGGAAATATCCATAGATTTTGAGTTGCTGATCCCTAAGCTTGATCAATGGGATCTGGCTCAAAGTATAGCAGGGGCATCGCGGGCCTTCCTTGAAAATAAAATTGTGGAAGATGAACCGACCTTTTTTTAACTTAACTTAGCAGGACTCATATTGTCTTGAATATCCTTATCTAAAAACAACTATGAATAACCTATCAGGCTTGCTGGCGAATTTTAAGAATACGACAAACGCTTACAAGCCTGTTATACTCAGATTAGACAACCCTGCTGACCAGGTAACTTTTAGAGCGTTATTCGATGACACTAAAGTCACAACTGTTTTTGACGAATTATACGGCCAGTTACAGGAACTGATCAAGAGCCAAAATCCTTCAATAAAAATTAAGCCGGATGAATATGCCGAACTTATTAATAAGCATTTAACAGGAAAAGATATCCAGGAATACGGCGTATGGGTTTACTATCCCTGGAACCAACGATTGGTGCACCTGCTGGATGAAGAGGAGTTTGCCGAAGTAAGAACAAACCGTAACCGGAATAAAATAACCCGGGAAGAACAAAATAAACTCAAAACAAAGAAGATTGGTATTGTTGGATTATCGGTAGGGCAATCAATCGCACTAACGATAGCTATGGAGCGCACTTGCGGAGAACTCCGGTTAGCTGATTTTGATACAGCTGAACTTAGCAACCTAAACCGTATCCGGACAGGCGTACATAACCTGGGAGTAAATAAGACGATCATAGCTGCACGGGAGATAGCTGAGATGGACCCATTTTTAAATGTTAAGATATTTAATGATGGCCTCAACGATAGTAATATGGACGACTTTTTCCTGGAAGGTGGTAAATTAGATCTATTTATAGAAGTTTGTGACGGATTAGACGTAAAAATAATAAGCCGCTACAAGGCCCGGGAATTTCAAATACCCGTTATAATGGATACCAATGACCGTGGGATGCTGGATGTTGAACGCTTTGACCTGGAGCCGCAAAGGCCGGTTTTACACGGGCTTGCAGATGGCCTCAATCCGGATAATATTAAGGACCTTACAAACGAAGAGAAAATTCCTTTTATACTTAAAATGATTGGCGCCGATACGATATCAGCAAGATTAAAAGCATCAATGCTCGAAGTAAATAAGACCATTAATACATGGCCCCAGCTGGCATCCTCTGTTACTTTAGGCGGGGCGGTTACAACCGATGTTTGCCGGCGCATCCTGTTGGATCAGTTTCATGATTCAGGAAGATATTATGTTGATTTGGATGAAATTATTGGTAATAAAATACCTGAACCACCAATCGCGCCAATATGAAAAAGATTTATTTAAGCCTGTTATTCCTTCAAGTCTTTTTCGTAACTAAAGGAATAGCTCAAAAAATCATAGTTTTCAAGGGAGATAATATCGTTATCGGTCAAAGTGTATCTATTTTAGAAGATCCCACAAAACATCTTGACATTCAATCCGTGCGTGGGTCAACCAAATTTATCCAATCACTAACCCAGGTTCCAAACCTCAAGCTGAGCGAGTCGGTTTTTTGGATACGCTTCACTGTTAAAAACGAAAGTTCAGATAATCACCTTTTACTCAGTCTTGAATATCCAACATTGGACGTTTGCGACTTTTATTATCCTGTTAATAGCGTATACAAGGCAGAAAAGCTAAGCGACACAAATAGTTTTAGCAAAAGGAAGTATAAGCACCAGGACTTTGTTTTTGATGTTACGATCCCCAAAGACAGTACAGCCACATTCTATCTTAAAGTTCAAAGCAACCAGGAGATGGTTTTGCCATTAGTATTGGGTACACCGCAAAAAATTGCTGAAACCAAACTTACGCGCGATCTGCTGTGGGGAGTCCTGGTAGGGATATTATTGGTTATGATACTTTACAATATTTTTGTTTTTATCTCAACCAAAGATATTAGCTATCTATACTATGTATTATACGCGTTATTTATAGCCCTTACACAAACCTCAATATCGGGCTATACCTATCGCTTTATTTTTCCAAATTCTCCTGCACTGTTTAATATGGGTATCATCATATTCAATGCCATAGCGGGTATCGCTTTCTCATTATTTGCGCAGTCGTTTTTGGATATTAAAGAAAGAATGCCCTGGATGTCCAGGGTATTTAAGTTCATAATCGTATTATATTCTGCCACAATTATTGTACGCCTGCTGGGTTTCGCACTTATCAGTTACCGGATGACTGATGTTAGTGCCTTAGTTGTAACGGTTAGCATCTATGTTGTTATCATCAGGCTTTCAATTAAGGGATACCGTTCGGCAAAATATTTTCTATTAGCGTGGACCATGTTTTTTGCAGGGGTAGTATTATTCGTGATGCGTAACCTGGGTGTATTACCTTACAATAATTACACGAACTACACCATGCCGATCGGGGCGGCTCTGGAAGTGATCCTGCTGTCATTGGCGCTTGCCGACAGGATAAATGTTTTTAAAGCAGAGAAAGAAAAATCGCAGGAAGAAACCGTGAAGGCCTTAAAGGAAAATGAAAAGATCATCCGGGAACAAAACGTAGTTTTAGAGTTAAAGGTAAATGAACGCACACACGAATTAAGCGAATCAAACCATGAACTTAACAGTACCCTTGAGGATCTGAAGCAAGCGCAAACTCAACTGGTCGAGTCGGAAAAAATGGCCTCATTGGGCCAGTTAACTGCAGGTATAGCGCACGAGATCAACAATCCGATAAATTTTGTTACTTCAAATATTAACCCTTTGAAGCGGGACATTGATCTTATGCTTGAGGCCCTCACAGTATTTGAAAATGTAGGCCTGTCCGATGCTTCCCCCGCAGAAAAACAAAAACAGATAAGTGATTATAAGGAAGAATTGGATCTCGATTATCTCACAACAGAAATTAAGCACCTTTTAAAAGGTATCAATGAGGGCGCGAACAGGACTGCTGAAATTGTTAAAGGCTTGAAAATTTTTTCGCGCCTGGATGAAGATGACCTCAAAAGGGCTGACATTAACGAAGGTCTTGAATCAACTTTGGTGATAGCAAATAATTTACTGACCACTAAAATAAAACTGGTTAAAGAGCTTGGCGATTTGCCGTTGGTAGAATGTTACGCCGGAAAATTGAACCAGGTATTTTTAAATATTATTTCAAATGCTGTTTACGCTGTGCAAAAGAAATTTGGTGAAAAGACTGGTGGCGAAATAGTTATTACCACAGAGCACGATGAAAAAAGTGTATTTATAAAAATTAAGGACAACGGCACAGGTATGGATGCCGAAACGCAAAAAAAAATATTTGAACCTTTTTTTACAACAAAGGATGTCGGTGAAGGTACTGGCCTGGGTATGTCTATTGTATATAACACAATTAAAAAACACAACGGAATAATTAATGTTAACAGCACACTGGGTGAAGGAACCGAATTCATTATACTAATACCTATCAACTTCGCATGAGTGTAAAGGACGTCGCTAACTTTTATATAGAACGAAATGATGTTTTTTAACATTACGGGAAACCCTTTTAACAAAAGGGCTTTATTAATGACCATTTAAACACAAGTCATAATGGCTGATAAAATAAAAATATTGTATGTGGACGACGAACCGGATAATCTTGTAGGTTTTAAAGCGTCTTTACGACTCAACTACAAAGTTTTCACGGCAGTAAACGTACCGCAAGCGCTAAGCATCCTGGACAACAATCCCGACATACGTGTTGTGTTTTGTGACCAGCGGATGCCGGACAAAACCGGGGTTGATTTTTTTGAGGAGATCAGGATCAGCCACCCCCTTCCCGTACGCATTCTTATAACGGCTTATACCAATGTTGAATCGATAATTGATGCGATAAATAAGGGTAATATATTCCGGTATGTAAAGAAACCGTGGACCGAAACTGATCTGATCGCTGCCATAGACGAGGCTAACAAGTTTTATATGGCCAATTCAATGCTTTCAGTAAAAAACGATGAATTACAAAAAGCCTATAATGAACTGAATAAATTCGCCCACAGCGTAAGTCATGACATAAGGGGCCCGTTAACAGGAATTTTAGGGGCCATCAATCTCGCACGCGAAATGGATGATGCGGAAGAAATGAAAGAGATGATGTTCCTGATGGAAAAATCAGTAAAAAAGCTGGATGCCTACGTTTTAAGTATGCATGATTATTATAGCTTGCAGCGAGGGGAACTAAAAATAACGGAAATTGACTTTCATAAAATTGTTGATGAGTTAAAAGCCATCTACGATATAAATGCAAAAATTAACCAGGTTGAGTTTAAGGTTGATGTTAAACAGGAAGAAGTATTCCGTAACGATGCGGCACCACTGACGCTTATCTTCAATAATCTTTTATCCAATGCCTTTAAATACCAGGATAAAAAAAGTAAAAATAAATCGGTAGAAGTAAGCATTGAGGTCAGTAAAAACACCGCAACCATTTACGTGAAAGATACCGGTATTGGTATTTTAGGAAGTCACGTTGGCGAAATATTCAATCTTTTTTATCGCTCAAATTCAATTGAGGTTGGGTCTGGGCTCGGACTGTACAATGTAAAAAGTGCCTTATTAAAATTAAACGGGCAAATAGAGGTCAACTCCGTTTTGCACCAGGGAACAACTTTTAAAGTAACCATTCCATCCATCTGATGAATACAGAACTTTCTTTTATAATTATCGATGATGGCGAACTTGATCGCTTTCTTACCCGAAAATTTCTGGAGCTCACGCATAAAAATGTATCGATCCGGAGTTTTGAGAGTGCACAACATGCACTGGATATAATCCGCATGACACCTAAAGGCAATAGCCCGGCTCAGACAATAATTTTGCTTGATTTACAAATGCCTGTTATGAGCGGTTTTCAGTTTGTTGAAGAATTTGAAAAACTGCCGCCCGAAATTCAAAAAAATTACACGGTGGTTGTCCAAACAGTATTGACCTCAAAAAATGACCCCAATGATATATCCGCAATACTGGCTTATAAGACTGTAAACAGCGTGATCCAAAAGCCGATTAGCCGGGAAAAGCTGCTTTTGTTGGTTGGACAATTAAAATCAGAGGTAAACTAAAATATTTGTCAGGAGAGCAGTCTTTGTCTAAGCAAAAACTCTAACTGGTCATTCGACCCTTCCAGCTTTACATTCATTTCTTCTAACTGGGCTTTTACCAGGTATTTTTCGTAGGCTTTTTTTATGGTGTAATCCAGTTCTTTTTCATCCCATGGTTTAGCCAGGTAATGAAATATCTTGCCTTTATTTACCGCATCAACTACGGCCCCCATATCCGAATAACCGGTTAAAAGGACCCTTACCGGATCCGGATATTTTTCTAATACCTTTTCCAGGAATTCAACACCGGTCATTTCGGGCATGCGCTGATCTGTAATGATAACATGAACCTGCCTTTTTGATAAGATCTCAAGCGCCTCGTCTCCGCTAAGTGCGGTTAACACATTGTATTTTATCCTGAACACTGCCTTAAATGAGAAAAGATTATTTTCCTCATCATCCACATACAAAATTGTTATTTTATTCTCCGGCATGGTATCCTAATTCGAAATTAATTAATTACAAAGTTAATATTTGTTCGTTGATTGGTCCAATGATCATTGTTCGTTCATTTTATGACCCTTGTCACCTTTATACGTGCAACATGAAATAATGGATACCTTTAAATACCCGTCGTGTAGAGGTTTTTTTAAACAACTAAGTAATAATATTGATATAAAACTTTTCCCGATTTAGTAGTAATTTCAGCCCCATACTCAAGGGTTAACTGAACATTATGAAAAGAATTTATCTGTTGGCAACCGCCGTTCTATTTGCATCTGCATCTTTCGCCCAACCGAATGAAAAGGAAAAGGCTATTTATTATTCCATTTCGTTTCCAAACGCAGTACATCACGAGGCGGAAATTGTTATTACCATTCCACAAGCCGGAGCCAAATCAATTGAATTTCGCATGAGCCGCTCCTCAGCCGGGCGTTATGCTACACACGAATTTGGCAAAAACGTTTACAACCTCAAAGCTACCAATGTTGACGGCAGTAGCGTGAATATTAAACAATTGGAAGGCGACGTGTATGAGATAGCCGACCACGGTGAAACGGTTAAAATCAGCTACACCCTTTTTGGCAATTGGACCGATGGGACTTATACGGGTATTGACCCCAGCCATGCGCACCTGAATATGCCGGCTACCTTCATGTGGGTTGTAGGGCAGGACAAACGTGCACTGCAATTCGAATTCAACGACCTCGACAAATATGGCTGGAGGGTAGCAACGCAGCTTAAACACGAGGCGGATAACTTATATAGCGCGCCCAATATGCAATATATGATGGATAGCCCAACGGAACTATCCGCTTATAAAGTGAGCAGCTGGGATGTAAATAATAATGGTAAAAATGAAAAGATAAACCTGGCTATTCACTCCGATGACGACCAGGCCACCATAGATAATTTCGCAAAACAGGTGCAGCGTATGGTACTGGAAGAAAAAGCCGTCTTCGGCGAGCTTCCGGCCTATGACTATGGAGAATATACTTTCCTGGATGATGTGTATCCCACCAATTCCGGTGATGGCATGGAGCATCGCAATTCAACCTGCATAGTACATCCGGTTGCGAAAATTGGCGGAAATGAGATAAGATTGCTTAGTACCTATTCGCATGAATACTTCCATAGCTGGAACGTAAAGCGCATCCGCCCGAAATCATTGGAGCCCTTCAATTTTGAGCATGCCGATATGAGTAGTGAATTGTGGTTTGCCGAAGGGTTCACCCAATATTATGGCGAATTGCTGCTGGTGCGTGCCGGTTTCCATAACGTTGATGACTATACCCGTACTTTAAGCGGCTTAGTGAACCAAATTTTGAATACGCCGGGAGCCTCAAAATCTTCTGCCGCGCAAATGAGTCGGTACTCGGTGTTTGCAGATGCGGGGGTATCTATCGACCCGAACAACCAGGCCAACATGTTCACCAGTTATTATACTTATGGCGGGGCTATCGCTTTGGCGCTTGACCTGGAATTACGTAGCAAGTTCAACCTTACTTTAGATGATTATATGCGCACCGTTTGGCTCGACCGCGGCAAAGTAATGAAACCTTACATAATAGCCGACTTGCAAAGCGACCTGGCTAAAATCACCAAAGACCCAAAATTCGCTGCTGACTTTTTTAACAAATACGTCTACAGTATCGAAAAGAACGATTACACAGCATTGTTGGCCAAAGCCGGATTAATTCTTCAAAAAGCTGCGCCCGGAAAGGCATGGGCGGGCCCTTTGACTTTCCAGGGGAATAGGGGACGTTCAGGTCAGGCGCGCGCCGCAAGCGAAGAAGGTTTGCCGGTGCAGGTTAGTATAATGGGCACACCTATTTACAAATCCGGACTGGATGTGGGCGATATTATTCTAAAAGCAGATGGCAAGGATATCAAAGACGCACAGGCTTTTACTGACTTAGTGGCTTCAAAAAATATAGGCGATAAAATTATAGTTAATTATAAAAACCGCACCGGCGCGCACGAAACTACCATCACTCTCGAAGAAAGTCCATATCTTGAGGTCGTTACCGCTGAAAAGGCAGGCAAAACATTAACCAAAGAACAAACCGATTTTCGTAACAACTGGCTATCAACCAAAGTCAAACAATAATGAAGAAAATAGCACTCATAATTGCTTTAGTAGCGATTACATTTTACAGCTACGCGCAGGACGTAGATAAACTGATCAAACAAGATAATGTAGAGCGCATTATCAAAACCCTATCGGCAGATGATATGCTGGGCAGGGCCACTTTTACACCCGGTATCGAAAAAGCGGCACAGTTTATCGAGGCCGAATACAAACAGATCGGGCTACTGCCTATGTCTGGAAATACCGGCTACCGTCAGAATTTTTCGATGATCAAAACTGCACCCACCAGGGTAGAAATTACCATCAATGGCAGTGCTATTGAGCAGAACAATCTCGCGGTTTCAAGTTCATCATCCTTTAGCTGGAGCCAGTTGAGTGATGCCGAGGTCGTAAGAGTAACACCCGATAAGGACCTGCGTTCGGCCTATATGAGTGCTTTGCGGGCCAACAAAAACATCCTGATGCTTATCGACCCAAAGTTCAGCGATTTGTTCCAAAGGGTAAAGGGCCGCTCGATGGGTGGCAGCGTTACATTTAAATCCAGTAGCGCGGATAAACATGCGTTGGTATTCGTGCTCGGCGCTTTTGACGAAGTAAAATCGTTAAGCGTAAACTGTGAAGTGAAAAGCCAGGAACTGCCCTTGTTTAACGTGGCGGGCATCATCCCCGGCAAAACCAAGCCTGACGAATATGTGGTATTTTCGGGCCATTATGACCATTTGGGCATCCTGCCAGCCGTAAAAGGCGATAGTATAGCCAACGGTGCCGATGACGATGCTTCGGGGACAACCGCAGTAATTTCACTGGCTAAATATTACAAACAACAAAACAACAATGCCCGTACCCTGGTATTTGTAGCATTTACTGCTGAGGAGATCGGGGAGTATGGTTCGCAGTATTTTGCCACCAAGGTTGATCCGGATAAAGTGGTGGCTATGTTTAATATCGAAATGATTGGCAAAGCTTCCAAATGGGGGCAAAACTCCGCCTTTATTACCGGCTTTGAACGCTCGGATTTTGGTACTATCCTGCAAAAGAACCTCGAAGGAACTGCGTTCAAGTTTTATCCCGATCCTTATCCCGACCAAAACCTTTTTTACCGCAGCGATAACGCATCACTCGCCGCTGTTGGTGTGCCTGCACATACAATATCTACCGACCAAATTGACATTGATAAGTTTTATCATACCGTCGGCGATGAATTAAGTACATTAGATGTAGCAAACATTACATCGGCTATCCGGGCTATTGCGTTAAGCTCAAGAACCATAGTTTCGGGTGAGGACACGCCAAAAAGGGTTGAGAAATTGAAAAAATGACCTGTGTCGTATAGCGGTGGGTTTAAAACCCATCGCTATAATTTTTTCCGCATCACATAATCATTCATCCAGTAGGGACCGATGGGTATATCTTCCTCATAAGCAACTACAAAACCCATTTTTTCATAGAAGTTTTTGGCTTTGTTATAGCGGTTTACATTCAGGTCCAGGGTGTGCTTGCCCGCATCCAAAGTCTTTTGGATAACCTCATTGATCAATATTTTACCATATCCCTTACCCTGAGTTTCAGGCAGGCAATAGAGTTTGTGGAGTTTATATATTTCGGGGTTCTCTTCGCGCGGCGAGTAGCCGGCAAAGGCAACCGGGTTACCTTCTTCCTCTAATAGAAAATAGGTTTGGGCGTTATTTTTAATCTGCGAAGTGATTTTTTCAACCGAATAAATATCTCCCAGCATAAAGCTGATCTGCTCTTTTTCGAGTATTGACGAATAGGCAGACCACCAGGTTTTGTCGGCTATTTGGCGGATGGTTTCAACATCATTTAATGTTGCTTGTCGAATGGTAAACATCTCCAAATATATCAGAACCCATGTAGAGACGCAAGATTTTGCGTCTCTGGCTTTGGAATCCCAGCACAGTTCAAAAAGAGACGCAATATTTTGCGTCTCTACGAATTAATATTTGTACCGTTCCCCCCAAAGCTTCTTCAGTTTTTCTTTGACTTCATTTTCGCGGGTATTATTGCCGGGATCATAAATTTTGGTACCGCGAATAGCATCCGGTAAAAAATCCTGGTTTACAAAATTGCCTTCAAAACTGTGGGCGTATTTGTAATCCTTACCGTAGCCGATGTTCTTCATCAACTTGGTTGGCGCATTGCGCAGGTGCAGCGGTACCGGCAAATCGCCGGTTTCCCTAACCAAAGCAATGGCAGCACCAATAGCCGTAGTGGCCGAATTACTTTTAGGTGATGTCGCCAAATAAATAACCGTTTGCGATAATATCAGTTGCGACTCAGGCATACCTATCACATTTACCGCTTCGAAGCAGGCTTGAGCCAGCAATAGTGCATTGGGGTTGGCATTGCCAATATCTTCGGAAGCTAAAATGAGCATACGACGGGCGATGAATAATGGGTCCTCGCCACCTACGATCATTCGCGCCAGCCAGTAAACCGCGCCGTTAGGGTCGCTACCGCGCATGGATTTGATAAAGGCTGATATGATATCATAATGCTGTTCGCCAGCCTTGTCATACAGCGCCATATTTTGCTGTACGTGCTCCAAAACAATATCATTGGTGATGGTAATTTTCTTCCCGTCAAAAGCGTTGACCAGCAATTCAAAAATATTGAGCAGCTTTCGGGCATCTCCGCCGGACAGGCGAATCAAGGCTTCGTGTTCTTTAATGTCGATCTTTTTGCCTTTGAGTACGACATCCTCTTTTTTGGCTTTCTCGATCAAACTAACCAGATCATCTTCGACCAACGGCTGCAAAATGTAAACCTGGCAGCGCGACAGTAAAGCCCCGATGACTTCGAAGGATGGATTCTCGGTAGTTGCACCGATTAGTGTAACTATGCCCCGTTCGACCGCACCCAACAGCGAATCCTGTTGCGATTTGGAGAAACGGTGTATTTCATCGATGAAAAGAATAGGCAGTATTTCGCCCTGTTCTTTTAATAAAGATGCCTTTTCGATCACTTCACGTACATCCTTAACCCCCGAATTGATCGCACTAAGCGAAAAGAACGGGCGATAAAGCGTTTGTGAAATGATATAAGCCAGCGTAGTTTTTCCAACTCCTGGGGGTCCCCAAAATATCATCGAAGGCAGCACACCCGATTCAATGGCTTTGCGCAATACCGCACCGGGCCCAACCAAATGTTTCTGGCCGACATAATCGTCCAGTGTTTTGGGGCGCATGCGTTCGGCTAATGGCGGCAGGTTATTCATTAGGGTAAAATTCGGAAATTAAATGTCATATCCTAAAGAAATTAGTATTTTAGATAACAATTATATGATACATCAGTTCAACCAGTCCAATTATCAATCCATTTGTGATAAACTGGCTTCCACGGACCCCGATCTGCAAAAAATAATTGACACCCATGGCTACCCGCCGTTTTGGGCGAGGCCCAATAGTTTTGAATCGCTGGTGCATATTATCCTTGAGCAGCAGGTATCACTGGCATCAGCTTTATCGGCCTTAAATAAACTAAGGGAAAGGGTGCAGGAAATAACTCCGGCACGTATCCTGCTTTTAACCGATGAAGAAATGCGGGCTTGTTATGTGAGCCGTCAAAAAAACAGCTATATCAAATATTTAGCCGAGGCGCTTTTGAGCGGACAATTGAACCTGGATGAGTTTCATCACCTCTCTGACGACGCCATTCGCGCAAAGTTGGTAGCCCTCAAAGGCATCGGTATCTGGACGGCAGATGTGTACCTGATGTTCGCCCTGCAACGAGCGGATATATTCCCTGTCGGTGATTTGGCTGTTGTAAATGCCATTCGTCGCGTAAAGCAATTACCTGTTGAAACTACGCGGGGCGAAATGGTGGAAATTGCTACACAATGGGCACCTAACCGAACGCTGGCTTCGATGCTGTTGTGGCATTATTATTTGAGCGCGCCGAAACAAAAAAATAACGATGTCATTGCGAGGAGAAACGACGAAGCAACCTCGTCGCAAATGCATGCGAAGAGATTGCCACGCTATCGCTCGCAATGACAAATTGGGTTAAACATTAAACAACCCGTTCCGTTCCTGCTCCTGGTAATTTTGTACGGTTTCAATAGCGTTATCAATTACATCACTAAGCGCAACAATAAACGTACCCGGCTTAGCCATGCTCATCGCATATTTAATAGCTTCAATTTCTTTGGGGACCACTTCAAATTGCTTGTTCGGGTCAACTGAATGGATACCCTCGATTAATAGCGTCAAAATATTTTCTTCAGTACGGCCGCGCAGGTGTTTTTCCTGGCGGAGAATAACATAATCAAACATTTCAGCGGACAATTTTCCGATCTCTCGGATATCTTCGTCGCGCCGGTCGCCGGTGCCGGCGATGATACCGATCTTCAGCGGCGAGTCAATATGACTCAGGAACGCCTTGATACCATTAAAGCCATCCGGGTTATGTGCAAAGTCGATCATGAACTTGAAATCCTTAAACTCAAAAATGTTCATGCGGCCCGGCGTCTGAGCCGCTGATGGGATAAAGGTTTGCAGCGAGGTTTGTATATCCTCGGTTTTAAAGCCCCATAAAAAGGCGGCCAGTGTAGCGGCAAGTACGTTTTGTATCATAAAAGGAACTGTACCACCGAAGGTGAGTGGTATCAAAATGGTGCGTTGCACCCGTATCTTCCAGTCCCCTTTTAATATGGTGACATACCCGTTCTCGCAAATACAGGCAATGCCTCCCTTTTTGCAATGCGCCTTAATAACGGGGTTGTTTTCGTCCATACTGAAGTACGACACAAAGCAGTCGGTTTTTTTACCTATACGCACGCAGTACTCGTTATCGGCATTCAGCACCGCCCAGCCATTTGGTTTGATGGAGTTGGTTACTACACTTTTAACCCGTGCCAAATCCTCCAGCGTATGGATATCAGCCAGGCCCAAATGGTCCTCCTGTATATTAGTGATGATGCCTATATCGCATTGGGTAAATCCAAGGCCCGCGCGCAGGATGCCGCCGCGAGCAGTTTCTAAAACGGCAAAATCAACCGTTGGGTCTTTAAGTATAAACTCAGCGCTTACAGGGCCCGTGGTATCGCCCTTCATCATCATGTTGTTCTGCACGTAGATACCATCGGAAGTGGTGAAGCCTACGCGGTAGCCGTTATTTTTAACGATATGGGCAATAAGGCGGGTGGTGGTAGTTTTGCCGTTTGTACCCGTTACCGCGATGATAGGTATCCTTGACGATTTATTCCAGGGATATAGCATATCGATCACATGGCCGGCCACATTCCTGGCCAAACCTTCGCTTGGCGCGATGTGCATCCGAAAACCCGGCGCAGCATTTACCTCTAAAATAACACCGCCGGAATCTGTAAGCGGCTCGCTTAAATTTTGGGCCATAATATCAATGCCGCAAATGTCAAGGCCGATGATCTTGGATATACGTTCACAGATGAACACATTTTGCGGATGCACATGGTCAGTAACATCTACGGAAGTTCCGCCGGTGCTTAGGTTAGCTGTAGATTTTACAAATACTTTTTCTCCCTTTTTCGGAACGGTTTCCAAGGTGTACCCTTTTTTATCCAGCAGGTCCAATGTATCACGGTCTACGGAGATCAACGTCAGCACTTTTTCGTGCCCGTAGCCACGGCGAGGGTCGGTATTTTCCAGGTCGATGAGCTGTTGTATAGTTGAGTGCCCATCGCCTTTCACATGTGCAGGGTCGCGTAAAGCAGCGGCAACCATTTTGTTGTCGATCACCAGAACCCGGAAATCGTAGCCAGTTACAAACCTCTCAACAATTACCCTACGGGATATTTTGGCTGCAAATTCGTAAGCCGCTATCGCATCTTCTTTTGTCCTGATATTGATGGAAATGCCCCTGCCGTGATTGCCATCGAGTGGTTTAAAAACCAGGGGGAAACCAACTTTACGGATAGCATCATCAACGCCCGCAACAGACGAAATGGTGATTCCTTTAGCAACAGGTATAGCCTGCTCCTGCAGCATGCGCTTGGTCTCATCCTTGTTACTGGCAATATCAACGGCAATGCAGCTGGTTTTTTCGGTCATGGTGGCGCGGAAACGCACCTGGTTTTTTCCATAGCCTAGTTGTACCAGCGATTGATTATTTAACCGTATCCAGGGAATATCGCGCGCAATAGCTTCATCCACGATCGAACCGGTACTTGGGCCCAGGCGGGTATCCTCGCGTATTTCGCGCATTTGCTGTATATCGTATTCCAGGTTATAATCTTCGCCTTTTATCAGGGCCTCTGTTATTCGCACGGCGGCTTCAGCGGCATAAATACCTACCTTTTCTTCGATATAGGCGAATACCACATTATAAACACCCGGTGTTTTAGTTTCGCGAGTGCGACCGAAACCCGTGTCCATCCCCGCAAGGGTTTGTATCTCTAAAGCGATATGTTCCACCACGTGCCCCATCCATGTACCTGCGATCACCCTTTGAAAAAACCCGCCCGGAACACCGGGCGAACAGCGGTGCGAGTACAGGGTGGGCATCATTTTTTCCATCCTCTCCAAAAAGCCTTCGATCTTATTAGAAGGTTTATGCTCCATATCCTGCAGGTCGAGCCTTAGCTGGATAAGTTTTTTCCTGTTTACGCTCCAGATGTTTGGGCCTCGCAGCACTTGTATATTTTCGATCTTCATAGTGTATTTTAAAGAGGACGGGTACTCAATTTTGAATTAAAGCTATAAAACTTCACAACCTAATAAAAGTTTTCGGTTAAAAACTCCAATATGTTTAAATTTATATGTGTGGCTTTGTGTTCCTTTTTCTTTAATTTGTATAGCGTAATGGCAACCTAGTCCAGATCGCTAATATATTAACTAAAATGCACAGGATATGGTAAACCCAAAGGGAAAATTGGTAATAATTGGAGGCGCTGTTGACCTGGGCACCAACATCAGTACGCAGGAACATATCATTAAGCCCGATCATCTTAAATTTTTTGACCGGGGTATCCTTAAAAGAATAATCTTAGAATCGGCAAAGCACGAAGGCTCACACGTGGAGGTAATTACAACGGCCTCGCAAATTCCGGAATTGGTTGGCAATGAATATATCAAAGCATTCCACCAATTGAATGTACCTAAAGTAGGTACGCTTCATATTAAAAGCCGCGAAGACGCATTAAACAAAAGCTATATTGATCGTATCCAAAAGGCGGACGTGGTGGTGTTTACCGGCGGCGACCAGCTGCGTTTAAGTTCAATTTTTGGTGGGACGCAGTTTATCCAGATACTAAAGGCCCGTTATCAAAAGGAAAATTTCATCATAGCGGGTACATCTGCCGGTGCAGCGGCAGCGTCGACCAACATGATTTACAAGGGCCAGAGTAATGAGGCGCTGATAAAAGGCGAGGTGCAAATTACTGCCGGCCTGGGATTTATTGATTCAGTTATTATTGATACACACTTCGTTCAGCGCGGACGTATCGGGCGGCTAATGTATGCCGTAGCCAGTAACCCTGGCATTCTGGGTATTGGTTTGGGTGAAGACGCCGGACTATTGATCACGGAAGGCAGCATGATGGAGGCTATCGGGTCTGGCCTGATCATCCTTGTAGATGGTAAAAATATGGTAGAAACCAACATTTACGATGTCGAATTAGGGTCGCCGGTGTCTATCGAAAACCTCAAACTGCATGTCATGTCTATTTATGACAAATACGATTTGGACCAGCACAAATTATATATAAAAAAGGTTTACAGGGTTGAAGACGGCGTTTTTATCCAGGGACAGGATACTGATTAATATTTTCAGCCGTTAAAGCTAAGACCGAAAGATTTAAACTTCTTTGTTCATCTATTCTAACATACCTACTTTCGTCCCGATAGTTATCGGGATTCCGGTATTCCAACTAAAACCACGTTCTTATGAAGTTAATTATTCATGGTGGCTTTTTTAGCGAGTCGAGAACCAACCAGGAGATGAAACGCGCTAAACAGGAGGCATTACGGGAGATCGTTACTTTAGGGCATAAATACCTGCAAACCCACAATGCCATAGAAACCGTAGTGTACACGGTATCGCTGCTGGAGGATTGCGACCTGTTTAATGCCGGCACAGGCTCCCAGATACAAAGCGATGGTAAGATTCGTATGAGCGCCTCGCTGATGAACGGCAAAACCATCCAGTTTTCGGGTGTTATTAATATCGAAGGCGTAAGAAATCCTATCCGTGTAGCCGAAAAATTGCTTAAGATGGAAGATAAAGTATTAAGCGGAAAGGGCGCTCTTGAATTCGCCCGCAATCACGGTTTTGGTTATTTTAATCCCGAAACACCTCAGCGCAGGCATGAGTATGAAAAAAAACTGAGTGATTCTATCCGTTTAGGGACCGTAGGCTGTGTGGCATTAGATATCTATGGAGATATGGCAGCAGCTACTTCAACTGGTGGAAAAGGGTTTGAGATACCGGGCCGCGTGAGCGATTCGGCTACTGCTGCAGGTAATTATGTAAACGAATGTGCTGGTATTTCCTGTACCGGTGTGGGCGAGGATATCGTAAGTGGCGCCGTAGCTCCCAAAATTGTTACACGGGTTACCGACGGAATGGACCTTCAACATGCCACTATGAAAACTTTAAACGAATTAAAGCCGTTTAATGGTTTTGCAGGGGTAATAGGTATATCGGTTAACGGCGATACTTATCATGCCGATACCCACCCTTATATGGTTTGGGCGCTGCACGATGAGCATATCGAGGTTTTTAGTTAAATTGTGCAAATAATTGCTGGTCAATTTAATATCCTTTATATTTGCTTACTAATTAATTTATTTAAACCCAACAAGAAACGGGATTAATGCGATACAGTTTAATTGTCTTCTTTTCGATCATCGGCTTATCGGCGTCAGCGCAGTTGCATATCAATCTTAACTTTTTGAAAAAAAAACACGAGGTTCTGTCACTTTTAGGCCCCGCTAAGGGTCATAGAATTAACAGCTTGGCAGTGACGCGAACAATCAATACGGTTAATGTAAAACCTTACGTTCTTGACGAGACAGAGTTTGCCCTGATAGCGCGTGAAAAGGTGATCATTAAAACGGTTAAACATAATATGAGCTGGAGGATATATAACGAAGCCAGTTACAATTTTAGCGACCTGGCCGACGTTTATATTAAGTTACATCGTTTATCTGAGGCTAAATGGTACTTGCTGCAAAGCAATAGTATATCGCGCGGGGAGAATGACGACAAACACACCATAGCAAACCTCGTCACGTTGGCTTTGGTTAAAAATGATATCGGCGACCCTGTTTCGGCGCGTGCCGACCTGGTTGAGGCACATGACCTCGCCAATGCCAGGGGCATGAAGGAAAAAGCAGCCGAAATAGATAAAAAGATACAGTTACTTGATCAAAATAAAACTGCTTTGCCCCCTAAATATGCGGAAACCACCGAAACTGCCAAAAAAGATATGTAGATGTGTGTTAAACCTATGGCATTAAATTAATTCCAAATAAAAAAACATTAATTTGTAATATTGTTATTTCATATAGGGAGGCAGTATTTTACGCTGTCTCTTTTTATTTACATTAGCAAACTTATACCCAACGACAAGTGTTGACATTTTATTCCAATCCCGATTTAAAGACAGTAAAAGATATGTTCAAAAAATTGTATTTTATTGTGGTGCTTGGTGCAGCGTTAGCCTGCAAGGCATCCCCAAAACTAGCCGACACAGTTGCCGGTTCGAATAACCTTCAGCCTGAAGCACAGCAAACGGTTGTTTGCAAGTATGTTTCAAGCCTTATTTCTGAATATAATTACAAGAAAGTTGAATTGAACGATTCCATTTCAAAAGTGGTTTTTGATCGTTATTTGAAACAACTTGATGAGAATCACAACTACCTGCTTGCATCGGATATACAGGATTTTAGCAAGTTCAAAACCGTTTTGGGTAGTGACCTGAAAGATGGCAACCTTGCCGATGTATTTTACATGTTTAATGTGTACCAGAAACGATATAATGACCGTATCAAATTTTCTATAGCCCAACTGGATAAAAACTTTGATTTCAGCACAAATGAAACTTTTACGTATGACCGTGACAGCCTTCCATTTTATGCATCTGAAACTGAAAGCAATGCATCATGGGCGGCCCGTGTAAAATATGATATGCTGAACCTTAAACTTGCCGGTACTGATATTGATAAAAATAAGGAAACGCTAAAAAAACGCTACCAAAACCTGCTGGCGCAATCCAACAAGCTAAATAACCAGGATGTGTTCCAGATATTTATGGATGCGTTTACCAATGCTATTGATCCGCATACCAACTACTTCAATCCTGCTAACGCGGCCAATTTCAACATTGAGATGTCGCGTTCATTGGAAGGCATCGGGGCAACGCTTGGTGTTGAAAATGATTTTGTGACCATTACCACGATAGTTCCGGGCGGACCGGCAGACAAAAGCCATGAGCTATCTCCCGAAGATCGTATTGTAGGTGTAGCACAGGGCAAAACCGGCGAATTCCAAAACGTGATAGGCTGGCGCATAGAAAATGCGATAGCACTTATCCGTGGCACCAAAGGTACCATTGTGCGCCTGGAAGTATTACCTAAAGGAACCAATGTAGCCAGCAAGCCAAAAGTGGTGGAAATGGTGCGCGAGAAAATTATCCTGAAGGACCAATCGGTTAAACAAGAAATTCGCACTTACAATTCAAACGGCAAAACTGTAAAAATTGGGGTGATCTCGGTGCCTGCGTTTTATATTGATTACAATGATTATAAATCAGGAAATCCTAATTATAAGAGCACTACGCGCGATGTTAAATTGATATTGGATACCCTGAAAAAGGCAAACGTTGACGGCATTGTGATGGACCTTCGCGAGAACGGCGGTGGCTCGTTAATGGAAGCCATTGACCTTACGGGTTTGTTTATTAAAACAGGGCCAGTTGTACAGGTACGTAACCCCAACAACCAGATAGAAGCTGATAATGATGAAGATCCGGCAATATCATATACCGGTCCCGTTGCTATATTAATTGACCGTTTCAGCGCATCGGCCTCAGAGATATTTGCAGGCGCTATGCAGGATTATGGTCGTGCATTGATTATAGGTACACAATCTTACGGTAAAGGCACTGTGCAGAACGCTATCGACCTGGATAAGGTAATAAAACCATCCGTGCTTGACCGTCTGTCGCAAGCTTCATCAAATGGAAAAAAAGAAGTTACTACCGGCAGTCAAAGCAAATTTGGCCAGCTTAATCTTACGATTGCCAAATTCTATCGTATCAGCGGTTATTCAACACAACATAAAGGCGTAACGCCTGATATTAAGTTCCCGTCGTTGATACCGATGAACAAATACGGCGAAGACACGGAGCCATCAGCATTGCCTTTCGATATAATCGCGAAAAGCGACTACGCAAAGGTTGGCGATTTTACTGGTGTGGTTCCGCAATTGAAAAAACTGCACGACCAGCGCATGAATAGCAGCGCAAGCTACAAGTACCTGCAGGAAGATATTGCTGATTTTCAAAAGCATGAAAGCGAAAAAAGCGTTTCACTAAACGAGCAGGAAGTTAAAAAGCAGCGCGATGCCGATGAGCAAAAATCTTTTGAGCGCGAAAATAATAAACGTTTAGCTTTAGGCTTAAAGCCAGTTGAAAAAGGCAAAAGCAAACCAAGAAATGAAGACCTGGACTTTTTGAAAATCGAGGCCGGGCAGATATTGACAGATTACATCAACCTGGGCAGCAAGTACAGCAACGTACCAGCCAACCAGCAGTAGTCGGTTTATAACTACACCAAACAAATATCCCGGCTTACACCGGGATATTTTTGTTTAATGCCGGTTTAGATTTTCGGACGAATCCTTATCTTGCTTTTTTTCGACGAAAAAAACTATGAAAAAATTCACGCTCTTATTTATCGTAGCTGTTTCAGTAAGCAGCTATACCTTTGCACAACACATGGATATCAAAACACTGCCCTACCCCAACACCAAAAAAGTTGACACTGTAAATACCTATTTCGACACCCAGGTGCCCGACCCCTACCGCTGGCTGGAGGACGACCGTGCAACCGATACCAAACAATGGGTAAAAGACGAAAATAAAGTAACCTATGATTACCTGGGCCAGGTACCTTACCGCGATTCCATTAAAAAACGACTGGAAAAGCTGTGGAACTATGAGAAATACAGCGCCCCCTTTAAAGAGGGTAAATACACTTACTTTTATAAGAACGATGGCCTGCAAAGCCAGGCGGTATTATGGCGGCAAATTGGCGACGGTACGCCGGAAGTATTCCTGGACCCCAACAAATTCTCGGCAGATGGTACCACTTCCATGCAGGGTATCAATTTTACTAAGGATGGCAGCATGGCGGCCTACCAGCTATCGGAAGGCGGTTCTGACTGGCGCAAGGTTATCCTAATCAAGACCGATGACAAAACGCAAATTGGCGATACCTTACGGGACCTAAAGTTTACCGGTATCGCCTGGAAGGGCAATGAAGGGTTTTATTACAGCACTTACGATAAGCCCAAAGTGGGCAGCCAGCTTTCAGGTATGACGCAATATCACAAACTTTATTATCACAAATTAGGTACGGCGCAAAACGATGATAAGTTAATATTTGGTGGCGAGCAAACGCCGCGCCGCTACATAGGTGCTTACCTCACCGAGGACCAGCGTTTTTTGGTAATCAGTGCGGCAAATGAAACTACCGGGAACGAGCTTTATATACAGGATTTTGCCAATGCGGGAAGCGGCATCGTCAACGTGGTCAATAATTTTGATAACTCGAATGATATCATTGACAATGTAGGCAGTAAGCTTTACATCCTGACCAACCTCTATCAGCCGAATTTCAGGCTTGTGACTGTAGATGCTTCCGACCCAAAACCGATGAACTGGAAGGACCTGATACCGGCTACTAAGAACGTGTTGACGGTATCTACCGGCGGCGGCAAAATATTCGCTGAATACCTGAAAGACGCTACCTCACTGGTAAAGCAATATGATATGGATGGCAAGCTGGAACGGAATATTCCGCTGCCGGCTATCGGTACTGCCTCAGGTTTTGGTACAAAAAAAGAAGAGAAAGAAACCTACTATACTTTTACCAACTACGTTTATCCGGCAACCATCTTTAAATATGATATCGTCAGCGGACAATCGACCGTTTACAAAAAATCGAATGTGCAGTTTGACCCAACACAGTTTGAATCCAAACAGGTATTCTATAAATCAAAGGATGGTACCAAAATCCCGATGATCATCACCTACAAAAAGGGCACGGTGATGAATGGCAAAAACCCGCTATTGTTATATGCTTATGGCGGCTTTAGCGTGAGTCTTACCCCGGCATTCAGCACATCAAACATTATCCTGATGGAGCATGGCGGTATTTTTGCCGTGCCTAACCTGCGTGGCGGGGGCGAGTACGGCGAAACCTGGCACCGGGCGGGTATCAAAATGCACAAACAAAATGTATTTGACGACTTTATAGCGGCTGCCCAATATCTCATCAAAAACAAATACACTTCTAAGGATTACCTGGCTATTTCGGGCGGTTCAAATGGCGGCCTGCTTATCGGTGCCGTGATGACGCAGCGTCCCGACCTATGCAAGGTAGCTTTCCCTGCCGTGGGTGTAATGGATATGCTGCGCTATAATAAGTTTACCGCAGGCGCGGGCTGGAGCTACGACTACGGTACTGCCGAGGACAGCAAGGAGATGTTTGAATACCTCTACCACTACTCACCTTATCACGCGTTAAAGCCGGCTAATTACCCGGCGACGATGGTTACAACAGCCGACCATGATGACCGGGTGGTTCCGGCGCATTCCTTCAAATTTGCAGCCCGTTTACAGGAGTACCAAAAAGGCCCGGCACCTGTGCTGATAAGGATAGAAACCAAAGCCGGTCACGGCGCAGGGCAATCAACTGAGCAGGTGATCAGCGGGCAGGCGGATAAATGGGCGTTTATGTTTCAGAATATGGGTTTAAATTGGAAATAGTTTAAAAGGGGTCGGATGTCAGAATTCAGAGGTCAGAGATACATTTTTTTCGTTTTGCTTTTCCTAAGCGCCTTTTCACTGTTCGCGCAAAGCAAAAAGGATATACATATCATTTACATCGGCGATAGCATAACCCAGGGTGTACAATTAAGTGATCCGGCAACCCAGTCGCCGCCCGCCGCCGCAAGTGATCATATACGAAGCCAGCATGGCATAGGCCACATGGATTTCTCTAACCAGGGACACAGCGGTTACACAACAGTAGACTTTTTGCCTGGGGGCGAAACTTTTAAACAGTTAGAGCAGGCCGCCAGCGGAATGGCAGGTAAACCGGGGTTGCTGATATTCTCTATCATGCTTGGCACTAACGATAGCGCTATCACAGGGCCAAATGGCGCGCCGGTATCGCCAGATTCGTACTTTACGAACCTGAAAACCATCATCGACCGGCTGCTGAAAGATTACCCGAATTGTAAGGTTATCATTAACCACCCGATATGGTATAGTCCAAATACTTATAATGGCGCACAATATTTGCAGGAGGGGTTGGACCGTTTGCAAAGCTATTTTCCCGAAATAAAGAAGTTGGTTGACGCTTACGCTGAATCCAACAAGGGGCAGGTATTTGTGGGCGATACCAAAGCTTTTGACTATTTCAGAAAGACTCATTCAACCAACCTGATACCTGAAAACGGGCACCAGGGCACCTTTTACCTTCATCCAAATGTGGGCGGCGCAAAAGAGCTGGGTATCTTTTGGGCGAAAGCGATTTACAAACGGGTTATAGCCAGGTAAAAGATCTAAAACAAAACAGGCCTCTCAATTGAGAAGCCTGCCTGCTATAGTTTATCGTTAAGACCTAATTCTCTTTATGACCACGGCCGTGACCATTTCCATGTCCGTTTCCGTGTCCACGGCCATTACCATTATCGTCATTTTTATTCTCGCCATTGTGGCGACCATTGTCGTTCCAGTGTTCACGATACCTGTCATCGTGGCTATCACGAATTACTTCCTGGTCATGACGTCCTCTGTAAACCGCATACCTGTTCCTGAAATCACCGTCATGTCTCCAGGGGCGAGGTTGGTTCACAACTACTTTGTATCCATGGTAAAGGTCATAATCATGATATTGGTAAGGTAACGATGAACGGCGCACCCAAACGTTACCGCTTAAATATACATATTGGTGAGCGGGAACATCATAATAAACACCTATATCAGGCATGTAATAATAATCTGCATGATCGTAACCCGTGGGACCCCACTCTGGTTGGGCATTGATATTTACACCCAAGCTTATATGAAGCTGGGCATTGGCCGATTTAAAAGATATACAGGCTATTAGTACAGCTGCTGTAAAAATTATTTTTTTCATAATTATTATTTCGTTTGCTATTACGACAATTAATAAGCCTAAAAGTTTAAATTATTTTTTTCTTGCCCGAAAAAATAAATATCCTATGTGTTAAAATCATATATAGTTTTAACAACAAGAATTATGGATCGGCATATTGCTTTTCTATAGCCGAGCTCCGGAATCCTCTTTATTTACTGATCGCTTGAATCCTTCTCTTCTTCCGCTTTTTTAGAAACCATGGCAAATTGGGGTTTGCCTATTACTTTATAATCACCAGCACCTTTTAATATTGCCGCTACCTGGTTTTTGTCCTGCATTATTTTAACCGATTGGGCCAGCTCTTTATCATACTTAAAATTCGTCTCGTAACGCCCCTTCTCGTAAAAATAACGCGATACGATCTCATTTTCAAGTACCTGTTTTATTTCCTCTTTATTTTGCTGCAGATCATTTTTCTTGCTTTCCTGCATTTTTACTTTCAACGCGTCATATTCGGCCTGAATATTGGCAAATTGCTTCTCCTTGGTAGCTTCTACCTTTAAATTGTTTATCAATTTCTCGGTAGCGGTTGTATAGTTATAGTTTTTGTTGGAAAGGAACTTTTCAAAATCGCCGAAATCTGTGTCTGAAAGATGGAATGACCGGATATCAGGAATGTTGTTGTGCGTATTACGGTATAGCGTCGCATAATCAAATATCATCAGCTTTGACACCAGGGCCTGTGTAATATTGGAAAAACGCTCCTGTTTGATAAAGATATCAGGGTATATACCGCTGCCGTCATAAACAGAGCGGCCATCCTTCGTTTTGAACTCGTGCATAGACGAATCAGCAACTTTTACTACAGTTCCGTCAGCTTTGCGATGGGTATAATCGATTTCCTGTATGCAACGATGCGAAGGAATATAATACTTGGCAATAGTAATTTTTACCAGGCTGTTGTAAGGCAGGTTGAATGTTTGCTGCACAAGGCCCTTGCCATAACTGCGCTGTCCGATGATAATTGCGCGGTCAAGATCTTGCAACGAACCAGCAACAATTTCGGAGGCAGATGCTGAACGCCCGTTAACCAAAACTACGAGCGGAAGATCGGGTTCAATTGGTGTGCTTTGCGTACTGTAGCTGAAGTTTTTCTCTTTTATTTTGCCTATTTGCGATACCACTTCGGTGTTCTTAGCCACAAAAAGGTTCACAATTTTTACCGCTTCCTGCAGGATACCGCCGCCATTTGAGCGTAGGTCGAGAATAATGCCGTTTGGGTTATTCTTTTTGATTTCGGTAAGGGCATGCGTTACCTCATCTGATGAGTTTTCGAGAAACTTATCCAACTTAATGTAACCCATGTTACCATCGACCATGCCATAGTAAGAAACGTTTGGCTGCTTTATTTCATCACGAATCATTTGTTTTTCAACAGGTTCTGTATCACCGCGTTTGATAAGGAGTTTGATAGATGCGCCCTTGGAGCCTTTTAAAAGCTGGCTCACCTGGTCGTTGTTTTTACCGGTAAGGTCAACGTCATTAATTTTTAGCAGGCGGTCGCCTGCCCTGATATCAGCCTTTTGTGCCGGAAATCCTTCAAAAACATCAGAAACGTAAACTTTACCCTCTCTCGAAAATATGCCCGCACCAATACCACCGTATTGGGTACTCACATAGTGTAGCTTATAATCTTCGATCTCTGATTCGGGAACAAATTCAGTATATGGGTCCAGGCCGTCGAGCATCGCATCCAAACCCGTTTTTATCATTTTGGCTGAATTGATGTCGTCGACATAATTAATATTGACTTCCTTATAGGCCGACGCAAACACATCAAGGTTTTTACCGATCTGGAACAGGTCGTCATCAAAACTTAAGATGCCGATTGCCAAAACAACTATACCGGCGCTAAAGCCCCACTTTTTATAATTTCTTTTCTTCACAGTAGTCTCTTTCATATCAGCCTTCTAAAAAATAACAAATAAAAATAGGTATAACATTTGAAATGAGCGATGTAAGGCAAACGATATTACCTAAAAATTATATTAGTCTATTTAAAACCACAAAAAACACTATTTATTATGGAGCAAATAGCTTTTAAAGCCCTCAAAATCTTTGCCTAAGGCCGTTGCGTGCTTAGTTTTTTCCTCCAGGCCTTTAACCTGTTCAGGTATTACGATTTCGCGGGCAATATGTTTGGGCAAAACGTCGGGAAATTTGCAAGGGTGCGCCGTTGAAAGGAACACGCCGGCAACGGAACCCGTTGGCTGGTCCTGCTGCCAATCCTTCAAAGCCTGCCAGGCAATGGCAGTGTGAGGACATGCGATATAGTTATAAGTACTATGGATTTTTTCCAATGCTTCGAGGGTTTCCTCATCTGTATAACTAAAGCCGCTTACTAAATCTGTCAGTTGTCCCTGGTTGTCTTTAAACATATCCTGTATCCGCACCCAGTTACTCGGGTTGCCCACATCCATCGCGTTGGATATGGTTTGAACAGATGGTTTAGGCTCGTAAACACCCGTTTTCAAAAACCCTGGTACGGTATCATTTGCATTTGTAGCAGCGATAAAATGTTCAACAGGCAAACCCATTTTCCAGGCCAGTAAACCTGCCCCAAGGTTGCCAAAATTACCGCTCGGAACAGAAATTACTACCTTATCCTTACCTTCCTTTAACAGTTGGGCATAGGCATTAAAGTAATAAAACGTTTGCGGGATAAGCCGGGCGATATTAATGGAATTGGCAGATGTCAGCCTGAATTCTTTATTCAATTCGGTGTCGACGAAGGCTTGTTTTACCAGCGCCTGGCAATCGTCAAAGGTGCCGTCAACTTCTATGGCGCGAACGTTTTGGCCATTGGTAGTTAACTGCAATTCCTGTATGCCGCTAACTTTTCCTTTAGGGTATAAAATAGTAACCCTTGTATTGGGCACGCCCAAAAATCCTAAGGCGACAGCGCCACCTGTATCGCCTGAAGTAGCTACTAAGACGTCTAACGTTTTCTCACCTGCTTCAAGGAAATAACTCATCACCCGGCTCATGAACCTTGCGCCAAAATCCTTAAAAGCTAAGGATGGCCCGTGAAAAAGCTCAAGCACATAAACATTCTCCTCTAACTCAACCACAGGCGCATAAAAATTGATGGCGTCGTGGATGATGGCTTGCAGATCGTTATCCGGAATATCATCGCCCAGCAGATTTTTGGCTACATAGAAAGCAATCTCCGGTAACGTATAACTGTCGAGGTTATTTAAAAACTTATCATCAAGCCGGGGAATGGAAACCGGCATATATAAGCCTTTGTCCTGCGGCATGCTATTGAATACGGCTTCTTTAAAAGATACCTGGGTAGATATGTTATTGGTACTGTAGAATTTCATTTTTGGTATTATAAAATCTTTGGCCCTTGATCATTGATGGTGGACACGTATGTATTTGAATTGATCTTGATCGAAGTCAAATGCTTTTGTAGCTTTTGGGTGATTTGGTTAGCGGTTTCTTCATCTCTTGTAAAGGCAAATACCGACGGCCCTGAGCCTGATATGCCAAAACTTACTGCACCCATTTCCATGGCCATGTCCCGCATTTTATAAAAATCAGGTATCAGCATGGAGCGGACAGGTTCGACTAAAATATCCTTCATGCTCCTGCCTATTAAATCAATATCATTCATAAACAAGCCACTTACCAACCCGGCGATATTGCCCCATTGCGTTACGGCATCTTTCATTTGTATTTTGGTACGAATGATTTGCCTTGCTTCTCTTGTCGGTACATCAACATCCGGGAACACAATTGCGCAATACAAATCTTTCGGGTGCGGTAAGCGTATTACGTCCAGGGGGCCATAGCTGCGAATCAATACAAAACCTCCGAATAATGCAGGCGCTACATTGTCTGCATGCCCATGCCCGCAGGCCATTTCCTCGCCTTTCATGGCAAATGGTAATAGCTTCAGCACATCCGTATCATCGCCTAAAAGTGTTTTGGCAGCAAACAAACCCGCAACCGTACTTGCCGAACTTGACCCTAAGCCACTGCCGATTGGCATCTTTTTGTGTAATTCGATATCCAAGCCAATGTCAGTCCTGTTAATGTATTTCAAATAATGCTCTACGCTAACACTCACGGTATTGCGCTTAGGGTCGAGCGGCAAACGGCCATTATCACCTGTTATTTTGCTGATGGTGATTCCGGGTTTATCAGTTATTTTCATAATGACCTCGTCGCCGGGTTCATTGACTGCAAATCCCAAAACATCAAATCCGCATACTACGTTAGCGACTGTTGCCGGGGCAAAAACTTTTATCGATTCTTTCATATTAATTGGCCCCCACGTTAATCAGGTCAGCAAATACACCTGCGGCGGTCACTTCGGCACCTGCACCCGGGCCTTTTACAACCAGCGGTCTGTCTTTATACCTGTCAGTTGTAAATGAAATGATATTGTCACTGCCCGAAAGCATATAAAATGGGTGATTTTCATCCACCATTTGCAAGGTAATAGCCGCTTTACCATCCTCCAGTTTGCCGATATAACGCAGCACTTTTTTTTCCGCTTCAGCTTTATTCTTCAAGTTGGTGAACCAGGCATCCTCCGTTTTCAATGCAGCATAAAAATCTTCTACGGTTTCGGCCTCAATGCAGCTTTTTGGCAGGATGCTTTCTATTTGTACATCCGCAGCTTCCATTGGATAACCTGCATCGCGCGCCAGTATAAGTATTTTACGCATAAAATCCGTTCCGCGCAGGTCGTCACGTGGGTCGGGTTCGGTATAGCCTTTTTCCTGAGCCAGTTTAACCACATCATGGAAATTAGCATCGCCTTTAAAATGATTAAAGATGAAGGATATAGTCCCCGAAAGGATAGCTTCGATACGCTTTACCCTGTCGCCGCTGTTCATCAGGTCTTTCAGGGTGCGAATGATAGGTAAACCCGCACCTACATTAGTTTCGTAAAAGAAATCCACCCCATGTTGCCGCGCAGCATCATGAAAGGTTTTGTACTGACTGAATGCAGCGGAATTACCTATCTTATTACAGGTAACCACTGAGATATTCGATTTAAAAATGTCTTCGTAAAATTCAACCGGTTTTGGACTTGCAGTATTATCAATGAACACGCAGTTAGGTAAATTCATTGCCTTCATTTGTTCGATAAAGGCAGCAAGGTCGGCTTTTTCATCCGAAGCCTGTAACTCGTCCTGCCACTTGTCAAGCGATACGCCGTCCGCATTAAATACCATTTTCCGGGTATTGCTGATACCGGCGATTTTGACCTGTATGCCGTTGTTGATCTGCAAATGCTCGCTATGCTGTTCCAACTGACGGAAAAGTGTAGTGCCAATATTCCCGGTGCCGAGGCAAAAGGCATGCAGTGTTTTGTTTAACTGGATGAAGAAGGCATCATGCACCGCATTCAGCGCCTTGGCCAGGTCATGCTTTGAGATAATTACGGAGATGTTGTACTCGGACGAGCCCTGCGCAATTGCCCTGACATTAATCCCGTTGCGGCCCAGTGCATGAAATAGTTTTCCCGATATGCCCGGCGTTTGTTTCATGTTTTCGCCTACTATCGCCAATATGGCTAAGTGTTGCTCAATTTCGGGATATTCGAGTTTTCCTGCTAATAGTTCCAGTTCAAATTCCAGTTCGATAACCCGTTTCGCTTTAACCGCATGATTGGGGTCAACAGCAAACGTGATACTATGCTCGGATGATGATTGCGTAATTAATATAATGTTGATCTGCTCGCGCGCCAAAAGCGAGAATAAACGTCCGCTAAAGCCCGACTTACCCACCATGCCGCTGCCTTCCACATTAATAATACTGATATCATTGATAGATGAAATTCCCTTTATCGGTAATGAGGATGCCTTACAATCATGCTGGATTACCGTCCCGCCAAAATCTACATCAAAGGTGTTTTTGATGACGATGGGTATCTTTTTCATAAACGCCGGGATCATCGTCGGCGGGTAAATCACCTTTGCACCAAAGTAGGATAGCTCCATTGCCTCGGTATAAGTTAGCTCAGGCAACGAAAACGCTTTTTTAACCATTCGTGGGTCGGCGGTCATCATACCGTTAACATCGGTCCAAATCTGTATTTCAGAAGCATTCAGCGCTGCGCCAAAAATTGCTGCAGTATAATCGCTTCCGCCACGTCCCAGCGTGGTAATTTGCCCGGCATCGTTGGACGCGATAAAGCCAGTTACGAATATGATCTTACCCTTATTCTCACTGCAAAAACCTTTTATCAGCAATTCGGTTAGGTCCATGTTCACCTTGGCATTACCAAACTCGCTGTCAGTTTTTATCAACTCGGACGCATCGGCAAATACTACTTCCGAAAAATACTGTGCCGCCATCTTGCTTATCATCAGGGTCGAACAGCGCTCGCCATAACTTAGTATGAGGTCGCGGGTTTTAGGTGTCAATTCACGTAATGTCAAAACACCCTGCAGCAATTCTTCCAAATGGTTAAAATTTATTTTTAACCGTGTAAATGCAGGGTTTTGGTGCTGAACACTTAATAGTGTGCGAACCATTTCGAAATGGCGCGTTTCAAGTTCTGCTAATTGCGGGGTAAAATCTTCGCCATCAGCAGCTTTTTCGGCCATAGAAAGCAATAAATTGGTAACGCCGCTCATGGCCGATAAAACAACCACGGGCTTTTCAACTGCCTGGTATTCCTTTTTCAGAATCTCGATAACGGTACTGATACTTTTTGCCGAACCAACGGAGGTGCCTCCGAATTTTAGAATTTTCATGATGTGTTATAAATAGAAAACGCCTTCCTCTTGCGGGAGGAAGGCGTTTTGCTGGTTTCTTTTTATAGTTTGCACCACACAATCATCTTCCTCCGGAAATCTTCCCGGTGGTTGTTGTTGATGTTGTGGTGGTGGTGTTATTTATCATTCCTGTAATGCCTGTAAAGTAAGTAGATATTTTTTTAATTTGCAAGTGCTAATTTTAATTATGCAAACAAAACTATATCAACCGGCTCTTCTGTTCTTTTTCGTGTTTGCTTTTAACGCAGCATTTGCGCAAAAAGATTCCATAGTTTATAAGATACCGATGGAAGGCGACAAGGTTGTGTACACCGGGACCATTAGTGTGAATAGTAAGTCGGCTGCCCAACTCGATGCTGTTTCAAAAACATGGCTCGATAGCTATTTCAAATATCACCTGCCCGCAGCTGCGCCCGCAGGCGCGGATACCACCAAATTATATAATAAAGCCACTATCGAATATAAAGTTAGGCCGGGTATGGTCAATATTCCGTTTTATTGCCAGTTCATCATTAGTGTTTCCTGCAAGGACAACCAGTATAGTTACCGTATTTCTGACATATTCTTTCGCCCAAAGAGCAACACACTTAATAGTATCGGTTATGAAAACAGCCCGGACTATTTAGTGAAGATCGGTAAAAGAAAGCACCTTGGTTTGGCAACTTCCTGGAATGTCACCCGTGGGCAGATCAGGGAATACCTTACCAAAATGAATACTGCGATACTGGAATGTATTGCTTCCTTAAATAAGGCGATGGCCAATTAATAAGCTATTCAATTTAGCTACTTTTGGCCTATTCAATGGAAGGACTCGTAACCAAATCAACCGGAAGCTGGTACCAGGTGCAAACACCCGGCGGGCAGCGCGTTGATTGCCGTATCAAAGGGATATTCCGTACCAAAGGTATTACCACCACCAACCCGATAGCCGTCGGTGACAAGGTTGATTTTGATATGGAGCCGGAGTTAGGCACGGGCGTTATAACCAAACTGTTGCCAAGAAAAAACTATATCATCCGCAAATCCATCAACCTGTCAAAACAGGCACAAATTATTGCTGCTAACCTCGATCAGGCTTTTTTAGTGGTGACTTTGGCTTCGCCGAGAACTTCATTGGGGTTTATTGACCGTTTTTTAGTTACAGCAGAGGCCTATGATATACCTGCGTCGCTGATATTTAATAAACTCGATCTGTTTAGCGACGAGGGACTGGAAATATTAGCAGATTACAAAGCCATGTATGAAAAGATCGGTTACCCTTGTTATGATGTATCGGCATTGGAGGGAACCGGCATACAACAGGTAGCAGAACTATTGAAAGATAAAGTGACTTTATTCTCCGGGCATTCTGGTGTTGGAAAGTCAAGCTTGATCAATGCTTTGTTACCCGACCTCAAACTCCGCACTACCGAAATATCCGAATGGCATGATAAAGGTATGCACACCACCACCTTTGCCGAAATGTTTGAACTGCCACAGGGAGGTTATATTGTTGACACCCCCGGCATCCGCGAACTGGGCGTGATCGATATTGAAAAGCAGGAACTTAGCCATTTTTTTCCTGAAATGCGCGCGCTGATGAACCAATGCCGCTTTAACAGCTGCCGCCATATTAACGAACCCGGGTGTGCGGTTATCAAAGCTGTTGAGGATGGCGAGATCGAACTATCCCGCTATGAAAGCTACCTGAGTATTTATCATGGGAATGATACGAGGGCGTAGTTAGTGTGAACGTGGAACAACCGCGATACTCAATCCCACGCCCTGTCCTGGTGTCGGAAGCGAAACAATGTTCCCGTTTTTCCAATAGGCTGACGTCACCTTGCTTAAATTGCTAATGGTCCACCCGGCAAGATATACGTCGCTGCCCAGCACGTCTATACCATCAGAAAGAGGTTGATAAGCGCTGCCGGTAAGGGTGTGGGGCGTATTGTTTATCCAGTAAATGCCAGGCCCTACAGTACCCCCTGATCCGCTAAAATAGTAATCGCTACCACTGGCCGCCGCGGAAAGCAACTGGGTGCCGTCGGGCAGCAAAGTTGGCGTTCCGTTTTTCCAGTAAGTGGCCACTTCAGAACCGGATGATAAACTATAGCCGGCAGCGTAAACATCATTCCCGATAACCGCAATGTCGCGAGCTTCCGACTCTGAGGTTGTATCGGCCAAAATATGAGTGGTATCATTATCCCAATAAACGGCATATTTTGCATTGACCGCGGTTATTTCAGACCCGGCGACATAAACATGCCCGTCACGTACAGTGATGCCCAAAGCAAAGCTTTGGGGCGATTTGCTCGGTAGCAAATGCGCGACGTCGTTTTTCCAGTAAACAGCTTTGTATTTGCCATTTATCATCATAGCGCCGCAAATGTAAAAATCACAGCCGCAGGCGCTAAACACCGCGCAGTGCGACATCCCGACAAATGCTTTATCAGCCAGCACATTTCTATGTCCGTTTCTGTAATAAACTGCCGTATAAGCGCTATTATCCTGGTGTTCTATTGTCGCTGCAATCAAAACATCGCTGTCATGTACGGCGATGCTTTCAGCGGCGGCATTGTTCGCACTATCCGGAAGTTTGGTCAACATGCTATTTTTCCAGTAGGCCGCAATCTGCCCGCGGCCGCTGGGACCGATAACATAGCCGGAAACGTACACATCCGTATCCGGGACACTGCTGTGCGTTAAAGTTGACGGTTTAACTGAGCTGCCGGAGTCAAGTTTTTTGCAGGAACTGACCGCAATAATTCCAATTACGATAACAGAAAAGTAAAGATTTGATCTCATAGGAAAAATTTAATAAGGCTAAAACGTCAACCAGGGAAATTGATATACTGACACTTATAACAAGCGCACTTTCTTAAAGTTTTAGCAGATCTTTATTATTGCAATCAGAATTATTTAATGAAATTCGCAGCTATATGCGCGCAGTACTGCAACGGGTAACAAAGGCGAGTTGTACGGTAGATAGAAAAGTAACCGGTGAGATCAAAACCGGGTTCCTTGTCCTCTTGGGTATCGAAGATGCCGATACCACGGAGGACCTGCAATGGCTGGCCCAAAAGATAGCCTCAATGCGGGTTTTCAGCGATGAGAATGATTTGATGAATAAGGCCCTGGCCGATGTAGACGGTGATATTTTGCTTATTTCGCAGTTCACCCTTTTCGCTCAAACTAAAAAAGGCAACCGTCCGGGATTTACACGAGCTGCGCGTCCCGATAAAGCGATACCGCTATACGAGCAAATGATAAAAACACTAGAAGAGTTAACCGGCAAAAAAGTGGCGACGGGGATATTTGGGGCGGATATGAAGATAAGTCTATTGAATGATGGGCCAGTAACTATCATCATGGATACCAAGGACAGAGACAATCATTAATTTATGGAAATCAAGGCAGCACAGAAACTGGTTGACGAATGGATTCAGACTACCGGCATCCGCTATTTTAACGAGCTTACCAATACCGCCATTTTAATGGAAGAAGTTGGCGAGGTAGCCCGCATTATGGCGCGGCAGTACGGCGAGCAATCATTCAAAAAATCGGACTCGGAAGTAAACCTGGCCGACGAAATGGCTGATGTACTTTTTGTGCTGATATGCCTGGCCAACCAAACCGGTGTTGATCTGACCGACGCATTAGAGAAAAACCTCGAAAAGAAAAGCATCCGGGATACAGAAAGGCACAGGAATAATGAGAAATTAAAATAGAATTATATACCATAATATCAAATTAAACAAAATTTCATTCTGCATTATATATATTAAACACAATTTAATAAGGCAATTATCGTTTATTCAATAAACTTTAAACAACCTTATTATGAAAAAGTATCTTATCGCAGCTCTCGTTCCTCTGCTGCTAATGGCTTGCAACAGGCCCGACAAACCTGCCAAACAAGTGGCAGTCGACTTAGTCCTTCCGCCTAAAGCTTACGCTGCTCCAAGTAAAAAGTCGGTTAGCCAGGTCCGATTTCCACCTCCGGTAGTTAAAGCCGATGCAGAAGTGGCCGAAAATGCTGTTGAAAAAATGCCTGCCTTTGAAGAAACCACACCTGCCAATTCAATAGTAAAAGACACGTCAAAAAAAATCGTCAAGGAAGGTGATATCAGCTTTGAGGCCAAAGATATAGCTGATACCCGGAAGCAGTTATTAAGCACCTTACACAAACTCGGGGGGTATCTTGATGAAGATAATGAGACACTCAATAACGATGATAATCGCAAAGAGTATGTTTTAAAAGCGCGTATCCCGGCTAAAAATTTTGACGTTTTCCTGGATTCAGTTTCCACAGGAGCAGCGAAAATTGATTCAAAACATATAAGCATATCCGATGTAACGACGCAATTTATTGACATGACTACCCGGCTGCACAACCAGAAAATTTTGGAAGCAATTTACATCAATTTACTTAAAAGGGCTTCGAAGATGTCAGACGTGTTGGAAGTTGAAGATAAGTTAACGGACGCCCGTACAGAAATCGAATCGGAACAAGGGCAACTTAATTACATGAATAAGCAGATCGCCTACAGTTCGCTGGATATTACCTTTTACACCAAGCAAATTCAGCACGAAACCGGAACGGGTTCGGGATATAAATTCAAATCCTCTCTTACCGTTGGATGGGAATTATTGCAGGATTTGTTCTTTGGTATAATCAGTATTTGGCCGTTTATTTTATTCCTTACAGTAATAATAATTCTGATAAAGAGATGGCGTAAACGGAGAAGGCTGGCTAAACAATCAGCTTAACCAGTTTTTCGCCTTCCAAAACAGGAATTGAGGTGGTGATATCCACATGGAGGCAAAAGGCTATATCCTTTTCAATGCCTAATTTTTTCAGGCGCTCGCTGTGCGATGTTTTGGCAAGATAGGCGGATAAATCATTTTTTGCGATTTGATATAAGTCGTTGGCTGCAATTGCGGGGTCGTCTAAAACAAACTGATGACCCTTCAATTGTTCGATAACGGCTCCGGCGAAAACGGTATCCTCCAGGTTGAAGTTGTTTTTCCAGCCGGCGCAAACCAACAGGATGTTTTCGTTTTGTGTTTTGAGCCAGTTGCTTAGGGCTGTTAAATTTAGAAACGAGCCAATAACAACTTTTTTTGCTTTACGCGACAAGTGCAGTGCATGGGTGCCGTTAGTAGTAGTCAGTACAATGGTTTTGCCGGATACAATTTCTTTGGTATAAGAAAATGGAGAGTTGCCGAAATCAAAGCCGGATACTACTTCACCGTTTCGTTCGGCCGCCAGCAGATAGTTTAAACCCATTTCGCGATAAGCGGCACACTCCTCTACTTCAGATACAGGGATTATAGCTTCCGCGCCGTTTTCAATACCGTAGCAGATAGAGGATGTAGCGCGAAAAATATCTATGATAACGACAATATAATCCTCAACCTCGTATAGCGGAATGAGGGCGGGAGTAAGACAAACTTCAAGTTTATTTGGCATTGGTCATTTGGCATTGGTCATTATCTACCTGGTCACCTGCAAAAAATGACTAATGACCAGTGACTAATGACTATTTATTTATAAAACGGCGGTTTTACAACCTGAGCCTTGATTTTGTTATCGCGGATATTGATAAATATCTCGGTGCCTTCTTTGGCAAATTCGGTTTTTACGTAACCCATGCCTATAGCCTTTTGTAAGGATGGAGACTGCGTGCCGGAAGTTACCTTACCAATTACGTTTCCTTCTGCGTCAACAATCTGGTAATCGTGGCGGGGTATACCGCGATCGATCATTTCAAAACCGACAAGTTTGTTTTTTAAACCATCTTGTTTTTGTTGCTGTAAAGCTTCCGAGTTGGTAAATTCCTTGCTGAATTTAGTAACCCATCCAAGGCCCGCTTCCAATGGGGAAGTTTTATCGTCAATATCATTACCATAAAGGCAAAAACCCATTTCAAGTCGGAGGGTATCCCTCGCACCCAATCCTATCGGCTTGATACCGAACGGCTCGCCTGCTTCAAATATGGCATCCCAAACACCTTCGGCATGTTCGTTATCAACATATATCTCGAAACCACCTGCGCCGGTATAACCCGTAGCTGATAATAATACGTTATCGATACCCGCAAACTTTCCCTTTTTAAAGGTATAATATTCCATCGAACCTAAATCAATATCCGTCAGGCTTTGCAAAGCTTCCGCCGCTTTTGGCCCCTGGACAGCCAGTAAGGACGCCTTATCCGAAATATTTTTCATATCAACGCCTTCGGTATTGTATTTGGAGATCCAGTCCCAGTCCTTTTCGATGTTGGAGGCATTAACCACCAGCATGTAGGTTTTTTCGTCGATGCGGTAAACCAGCAGGTCATCCACAATGCCGCCATCCTCATTTGGCAGGCACGAATACTGCACTTTGCCATCATACAATTTGGAGGCATCATTGCTGGTAACGCGTTGTATCAGGTCGAGTGCATTATCGCCTTTTAAAATAAACTCGCCCATATGGCTCACATCAAACACGCCGACGCCTTTGCGAACCGTTTCGTGTTCCGCATTTATGCCTGCGTATTGTACCGGCATATTATAGCCCGCAAAGGGCACCATCTTGGCGCCTAATTCGATGTGTTTATGGGTTAAAGCTGTATTTTTCATATCAAGTTCAGTTGGCGCAAAAGTAATAATTTACACCGTAGTATATTCCTAAAAATAATTCAAGCCGCCCCGGCAACGTTTAGCCCGGAATTAATTTGCCAGCAAAAATTGTGTCGGAATTTTGAATTCGTTCAATTAATGAAACAAACTGAAAAGCATTCATGTTGCTACATCATAAATATATAAGAATATGGAGCCGATTGATGAATTGCGTGAGCGGATAGCTAAATACACATGTGGCAGGTATAATCTACCTGCTATCGTATTGAAACATGGCAGGAATGTAAACGTTATATGCTGCTGCCGCGAATTCGCAAACGAGTTGCGTATCGAAATAACAAAAACACCTGATAAGGAGCTAGAAAATCTTAAGATAAATTTTATAACCGGCAATGTAGAGTTTGTATAAGAATACTTTTAAAATAGGCCATCGAAAAGTTCTAAAAGTTTATTAGTCACCTTATTTACATCGTGTTGCTCTTCAATTAGTCGGCGGGCATTCACACCTACCGCTTTGCAATAATCTTCATCTGCTACGCACCTGTTTATGGCCCTGAAAAACTCTTCGCGGGTATTGGCTATCAAAATATTTACGCCGCTTTTGTAATTAATTCCTTCGGCACCCAGTGACGTCGAGATAATACATTTCTGCATGGCCATGCCTTCTACTATTTTCACCCGCATACCGCCGCCGGATAGCAAGGGCACAATCATAATCGCTTTGCTGTTCACAAATTCCAGCGCGTCATCCACTTCGCCCTGGATAAAAATTTTACCCATCACCTCATACTCGTCAAACTCCTCGGGGATATCGTTACCTGCTACATAAAACTTAACGCGGAGTTCGTCATTCACCAGGTCACCATGAAAATTTTGCAAAAACCATTCGATCCCTTCGCGGTTGGGCGCCCAGTCTAACGAGCCCAGGAAAAACAAACTCGGAAATTCTGTTTGGCTAAAATCCGGATGATAGTGGCTCAGGTCGATACCGACCGGGACAATCTCTACCGGAATTTTTGTGCCATTAAGCATAATCGTTGTCTTATCCTGCGCAGTGAATACCGCAATCGCATCGAATTTGTTGATCTGCTGTATCTCGTATTTTTTAATACGGCGCGACATGAGTTTTAAATAGAATTTTTTGAATGGGTCGCTCTTTTGCTGGGCCAGCCTTTCCCAAATCTGGTGCTCGATATTATGCGCCCGGTACACCAATTTGGTTTTACAGTTTCTACGGACTGCATCAACATATGGCGCTACAAAAAGCCCTTCAAACTGAATAATATCATAGTTGGTTTTTCGTACCTCCCACATAAGCAATTTTTCAAAATTCGGATCATAATACCTGTCGACATTGTAAGCATTCTTGCTGAATGTGGTGAGAAACCCCTCGAACAACGACATGCTGGTATCGATGTTATAAACCCGGTAATTGATCTTGCTTAATAAGTCATCCTGTGAGTCCTCTTCGTGTAGGTGTTTTTTCCCATTAAGCGACACCAGAGATACCTCGTGACCCAAATTAACCAGGCCCCGTATGGTATTACAAACCACAATGGGATAACCCCCATTTTGAGGGAACGGGACACGATGAGTTAATATGAGAATCTTCAAAGCTGGGTTGGCGGTTTAAACAAATGTAGAAACCCTAAGCAGCCAATCAAAACATCTTTAGAAAATACTTAGCTGCGGGTTGGTTACCTTGAAGGTGAGGCGGTGATATTTGGTAAATCCTATTTTTAAAACGGTTTCGCGATGTTTAATGGTGGGATAGCCCTTATTGCTGTGCCAGTCGTATTCGGGGTGTTCGCCGGCGATCTCCTTCATATAATCATCCCGGTAAGTTTTTGCTAATATCGATGCAGCTGCTATACTGAGGTATTTAGCATCGCCTTCTACGATACATTGATGCGGGGTATCTTTATATTTATTAAACCGGTTGCCATCTATTATCAGGAATTGCGGGCAAAGTGCCAGCTTTTCTATCGCCCGGTGCATGGCCAGGAAAGAAGCGTTGAGTATGTTGATTTTGTCGATCTCAATATTATCAACTGAAGCTATTGCATAAGCCAAAGCTTTTTTTTCTATTTCTTTTCGAAGTTCATAGCGCACATCTTCAGATAATTGCTTGGAATCATTCAGTAATTTATGCTTGAATTTTGGCGGCAAAATAACCGCTGCGGCAAATACCGGGCCTGCAAGGCAGCCACGGCCCGCTTCATCACACCCTGCCTCCAATAAATCATGCTGGTACCTTGCCAATAACATCATTCAAATATCTGCAATTACTATTTGCTGAAATAATTATGTTGAAAAATTAGGGCGTTTCAAATGGAGCCTAAAATATCCTCAACGTAAGCAAGGTAATATCATCGATCGGTTTGCCTTTGATGATGAGATTTAAATGGTCGAGCAGGGTTTGATTAAACTTATCAGGTGATAAATCGCCGTTATCAATTACAAAATCCAGCAGTTTTTCCTCGTTCCAGATTTTGTGAGCAGGCACATCATAATCCATTAAGCCGTCGGTATAATTAAATATCATGCTCCCGGGTTCCACATCAACTTCACCCTGGTTCAAAAAAGGCAGTTCGTCAAAGGCCCCTATCATTGTAGTACCTAATTTTAAGGGAATAGCGCCCCCGTCAGAATACAAAATCGAAGGATTATGTCCCGCGTTGATATAATTCATCTTGCGGGTCTTCTCATTGTATTTGGCTACAAATAGGGTAATAAAACGCTCGCCTTTGGTGTTTTTTAGCACTATCTGGTTCAAACGGTCAACAATATTGGTCAGGTCGTCTTCAACCGCTGCCCATGCACGCAAACTTGCCTGGAAGTTAGCCATCAACAAGGCTGCCGAAATTCCCTTGCCCGACACATCCGCAATACACCAAAGGAATTCGTCTTCGCTAACCCGGATAAAGTCGAAATAGTCACCGCCAATATTTTGATGCGGAAAATATTTTGCCCCAATTTCAACAGCCGTTTCTTTATGCAGCCTTAGCGGGATCAGCATGTTCTGTACCTCCTGGGCCAGTTCCATTTCGCGCTTAAAGCGCTCCGACTCCATTCGTTCCCGGAAAAGCTTCTTGTTTTCCAGCGCCACCACGATCACGTTGATCAATGTCTGTATAAAGTTCAGATCATTGCTCAGCATCTCTTCACTGCTGTTAAAATCACCTATCAGGGCATAGGCTATCGGTTTGCTTTTTTGGTGGAAAGGAATAAAGTAATCGTATTTTCGTAGCAGGTTATCCTCGTGCTTTGCAATGGCTGTAAGCGCCCTCGCTTTGGTTAGCTTGCGACATGCCTGGTAAAGCATCTTTGCCGTTTCTTCTTCGCCGCCATAACTTGATATGCAAACAAATGTCCCTTCATGCTCTATCAGGAAACGCAGTTTGCCCACCTGCAGGTAATTTTGCATAATAACTTCGAGCATCTGTATTAGTACAGGCGTCGAAATGTTTTTGTTGATGGCGCGTGTAACTTCAAGCAATGAGTTTAATTCGGACTGCCTTTTGAGCAGCAGCCGTATTAGTTCGTCTTCGCCTGAAATTTCTTCGATACTTTGCATTATTTGCATTCGCGGATAAGAAGCTAGTCCAAATTAATGAATAAATTTTTTTAAATGCGTGTACTTTGTGATTTTATGTCAAAAGCATCGCGTAATCCAACTGTCACCAGGTTAAAAGCATACACCATCAACATGATGGCCAGCCCCGGCATAATAGCAAGAAAAGCCGAATTCATGATGATATATCCATAATGTTCTTTGATCATACTGCCCCATGTCGGCATTGGGGGCTGTGCTCCAAAGCCCAAAAAACTCAAGCCAGCCTCGAGTAATATAGCAGACGCAAAATTGGACGACGCGAGCACTAAAATCGGCCCGATGATATTGGGTAAAATGTGTCTTCGAATAATACGCGCATTATTAAACCCCATGGACCGCGCGGCTTCAATAAATTCAGTATTCTTCAGGCTTAAAACCTGCCCGCGCACCAGCCGGGCCACCTCAACCCACATGGAAAGCCCCACAGCTATAAATATCTGCCACAATCCCTTGCCCAAGGCAAATGAAATGGCGATCACCAGCAGCAAAGCCGGCAGCGCCCATAATATATTCATCACCCAGCTTAAGGAAGCATCTATCCATCCGCCAAAATAGCCCGCAATTGAGCCGATAGTGATTCCGAGCAGCAAACTTATAATTACCGCCACCAACCCAACAGCTAATGATACCCGCGCCCCCAATATCAATCGGCTTAGCAAATCCCGACCGTAAACGTCGGTACCCAGCCAGAATTTCCGTTTGATGATTTGATGTGAAATGATTTGATTCTTTAAATCCTTATAATTTATCCATGTCGAACCCACTAATGGGCTTTTATCCATTCGCTTATTGGCAAATTCTTCAAATTTTTGCCCATATACGACTTCAAACAGGCTAAATGAAGTTTTTATCGACTTGTCTTCATCACCAACATATTGGTCGACATAAATAGAGTCTTTATCAAAATGGTAGCCGGTTATAGGTATATCTTTATAAAATGCAGGCTGTCCAAAAAGCATTTTAGTAAAGATGTTTACAGTATCCACCGGTTCGCTTTTGCGAATGCGAAGCATAGTAAATTCAGCGCCGGGCTTTTTGATGCCAAGTTGTATGGTCATCCTGTTTGCAAAAGGCGTTGAATCGGGCATAACCAGGTAACCCAGTATCGCAATGAATACAGACAGTAAGATAAATACCAGCGCCGCAACAGCAATTTTATTACGCTTAAATGCTTTCCAGGTGCGTTGCGATGGGGTTAGTTCAGCCAAGTTTTTAAACAGATCAGTTTGGCTAAATATCGCTTATTTTAAGGCAAAAACAAAGTATTATCGAACCGTGCGGCCCTTCCACTCGTATTTTCGTGTGTTCCCGATCAACCCGATGTACACAAAATAAATGATGTGAACAGGGATGAGTAATATAAGCAGAGCAACAAGGCCCGGGCGTTTAAAAAATGAAGTTATCGGCAGCAGAAATGCCACCTCAAAAAGATACTTTAACAAAAACTGAAGGGCAAATAGCTTAAAAAAGTAAATATTATAAAAACCCAGCCCGGCATTTACCAGCAGCGAGAGGTTGAACAGCCAAATACAAACCGCCAGTGCTACTATCCGCTTATCTTTATAATGGGTTGACTTGGAGGCCCAGCGTCGCCGTTGCTGCAGGAACTGTTTCAGCGTATGTTTTGCATGTGTGTAAACAATGGCTTCACGTTCTTTTAAAAACCCTATCCTGCCGGGGTAACGCACAGCAACTTTTTGCAACAATAATTCATCATCACCAGATGCCAGGTCATCAATACCTTTAAAACCACCCACTTCGTAAAATACATCTTTGCGATAAGCCAGGTTTGCGCCATTACACGTTGATGCCCTTTTGTTCCCGATAAATGCTGCCCCTATTCCAATAAGGTACGAAAACTCCAGCGCCTGCAAGTACTCAAATAAGCTACGTTCTTCAAAATACGCAACCGGCGACGATATCATAACCAAATCATTATCCTCGTAATACCCCACAATAGCTGATAGCCACCGGCTGCTCATGCGGCAATCCGCGTCAGTAGCAACCATCAGCTCACCCGTAGATAAGCCAATAGCTGTCGCGAGTGCCTTTTTCTTGTAGGAATTAAGGGGTTTATCTTCATTCAATTGGAGTAATTTAACTCCTCGATCAGCATAACTGGAAATAATTTCGGCTGTCCTGTCGCTAGAATGGTCGTCCACGATGATCATCTCCGTTAATTCTTTGGGATAATCCTGGGCCAAAAGGTCATTGATGGTTTTATGGATATTCGTCGCTTCATTACGCGCAGCGATCATTACTGTTACTTTGGTACGAAAAACCCCTGTGTGGACATTGGGTTGCTTAAGGCTTGCCCATCCCTTAATAAAATAGGCTACGAGGAAGAGATATATGCCCGTTAGGAATAACGATATACAACTATGCAGTACGATCAAAGAATTTGAGTTTTAAAACGAATACCGATCCTAAAATAGCCGGGAAGATCAAATTGATAAACCATATGGACGAAACGGCGGCCATAACGGCTATATTTTGATCGGTAATATACGCAAAAAAGACCGAGGCGGTCATGCTTCGCACGCCTGCATCCAGCAGATCAAGCGATGGCAGGGCCGACTGGATGAAAAACATGTTAAAAATCATCATCATCATCGGGAAAACCGGCATATCCGGTAACAGCAAGTGGATAACCAGGTAATATTGAAATGAGAACACAAAAAAACGCGTAAGGCAAAACCACATGATGTTGAGTAATTCGGCTGTCTTGTATTTCCCTATGATATCAAAAAAGCGATGGTATTTTTTAAGAAAGCTTATCCTGTTGAGCAGTGTAACCAGCCAGCCAATGTTGAAATAAAATACGAGCATCAGGGCCATAAAACCAATCGCAGCCAGTGATAAAGCAAGCGATATAGCGATGTTAATATGAAGATATGTGAATGTAAACCATATCAGGGCGATCAATCCCACGACATTGGTGATCACATTTTGCCCGAACGAGCCGATAGCCATTACAAACATACCGTGAATACGCTTCCGGTTTGGCAGAAACATTACCCTGCCGCCGTATTCGCCCAACCTGTTCGGTGTAAATATGGCCCAGGTGAGCCCGCAAAATACAGCTTCAACAGCCTGCCACGATGTTACGCGGACCAGGTCTCGGGTGATGTATTTCCATTTAAATGCTTCAGTAACCCAATTTACAAGCATAAGCAGCACCACAAACGACATGATAATAATTGCGCGTGTATGATCGATGCCCCTCATCAGGGTTGCAAACCGCTTTAAGTTATCATTGCTGTTTATGCGATGATAAATGAAGATAAAGGCCAAAACCAGTATTGCAGCTTTTAGCAGGTACGAGAGCAGTTTTTTGGCAGAAGCTGTCAACAGGTAAAATTTGTGCAATGTTACGAAAAGTTCATGGTTGATGGTTCATAGTTCATAGCAGGGAAAGTAAAATGAATTACCTTTTACTATGAACTATGATCCGTGAACTATAAGCCAACAAACTACTTCAACCTCGGTTTTAAAAATGCTACCGTATTTGCGTAAGCATCCTTGGTGGCCTGGCTATCGTAAATCGGATTGCTTGGGTTGGCAAAACCATGATCAGCATCATACTGGTGCAGGTATAGTTTCTTACCCGCTGCCTTCATATTATCAGCAAACTGGCCAACTACTTTGGGGTTAATCCAGCCATCCTTGTTGGCAAAGTTCCCCAATACATCAGCATGCAACGTTTTCAGCTTGTTTACATCCTGTTCGGGCATACCGTAGTACATCACACAGGCTACATCCTGCTGGCCTGCCAGTAAACTGGCCTGCAAACTCCAGCCACCGCCAAAGCACCAGCCAATGGTAGCAATATGTGCCTTAGGGCCAATATAATCGATCGCTCCATTAATAATAGCCTGGGCGCGGTCGTCCTTAACAGCCTGCATAAATTTACCGGCATCTTCACGTGTGGTGGCTACTTTTCCATCGTACAGGTCCAGGTCGAGGACATTTACATTGCCCAGGTCGTTGTATAGTTTTTCCGATTCGTGTTTTACGAAATCGTTTAGTCCCCACCATTCGTGGATTACCAAAATCCAGTTGTCGGTTGGAGTTTTAGCCACCATTTCAAAAGCATCGGCTGTTTTTCCATCAGCTGTCTTATAGATGATAGATTGGCCAATGGCGCTTTTATAGTGGTAGGGTTTTGGATTGGCATGCGACATAACGAATTTTTTATCCGATGCCAGCATAGCAAATTTTTGTGTGGCTGAAGGCTTAGCACAACAGGCCATCTTGCTCTGGCTAAATGCGATTACACTGCAGCAAGCCAATAAGATTAAAAGGAACAATTTTTTCATAATGATTGTATTTTTAGGATTTAATAAACTGCGGTTGAATGAGTGTTTGAACAACCAATATTACAGTAATTTGTTTAATATTATACCAGCAAAACACCCTAACCGTTGCTTATGGAACCTGAATTTATAACCTATCAAAAATTTGATGATGCTGCCTTAGCAAATGAGCTTTCTGAAACGCTTAAGGATCATAATATTGAATACTATGTACAGGAAGAAGCATCCGGTTTTGACCCTTCACTTGTAATGAGCAAGGAATCCATTTATTATGCTGTTAAGATAAAAAGTGAGGACTTTGAACGTGTAAACAAAATTTTGCAGGAGGAGGAAATTAAAAATGTGTCTGAAATTGATAAAGACTATTACCTTTTTAGTTTTACGAATGATGAATTGAGAGAAGTAGTAACCAAAGCTGACGAGTGGAGCCCATTTGACGTCGTGCTTGCCCGAAAACTGCTTGCTGAAAGAGGTGTAATTATCGACGATAAGGAATTGGCCGTTATTGAAGAGAAAAGGGTAGAAGAACTAAGAGCACCTGATAAACCGCAAACCCTGTGGATAGTTATTGGCTATATCTGCGCATTTGCAGGTGGTGTATTAGGGATATTTATCGGCTGGTACCTGGCCAGCGGCAAAAAAACATTGCCGGATGGTGAAAGAGTATATGAATACAGCGATAATGATAGAAAACATGGCAGAAATATTTTCTTCATAGGTATTGCGACCACGATAATATTTGTAGCTGGTAAATTCTTTATCATGTTTGAAACCTAACGCAGTATCTCCCTGATATCATCTGCCGAAAGCGATTTGATAAAGCTTTCTTCCGTAGTAATGAGCGATTGCGCCACTTTAAGCTTGCGCTGTTGCAGGGCCAGTATTTTTTCCTCGACAGAGTCTTTTGTAATGAACTTATAGATGAACACATTTTTGGTTTGCCCGATGCGGTGCGTGCGGTCGATCGCTTGCTGCTCCACAGCGGGGTTCCACCACGGATCGAGAATGAAAACATAATCGGCTTCAGTAAGGTTTAACCCCACACCGCCGGCTTTTATCGAAATGAGGAACACCCTTGTCTTTTCATCTTCCTGGAACTGCTTCACCACATCGCCACGGTTTTGCGTACTGCCGTCCAGGTAAACATAAGGAATACCCTCGATGTCAAAATGATTACGATAGATATTTAGCTGTTTTACAAATTGCGAAAATATCAAAACTTTATGCCCGCCATCCAACACGTTGGATAAAGTGTGAACCACGTTCTCAAATTTACCGGAATCTCCTTCGTACTCTTCATCGATCATCGACGGGTGATTGGCGATCTGTCGAAGCTTGATCAATCCCTGTAACACCTGTATCTGCGTTTGCGCGAATGTACCATCTTCCAAACTTCTCAAAAGTTCGTTGCGGTATTCCGATTTTACCTTTTCGTACACAGTCGCTTGCTCATCGCTCATTTTGCAGTAGAACAGGTTTTCCGTTTTCGGAGGCAATTCTGTAGCTACCTGCTCTTTGGTTCGACGAAGTACAAATGGTTTTATCAATGCCTGCAAGCGGCGTGCCTTTTCCTCGTCCTTCTTTTTCTCAATAGGCGTCACAAACTCGTTCAGAAAGAACTGCTGGGTACCTAATAATCCAGGATTGATGAACGACATCTGTGTCCATAAGTCATTCACCGAATTTTCAACCGGCGTACCGCTCAGTATCAGTTTATGTCGTGATTTAAGCTGCTTAACCGCCTGGTACGATTTTGACGAAGGGTTTTTGATATTCTGGCTCTCATCCAAAATAATGTAGTCGAAAAAGTAGCCAGTAAGCAGGTCAATATCGATACGTGTTATTCCGTATGTAGTTATTACCACATCGTAATTGGTAAACACTTCAGGCGATTTATACCGGAACGTACCGGTATGTACCATCATCCGCAGCTTGGGTGTAAACTTTTTAGCCTCGTTCAGCCAGTTATATATCAGCGAGGTTGGCATGATGATCAGCGAGGTGCATTTGCTCCCGGCCGCCTCCGTATCCTCCTTATGCTTTTGCAGCAACGCGAGGGTTTGGATCGTTTTACCTAATCCCATGTCATCTGCGAGGCATCCACCGAAATGGTATTGCTGCAAAAAATGGAACCAGTCGAACCCAGCCTTTTGATATGGCCGCAGGTGGCCCTTAAAATGTTGAGGCATGGCAATCTCGCCCATATCCTCAAACTCGCTCAGTTTTTGCAGCTTGCGGTTCATGGTGACCCCAGCCAGCTCGCCTTCTGCCAGTTCATTCACCAAACCGATATGATGCCTGCGCAGTTTTAATTCCTGCCCGCCTTCCGAAAAGTGGAGCAGGTTACCATATTGCGAAAACCATTTTTCAGGTATCACAGCAATTTCGCCATTAGGTAATGTGAATTCTTTTTTATGATTTAGGATATGATTTTTTAGCTGGATGAAAGGAATTTTGTACGGCCCAAAATAAACTACCGCATAAATGTCGAACCAGTCGTTATTTTCTTTTACCTCCACATCTATTTTGCTGCTACCGAACAAATAACGTTTTTGACCTTCGGGTTGCTCAATTTCGAAGCCGGCTTCAAGTAGCTGATCATGATGCTGATTAAGCCACTCAAATACGGATAGCGAAAGGTCCTCATCCTCATTAGTTCCGGAAACTTCAAGATTTTGAAACAATGAGGATACCGTGCGAAGTCCCAGTTCTTCCAAAAGTGTCAGCTTGTTTTTTTCCCAGGCTAAGGAGCGTCTGATGCGGTGAAAAGTGTATTCATCCCCATTGCGGTCCATCCGCACAGATACATGCCTGCCATCACCATAAGGGAAAATATAACCCGCGTACCGGAAGCAAAGCTGCAACTGTGATGTACCACCATCTACATAAATGGGTTTTAAAATGGGTGTGGCATCGTATTTTTCGGTATTGATGGTAAATCCTTCAGCGTATACGTTATGTTTTTCAATAAGGGGCACCACGAATTTTTCAAAGTATGATACTTCGGATGAACGCGGTATAGCGATATAACGCTTGTTTAAAAACGGCACCAACTTTTTACCCTCCACATCGCGGTCAAAATAATACAGAGTATCATCAAGCAGCATCCATGCCGGGTGGTTGCAAATGACCTCGGCATTTTTAAACATGAACTCGATGCGCATGCCGTGATATTTGATGGTCGGAAAATACCTGATCTCGGTATCATCCCGCCTGAAATGGAAGAGTACTGTGGCTGGCTCTGCAGCAATTTGTACTTTGCGTTCGGCCGGGTAACCCTCCTTGCTCATCACAAATATCTGTTTGCCCGGTAACAAGGTCAGGGCTTCCGCCATGCGCTTTTCTATCTTCGGACGTATGGTATCAAATAGTTGTTCGTTAAATATCTTGCTAAAAAACTCAAAGGGGCGTATGGGCTTTTTATAGAACTTTTTGATCACGTTCCCCTGCTCCATCTCCTCCAGTATTTTAACTAATCTGAAATCGGTTTCATCCAGGTACTGGCTGAATTCTTTTGCTGTATTGGAGAAAAGGCGCTGGTAGGTAAGGGAAAACTCGCCGTTGGGATTTAGCTGAACGATGTGCGGTTCAATTACATACGACAGGTATTCATGCTTACAAATAGCATAAATGATCTGGCATGGTTTTGAACTGTCGACGCGTAACATCCCTTATTGAAAAAATAAAGAAAAACTACATCAACAAAAAAATTCAAACCTAATCAGTTTTCTTAGTAATTAAAAGGGATTGGGATTAAATAATTGTTAACAGTGTGTGCTTGGCGATTACACCATTAAATGATCCTCATAGATGGAATAATTCTCCTCGTCAAAGCAGACAAATATTACTTTTTCAATCTGGTTATTGATCGAGAGAAAATCATCAACCGTACGTATGGCTATTTCAGCCGCTGTGTCTTTTGGGAAATGATAGATGCCTGTGCTAATATTTGGAAAAGCAATGGTTTTTACATTATTCTCGACAGCCTGTTTCAGGCTGTTGTGGTAGGCTTTAGCCAGTAATATGATCGCTTTTTCTGAGGAACTCGTATTCCAAACCGGACCTACTGTGTGGATAACAAATTTAGCAGGCATATCACCGGCAGTAGTTATCACAGCTTCTCCCACTGCACAGCCCCCTTGCTTATTCCTTATTTGAATGCATCCCTCAAGTATCGCTTTCCCGCCGGCCCGGTGAATGGCACCGTCGACACCACCACCGCCAAGCAGTGAGGTATTAGCTGCATTGACTATTGCGTCAACTTGTATTTTGGTAATATCGCCCTGGATTAATTCAATTCGCTTGAAGGACATGGTAGTAAACATTTAAGATATTTCCACTTCCCCCTCAAAAACCTTCACAGCAGGCCCTTCCAAAAAAATATGGCTATAATGCGTTCCGTCTGTTTCAAACCGGATATTCAGATCACCGCCCAAGGTTTTGATCGGTGTATTTAATTTGCCGGTTTGGTTGTTGCGCTTTGCCATGGCCAGCGCCACTGCAGTAACACCCGTACCACAGGCGTAGGTCTCGTCTTCAACGCCACGTTCAAAGGTGCGCACAAAATACCCATCCAAATTAGGTTCAACAAAATTTACATTGATGCCTTTGGCTTTGTAAGTTGAATTATTTCTTATCGCATACCCTTCCTCGTAAACATCTTTGTCCTTTAATCCGGTAGCCATTTTAATATAGTGGGGCGAGCCTGTGTTCAAAACATAAGCTTCGCCATCCCTGCTGATCTCGTTTACATCGATCATTTGCAAGCTTACCCAATCGCCCGATGCTGAAATTTTTGCATGATGCAGACCGTCGACTGCCAAAAAATCAGTTTCACTGTCAATAATTCCCAGGTATTTGGCAAACGCTACAATACAACGTCCGCCATTGCCGCACATGCTGCTCGGCTGGCCGTCGGCATTGTAATAAACCATCTCAAAATCGTACCCGGCTTTTTCCTGCAAAAACATGATACCATCGCCACCAATGCCAAACCTGCGGTCGCATAAACGGGCAATAAGCTGCGGATCTTGATGATTTACAGCATTTTTGCGGTTATCGACCAAAATAAAATCGTTACCTGCACCCTGGTATTTATAAAACTTAATATTCACTTATCTTGTTTATTACGTATATTGATATTTGATTGAAACGAGGCCTTCCAACAAATTTCGGACTCTGTCTCCAAACAATTTAACAAAATTTAACAAATTTACCCATAACTAACCATTGATTATAACGTCTATATGGTATTAAATTTGACACTGCTAAGTGTAATAAATTAAACATAGTAAAAGAAAAGTGAATATTAACATGAAACCATCATGAGTTGCCGCTAAAAAACAAACATAGCTTAACTCATGATAGCTTCATTACCATTAAAAAACAGATAAGAGAAAATGAAAAAGTTTGGTTTAACAGTTTTGACCGCCTTCCTTGGCGGTGCATTAGCTCTAAGCGCATACAAAGTGATCGAAACTAAGTATGCAAACAACATGAGCCTGGATGAAAAGCAAAAAGTTTATTTTGCAAACAACCCCTTACCACCATCCAATGTATCATCAGCCGGCGAAGTTGACCTTACCGTGGCTGCTGCCGAAGTAACCCCGGCTGTGGTTTATATCCGTACCACGTATGCCGCACAGGATAATGCCGGGCAAGACCAGATGCAGCAATTATTTGGCGATATGTTCGGCCAGCGTATGGCTCCCCAGGGCCCGCAAATGGCTTCAGGTTCGGGTGTGATCATTTCTCCCGATGGTTATATTGTTACCAATAACCACGTGGTTGAAAAAGCTGCGAAAGTTGAAGTAGTTACCAATGACCACCGTCATTTTACCGCAAAGGTTATCGGTACAGATCCTAATACCGACC